>NZ_CAMPJD010000018.1 GCF_946886695.1 uncultured Pseudoxanthomonas sp. | reverse complement strand
CGTGCCGCACAACTGGGCGATGCCGGCATCCACTATCTCGACTGCGGCACGAGCGGTGGCGTGTGGGGTCTGGCGGAAGGCTACAGCCTGATGATCGGCGGCGACGCCGGCGCGGTGGAGCAGTTGCGCGCCGTGTTCGCCACGCTGGCGCCCGCGCCGGACAGCGGCTGGGGCCGGGTGGGTCCGAGCGGTGCGGGCCACTTCGCCAAGATGGTCCACAACGGCATCGAATACGGAATGATGCAGGCGTACGCCGAGGGCTTCGCCATCCTGAAGAAAAAGCAGGAGATGGCGTTCGACCTGGGGGCGCTGGCCGACATATGGCGCGATGGCAGCGTGGTGCGCTCGTGGCTGCTGGACCTGACCGCCGATGCGCTGAAGAAGAATCCGGAGATGCAGGGCATCGCGCCTTACGTGGCCGATTCGGGCGAAGGCCGCTGGACCGTGGCCGAGGCCATCGACCTCAATGTCTCCGCGCCGGTGATCACGCTGTCGCTGCTGGAACGCCTGCGCTCGCGCGACGACGATTCCTACGCCGACAAGCTGCTGGCGGCGATGCGCAACGAGTTCGGCGGGCATGCGGTGAAGCAGGGCTAGGCTCACCTGGCCTTATCGCAGGCAGCGCTAGTCTGGCGGCCTCGACACGAGGGAAACGCCGATGAAGATCCTGATGGTGCTGACGTCCCACGATCGCTTGGGCGATACCGGGCACAAGACCGGCTTCTGGCTGGAGGAATTCGCCGCGCCCTACTACGTGTTCAAGGATACGGGCGCGGAGGTCGTGCTGGCGTCGCCGAAGGGCGGGCAGCCTCCGCTGGACCCGAAGAGCGATGCGCCCGATGCGCAGACCGCCGCCACCGTGCGCTTCAACGAGGATGCGGACGCACTGTCCGCGCTGGCCGGCACGCTGCGCCTGAAGGACGTGGTGGATGGCGAGTTCGATGCCGTGTTCTATCCGGGCGGGCACGGTCCGCTGTGGGACCTGGCCGAGGATGCCGATTCCATACGGCTCATCGAGCAGGCGTTCTCCGCCGGCAGGCCGGTGGCGGCGGTGTGCCATGGGCCGGCGGTGTTCCGGCACACGCGCGGCGCGCTGGGCGAACCGCTGGTGAAGGACAAGCGCGTGACCGGCTTCTCCAACGAGGAAGAAGCGGCGGTCGGGCTGACCGATGTGGTGCCGTTCTCGCTGGAAGACGTGCTGAAGAAGAACGGTGGGCGCTACGAGCGCGGCGCCGTGTGGCAGTCGTACGTGGTGACCGATGGCAGGCTGGTGACGGGGCAGAATCCCGCCTCGTCCGAAGCGGCGGCCGAGGACGTGCTGCGCCTGCTGCGCTGACGTGTTCACGGCCGCTTACCGCGCCGGGACTAGGGTGGGGCCGCATTCGCACGGAGTTGGACCATGACGCAGGCGCCGCAGCATCTCTACACCCGGCAGGACGACATCGCCCGCATGGAGGCAATGATCCTGCAACTGCCGGACGAGGCGAAGGTGGAATTGAAGCTCACCGATGGCGGCTCGATCACCGGCATCGTGCCGGTGCGCCCCAGTGTGCAGGTGTTCCGCGACGGCGAAGGCCATGAAGGCTTCAATGCCGTGGTGCGAATCGATGACGGCAAGCGCCCGGAGGTGGCGCATTACCTGTGGCTGGACCGTATCGCGTCGGTGACGGCGCTGGGCTCGGCGTGATGCCGCAGCTGCCGTCCGTCGACATCGCCTGCCCGTACTGCGGGGAAGTCATCACGCTGGTCGTGGATGATTCGGCCGGCGACCAGCGCTACATCGAGGACTGCCACGTCTGCTGCAAGCCCATCGAAGTGCGGGTGAGCGTCGACGACGATGGCGTGGTCGAGATCGACGCATGGGGGCAGGACGAGGCCTGAGCCGTTGACGCGATGTTCGCACCGTCGCGCCTAGGCTCGCAGCATGCCGTCGGGAGTGCGTGCCATGGTGCCGATCCGCTGCCTGTTGCCGGTGCTGCTGCTGGGCTGCCTCTGCTGCACCGGGCGTGCGCAATCGTTGATCGAAACCGGGCCGCAGCCCACGCTGCCGGCACCGCAGGAGCGCTGGATTCCCACGGTGAACGTGGCCCCGGCCGTGGGCTGGCCGGAGGGTACTGCGCCGAGGGCCGCGCCCGACCTGGACGTCACCGCCTTCGCGCGTGGGCTGGACCATCCGCGCTGGCTTTACGTGCTGCCGAACGGCGACGTGCTGGTTGCCGAGACCAATGCGCCCCCGAAGCCGGCGCAGAAGAAGAGCCTGCGCAACTGGTTCATGCAACGCGCCATGAAGAAGGCAGGTGCGGCCGCGCCCAGCGCCAACCGCATCACCCTGCTGCGCGATGCCGACGGCGATGGCGTGGCGGAGCTGCGCACGGCCTTTCTCACCGGCCTGTTCTCGCCGTTCGGCATGGCGCTCGTCGATGGACGGCTCTACATCGCCAACGCCGATGCCATCGTCAGCGTGCCGTACCGCGAGGGACAGACGGCCAGCGACGCGACGCCGGTGAAACTCGTCGACCTGCCCGGCGGCCCGCTCAACCATCACTGGACCAAGAGCCTGCTGGCCAGCGTGGACGGGCGCCACCTGTATGTCGGCGTGGGCTCCAATAGCAATGTCGGCGAGAACGGCATGACGATGGAAACCGACCGTGCCGCGATCCTGCAGGTGGACGTGGCGACCGGCGCGCGCCGCGTGTTCGCCTCGGGCCTGCGCAATCCGGTGGGCCTGGCGTGGGAACCGCAAGGCGGCGCGCTGTGGACCGTCGTCAACGAGCGCGACGAACTCGGCGACGCGCTGGTACCGGACTACCTGACTTCGGTGCGCGAGGGCGCGTTCTACGGTTGGCCTTACAGCTACTACGGCGATCATGTCGACGCGCGCGTGCAGCCGCCGCGCCCGGACGTTGTGGGACGGGCGATTGCGCCGGACTACGCGCTGGGCGCGCATGTCGCCGCGCTGGGACTGGCCTTCCACGATGGGGCGGGCTGGCCGGCGGCGCTGCGGCGCGGTGCCTTCATCGGCGAGCACGGGTCCTGGAACCGGCGCGAGCCGGCCGGTTACCGGCTGGTGTTCGTGCGTTTCGCCAACGGACGCCCGCAGGGCGCACCGGTCGATGTGCTGACCGGCTTCCTCGACGCCAACGGCAATGCGCGTGGCCGGCCCGTGGGCGTCGCCGTGGATGCGCGCGGCGGTGTGCTGCTTGCCGACGACGTGGGCAACGTGGTCTGGCGCGTGGCCCCGGCCGCGCGACCGTAACGCGCGTATCGTGGCGGGCGGGCGTATGCTCCGCCTCGGTCCGACAACCAACCCTGGGGAGGGGAGATGAACACGACCACCACCGTTGCACCCAAGCGTCCGCTCGGCTTCTGGATCACCGGCGCGTTCGCGCTGGTGTGGAACCTGATCGGCGCAGCCATGTGGTACATGCAGGTGAACATGTCCGCCGAGCAACTGGCGGCGATGACCGAGCCGCAACGCCAGGTCTACGAAGCGACACCCGGCTGGCTCAACATCGCCTTCGCCGTGGCGGTGTTCGCCGGCGTGCTGGGCGCGCTGGGACTGCTGCTGAAGAAGCGCTGGGCAGGGACGATGTTCCTGCTGTCGCTGATCGCCCTGCTGGTGCAGATGATCGGCGCCTACGTGGTGACGCCGGCCTGGGCGGCCTATGGACCGGTGGGACTGGTGATGCCCGCGGTGCTGCTGGTGATCGCGCTGTTCCTGTTGTGGTATGCCAACCGGGTGCAGGCGCGCGGCTGGCTGTCCTGAGCAGTACCGCAGCGTAAAGAGAAAAGCCGCCGGGAAACCGGCGGCTTTTTCATTATTGGGAGGAACCCCGTAGGGTGGGCCTTGGCCCACCGTTACCATGCCGGCTCGCTCGCGGCAGATGGCGTCGCCGCGATGGTGGGCCAAGGCCCACCCTACGTGTCGGTCCGTTAGGCTTCGGTCTCTTCCAGATCCACGCCGATGAAACCACCCGACTGTCGGCGCCACAGAGCGGCATACAGGCCGTCCTGCAGCAGCAGTTCCTCGTGGCTGCCGCTTTCAATGACGCGGCCACCATCCATCACGATCAAGC
Source organism: uncultured Pseudoxanthomonas sp. (assembly GCF_946886695.1). The sequence goes on along the minus strand of NZ_CAMPJD010000018.1, from coordinate 63,924 downwards.
GATCGAGGACGGCGATGGTGGACAGGCGGTGCGCGATGGCGATGACGGTCTTGCCTTCCATCAGTGCGTACAACTGTTCCTGGATGGCGGCTTCGACTTCCGAATCCAGCGCGGACGTCGCTTCGTCCAGTACCAGGATCGGTGCATCCTTCAGCAGCACGCGCGCGATCGCCACACGCTGGCGCTGGCCGCCGGACAGCTTCACGCCGCGCTCGCCCACCTGGGTGTCGTAGCCGCTGCGGCCTTTGGCATCGGTGAGCCCGCGGATGAACTCGTCCGCATGCGCGCGCTCCGAGGCCTGCAGCAGTTCCTCCTCGGTCGCGTCCGGGCGGCCGTAGCGGATGTTGTCGCGGATCGAACGGTGCAGCAGCGAGGTGTCCTGGGTGACCATGCCGATGTTCCGGCGCAGCGATTCCTGGGTGACGTGCGCTACGTCCTGGCCATCGATGAGGATCCGTCCGCCTTCCACGTCGTAGAAGCGCAGCAGCAGGTTGACCAGGGTGGACTTGCCGGCGCCGGAGCGGCCGACGATGCCGACCTTCTCGCCCGGCTTGATGACCAGCGACAGGTCGTCGATCACCTTGGCCTCGCGGCCGTAGTGGAACTTCACGTGGTCGAAGCGGATCTCGCCGTGTGCGACGTCCAGGTCCTTCGCCTCTTTCGCATCGGCGATGGCCAGCGGCTGCGCCAGCGTGCCCATGCCGTCCTCGACGGTGCCGATGTTCTCGAACAGGCCGGCCACTTCCCACAGGATCCAGTCCGACATCGAGCGGATGCGCATCACCAGCGCGATGGCCACCGCAATTGCGCCCATCGAGATCGACGCCTGCAGCCACGCCCAGATCGCCACGCCGGCAATGCTGGCCAGCAGGAAAGCGTTGAGCGTGTGCAGGGCGACGGTCAGCTGGGTGACCAGCCGCATCTGCGCGTGCACGGTGACCATGAACTCGTCCATGGCGCCGCGGGCGTAGTCCTGCTCGCGCATGGTGTGGGCGAACAGCTTGATGGTCTGGATGTTGGTGTAGCTGTCGACGATGCGGCCGGTCATCTGCGCACGCGCATCCGATTGCGCCATCGATACCTTCTGCAGGCGCGGCACGAAATGGAACACCAGCACCAGGTAGCTGGCCAGCCACACCACCAGCGGCAGCACCAGCCACACGTCGGCCTGCGCCACCAGCACCACGGTACCGACGAAGTAGACGAGGACGTAGACGAACACGTCCATCAGCTTCATCACCGTCTCGCGGATCGATAGCGCGGTCTGCATGACCTTCTGCGAGATGCGGCCGGCGAACTCGTCCTGGAAGAAGCCCACGCTCTGCCGCAGCAGGTAGCGGTGCGACAGCCAGCGCGCGATCATCGGGTAGTTGCCGAAGATGGTCTGGTGGATGATCAGCGACTGCACCAGCACCAGCAGCGGGTAGGCCACCACCACCAGCAGGCCCATCCACAGCAGCTTCTCCCCGTGCACCTGCAGGAAGCTGTCGCGGCCCGTATTGCCCATCCAGTCGACCAGCTGGCCCATGTAGTCGAAGAAGGTGATCTCCAGCGCGGAGATCACGCCGGTCAGCACCGACATCGCGATCAGCCACGGCAGCAGCGGCCGCGAATAGTGCAGCAGGAACGGCAGCAGCTTGCGGGGCGGGGTGGCGGGTTCGCCCTTGGGATACGGATTGATGCGGGTTTCGAAGAATCGGAACATCGGTCGGTCCATGGCAGGTGCCGCCGTCACGGCGCACCGGTGATTGAGTTTGCGTGCTCAGCCCGCGGGATACGGCCAGGCCGCGCGTGCCTGCCGCAGCGCATGCCCGTACCACGCCAGTTGGTCCAGCATGCGCCGCGCAGCACGTTCGCTGGCGTCGGCATCGTGCGGTCGGCCACCGGAGTCGAAGCGGTTCCAGGCCTGGTTGAAATACACGCCGTCGCGGACCGGTGCAGCGTGCAGCCCGCTGAAGACCTGTCGCAACTGCTCCACCGCACGCGAGCCGCCGCTGAGCCCGCCATACGCGACGAAGCCGACCGGCTTCGCATGCCAGTGCGAGGCCACCAGGTCGATCATGTGCTTGAGCGCGGCGGGGTAGCCGTGATTGTACTCCGGCGTGACCACGACGAAGGCGTCGGCGCGCCAGATGCGTTGTTGCAGATTCACCAGGTCCACGCTCGGCGCGCTCCCGTGCCGATGCGGCAGGTCGAGCATGGCCGGATCGATCGCGTCGACGGCGTAGTCGCGGCGCTGCGCCAGCAGGCCGCGCAGCCAGTCGGCCACGGTGTCGCAGAAGCGGCCTTCACGCGTGCTGCCGTACAGCAGGGCGAGGTTGATGGGAGGCGTCATGCTGGTCCACGTATTGCCAGGGGAGAGGTGGGCAGGGTAGAACCTCAAGCAATCTTGAGGTCAACCCGCCATGCCTGGAAAACAGCATCCGCCCATCGAAACGGAACTCACCGTCGGCCAGGTGGCCGCACGTTCCGGCGTCGCCGTCTCCACCCTGCACTTCTACGAAGCGAAGGGGCTGATCCACAGCTGGCGCAATGCGGGCAACCAGCGCCGCTATCCACGCGAGGTGTTGCGCCGCGTGGCGGTCATCAAGGTCGCGCAGCGCACCGGCATTCCGCTGGCGGAGATCCAGTCCGCGTTGTCCTCATTGCCTGACAACCGCACGCCCACCGCCGCCGACTGGAAGAAGCTGTCTGCGCGCTGGCAGGCTGCACTCGAGGCTCGCATTGCCAGCCTCACCCGCTTGCGCGACCAGCTCGACGGCTGCATCGGCTGTGGCTGCCTGTCGTTGAAGGCGTGCCCGTTGCGCAATCCGTGGGACGAACTGGGCGAGGAAGGGCCCGGCGCGCGACTGTTGGAAACCGAGGCCTGACGGGATGGACCTTGCGCTCTTCGACTTCGACGGCACGCTGACCACGCGCGAGACGTTTCCGGATTTCATGCGCCATGCCGTCGCGCGTTCGCGGCTGCTGGTCGGCAGCGTGCTGCTTGCGCCGGTGGTGTTCGGCTACCGGCGTGGCTGGGTGGCGGGCAATCCCACCCGGGCCAGCATCGTGCAGGTGGGCCTGCGCGGCGTGGATGCGGAACCCCTGCGGGCGCAAGGCGCAGCCTTCGCACATGACGTGCTACCCGGTGTGCTGCGGCCCGAGGCGATGGCGCGACTGGCGTGGCACCGCGAGCGTGGCGACCGCATCGTCGTGGTGTCGGGCGGACTGGATGTCTACCTCGTGCCGTGGTGCGCGGCGCAGGGTGTCGAACTGCTGTGCTCGGTGCTGGCCGAACGGAATGGACGCATTACCGGCTATGCGGGGCCGCAATGCGTCGGCGAAGAAAAGGTACGCCGTGTGCACACGCTGTGCGATCCACGGGCGTATGCCGCCATCCATGCCTACGGCGATACCCACGAAGACCAGGCAATGCTGGCGATGGCGCACCATCGGACGTATCGCGGCAAGGCGGTGGACTGAATCCGCCTTCCTGTTCCTGCAGGAGCGACGCAAGTCGCGACCGCACACCATCCGCGACACAGGATCACGGGCCCGGTCCCGACATGTCGTCTGGATGGGCGCAATACACTTGATGTCTCGTGCCTCGGTTGTTCCGGCCTTGCGGTCGGGACTCACGTCGCTCCTACAGGGAAGCAGTCAGCCCAGCGGGATCGCGCGCTGCTCCTCGCTGCTCTGCACGCCCGACTCGATCAGGCGCATCACGTCCAGCGCTTCCTGTGTCGTCACCGGCGGCACGGTGCCATGCAGGATCGCGTCACGGATGCCGGCGTAGTAGCGGCGATAGTCGCCAGCCTCGGCCTGCGCGACTTCGGTGACCAGGCGGCCGTCGCGTTCGGCCACTATCTCGCCCGCACGTGTGTCCACCCCCCAGCCCGGCGCGCCCGGCACCACGCCCGCGCGCAGCTGGTCTTCCTGCACGTCCAGTCCGTGCTTGAGGTAGCTGCCGCGTGTGCCATGCACCGCGAAGCGCAGACCGTTGCCGGCCACGAGCGTGGACGCATGCAGGATGACGCGATGGTGCGGGTAGCGGAGCGTGACGTCGAAGTAGTCCGGTGCGCGCGCGCCGTCGCGCAGGCGGGCGATGTCGGCGGTGATCGCCTCGGGAACACCGAACAGTTGCAATGCCTGGTCCAGCAGGTGCGGGCCCAGGTCGTACCACAGCCCGCCACCGGGTTCGTCGCGCTCGCGCCAGCGGTCCTGCACGGCGGGACGGAAGCGGTCGAAGTGCGAGTGGAATTCGGCCACGCGCCCGATCGCACCCTCTTCGATCAAACGCTGCACGGTCAGGAAATCCGCATCCCAGCGACGGTTCTGGAACACGCTGACCACGCGCCCTGCGTACGCCGAGGCCGCCACGACCTCCCGCGCCTCCCGCAGCGTGAGGGTGAACGGTTTGTCCACCACCACGTGCTTGCCCAGGCCCAGCGCCATGATGGCCAGCGGCGCGTGCGAGTCGTTCGGCGAGGCGATGACCACCAGGTCCACGGCGGGATCCGCGAACGCAGCGTGTGCATCGGGAGTGACATGCGTGCGGGGCCAGTCGGCGTGCACCTTGCCGGCGTCGCGCGAGACCACCGTATGCAGTGCCAGGCCGGGCGTGGCTTGGATCAGGGGCGCGTGGAACACCTTGCCCACGAAGCCATAGCCGACCAGTGCGACGTTGAGTGGGTCAGTCATGCGGGCAATTCCGGGAGCCAGTGGACATGGTAGGTGCAACGCGCGCGTTGATCACGCGTCCACCTGCATGAACGTCACGCAACGCTTAACTGAACGGTACGGATCCTCTTCACGTGCGCTGTACCCCCGCGCCCCGACACTCCGAACGCACCACGAAAGGAGAAAGAACCATGAACAATGTACGCACACGTTCGATGTTGACCGCCGCTCTGTCGACGGCCCTGTTGTTCTCCAGCGCCCATGTGCTGGCCGACAATCCGCCCAACGAGCCCGAGGAGAACACGCAGAACGACTCCTCGCAGCCCGTCAACGACACCTGGATCACCACCAAGGTGAAAGCCGACCTGCTGGCCACGGAAAACGTGTCCGGCCTCGACATCAAGGTCGAGACCGTGAATGGCGTGGTGACGCTCACCGGCGCCGTTTCCAACCAGGCGCAGAAGGACAAGGCCATCGCGGTGGCCAAGCAGATCAAGGGCGTTTCCAAGGTTGACGCCAGCGGCCTGACACTCGCCGCGAAGTAAGCCGCGGTTCCGAGGTGTGGCACGGAGCGGATGCACTCCAGCGTAGGGTGCATCCGCTTCTCTGTCTCTGGCGTATGCGTTCAACCTTTCTCATCCATCCGGGAGCGACCGATGAACCGCAGGTACCTGACCCCGATCGCCGTTGCCGTGCTGTTGGCGTGCAGCATGTTCTCCGTGCAGGCCGCCGCGCCCGTCACCTCGGTGCCGCAGCTGGACATCTCGCGCTATGCCGGCCAGTGGCATGAGATCGCGCACCTGCCGATGACATTCCAGAAGCAGTGCGTGGGCGACATCACCGCGCGCTATTCGCTGGATGCGCCCGGAAAGATCGGTGTGCTCAATGCGTGCAGGACCAAGGACGGCAGCATCGACCAGGCCCAGGGCGTGGCACGCCCGGTGGAAGGACACCCGGGTCGGCTGGAGGTCCGCTTCGCCCCCGAGTGGCTGTCATGGCTGCCCTGGGCATGGGCAGACTATTGGGTGATCGCGCTGGATCCGGATTACCAGTGGGCGATGGTGGGCGAACCCGGCCGCGACTACTTGTGGATCCTGTCGCGCGAACCCTCGATGGACCGTACCCAATTCGAGGCGCTGAAGGCGAAGGCCGAGGCGATGGGTTACGACCTGGCGCCGTTGATCATGGCGGCGCCGCTGAAATAGAGGATGCATGTTGCCGTTGTAGGAGCGACGTGAGTCGCGACCGCACGGTGTGATGGTCCTTGCAGCGCCAGTATCCGCCGCGCTTGCGGCGGGCTCCCCGGACTCAGTTCTCGCGGTCGCGACTCACGTCGCTCCTACAAAAGCCGAAACGTCAAAGCCGGTGCGTATAGCGGAACTGCAGGAAGTTCTCGCCCGGGTTCGGCTTCTCGATGCGTGCGTTGGAGAAATGCTGGAAGCGCAGCGACCATTCGTGCTGGCGATCCGCGCCGAAGGCCTTGCCCACGGCGATGTGGTCGCCGAAGTTGAAGGTGGTGCCGAACTCTTTCTTCCGCGTGTTGTACTTGGGGAAGATCACGTTCACGCCGATGCCGCCTTCGACGAACCAGCCTTCGCTCCAGCCATTCGGGCGCCAGCGCAGGGCGGGCGTGAAGCCGACCTGCGTGCTGTTGTCGCTGTCGCTGTGCCAGCGGCCGACCTCGCCCTGCCACTGGCCGCTGACATGGCCGTAGCGGTACTGCTTTTCCCAACGCCAGTCGCGGCTAGCGCCGACGGTCAGCGCGTGCGCGTCTTCGGCGACGCCACCCTGCACGAACCAGGCCGTGCGCGGCTCGGCGGCGGTGGCGGTGCCGGCGGCAAGCGCCAGCAGGCCGGTCAGGGACCAGCGGCTCAGCAGGGGAAGGGGGAAAGGGCGACGGGCGCGTGGGGGGGTGACGGCAAGGTTCTGGTTGGACACGGACACACTCGATCAAGGGGAACAAGCCGCGCCCGTGGGTGCGGCGGTACATTTTCCAGGTTGGGTCAGGGCGAGTGAGGGCGACGCGGCAGTCTCAGGGCTGCGCCGCCAACGCGGGGGCCACGTCCTGTTCGCCCCAGCCGCCCAGCGATTTGTAGATCGCCACCACCCCGACATTCACGCCTGCCTCTGCCTGTGCCAGCGCGTCATCGGCGGCCAGCTGGGTACGCTGCGCGTCAAGCAGGGTGAGGAAGTCGGACGAGCCGGCACGATACCGGACTTCGGCCAGTTCTGCTGCTCGGCGCGCGGCAACGGATTGTTCCAGCCGGAATTTCAGCTGCGTCTGCTGCTTGGCATAGGACAGCAGTGCGTTTTCCGTTTCCTCCAGGGCACCGAGCACGGTCTTTTCGTAGTGCGCCGCCACGCCATCGGCCTGGGCTTCGCTGGCACGCAGGCGAGCGCGCACGCTGCCCATGTCGAACGCGGCCCAGCTGATCGACGGGGTCACCTGCCAGGCGCGGTTGTCGCCGTTCACCAGGTTGCCCCAGCCACCGGACAGGAAACCGATGAAGCCGCGCAGGCTGACCCGCGGGAACAGGTCGGCCGTTGCCACGCCGACGCGTGCCGTGGCCGCGGCCAGGCGGCGCTCGGCCGCGCGCACGTCGGGCCGCTGGCGCAGCAGGTCGGTGGTGTCGCCGATCGGCAGGGCCTTGGCGAACGCCGGGGCTTCGCGCGGGGCGAGCACGGCGTCCAGTTCACCGGGGCGCTTGCCCACCAGCACGGCGAGCCGATGCCGCGATTGGCCTTCGCTCGCTTCCAGTGCGGGCACGTCGGCTTCCACCGCACGCACGCGCGCCAGGCTGCTCTGTACTTCCAGCTGGCTGCCGGCGCCCAGGTCGAAGCGCGATTCCGTGAGGCGCTGGGTGTCGCCCAGTGTCTGCAGGATGCGGCGCGCCACCTCCAGCCGCTTCTGCGTGCCACGCAGCTCGAAGTAGTTGCGTGCCACCTCCGCGGCCACGGTCACCTGCGCGGCCTGCAGGTCATTGCGCTGCGCCTGCAGGTCCGCGTGCGCGGCTTCCGTATTGCGGCGCACGCGACCGAACAGGTCCAGCTCCCACGCGGCATCGAAGCCGGCGGAGTAGCTGTCGGTCTCCACGCGGCCCTGTCCTTCCACGGGCTGCTTGGTGCGCGAGCCTTCCACACCGGCGGTGACGTGCGGGGCCAGGTCCAGGCGGCGTTCGGAGAACACCGCGCGCGCTTCGTTGACGCGCGCTATCGCGATGCGTACGTCGGGATTGGCCAGCAGCGATTCGCGCACGAGCTGGTCGAGCACCGGGTCGTCGAACTGGCCCCACCACGTGGCGACCGGATGGTCGGCCACGTAGCCGGTCGACGCCGCATGCTGCAGCGTGGCCGGTGCGGTCTGTGGCGCCACGTAGTCGGGTCCCACGGTGACGCAGCCGGCGAGCAGCGCGGCTGCCACGCCGAGCGCGAGTGTGCGGATCACCATGGCAGCACCTGATCGAAGTAGTAATAGCCACCGGTCGGGCCGTCGTTGCCGATCAGGGCCAGCTGCACGCTGGTGCGCGCGCCCTCCGGCACGGAGAGCTCGCCGTTCTGCTGGTCGCCCGACTTGTTCATGTCGGTCTGCACGTAGCCCGGGTGGATGGTGTTGACCTTGATGCCGGTGTCCTTCAGTTCGTGCGCCAGGTGGATGGTCCACGCGTTGACCGCGCTCTTGGACACGTTGTACGCCGGGATGCCCTTGAACCCGTAGATGAAGGACTCCGGGTTCTGGTGTTCCGACAGCGAGCCCAGCAGGCTGGACACATTGACGATGCGGCCGGCGTCGGACTTGCGCAGCAGCGGCAGGAAGGCCTGGGTGGTTTCGATCAGACCGAACACGTTGGTGTCGAACGTGGTGCGCCAGGTCTCCAGCGACTGGCCGGACACGCCCTTGGCCATGTCGTCGACCATGATGCCGGCGTTGTTGACCAGGATGTCGAGCTTGCCGTGGCGCTGTTCGATCTCCTTCACGGCCGCGGCGATGCTGGCCGCGTCGGTGACGTCCAGCGCGATGGCTTCCACCGGCAGACCCTGGGCCTGCAGGTCGAGCGTGGCTTCGACAGCCTTGTCGCGGTTGCGGCCGGCGAGGATGGTATGCACGCCGGCTTCGGCCAGCTGGCGGACGGTTTCACGGCCGATGCCGCGGGTGGCGCCGGTGACCAGTGCGATCTTGGAAGAAGTGTTCATGGCTTGATCTCGTTGGGAAGGGGAGTTCAATCAGGGATGTGTCGTCGCCGCGTCGGTGGCGGGGGCATGGGACACCAGCGGACGGTTGGCCAGCTTGCGCAGGGCCACGTAGAACACCGGCGTCAGGAACAGGCCGAACAGGGTGACGCCCAGCATGCCGGCGAACACCGTGATGCCGGTGATCGAGCGGACTTCGGCGCCGGCACCGCTGGACAGCACCAGCGGCACGGTGCCGGCGATGAAGGCCACCGATGTCATGATGATCGGACGCAGGCGCAGGCGACAGGATTCCAGTGCTGATTCCACGATGCCCTTGCCCTGCAGTTCCAGCTCGCGGGCGAACTCGACGATCAGGATGGCGTTCTTGCACGCCAGGCCCATCAGCACCACCAGGCCCACCTGCACGAACACGTTGTTGTCGCCACCGGCCAGCCACACGCCGAAGAGGGCGGACAGCAATGTCATGGGCACGATCAGGATCACCGCCAGCGGCAGCGTCCAGCTTTCGTACAGCGCGGCCAGCACCAGGAACGCCAGCAGCACGGCCAGCGGGAACACCACCAGCGCCGCGCCGCCCTGCGTCATCTGCTGGTAGCTGAGATCGCTCCAGCCGATGCCCATGCCGGTCGGCAGCACCTGCTGCGCCAGCTCGGTGACCTTGGCCATGGCTTCGCCGGAGGACAGCACGCGCGGATCGGCGTCGCCCAGCAGGTCCGCGGCGGGATACCCGTTGAAGCGGATCACCGGGTCCGGGCCGTAGGTCTGCTTGACGCTGACCATGCTGCCGATCGGCACCATCTCGCCATTGCCGTTGCGGGTGCGCAGGTTGGCGATGTCCTCGACGTTGTCGCGGAACGGACCGTCGGCCTGGGCGATCACCTGCCAGGTACGGCCGAACATGTTGAAGTCGTTGACATAGGCCGAGCCCAGATAGGTCTGCAACGTGTCGAACAGCTCGGTCAGCGGCACGCCCTGCGCTTTCGCCTTCACCCGGTCGACCTCGGCATCCAGCTGCGGCACGTTGGCCTGGTAGCTGCTGATCGGGAAGCCCAGCCCCGGCGTCTGCGATGCCGCGCCCTGGAAGGCCTGCACCGCGTTCTGCAGTTCGCCATAGCCCAGCCGCGTACGGTCTTCGATGAAGAGCGACCAGCCGGAGCCGTTGCCCAGGCCCTGGATCGGCGGCGGCATGAAGGCGAAGGTGAAGCCTTCCTGGATGGTGGAGAACTTCTGGTTGAGTTCGGCGGTGATCTCCTCGGCCGAGCGCGAGCGCTCACCGAAGGGATCGAGGGTGAAGAAGATCACACCGTTGTTGGGTGTGTTGGTGAACTGCAGCGGGTTGAGGCCCGGGAACGCGATCTCGCTGGCGACGCCGTCGACTTCGTTGGCGAGGGCCGCCATCTTCTTGAGCACGGTGTCGGTACGTTCGATCGAGGCGCCTTCCGGCATCTTCACGCCGGCGATCACGTACAGCTTGTCCTGCACGGGAATGAAGCCCGCCGGCACCGCCTTGAACATGAGGCCCGCGCCGACCAGCAGCACCATGTAGACCGCGAACACCGCACCGCGCTTGCCGAGCGCGCGCGACACCGCGCCTTCATAGCCCTGCGAACTGCGGTTGAAGAAGCGGTTGAAGGGACGGAACAGCCAGCCGAACAGGCGGTCGATCAGCCGCGACGGGCCGTCCTTCGGCGCATGGTGCGACTTCAGCAGCTTGGCCGCCAGCGCCGGCGACAGGGTCAGCGAGTTGATCGCCGAGATGACCGTGGAGATGGCGATGGTGACGGCGAACTGCTTGTAGAACTGGCCGGTCACGCCGGTCAGGAAGGCCATCGGCACGAACACCGCACAGAGCACCAGCGCGATGGCGATGATCGGGCCGGAGACTTCCTTCATGGCCAGGTGGGCCGCTTCCAGCGGTGTCGCGCCAAGCTCGATGTGGCGCTCGACGTTCTCCACCACCACGATGGCGTCGTCGACCACGATGCCGATCGCCAGCACCAGGCCGAACAGGGTCAAGGTGTTGATCGAGTAGCCCAGCAGGTACAGCACGGCGAACGTACCGACCACCGAGACCGGCACCGCCAGCAACGGGATGATGGAGGCGCGCCAGGTCTGCAGGAACAGGATCACCACCAGCACCACCAGCAGGGTGGCTTCCAGCAGGGTCATGACGACGGACTTGATGGAGTCGCGGACGAAGATGGTGGTGTCGTAGATCGATTGGATCTCCACGCCCGGCGGCAGCGTGGGGCGGATCTCGTCCATCTTGGCGACCACGGCGTCGCGGATCTCCAGCGCGTTGGCGCCGGGGGCCTGGAAGATGCCGATGGCCGAGGCGTTCTTGCCGTCCAGGCGGGCGCGCAGCGTGTAGTCGCCGGCGGCCAGTTCGATGCGGGCAACGTCGGCCAGGCGCACGATCTCGCCGTCGGTGCCGCTCTTCAGCACGATGTTGCCGAATTCCTCGACGGTTTCCAGGCGGCCCTTGGCGTTGATCGGCAGCAGGAAGTCGCTGCCGTTCGGCATCGGCTCGGCACCGAGCTGGCCGGCCGAGACCTGCACGTTCTGTTCGCGCACGGCGCGCAGCACGTCGCCGGCGGTCATGCCGCGGGCGGCCACCTTGTCGGGGTCCAGCCACAAGCGCATCGCGTAGTCGCCGCCGCCGAACTGCTGCGCATCGCCGACGCCCTGGATGCGAGCCAGCTCATCCTTGACGTGCAGGCGCATGTAGTTGCGCAGGTACAGCGAATCGTACTTGCCGTCCTTCGAGGTCAGGTGCACGACCATCAGGAACACGGGCGACTGCTTCTGGGTGGTGACGCCCTGCCGGCGCACGTCCTCGGGCAGGCGCGCCTGCGCCTGCGCCACGCGGTTCTGCACGCGCACGGCGGCCTCGTCGGGATCGGTGCCCGGCTTGAAGGTCACCGTCAGCGACAGCACGCCATCGGAGCCGGCGACGGACTTGACGTACATCATGTCCTCGACGCCGTTGATGGCTTCCTCCAGCGGCGTGGCGACGGTTTCGGCGATCACCTTGGGGTTGGCGCCGGGATAGACGGTACGGACGACGACCGACGGCGGTACCACTTCGGGGTATTCGCCGATCGGCAGCAACGGGATCGAGATCAGGCCGGCGGCGAAGATCACGATCGACAGCACCGCGGCGAAGATCGGCCGGTCGATGAAGAATCTTGAGAAGTCCATGGGTGGATTTCCTGGAAAGAAGAAAGAGCGTCCCCGTCGCCTGTCAGGGAAGTGGCAGGCGTGGGGTCAATCAGGGCGGTGCGCGGAACGTCAGTTCTTGGCGACGGCCTGGGTCGGCGGCGCTTCGGCCGCGCCCATCACCACGGCCTTGGCCTGCACCGGCATGCCGGGGAAGAACACCTTCTGCACGCCGCTGACGATCACCCGGTCGCCGGCCGACAGGCCCTTCTCGACGATGCGCAGACCATCGGCCATGCGGCCCACCTGCACATCGCGGCGTTGGGCCTTGCCTTCCTTGTCGACCACGTAGACGTACTTGCGGTCCTGGTCGGTCAGCACGGCCTTGTCGTCCACCAGCGCGGCCTTGAATTCACCGCTGCCGAGCAGGCGTACGCGGGCATACAGGCCGGGGGTGAAGACGCGGTCGGCGTTGTCCAGCAGCGCGCGGGCGCGGATGGTGCCGGTGCTGCGGTCGACCTGGTTGTCGAGGAAGTCGACCACGCCGGCATGCGGGAAGTCGGTTTCGTCAGCCAGCGCCACCTGCACCGGCACCTTGCCGTCGCGTTCGCTCGGGCGTTCGCCGTTGCGTGCCATCTCGGCGTAGCGCAGGAACGCGCGTTCGTCGGCATCGAAATGCACGTGCACCTTGTCCAGCGAGACGACGGTCGTCAGCACGCTGGCAGCATCGCCGGCGCTGACCAGGTTGCCCGCGGTGACCAGCGCACGACCGGCGCGGCCATTGATCGGTGCGCGCACCTGGGTCCATTCCATATTCAGGCGCGCGCTTTCCAGCGCGGCCTGCGCGGCGGCGACATTCGCCTGTGCCTGGTCGGCGTTGGCGCGGCGCTGCTCGTACTCCTCGGTGGACAGGGCCTGCAGGTCGGACAGGCGCTTGGCGCGCGAGGCCTCGCTGCGGCCCAGTTCGGCCAGCGTGCGTGCTCGTGCGAGCTCAGCCTGCGCGCGTGCCAGTTCGGCGCGGTAGCTGCGCGCGTCGATGGTGAAGAGGACGTCGCCCTTCTTCACTTCCTGGCCTTCGGTGTAGTTGACGCGGTCGATGTAGCCGGATACGCGCGGACGCAGGTCGACGTGCTCGATGGCCTCGACGCGGCCACTGAATTCGTCCCACTGGCTGACCGACTTCACGGGCACGGCCGCGACGCTGACCTCCGGCGGGGGCGGCGCACCGTGCTCGGCGGCCTGTCCGCTGCAACCGGCCAGCACGGCAAGGGCGAGCACACTGAACGCACCCAGCGCCAACAGGCGGCGGGCGCGTGGGGAAGTGGAGAGATTCGTGTTCATGGGTGGTGGTTTCTTGGGGGAGAGGAGGAAACGGGGGCCAAGACTGCTACCTGAAGTCAGGTTGAGGTCAAGCGGCGGATCGGGTCGATGCAGGTGGAGACGGGGCGATGCGATGTGGCGTGACAGTCAGGCGGAAGCGCGGCCATTGCGTCGGGCGCCGGCGACCGCCCACAACGCATCTTCGAAGTCGCACGCCACGGTCTGCTCCGGCGGTTTCGCGTCGCGTGCGGACCAGGTGACGATGGACTGCGAAGAGCGGCCAGTGCGCGTCAGCAGCGACACTGCGCTGCGTCCCACGGCCAGCGCATCGGGCCATTCCGCGCAGGCGTTGATCGCGTTCTCCGGCGTACATACCGGCTTGTCCACGGAAAGCAGTTGCACGCGCACGCCGAGTGCATGTGCTTCTTCGTGCAGCACTTGCGCCAGCATGCGTATCGCCGCGCCGGTGACCGAGGCATGGCCATAACCCGACCAGCCGCGCTCCGCATACGGCCCGCCGATAAGCACGTAGTTGGCAGCGGTCTGGCTTTCGGCCAGCACCGGCAGCAGGTGGCGGGCGGCGGCAAGATGCGGGATCAGGTCGGCTTCGAGCTTTTCCAGCAGGAACGATGCCGGGCGATCCAGCAGGCGTCCGCTCTGCAGCGGCGTGCCCATGCTGGCGAACACCGCTCGCAGCGGGCGACCACGTTCACGCACCTGCTCGGCTAGGCGCGCGGCGTCGCGGTCGTCGTGGATGCAGGGGGAATGGATCAGTTCCAGTCCGGGTTCGTCCTCGAAGTGCTCCGCCAGCGCACTCATGCGCGGGCCGTCGCGACCGACCGCCAGCACCGGGCTGCCGGCTTCCAGCAGTGCGCCGACCACGCCGAACCCGACGTTGCCGCCTGCGCCCAGCACCAGCGCGCCCGGAGTGAGGGTGTCCTTCATCGCGTTCACCGATTGCCCCGCATCGGAAGCGGCGCGATGCGCGCGCTGGTACCGGCCGCTTTCACCCGCAGGCGCAGACGACCGCCATCCGCCAGGTGGCGGGGCAGCGTGAACTCGCGGAAGCCGGTGGCCTTGCTTGCGAACGGCAGGCGCACGGCGGACCGACCCGTCGCGGGAGAGGATGACGACGGGCCGGTCAGCCTGCGGAAGCGTTCGGCCAGCGCGCGCGCAACGGCACGGAGCCAGCGCGCGGCGGCACTCGGTAGGGAAAAGGGCATGGGCGACAGTCTGGCGACCGGTGCGGTGATCGCGATATCCGGATCCTGTTGCGCGATTGCCTGATCCTGCACGCCCTCGATGGCGCTGGCCACGAAGACCTTGCAGGTGCCAAGGCGCAGGGCGGGGGCGCTGTGGTCATCGGCATCGGCGGCGATGCCGTTTGTCGGAAGGCACCGGGCAAGTGTCCCGCTCATGGGATGAATCCTCCCGCGACCGGGATAATCCCACTCAGCATGCCAAGCCCACCCATGCGCCGACCACCGCCCAGGACGCCGCCGCGCTGCGAACGTGGTGCGGCGACGTGACCGGAGATGTCCTGTAACAACAGGCTTTTGCCACGACGGAAAGCACGTGGCGCCGCGGCTTCCTGCGGGTCTTCGGGGTGTTCCAGCGATTGGAAAAGACGGGCGAACAGCATGGGGGCGGTACCCGGTGGAGGACGATGGGCGCCACGTTACGCCCCCAATGAGGACTTGATTAGTCCTGATTTAGGGGAATAATCATCCCGTCAGCGGGCCAATGCGCCCTTCGTTCCCCTGGAGTCATACGATGAGCCACGATCTCAACGACACCCTGATCTTCGTGAAAGTGGTGGAGCAGGGCAGCTTCATCGCCGCCGCCAACCTGCTGCGCCTGCCCAAGACCACGGTCAGCCGCAAGGTGCAGGAACTGGAGACACGCCTTGGCGCGCAGTTGCTGCACCGGACCACGCGCAAGCTGGGCCTCACCGAAGCGGGCAACGTCTACTACGAACATTGCCAGCGCATCGCGCGCGAGTTGAACGAAGCGGCGAGCGCGGTCAGCCAGTTGCATGCCGGTCCGCGCGGCTGGCTGCGTTTCACCGCGCCGTACTCGATCGGCATCGACAAGATCTCGCCGCTGCTAGGCGAGTTCCATGCGCAGTACCCCGAGATCCGGGTGGAGATGCTGCTGGCCAACGACACGCTCGATCTGATTTCCGGCGAGATCGACGTGGCGCTGCGCATCGGCAGCCTGCCGGATTCCAACCTCGTGGCGCGCCGGCTCAGCACCCTGCGCACGCAGGTGTATGCCAGTCCGAAGTACCTGGCGCGGTATGGCGAGCCCCTGCATCCCGATGACCTGCAGCACCATCGCGTGCTGGCCATGCAGAAGAACCGGCGCGGCAACGGCTTCGCACTGACCCTGCGCGATGCCGATGGCGAGCAGGATTACCCGATCAACCCGATCCTGGTGGCCAACGATCCCGCCGCGTTGAAAGGCGCGCTGTTGTGTGGCGAGGGCATCATGGTCGGCGCCGACGTGATGGTGAAGCCGTACCTGGAACAAGGGCACCTGTTGCGCGTCCTCGCCGGCTGGACGGGACCCGAGTACGAGTTCAATGCGGTGTTCCCGCGCGGCCATGTGCAGTCGCCGAAGGTGCGCGCGTTCGTCGACTTCCTCGTCGAGCGCATGAAGTTCGACGTGGACTACATGATGGAGCACTGCCCGGTGTACCTGAAGCAGCAGGCCGAGGCGCGCGCAGCCGCTGGAACGGCACCCGGCGCCGAAGCCGCGGCTGCGGTGGGACGCAAGGTGCTGGCCGACGTGCTGAGTTGACGACGGATGCGGCCGGGCGCCGGCTAACGATTCCCGAACGCAAGCGCGCGCAAGGCTGGCTAGGATGGAGGCGCATCGCCGGAGCTGGGTTGTCGCGCCATGGATGGGCCACTGCACCGCGCCTGCTACCTGACCAGGAATCCGAACGATGAAGAAGCTGATGACAGCATCGATGGTGCTGTGGCTTGCGGCCTGCGCGCCGTCCGCGCCCGAGGTGGATACCAGGGCCACTCCAGCAGCGCCCGCGCAGGCGGCGGTGGTCAAGGCGGCGACACCTCCCCCTGAGGTTGCGGACGATCCCGCAGCAGTCAACCAGGTGATCGACGAAGTGCTGGGCGACCACACGCGCTATGAAGCCGTGATCCGCCAATTGCAGCGGGCGGTCGCAGCGAACGATGCGGTCGCCGTTGCCGCGCTGGTGGACTATCCGTTCTCCACCGTGCGGGAAGGGCAGCCGCTGGAAGTGGCCGATGCCGACGCGTTCGTGCGCGACTACGACCGGATCATGCTGCCGGCCATCGCCGAGGCCATCACGCGGCAGAAGTACTCGCAGTTGATGGTCAACTACAAGGGCGTGATGTTCGGCAACGGCGAAGCCTGGGTGAACGGCATCTGCAAGGACGACGCGTGCAAGGATGTCGACGTGCGCGTGGTGGCACTGCAGCCGACGTCCTGATCCGATCATCGCCCTTGCGAATTAAGGTCCCTGTAGGAGCGACGTGAGTCGCGACCGCACCGTGTAAGCGCCGGGAAGCGCCCAATCGGCAGGAACAGATCAAATGATGATGTTCCTTTGTTTGTCTTAGTGGGTTCGGCTTACGTGCGCCGATAGCGTGCGGTCGCGACTCACGTCGCTCCTACAAGGGATTAAGAAAGGGCGGCCATTGGCCGCCCTTCTTCTTGACGCATCGTGCTTCGCTTATTCCACCAGCACGTCCACGCGCCGCGCCTCATCGGCATCGCCGCCGCCGGTGGTCTGCGCCGGTTTGTCCAGCGTGATCCGCTCCATCGCCACGCCGTTGACCACCAGCCACTGCTGGATGACTTCAGCACGCTGCTTCGCCAGCGCTTCGTTGGCGGCGGCATCGCCACTGGCATCGTGGAAGCCGGACACGCGGACGCGCTTGCCCGGATCGGCGCCCAGCGTGCCCAGCACGCCGGACAGGCGCGCGCTGGTGTCGGCCGGTACCACGGCCGAGCCGCTGTCGAACAGGATGCGCGCATGGCGTCCGTCCACTACGTCGCTGGCCGTCATCGGGGCGACATGCGCAGCGGCCTCGACCGACGTCGTACTGCCCAGCCAGCCATTCACCGGCAGCACCGGTACCAACAGCAGCGCGACGATGTTGATGATCTTGATCAACGGATTGATCGCCGGGCCGGCGGTGTCCTTGTAGGGATCGCCGACGGTATCGCCGGTCACCGCGGCCTTGTGCGCCTCACTGCCCTTGCCGCCGTGGTGGCCGTCCTCGATGTATTTCTTGGCGTTGTCCCACGCGCCGCCGCCGGTGGTCATCGAGATGGCCACGAACAGGCCGGTGACGATGGTGCCGATCAGCAGGCCACCCAGCGCCTGCGGGCCCAGCAGCAGCCCGACGATGATCGGCACGACCACCGGCAGCAGCGAGGGCACGATCATTTCCTTGATCGCGGACTTGGTCAGCATGTCCACCGCCCGGCTGTAATCCGGCTTGGCGGTGCCCGCCATGATCCCGGGGATCTCGCGGAACTGGCGGCGTACTTCCTCCACCACGCTTCCCGCGGCGCGGCCGACGGCTTCCATCGCCATCGCGCCGAACAGGTAGGGAATCAGGCCGCCGATCAACAGGCCGACGATCACCAGGTGGTTGGACAGGTCGAAGGTGAACACCGTGTCCGGATGTGCGGTCTGCAGGTTGTGGGTGTAGTCGGCGAACAGCACCAGCGCGGCCAGCGCGGCCGAACCGATGGCGTACCCCTTGGTCACCGCCTTGGTGGTGTTGCCCACCGCATCCAGCGGGTCGGTGATGTTGCGGATCTCGGGCGGCAGTTCCGCCATTTCCGCGATACCGCCGGCGTTGTCGGTGATCGGGCCGTAGGCATCCAGCGCCACGATCATGCCGGCCATCGACAGCATCGCCGTCGCGGCAATGGCGATGCCGTACAGGCCGCCCAGCGCATACGCGCCCAGGATGGCCGCGCACACCGCCACCACCGGCCACGCCGTCGAACGCATCGAGACGCCCAGGCCGGCGATGATGTTGGTGCCATGTCCGGTCGTGGATGCGGCGGCAACGTGCTTGACGGGTGCGTACTGCGTGCCGGTGTAGTACTCGGTGATCCACACGATCACGCCGGTCAGCACCAAGCCGACCAGCGCGCAGAAGTACAGGTTCAGCGCGCCATACGACGAATCGGCCATCAGTTGCGTGGTGATCGGGTAGAACGCGATCGCCGCCAGCACCGCCGACACGATCACGCCCTTGTACAGCGCGCCCATGATCGAGCCGCCCGCCTTCACCTTGACGAACATGGCGCCGATGATCGAGGCGATGATCGACACGCCGCCCAGCACCAGCGGATAGAGCACCGCATGTTCGCCCGCCTGCGCGACCATCAGGCTGCCCAGCAGCATGGTCGCGATGATGGTGACCGCATAGGTTTCGAACAGGTCCGCCGCCATGCCGGCGCAGTCGCCGACGTTGTCGCCCACGTTGTCGGCGATCACGGCGGGGTTGCGCGGATCATCCTCCGGGATGCCGGCTTCCACCTTGCCCACCAGGTCCGCGCCGACGTCGGCGCCCTTGGTGAAGATGCCGCCGCCCAGGCGCGCGAAGATCGAGATCAGCGAGGAGCCGAACGCCAGGCCGACCAGCGCGTGCAGCGCGTCGGCTTCGGTATAGCCCATATGCAGATGGAGCACGGCGAAGTAGCCGGCCACGCCCAGCAAACCCAGGCCGACGACCAACATGCCGGTGATGGCGCCGCCCTTGAAGGCCACGTCCATCGCCGCGCTCATCCCCTTGCTGGCGGCTTCCGCGGTACGCACGTTGGCGCGTACCGAGACGTTCATGCCGATGTAGCCGGCGGCACCGGACAGCACCGCGCCGATCAGGAAACCGATGGCGCTGGCCCACGACACGAAGAAGCCGATCAGCACGAGCAGCACGAGGCCGGCGATGCCGATGGTGGTGTACTGGCGGTTGAGGTAGGCGCTGGCGCCTTCCTGCACGGCCGCCGCGATTTCCTGCATGCGGGCATTGCCCGCGGGCTGTTTCATGATCCAGCGCGCAGCCACCACGCCGTAGATGATCGCCACGCCGGCGCAGATCAGCGCCAGCGTCAAACCGTATTGTTCCAGCATGACCCCTCCCAAGGTTGATGGATGTCGTCCAGCGAAACGCATGAACACGCAACCCAATCCTGATGGAGCCTGTTGAACGATTGAGCGCACTCGACCGCTGCGATGGACTGCAGCACGAAACCCTTGTTCAGACATCCCTGGAGCTGGCCCGAGTATGACCGGATGCGACCCATGCCGCCAGCGGTGACGGACTGGTTCAGGCATTCCATGCCAGCCTTGCGACCCTGATCCTGTTTCCGTATCCGTTTCAAGGAGTTGCCATGCGTCAGACCGTCGCACTTCCGCTGTTTGCCGCGTGCCTGGTGATGGCGTTGCCCGCGTGGGCGGCCGATCCGGTGCCCGAGATCCAGCGACCCGCAGGTGCGCCGCAGGCGGTCGGTGCGGTGCACAGCCTCCGGCAGATCCCCGAGGCCTGCGTGCGGTTGGAAGGCGCCTTCACCGGAGACGCGACGCAGCCTTATCGCTATGCCCCGGTGCGAACAAGTCCGCAGTGCCAGCCGCGCGCACGCTTCATCGATTTCGACAAAGCGAAGCCATCGGTCGCGACTGGCTGGAAGCTCAATGACCTGATCCGCGTGCCGAATGCCGCATGTCCGTCGCAACAGGCGGTCGTGCGCGTGTGGCGCAAGCCCGGCAGTGCCGCGCCGCCACCGCTGGACGGCCAGGGCCAGTCGCGCATCTACCTGCAGGACGCGAAGCAGCAGGCGGGCACCGCCGCACAGGCGCCGTCGCTGACGTTGTTTGCGGCGAAGCTGGAGATCGAAGGCGAGGGCTGCCGCTAGGCAGTCGCCGGCGTGCCTTGGTGGTAACGGAGCTGCCACCCCAGCTTGGTGCGCCGCCATACCGACATGCGCAGCGCCGCGTGCCGGTGTGGTCCATGGACCGCGATTTCATGCGAAGCGAAGTGCAGCAGCACTATATCGTCCGCGAGCCGTTCGAGGCGATGGTCGTAGGCGATGACGGATGGTGGTGAAGAGCGGTCGGCGAGGAAATCGATGACCACTTGCCGGGTATAGCGTGTACCGGAACGGCCGACCTCGTGGAAGTCAGGGTGCAGCAAGCGCTCCAGCCGCTCACGAGAGCACGTCACGCCGGGGTGGTGGAGTTCGGTTTCGAGAGCCGTCAGTTCGGCGAGCAGGTCGTCCATTGCATCATCCTGGCGCGATGGACGTCATCGATCAGGATGTCGCATCGAGGGGCGAAGCCGCATTGTCCTTCTGCGCGAGGTATTGGCCGAAACGGTAGCCGGCGCCCGCGATGGCCAGACCGATGGCGACGGCAAGCAATCCGATGAGCACTTTGCGGAACATGGCGGGATCCTTAAGGGAGGGCGAGGAGCTCACGCTAGCACCGCCCCTTTCGACGGACCGGTGCCTGAAGTCATCCTGCCTTGATGGACGCCCCGCGTTCGGCGAGCAGCTCGCGCAGTATCGATCGGTGGCAGTGTGCCTCGTCTTCGCAATAGCAGCCCACCGAGAAATCGCTGCCATGCGAAAGCGCTGCGAGCAGGTCCAGTGTACGGGTATTGTCCGGCGTGGCCATCTCGGCACGGTACTTCTTCGCGAACGCGGTCCATGCCTTGGGCGTGGCGGCGTCCTGGGCTTCCTTCACGAGGTCGGCACTGGGCGCGAGATTGGGATACCACACGTCATACCAGTCCTGCGCCGCGAACTCCGCCTTCGGCACACCGCGCGGCGGCCTGCGCACCGTGCCGATGCGCAGGCCTTCGTCCTTCGCGCGCGGACTGCCGAGGCGGACGATGCGGATGCCCATCAGGCGATCAGCCCTCCCAGGCAGGCAGCTTCTTCTTCACCGCCACATTCTTCAGTGCCACGTACTTCGGCAGGCCGTCCGTGCCATACGGCGGATAGGCTTCGCCGCGGATCAGTGGCTGCAGGTACTTCCGCGCGGCCGGGGTAATGCCGTAGCCATCCTTGCGGATGAAACCGGGCGGAAATTTCTTCTCGTGGTTGGCCACTTTCGACAGCGGTGCGGCCTCGATCTTCCAGCGGAATGGCGCATCGGATGTGCGCACGATCACCGGCATCACCGCATTCTGTCCCTTCAGCGCGAACTGCACGGCCGCCTTGCCGACGGCCTGCGCCTGCTCCCAATCGGTCTTCGAGGCGATGTGGCGCGCCGATCGCTGCAGGTAGTCGGGCAGCGTCCAGTGCACCTTCAGGCCCAAATGGTCCTTCACCCGGCCCGCCAGGTAGGACGCCACGCCACCGAGCTGCGTATGGCCGAATGAATCCTTGCCGCCGCCGGCATCGGCGACGAAGCGGCCATCGGCATGCTGGATGCCTTCGCTGGCCACCACCACGCACCAGCCCACGCGGTCGACGACCTTCTTCACCTGCGCGAGGAACTGCGTTTCGTCGTAGGCGCGCTCCGGGAACAGGATGATGTGCGGCGCCTCGTCCGGCGACTGCCCGGCCAGGCCGGCCGCGGCGGCCAGCCAGCCGGCATGTCGGCCCATGGCCTCGTAGACGAACACCTTGGTGGAGGTTTCCGCCATGGCCGCCACGTCCAGCGCGGCTTCGCGCACGGAGACCGCCGTGTACTTCGCCGCCGAGCCGAAGCCGGGGCAGGTATCGGTGACGGCCAGGTCGTTGTCGACCGTCTTCGGCACGCCGATGCAGGTCAGCGGGTAGTCGAAGGCCTGCGCCAGCTGCGAGACCTTCCACGCGGTGTCGGCCGAATCGTTGCCGCCGTTGTAGAGGAAGTAACGCACGTCGTGCGCCTTCAGTACTGCCAGCAGGCGCTCGTACTTCGCGCGGTCGGCCTCCAGCGATTTCAGTTTCACGCGGCAGCTGCCGAAGGCGCCGCCCGGGGTGTGGGCCAGGGCGCGGATGGCGGCTGCCGACTCCTTGCTGGTGTCGATCAACTCCTCGCGCAGGGCGCCGAGGATGCCGTTGCGTGCCGCCAAGACCTTGATTTTCCGGGCCCGCGCTTCGGTGATGACCGCCGATGCGGAGGCGTTGATGACGGCGGTGACACCGCCGGACTGCGCATAAAGTAGGGTGCCAGATGCCATGTGGGGTTCGTTCCGGGTTGCCGGGATGCGGTAAGCTTCACACAGATGACGCGGTGCAGCGCGGCGCCCGGCGCCCGGCGCGATCCACCGCCCGCAGGATTCCAGTTTGGGAGTTACAGCATGCGATTGGTTCTACTGGGCCCACCCGGGTCGGGCAAGGGCACTCAGGCGGCGCGCCTGAAGGACTACCTGCAGGTACCACACATCTCCACCGGCGACCTTCTGCGCGCCGAAGTGGCCGCCGGCAGCCCGCTGGGCCTGCAGGCCAAGGAAATCATGGCGCGCGGCGACTTCGTCAGCGACGACATCCTGCTGGGCATGCTGGAAGACCGCTTCGCCCGCCCCGACACCGCCAACGGTTTCATCCTGGACGGCTATCCGCGCAACCAGGCCCAGGCCGATGCACTGGGCACGTTGCTGGCCCGGCTTGGCCAGCCCATGGACTATGCGGTGCAACTGGAAGTGCCGGCCGACCTGCTGGTCGAGCGCATCGCCGGCCGTGCCGCCGCGGAAGGCCG
Organism: uncultured Pseudoxanthomonas sp.; assembly: GCF_946886695.1. The sequence continues at coordinate 40,892 of NZ_CAMPJD010000018.1, read as the reverse complement.
CGACGATGACACGCCCGAGGTGGTGCGCAACCGCCTGGACAAGTACACCACCCAGACCGCTCCGGTGATCGATTACTACCGCCAGCACGGCCAGCTGACCGTGGTGGACGGCGTGGGTTCGCTGGACGAGGTGTTCACCCGCATCACCGAGGCGCTGGCGCCGGCCAAGGAAGTGGGCTGACGTCCCTGCGCCTCAGCGCATGACGCCGCGAAGCCCCGCCCAGTGCGGGGCTTCTTCGTTGAGGGCCGTGATGGCGGGCATCGCGGGCTGTGGGGGCCGGCTGTTATGGTCCGGGTCCCGAGGGGTCGCCCGGAGTCGTCGATGAAGCGCATCGCCAGCCTGCTGCTTGCCAGCCTGCTCGCCGTATCCGCCGCCGAAGCCAAGGACTTCCTGCGCACGCAGGGCACGCAGATCGTCGACGAAGCGGGCAAGCCGGTGATCCTGCGCGGCATGGGCCTGGGCGGCTGGATGCTGCAGGAAGGCTACATGCTCGACATCGACGGCGTAGGCACCCAACGCAGCATCCACGCGCGCATCGCCGAGCTGATCGGGCCGGAGAAGGCGGATGCCTTCTATCAGGCCTGGCGCGACAACCACACCACCAAGGCCGACATCGACGCGATGGCGCGCTGGGGTTTCAACTCCGTGCGCCTGCCGATGCACTACGCCCTGTACACGCTGCCGGTGGAGCAGGAGCCGGTCGCCGGCCGGCAGACCTGGGTGGAAGAAGGCTTCCGCCGTACCGACGAACTGCTGGCCTGGGCCAAGGCCAACGACCTGTACCTGATCTTCGACCTGCACGCCGCGCCCGGCGGGCAGGGCAACGACAACAACATCGCCGACCGCGATCCCGCGCAGCCCTCGCTGTGGGACGACCCGCGCCACCAGGACAAGATGGTGGCGCTGTGGAAGAAGCTGGCGCAGCGCTACAGGGACGAGCCGTACATCGCCGCGTACGACATCATCAACGAGCCCAACTGGGGCTTCGCCGACAAGGCCGACAGCAACGGCTGCAAGGAGAACGGCAACGCGCCGTTGAAGGACCTGCTGGTGCGTACGACGCGCGCGATCCGCGAAGTGGACACACGGCACATCATCGTCATCGAGGGCAACTGCTGGGGCAACAACTACCGCGGCGTGCTCGACGACGGCCCGTGGGACGACAACCTGGTGATCAGCTTCCACAAGTACTGGAACGTCACCACGCGCGACAGCATCGCCGACCTGCTGGCGCTGCGCGACAGGCACCGCATGCCGCTGTGGCTGGGCGAGACCGGCGAGAACTCCAACGACTGGTTCGCCCGCACCGTCGCCCTGGTCGAAGGCGAGGGCATCGGCTGGGCGTGGTGGCCGCTGAAGAAGATCCGCTACAACAACCCGCTGCAGGTGGTGCCGAACGCGGGTTACCGGCAGGTGCTGGCGTACTGGAAGGGCGAGGGTCCGCGTCCGTCCTCGGAGGAGGCAGAAGCGGCGCTCATGCACCTCGCCCGCGAGGACGTGCGCTACGAAAACAACGTGCAGCATCCGGACGTGATCGATGCGTTGTTCCGCGCGCCGCATTCGGACCAGTCGGTGCCGTTCAAGGCGCACGCGATTGGCGCGCAGGGTGGCACCATCGCGGCGGTCGATTTCGACATGGGCCGCAACGGCGTGGCCTACCATGACCTGACTCCGGCCAACCACCACATCTCCGACGGTGGTGAGCGCGTGGTGTGGAACCCGGCCATGACCTACCGCAACGACGGTGTCGACCTGGGCAAGGGCGACCACGGTGCACTCCATGTGGCGGGCATGCGACGCGGCGAGTGGCTCAAGTACACCTTCGATGCCGGTGCCGGCGGCCGTTATCGGCTGGCGCTGGACGGGCGCGGCACGGGGCGTGTCTCGCTGGTGCTCAACGGGGTACCGGTGAAGGCCGCCGAACGCGCCCGCGGATTCCGCGCGCTGCCGCTCGCGCCGGGGCGCAACACGCTGGTGGTGAAGGCCGAGAGCGACGGAATGGATCTGCAGGCCCTGCTTTTTTCCCGCTGAACCCGCGTCACGCCCACGCCTTGCAGGACGTGCCGAACCCGGCGCGCTCGGCTAAAGTTCGCGGACTCATTCGGGAACCGCAGTCTTGAAGATCCACATCCTCGGCATCGCCGGCACCTTCATGGGCGGCGTGGCCGCCCTGGCACGCGAACTCGGCCACACCGTCGAAGGCAGCGACCAGGCCATCTACCCGCCCATGTCGACCCAGCTCGAGCAGCTCGGCATCGCGCTGGCGCAGGGCTACCAGCCGCAGAACATCGCGCCGGATTGCGACGAGATCGTCATCGGCAATGCCTTGTCGCGCGGCAACCCCGCGGTCGAGGCGGTGCTGGACCAGGGCCGGCGCTACATCTCCGGCGCGCAATGGCTGTCCGAACGCGTGCTGCCGGGCCGCGACACGCTGGCCGTGGCGGGCACGCACGGCAAGACGACGACGACGACCATCCTGACCTACCTGCTGGAAGCGGCCGGGCGTTCGCCGGGCTTCCTGATCGGCGGCGTGGCCGAGGACTTCGGCGTATCGGCGCGCATTGGTGGCGGCCGCGAGTTCGTGGTCGAGGCCGACGAGTACGACACGGCCTTCTTCGACAAGCGCAGCAAGTTCGTCCACTACCGCCCGCTGGTCGCCATCCTCAACAACCTGGAATACGACCACGCAGACATCTTCCCGGACGTGGCCGCGATCCAGCGCCAGTTCCACCACCTGGTGCGTACCGTGCCGCGCCGCGGTCGCCTGATCGTCAATGGCGAGGACCAGAGGCTGGCCGAAGTGCTGGCCATGGGGTGCTGGACGCCGGTGGAGCGCTTCGGCTTCGATGCCGCGCTGGAGTGGAGTGCGCGCCTGATCCGCGACGACGGCAGCGCGTTCGCCGTCCGCCACCACGGCATCGAGATCGGCGAGGTGCACTGGCCCATGCTCGGCCGCCACAACGTGCTCAACGGCCTGGCCGCGCTCGCAGCGTGCCACGCGGTCGGCGTGGAGGTGGCCACCGTGCTGCCGGCGCTGGCAGCGTTCCGCAGCGTGAAGCGGCGAATGGAAGTGATCGGCCAGCACGACGGCATCACCGTCTACGACGATTTCGCGCACCATCCCACCGCCATCCACACCACCCTGGAAGGTCTGCGTGCACGCGTCGGGCAGGCGCGCATCCTGGTGGCGATGGAGCCGCGCAGCAACTCGATGCGCTCCGGCGCGCATGCCGGCGCGCTGGCACCGTCCCTCGACATCGCCGATGCGGTCGTCTTCCTGCATCGGCCGGAACTCGCATGGGACGCCGGCAAGATCGTGGCCGCCATCCGCGGCGACGCGCGCACCGTGCCTGACGCCGATACGCTGATCGCGGCGTTGAAGGCACAGGTTCGGCCTGGCGACCACGTGGTGTTCATGTCCAACGGTGGCTTCGACGGCGCGCCGCGGCGCTTCCTGGCGGCACTGCAAGGCTGAGGTTGCCGGCATGGCGCACGAGTCCCTGCCGCTGTTTCCGCTGCACAAGGTGCTGCTGCCCGGTGCAGCGATGGATCTGCGCATCTTCGAGCGGCGCTACCTGGATCTGGTCCGTGACTGCGGGCGTTCCGGTGGCGGATTCGGGGTTTGCCTGATCCTTGAGGGCAGCGAAGCGGGGGCGCCCGCGACGCCGGCGGCCTACGGCGTCGAAGCGCGGATCGAAAACTTCGACATGGGCGAGGACGGGCTGCTGTCGCTGCACGTGCGCGGGCACCGGCGTTTCCACGTGGTCCGCACGCGCGTTCGCGACAACGGGCTGGTGATGGCGGATGTGGAATGGCTGTGCGCAGACGAGGACTGGGAGATCCGTCCCGAGCACGCACTGCTGGGCACCTTGCTGCAGACCATGATGGAAAAGGTGGGCAGCGATCTGAACGGCTTGCCGCCGCGCATCTTCGAGCACGCCGCCTGGGTGGGATGGCGATTGGCGCAGGTACTGCCGATCACGCCGGAGCAGCGCGTGTCGATCCTGCAGGAAGACGACGTGCACGCACGCCTGCAGCGCCTGCTGGAGTGGATCGACTGACACCGGCCCGGTAGGAGGGGCTTCAGCCCCGACCGCACGTTCTGAATTCCGGGATGTTTGACGGGATGGCATCGGAGCTGGCTTTCAACAGCCGCACGGCTGGTCAGCTCCTGCAGGAACCTTCCCGGTGAGTCAGGGCGAGACCGCCTCGTCGTCGGTACGCAACCGCAGCACCGGCAGCCCCGAGTCCGGATGCGGTGCGATCACGTGGACGAGATCCGGCGTGGCCTGCGTGACCGCATCCAGCGCCGTGCGCGCCTCGCGCAACGGCCGCCACAGGCGCACCAGATTGAATGCACGCTGCTGCTGCAGCACCTGGGCACTGCCGATCCAAAGCGGCACATCGCCGGGCAGCAGGCGCGTGTCGGCCGGCCACAGGCGCAGCACGAACACTTCGCCCGGCTGGTCGCCCTTGCGCACCATCAGCAGGCTTTCAGCGCGCGTGTCGAGCGTGGCGGGGAGCACGGGCTGCTCATCGTCGGGCAGGTCGCTGTCCAGCAGGTTCAGCGCTTCCTCCCATCCGGCCTGCGGTTGTTCGCGCCAACCGGCGGCTGTCAGGCTGGCCTTCAGCGGCGCCAGCGGCCCGGCGACCTGCACGTCCAGCGGCCAGCGCTGTTCGTCGTCGAACTCGTTGCGGCGCGCCGGCAATGCCTGCCAGTCGCGCTGCCACCAGTCCTGCAGCGCGACCGTCCGTTCGATCACCGGTGTCTGGAACTGCGCCAGCATGTGCTCCACGTTGCGCGGCGCATGCCACAGTCCTGCCAGCACGAAGCTGCCATAGAACAACCACGCGATCGGCTTGATCCAGAACGAGCGCACCATGCGGCGCCGGTAGGCGATGCCCAGCACCAGCAGCCAGACCAAGCCGAACAACATGCCGCCGATGATGTCGCTGAGCCAGTGCGCACCCAGGTAAATGCGCGCAAAGCCGATCAGCGCCACCACGATGCCCGAGACCAGGTACGGCCAGACGCGCGTGCGACCCGGCAGTTCGCGCGCGATCAGCACGGCGAAGAAGCCGAAGGTGATCGTCGACATCGTCACCGCGATGGACGGGAAGCCGAACCCGCTGCTGACACTGGGGGGCTTCGGAATATCCACTGACGCGCCCAGCCACGCCGTCAGGGCCAGGCCGAAGGCGATGGCGGCCAGCCAGTGTGCGGCCGCCATCCAGCGCTTGCGCCAGCACAGGTAGCCGAGGACCAGCAACGATGCCGGGGCCAGCACCTGCTCGTCGCCGAGCGAGGCGATCGCGGCGAGGGGATGGTCCGCCAGCGGGTTGCGCAGCGCACGCATCAGTTCGTACACCCACAGGTCCGCCGCCAGCGGTTCGCCGTGGCCGATCACGATGATGAGGAAGGCGAACCACACCCACACGATCGCCAGCAACAGGATGGCCAGCAGGGCCAGCGGCACGGATTCGCGCCGCGCGGGCTCGAAGACCGCCGCGGTGTAGCGCCCCAGAACCGGATGCGCATGCGACCACGCCAGTGCACGCGCCAGCAGGGCATCGGCGTGGGCGGCAAACCAGCGATAGGTGTACAGCACCATGGCCCATGCCAGCGCGATCACCAGCACCAGCAGCCCCAGGACCAGCGCCAGTCGGCCGGCCACGGCGGCCACGGCATCGTACGCGTGGCCCAGCACCCAGCCGGGCAGCAGGAATGCGGCCGCCCATGCGATGCACGCCGCCCCGCTGGCCACGGCGTAGCGCCGCAGCGGCATGCGCGAGATGCCGGCGACCGCCGGCACGAACGGCCGGATGGGACCAACGAAGCGCGCGATGAAGAGGCTCTTCCATGCATTGCGGCGGAACAGCAGTTCGCCGCGGTCGAGCAGCTGCGGATACTTGCGGAACGGCCACACCGTGCGCAGCTGCTGGCCCCAGCGATGACCGACCCAGTAACTCGTCGCATCGCCCAGAAGCGCGCCCAGCGTCGCGCAGAGGATGGCGTACGGACCCGAGATTTCGCCCAGGCCGATCAGCACGCCGACCGCGAACAGCAACGGCAGGGCCGGCACGATGGCGCCCATGATGATCACCGCATCGCAGAAGGCGATGGCGAAGATCACCAGCCCCGCGGCCACGGGATGCGCGCTGATCCAGGCCAGCAGGTTGTCGAACCAGGAGGACTCCATCGCCGGATTATAGGCGGCGGCACATGACCGGCGTCTGCGACCTAGGGACGATAGAATGACGTCGTGGACTTGCGCTCGCCCTCCGAAATCGCTGCACTCAAGGCCGACAGCTTCGGCCGCATCTCGTTGATGCAGGGGAGCGGGGGGCCATTCGTGCGCCGTGACCTTGCACATGTCCCGCTGTGGCTGCGGTTGCCGGCCTGGTGGCTGGCGCGGCGCGAGGCGCTTGCATTGCGCAAGGTCGCCGGCATGGCCGATGTCCCCCAACTGCTCGACTGGACCGGCCGCCGGCTGGACCGCAGCTTCATGGAAGGGGCGGCCATGTACCAGCGGCCGCCGCGTGGCGACCTGGCCTACTTCCGTGCCGCGCGCCGGTTGCTCCAGCAACTTCACCGCCGGGGCATCGCCCACAACGATCTCGCCAAGGAGGCGAACTGGCTGGTGCTGGAAGACGGCCGCCCGGCGATCATCGATTTCCAGCTCGCCACCCGCGGCGACCCGCGCTCGCGCTGGATGCGCCTGCTCGCGCGGCAGGACCTGCGCCATCTGCTCAAGCACAAGCGCATGTACTGCGGCGCCTCGCTGACGCCGGTCGAGAAGCGTGTGCTCAAGCGCACATCGTGGCTGCGCGATCTGTGGTTCCGCACCGGAAAGCCGGTCTATCGTTTCATCACGCGCCGGCTGTTGAAGTGGGAAGACAATGAAGGGCAGGGGCCGAAGCCGTGATGCCCGGCGTTGCAGCTTCCGGACCTGCAGGAGCGTCCCACGGGCGTTCCTGCAATGACGGTTTGTAGAGACCAGGAAACGACATGAACCTTGCAGGCAAAACCCTGTTCATCACCGGCGCCTCGCGCGGCATCGGCCTGGCCATCGCCCTGCGCGCGGCGCGCGATGGCGCCAACGTGGCCATTGCCGCCAAATCGTCGGTGCCCAATCCGAAACTGCCCGGCACCATCCACACCGCCGCGCAGGCGGTCAACGACGCCGGGGGGCGCGGACTGGCGCTGAAGTGCGACATCCGCGAAGAGGACGACGTGAAGGCCGCGATGGCCGCCACCGCCGATACCTTTGGCGGCATCGACATCCTGGTCAATAACGCCAGCGCCATCTGGCTGGCCGGTGCGCTGGACACGCCGATGAAGCGCTTCGACCTGATGCAGCAGGTCAACGCGCGCGGCAGTTTCCTGTGCGCGCAGGCCGCGCTTCCCTACCTGAAGCAGGCCGCCAATCCGCACATCCTGACGCTCGCGCCGCCGCCCACGCTGGACCCGAAATGGTGGGCGCCGCACACCGGTTACACGTTGGCGAAGATGGGCATGAGCTTCGTGACCCTGGGGTTGGCCGGCGAGTTCGGTCCGCAGGGCATCGCAGTGAATGCCCTGTGGCCGCGCACCATCATCGCCACCGATGCGTTGAACATGATTCCCGGCGTGGAGATCCCGCGCTGCCGCACGCCGCAGATCGTCGCCGACGCCGCGCATGCCGTGCTCGCCCGTGATGCGCGCGGTTTCCACGGTCACTTCCTGATCGATGAGGATGTGCTGCGCGAAGCGGGTGTCACGGATTTCACGCCGTATGCCGTTGATCCGTCGCAATCGCTGTTGCCGGATCTGTTCCTGTAGTAGCAAGCAGGTGCGGCCCCGCGTGCCGCGCAACCTGCCTTCGATGCCGGTCATGAAGAGGAGCCACGACGATGTCGCCATCTGAAACCGCAGGACGCCAGGCGCTGGCGTTCATCCGCATGGCCCTGGCCACGCTGCTTTTCGTCCATGGCGTCGCGCGCGTGCTGGCCGATGGCGTGGCACCCTTCGGCGTTTTCCTGGAGTCGCGCGGATTTCCGTTCGGACTGGGGATCGCATGGTTCGTGACGGTGTTCGAACTGGTCGCGGCACCGGTGTTCGCGGCGGGCCGATGGATCACGCCGATCGCGCTGGTGTTCAGCGCGATCTACGCCTGCGGCATCTGGCTGGTGCACGCGCTGGCGGGCTGGTTCGTGGTGGGCCTTGGCCGCAATGGCGCCGAGTACAGCGTGCTGATCATCGCCTGCCTGCTGGCCAATGCGTGGGCGCACCGCACCCGTTCTTCCGTTCCGACATGAGGCTGTCATGAAATACCTGCACGCGATGATCCGCGTCCACGATCTCGAGGCCACCGGCCGCTTCCTCACCGAAGGTCTGGGCCTGGTGGAAACCCGCCGCATGGAGAGCCCGCAGGGGCGTTTCACCCTGGTCTATTTCGGCGCGCCGGCCAATCCGGAGGCGGAGATCGAACTGACCTACAACTGGCCGCCGGAAGACGGATCGCCCGCCGAGGACTATGGCAGCGCACGCAACTTCGGCCATCTCGCGTTCGAGGTCGATGACATCCATGCGACCTGCATGCACCTGCAGGCATTGGGCATCACCATCAACCGCCCGCCGCGCGATGGCCGCATGGCCTTCGTCCGCACGCCGGACCTGATCTCGATCGAGTTGTTGCAGAAGGGTGCCGCGCTGTCGCCGCAGGAGCCTTGGCTTTCGATGCCGAATACGGGAAGCTGGTGACGCATCCGCAAGAAGGAGCCCGACAGATGAACCTTGCCTTGGTCGTGATCGATGTGCAGCGTGGCCTGTTCGAGCCGCAACCGTCGCCGGCCGATGCCGATGGCGTGATCGAGCGCATCAACGCGCTGTCGGCGAAGGCCCGCGATGCCGGCATGCCCGTGATCTTCGTGCAACATGAACGCGCGGGCGACCTGGAGCCGCAATCCACGGGCTGGGCGCTGCATCCCGCGTTGTCGGTGGCCGAGGGCGACCACCGTATCCGCAAGAGCACGCCGGACGCGTTCCTGCGCACCGGGCTGGACGAGGTGCTGTCGTTCTGCGGGGTGGAGGGCGTGGTGCTGTGCGGCTACGCGACGGAATTCTGCGTGGATACCACCACGCGCAGCGCGGCGGCGCATGGGTACCACGTGGTGCTGGCCGCCGACGCGCACACCACCCACGACAAGGCGCACGCGACGGCCGACCAGATCCGCACGCACCACAACGCCACGCTGCCGGCGATCCGCAGCTTCGGTGTGAGCATCCGTGCATTGCCTGCCGCGGAGATCGCGTTCGCGGGCTGAGCCGCTTCAGCCCATCGGCGCGTGGAGCCGCGAGCCGCAGTGGCGGCAGTGCAGGGCGTCGGGATCGTGGCCTTCCAGCCCGCACTCCGGACAGCCGCGGCGGTCCAGGTGGCCCCGCTCGTGGGAGGCCTCGCGCAGGCTGCTGGCCAGTTCCGCTGTGTAGATGCCGGTGGGCACGGCGATGATGCTGTAACCGATCAGGATCAGCACCGAGGTGATCGCACGGCCGGCGGTGGTCTGTGGCGCGATGTCGCCGAAGCCGACGGTCGCCATCGTCACGATAGCCCAGTACATGCTGGTGGGAATGCTGGTGAAGCCGTGTTCCGGGCCTTCGACCACGTACATCAGTGCACCGAAGATGACGACCAGCGTCAGCACCGCGCAGACGAAGACGAAGATCTTGCGCCGGCTGCGCCACAGCGCGCCCACCAGTTGTCCACTCTCCTCGACGTACTGGGTCAGTTTCAGGATGCGGAACAGCCGCAGGATGCGCAGGATGCGCACTACCAGCAGGCTCTGCGCGCCCGGTACCAGCACCGACAGGTAGGTGGGCAGGATGGACAGTAGGTCGATGATCCCCCAGATGCTGATTGCGTAGCGCAGCGGCCGCCGCACGGTCGCCAGCCGCAGTGCGTATTCGGCCGTGAACAGCAGCGTGAACGCCCATTCCGCCGCGTAGAGCACGTCGGCATGACGCGCGTGGAAGGACTGCACGCTGTCCAGCATGATGACGATGACGCTGGCGAGGATGGCCAGCACCAGCACGAGATCGAAATTGCGCGACGGCGGCGTGTCGTGCCGGTAGATGATGTCGAACCAGCGCCTTCTCCAGCCGTCCTCGGTGGCGGGGTTGAGCTGGGGGTCCGAGAACAGGCGCGGCTGGAACTTCATGGGTCGCCATGATGCACCAACACGTGGCTGCCTGCCTCGGCCCCTGCCTGCGGTGCCTGCCCGCTTGCGTCACAATATGGCCCCCGCCTGCTGCCTGCCAGACCATGAGCACCACGACTCCCGACCTGCTGTCGAACGGACAGCGTTACTACCTGCCGGTCTACCGTCCGCGCGAGGTGATCCTGGAGCGCGGCCAGGGCGCACGGGTGTGGGACAGCGAGGGCCGCGAATACCTGGACCTGTCGGCGGGCATCGCCGTCTGCGGGCTGGGCCACAACGATCCCGACCTGGTCGCGGCCCTGACCGAGCAGGCGGGCAAGCTGTGGCATACCAGCAATGTCTTCTACAGCGAGCCACCGCTGCGCCTGGCCGAGGAACTGGTCACCGCGTCGCGCTTCGCCGAGCGCGTGTTCCTGTGCAACTCCGGTGCGGAAGCCAATGAAGCGGCGATCAAGCTGGTGCGCAAGTGGGCCGCTGCACAAGGTCGCGCACCGGACCAGCGCGTGATCGTGACGTTCCGTGGCAGCTTCCATGGCCGCACGCTGGCTGCCGTGACGGCGACGGCGCAACCGAAGTACCAGGAAGGCTACGAGCCCCTGCCCGCTGGTTTCCGCTACGTCGATTTCAATGACCTGACCCAGTTGGAAATCGCCATGTCCTGCGGCGACGTGGCTGCCGTGATGCTGGAGCCGGTGCAGGGCGAGGGCGGCGTGATGCCGGCCGCGCCCGGGTTCCTGGCGGGCGTGCGCGCGCTGTGCGATCACCATGGTGCGCTGCTGCTGCTGGACGAAATCCAGGCGGGCATGGGGCGCACCGGCACACTGTTCGCCCACTGGCAGGACGGCGTGGTGCCGGACATCGTGACGCTGGCCAAGGCGCTGGGTGGCGGCTTCCCGATCGGCGCGATGCTGGCCGGACCGAAGGTGGCCGAGGTGATGCAGTTCGGCGCACACGGCACCACCTTCGGCGGCAATCCGCTGGCGGCTGCGGTGGCGCGCGTGGCGCTGCGCAAGCTGGCTTCGCCGCAGATCGCCAACAATGTCGCCCGCCAGTCGGCCGCGTTGCGCAAGGGACTGGACGCGATGAATGCGGAACTCGGCCTGTTCTCGCAGGTGCGCGGTCGTGGCCTGATGCTGGGCGCGGTGCTCAATGCGAAGTACGCGGGGCGCGCCGGTGAGGTGCTCGACCTGGCCGCCGCGCAGGGCCTGCTGATGCTGCAGGCCGGCCCCGACGTGCTGCGTTTCGTGCCTTCGCTCAACATCACCGATGCGGAAGTGGCCGATGGCCTGCAGCGCCTGCACGCCGCGCTGCGCGCGTTCGCGGACCGAACGGTGGCGTGATCAGCCCGCAGGCAGTATGAGCCGCGCGATCGTCTGGCCCGCTCTGCTATCGATCCGCAGCACGATGCCGTGGCGCTCGCAGAGCCGCTGCACGATCGACAGTCCAAGGCCGAAGCCGCTGCTGTCGTGGCCTTTCACGAAGGGTTCGAAGTCGACATCGCGCACGTCGCCACCGGGATTGGCGATGCGCAACGCGCTGTCTTGCATGTTGATGACGATGTGACCGGCGCGGGTGTGCGCGAAGGCGTTGCCGACGAGATTCGACAGCAGGATGTTCAGCACGGTCGCCGGCAGTGTCGTGAAGACGTGGGTTGCGACATCGACCTGCACCTCGACCGGCTTGTGCTCCAGCAGCGGAGACTGCTCGACGATGACGCGTTCCAGCAGCGGCAGCACCGGCGTCCTGATCTCCGATTCGGGCGATGCCTGCTCCCGCGCCAGCGAAAGCAGCAGCGCGACGGTCTGTTCGAGCTGGCGCGATGATTGCGCGATGTGGTCCAGGTGGCGTCGTGCCGCGTCGGACAAACCGGTTTCCATGCCCAACCGTTCCGTCGCGGTCCGGATCACCGTCAACGGCGTGCGCAGTTCGTGGCTGGCGTCACGGGTGAACTCCCGTTCGCGCTCGACGAAGTCCCGGACGCGCGCGATCAGGTCGTCTAGCCGGCGGGCGACCACGCCCACTTCATCGTCCGGGAAACCGGCGGCGAAACCGGGCGGCAGCCGTTCCGGTGTCGCATCGCCCACGGCATCCGCCAGCCGCGACAGCGGCGCGGTGGTGCGCCGCGCCAGCCAGCCGCCCAGCAGCAGGGCGAGCGCCACCGTGCCGACCCCGGACCACACCAGCAACTGCACGATCTGCGCACGCATCGGCCGGACGACGAGCAGGGAGCTGACTTCGGCGACCAGCCATGCGGTCGGTTCGCCCGCATCGCGTGATGGCAGCGAGCGCAGGTGGTAGTGGCGGCCCTCCTTGCCGGCGAATTCGCGTCGTCGCGGCTCCTCGCGCAGTACCTCGGCGATGCCGTCGGGCAGGGCCGACGTCGTTGTCGCGATGGACATGAAGCCGTCGCGGGGCGTAGTCCAGTCGCCATGTTCCTCTTGGTATGCCTGCTGTGCGGCAACCTCGCGGTCCAGCATCGTCTCGAAGAGCTGGTCTTCCACCGCGTACACGAACAGCACGACGTACAGCGCGAACACGGCAGCGACCAGCACGGTGAAGCCGGCGAACGCCAGCATCAGGCGGTTGCGCAGGCGTCGGCGCGGCGGGCTGGAAGGCATCATGCGTCGGCCTCCAGCCGGAAACCGACCCCATGCACGGTCTTCAGCATCGGCGTGGCGAACGGTTTGTCCAGCGCCTGCCGCAGCAGATAGAGATGAGTCCGCAAGGGATCTGACTCGGGCGGCGCGTCGTCCCACAGTCGCTGGACCAGGTCGCTGCGCGTCAGCGTGCGCGGCCAGGCCTCGGCAAGCGCCAGCAGGATCTGGTAGCTGGTGGCATGGAGGTCCAGGTCGCGGCCCTCGCGGCGCGCATGGCCGTAGCGGCGATCTACCTCCAGCGTGCCGATCCGCAGCAGGTGCGTCTTCCCGGCACGGTGGCGTTGCGACAGGGCGATGCAGCGCGCCAGCAGCTCCGCGCCCGCGAACGGCTTCACGAGGTAGTCGTCGGCGCCGGCACGGAAGCCCTGCAGCTTGTCCTCCAGCGCATCGCGTGCGGTCAGCATCAGCACGGGGACATGCCGGTCGGCCTCCGCCCGCAGGCGCTCGCAGAGACGGACGCCGTCAAGCCCGGGCAGTCCCAGGTCCAGCACCAGCACGTCCGGCGGCGAAGCCAGCGCCATCTGCAGTCCACTCAGTCCGTCGCCGGCGAACTCGGCATGGATGCCTTCCGCCGTGAGCAGACCATCGAGCTGCGCGCGCAGCAACGGGTTGTCCTCGATCACCAGGATGCGGAGCGCGGAAGGCTTCATCGTTCAACCGTCGATGCGTTGCAGGAGGGCCCTAGCTTCTTCCATGTCGGGCTTGCCTTCCAGCAGACGCTGCACCAGTGCCTTGGCCTGCGCACGCTCACCCAGTCGCAGATGCGCTTCGGCGGCACCGAGTTTCAGTTCGGGTTGCGCCATGTACGGCATCGCCAGTTGCATCAGCTGCAGGGCATGGCGCACGTCATCGTCGCGGGTGGCGGCTTGCGCCTGGTAGTAGCCCAGCAGACCGAGCAGGTCGACGTGGTAGCGCGTGGTGTCGGTCGACAGGGCGGCCGCGACGCCCTCGATATCGCCCTCGCGCGCTTGTGCCGCGAGCGCCATCGTCAGTTCGTCCCGCCACGGCGTGCGCGCGACGGGCGTGCGCCCCGTCGCGCGCACGATGGCCTCGGCGACGCCCGCGGTGGAGTAGGGGTTCTGCCCGGTGACGAGGCGACCATCCACGACGACCTTCACCATCATCAGCGCTGCTTCCTCCCAGCGCGCACCGCGCTCGCGCAGCCTGTCTTCCAGCAACCAGGGAAACTCCTTCGCCCAGCGCTTGCCGAACAGGGCTTCTTCTTCGTTGGTGAAGCCGGTCAAGGTCTTGCCGTCCACGAGCGATGAGCCATTGCGCAGACGGACGTCGACGAGCGCGGCCGGTCCGTGGCAGACCGCGCCGATCACCGCGCCGTGTTCGTACGCATCGGCAAGCAGCGATGCCAGCGCAGCATCGCGCGGCAGGTCGAACATCGCGCCCTTGCCGCCGACCACGTAGATGGCGGCGTAGTCACTCGCCTTCACGTCACGGGTTTTCCGTGTGTCGGCGAGCACGCGTGTGGCGTCCGCATCGGCGAGCAGGGCGGCATTGAAGGGTTCCTGCGGGTTGTACTTGTCGGCTTCCACGGCACCCCCTTGCGGACTGGCGACATCAATGGCGAAGCCGTTCGCCTTGAAGATCAGCCACGCCTGCGACAGTTCGTCGAACTCGTAGCCCGGGCGCGTCTTGCCCTGGTCGCGGCCTTCGCCGCTGACGACGATCAGGATCCTGCCTGTATCCGCCGCGTGCAGCGGTGTGGCGAGGGTGGCCAGCAGGAGCGCGCAGGCCAGGTGGAATGTGCGTGGAATGAAGCGCATGACGACGGTTCTCCGGTGGGTGGGCACCAGTGTCCCGTCGCCGGATCAATCAAGGTTCAAACCAGACCGGTCACCAGCCGGTCTGGGGGCCGAAGGCGTAGCGTTTCAGCGCCTTGCCGAGCGTGCGTCCGTCGGTCACGGTCTCCGCGTGCAGGCCGGCTTCGCGCGCGCCCTGCACGTTGGTGAACTTGTCGTCGACGAACAGCGTGCTGGCAGCATCCCAGCCGAGCAGTTCCAGCGCATGCGTGAAGGTGGCCGGTGCGGGTTTGCGGCGCTGCAGGCCGCCACTGGTCAGCACGCGGCCCTCGATCCGCGCCGCCAGCGGCGCGACGATGCGCGGGATGGCCTGCGTCATCATGGCCCCGTTGTTGGTCAGCACGCCCATCGCCACGTCTGCGTGCAGTGCAGTGACACGGGTCAGCACGTCGTCCATGGCCGTGCTGCCGGCCATCCGCGAGGCGATCCATGCGTCCTCGTCAATGGCAGCGCCGATCCCTTCGCCGAGCCGCTGCAGGTAAGTGTCCGTGTCGACACTGCCGCTGTCGTATTCGGTTTCCAGCCCCGATACGAACAGCACCTCGCGCACGCGCTCGTGTTCACAGCCGGCATGCGCGGCGAGGTGAGCGATCCGGACTTCGTGCCGGTAGTGCGCCAGGACGCCGTCGAAATCGAACAGCACCTGGTGGATGCGCGGCTTCATCCAGTCGCGACCACCTTGAACGCCTCGCGGGCGGCGGCGAGCGTCGCCTCGATCACTTCGGGCGTGTGCGCGCTGGACATAAAGCCGGCCTCGAACGCCGACGGCGCCAGGTACACGCCGCGTTCCAGCATGGCGTGGAAGAAACGGTTGAACGCCGCGGTGTCGCAGGCCACGGCCTGCGCGTAGGTATCCACCTGCTGGTCGGTGAAGAAGAGGCCGAACATCGCGCCGACGCGGGTCGTCGTGAGCGGCACGCCGGCAGCACGCGCGGCGGCTTCCATCCCTTCGCACAGCGCTGCCGTCGCGGCGGCGAGCCCGTCGTGGAAACCCGGGGCCTGGATCAGCTCCAGCATCGCCAGGCCCGCGGCCATCGCCACCGGATTGCCGCTCAGCGTGCCGGCCTGGTAGATCGGGCCGGCCGGCGCGATCTGCTGCATCAGGTCACGGCGGCCACCGTAGGCACCCACCGGCATGCCGCCGCCGATGATCTTGCCGAACGTGGTCAGGTCCGGCGTGATGCCGTAGTGCGCCTGCGCGCCGCCCAGCGCCACGCGGAAGCCGGTCATCACTTCATCGAAGATCAGCAGCGCGCCATGCTGCGTGCACAGGGCGCGCAGATGCTGCAGGTAGCCTTCGCGCGGCGGCAGGCAGTTGGCGTTGCCGACCACGGGTTCGATGATCAGGCAGGCGATCTCGGGGCCGTACTGCTCGAACAGCGCGGTGGCGCCTTCGAAGTCGTTGTAGCTCAGCGTCAAAGTCAGTTCGCTCAGGCCCGCCGGCACGCCGGGCGAGGTCGGCACGCCCAGCGTCAGCATGCCGCTGCCGGCCTTGACCAGGAACGAGTCGCCGTGGCCGTGGTAGCAGCCTTCGAACTTGACGATGCGGTTGCGGCCGGTGGCGCCGCGCGCCAGGCGGATCGCCGACAGCGTTGCCTCGGTGCCGGAGTTGACCATGCGCACCATCTCGCAGGACGGCACCAGCCGCGTGATCGTTTCCGCCATCGTCACTTCGGCCGGGCAGGGCGCGCCGAACGACAGACCGTTCTGGATCGCCGCCTGTACTGCCTCGCGCACGGCCGGATGGTTGTGGCCGACGATCATCGGGCCCCAGGAGCCGACGTAGTCGATGTAGCGGTTGCCATCCACGTCATGCAACCAGGCGCCGTCCGCACGCTGCACGAAGAACGGTTCACCGCCCACGGACTTGAACGCGCGTACCGGCGAATTGACGCCACCAGGAAGAAGTTCCTGGGCGCGGGTGAAGAGGGCGTGGGAGGTGTCGTGGTTCATGGGATTCCAGGGGAGAACTTTGTAGGAGGGGCTTCAGCCCCGACGGCTCTTGCAGGTGTCGTGGTCGGGGCTGAAGCCCCTCCTGCAGAGCAGGATCAGAAGCCGAAGCCGCGTCGATAGGCGATCGCTGCGGCCACCGGGTCGGTCGCCTCGAACACGCCGCCGATCACGGCAGCCAGGTCGGCGCCGGCCGCCACCAGCGGCCCCATATTGTCCGGGGTAATCCCGCCTATCGCCACCCGCGGGACGCCCAGCGCTGCGGCGCCGGCCAGCAAGGCCGGCGTGGCGCGTCGCGTTGTGATTTTGCTGGTGGTGGGAAAGAAGGCCCCGAACGCGACGTAGCTGGCGCCTGCGGCCACCGCGCGCTTGGCCAGCGCGGCATCGTCGTAGCACGAGGCGCCGACGATGGCGTGCACGCCCAGGCGGCTGCGTGCGGCGGCGAGATCGCCGTCGTCTTCCCCCAGATGGACGCCGCAGGCACCGACGGCCTCTGCCAGCGCCACATCGTCGTTGATGATCAGCGGCACGTTCGCCCGCGCGCAAAGTGCTTGCAGGGCCGCCGCCTGCACGTGGCGAAGGCCGGCATCCGCGTCCTTCTGCCGGTACTGCAACCACGTGGCATAAGGGAGTACGGCAGTCACGCGCGCCAGCAGGCGCGCAGTGTCGGGTTCTTCCGGCGTGATCAGGTACAGCCCGCGGGCAGTGCGGACGGACGGCGGCAGGGCTGTCATGGGTGAACTTCCGGTGCACGGGCGGCGGTGGGACAATGGCCGCTCCTTCCAGCGTGCATTATCCGATGACCGACGCCACCACCACCATCTTCCGCACCTGGATGTGCGTGGTCTGCGGCTTCATCTACGCCGAGGCCGACGGCCTGCCGGAAGAAGGCATCGCCCCGGGCACGCGCTGGGAAGACATCCCGGACGACTGGACCTGCCCCGACTGCGGCGTGGGCAAGGACGATTTCGAGATGGTGGAGCTGGAGCCCTGAGGCTCAGCTCGTCTTATTCAGTTGAATACGTTGTTCACGGCACGCATGATCCCGAGGGCGGCTTGAGCCTCAGGCTCACTCCGAAACATGGGGTTCGAGTAAGAGTAGGCGCGATATCCATCAGGTGCCGCGATCTCGACCAAAATGGCGGCGCCGTCATGAACCCGATGTTCCGTAGGCGGCAGTGAAGACTCGTCCGGCAGCACCGTGATGCCCAGGCGATCTATCCGTTTGTATAGCGCCTCCCAATCAACCGGCCGTGCGAGCTTCGCATCGCAGATCACCATGTCCTCCCGGTATTGCGGAGCAGATGCGCACTCACTCAATAGTTCGCGCATGTCTTCGCTATCGTCCGGATCGTAACTAAAGCGGTTGAGGGCGCGCCCCTTGACTGGCTGGCCTGGGACCACCGAGATGACTACGGCGTGGTCGGGGGAGATCACCCCGAAACCGGTCCAGATCCTGATCTCGCTGGCACCCGGCTTGAGCTTGGCGGTCTTCAACTCACTCAGGCCAGCCGTGGCGGCGTAGTCGCGAACGAACTCCAGAAGTACAGGTTCCTCGACAGCGCGCTGGGCTTCGGCAACCGCGATGACGGGCGACAGCCAGACGCCTATCACGGAAGTGATCACCATGCCGCGCATCAATGCATCCGCGAGGCACGCACTGCGCTGAGCTCCACCAGCTGTTCGCGGATCGCCGAGGCGTCGTTCGCTTCCGGTGCCAGTTGCAGATAGCGCGTCAGGTCGCGCTGGGCGCCATGGCGGTGATCCATCTTCAGGTAGGCCAGGCCGCGGTCGCGCAGGGCATCCGGCTGGTCGGGCGTCAGTTTGAGCACGCGATCGACGCTGCGCGCGGCGCGGTCCCACTCCTCGCGCTCGGCGTACACGCCGTGCAGGTTGCGCAGCGTGCGCACCAGGATCGCGCGTGGTGAGGCAGGGTTGAGGATGTGCAGCAGCGCCGCATCATCGGGGACATCGCCGCCCAGGTGCGGCTTGGCGCGTTCGCGCAGTTCGTCCACGCCCAGCGGGCGGCCACCGTTGAAGGGGTCCATCACCAGCAGGCCGTCGTCTACCGGCAGGCGCACCAGGAAATGGCCGGGGAAGGACACGCCGTCCAGCGGCACGCCCAGCCGGTGGGCTACTTCGATCTGCACCATCGCCAGCGACACCGGGTTGCCCAGCCGGCGCTCGAACACCTGGTTGAGGTAGCTGTTGCGCGGGTCGTAGTACTCGTCGTGGTTGCCGGTATAGCCCAGTTCGTCGAACAGGTGCCGGTTGATCGCGGCCATCTTCAGCGGCCACGGCTCGATGGTGTCGATCTCGTGGCGCAGGTGTTCGGCATGGCTCTGGACGAGCGTGTCGTAGAGATCGGCGTCCAGGTCGGGGTACTCGTCGCGCGCGATCAGCAGCGCGGTTTCCAGCAGCGGGACGGTCTCGTCCGCCTGGCTGGCCAACGCATTCCATTCCGGCAATGTCAGTCGATCCCCCATGGCCACAGAGTGCGGCCGTTCGCGCCGACAATCAAGCCTCAGCGGACGGGTGGAATGCCATCGCCGAGGCCGAGTTCCGCGCCATCCTGCAACTTCAGCCGCTCCGCTTCGCCTGCATTGAGTTCAAGCACGTAACGGGCCGGCCGGGCGCTGGGGTAGGACGGGCAGGCATTGCCGCCGGAACAGGGCGGCACGTTGCGCTGCTGCGACACCAGCTTGCGGCCGGTGTCGAAGTAGAGGATATCCAGTGCGATGCGGGTGTTCTTCATCCAGTACGCCTGCGGCTCTTCGGCGTCGTGGATGAAGAGCATGCCGGTGCCGGTGGCCAGCTCGTCACGGAACATCAACCCGCGCGCACGTTCGGCATCGTCATCGGCGATCTCCACCGTGAAACGCTCGCCGCCCACTTCGACCCATGGCCCGCCGTTGGCGCAGCCGCTGAGGAGCAGGGCGAAAGCGAGCACGGGCAGCTGTGGGAGACGCATGTCGAAGTCCGCTGTTCGAAGAGGGCTGTAGTGTAGCGCCGTGCCCGGAGCCTGTCGGTCTGCGGTGATGCGCGCGCGCCGCAGAGGGTTCAGTCCGTGCGCAGCTTCGCGGCGATCTTCTCCGCCGCGAGCCGGTTGTCGCGATAGTAGGCGGCGTTCTCCGCCAGCGCGTGCCAGCGCTGCTGGTCTTCCACGTGATGGCGCAGCTGGCGGACGACGCTGGGCATCAGCTGGCGATGGCTTGCGCTATCCGCGCGCTGCGCGACCTGCAGCAGGTCGAGCAGCAGCAGTATGCCGTCATGGTTGCGTTCGGCCTGCCTGCGTGCCGCGAGGAACAGCCTGTCGAGCCCGGCCGGCGGCAGTCTGGCGAGCCCCGGGTCTGCCAGGCTGTGGCCGGGATCGGCCTGCAGCACGTGCAAGGCGTCATCCAGCGGAATGAGGGGCGGTGCGGACACCGCCATATCACATGCATCGGCGGCGGGCGCTTCGTGGCCGTTGGCTTCCATCAGCTGCATCGACATCTCCTTGTGTCTGTGGGAACGCTCGCGAGGGTCCGGCTTTCCGTGGGCAGGAACGTCACCGCGCGATCGGGATCGACTTTATGAACTCGATAAGTTCACGTCAATTAACTTAGAAGGTTAATAAGTGTGATTCGGCGCCGCTAACGTTCCCGGCATGGGCAACGAGCGTGAAAAATTCTCGCAGCGACTGGCGCATGCCATGCAGCAAGCCGGCTATGAGCCACGCCCGACGGTTTTGTTCCATCTGTTCAACACCCGCTATCGCGGCCGCTCTGTCACTTTCCAGACCACGTCGCGCTGGCTCGGTGGCCGCGCGATTCCCGCGCAGGACAAGCTGCAGGTGCTGGCGGACCTGCTGGGAGCGGATCCGCATACCCTGCGCTTCGGCACGAACCCACGTTCACGCGTGGCCGAAACGCGGGCCACGTGGCCTGTGGGTGCCGGCAGCCGCGAACGCCAGGTCATCGATGCCTTCCTGCGGTTGCCGCCCAAGAAGCGCGAACTCGTGGGCGAACTGGTGAAGGCGCTGGCGGACGAGGCGTAGAAGCGCTCGGCCGCCCGCGTCCGTCGCCTAGCGCAGCACGACCGGCGGCTCGCCGCCGACGATGACGATATCCGCCGGACGCCGGGCGAACAGGCCCACGCTGACCACCCCGGGGATCTGGTTGATCTCGCGCTCCATCGCCACCGGGTCGGTGATCGACAGGTTGTGGATGTCCAGCACCACGTTGCCATTGTCGGTGGTCACGCCGTCGCGCCACACCGGCTGGCCGCCGGTCAGGGCGAGGATCTCGCGCGCCACCAGGCTGCGCGCCATCGGAATCACCTCCACCGGCAGCGGGAACCTGCCCAGCACGGGCACCTGCTTGCTGGGATCGACGATGCAGACGAACTGCTTGCTGGCCTCGGCGATGATCTTCTCGCGCGTCAGCGCCGCGCCGCCGCCCTTGATCAGGCGCTTGTGCGGGTCGCACTCATCGGCGCCGTCCACGTACAGCGACAGCGTGCCGGTATGGTTGAGGTCGAGCACCTCGATGCCGTGCTGCTTCAGGCGCGCCGTGCTCTGGTCGGAACTGGACACCGCGCCCTTGATGCGGTCCTTGATGCCGCCCAGTGCGTCGATGAAGAAAGCGACGGTGGAGCCCGTGCCCACGCCGACGATCATGCCGTCCTCGACGAATTCGATGGCCTTCTCGCCGGCCAGGCGCTTTGCTTCGCTCATGGGTTCAACACTCATGTAAAGGAGGAGGGGCGTTGTAGGAGCGACGTCAGTCGCGACCGGGAAGGTGGAACATCGGGGAAACCCGGTGCGACAGGGAAGAGAAGTTCACCGTGCTGCGGCTTTCCGGTCTTCCAGGGCACACGGTCGCGACTGACGTCGCTCCTACAGGGACTGCGGTTATTCCAGCGCCAGCAGGTATTTCCATTGCGCGGCCGTCACCGGCGATACGGAAAGGCGGCTGCCGCGCTGGGTCAGCGCGAAGCCTTCGCCCAGCGCATCGGCATGCTGCTTGACCTCGTCCAGCGTGATGGTGCGCGTGAGCTTGCGTTCGAACGTCACGTCCACCAGCGACCAGCGCGGGTCCTCGCGCGTGCTCTTGGGGTCGTGGTAGTCGGACTTCGGATCGAACTGCGTCTCGTCCGGATACGCGGTGCTGGACACGGTGGCCGTGCCGACGATGCCCGGCTCCTTGCAGTTGGAGTGGTAGAACAGCACGCCATCGCCTACCTGCATGCTGCGCATGAAGTTGCGCGCCTGGTAGTTGCGCACGCCGTTCCATGGCTCGGTGCCGACCTTTTTCAGGTCATCGATGGAGAATGCATCCGGTTCCGACTTCATCAGCCAGTAGCGTTTGCGGGCGGTCATTGCGGGGCATCCGGCAAAGAGGAAAAGGGAAGCAGCGTGTCGCGCTCGGTGCAGACGGCATCCAGCGGCACGTCCCAGGCCTGTGCGCCGACCGTATCGATGCGCTGCGCTTCGAAACCTACCCCCACCAGCCACGGCGGCGCGGGGCGTTGCAGGCGTGGTGCCAGCGTGCGGTCGTACCAGCCGCCCCCCATGCCGAGGCGATGGCCTGCAGCGTCGAAGCCCACCAGCGGCACGACGATCAACGCCATCTCGGTGGCGGTCAGGCCGGTGCGTGGATCGACATCCGGTTCGGGAATGCCGTAGCGGTTGGTCACCAGCTCATCGCCCGGTCGCCAGGGTGCGAAGCGCAACGTTTCGTCATCGGCCAATACGGGCAGGCAGTAGACCAGGCCGGGCGGCAAGCGCAGCTGCCAGCTGTGCAGGCCGATTTCGCCGTCCATCGCCCAATAGCCGGCGACATAACCGGTGGCAGGGAAAAAGGGGAGGGCGAACAGGCGCGTGGCGAGCGCATCGGCGCCGGCAATGCGCGCGGCGGCGGGCAGGGCGCGGCGGCGCACGCGCAGCTCACGGCGCAGTGCATTGCGCTCGGCGGCCATGGCGAAAGACGGGGAATCGGGCATGCGCGAATTTTACGGCATGCGCACCGGCGTTGCCGGTGGATCCGCGGGAGCGGCGTCAGTCACGGCCCTGGGCGTCGGATCCCTAGTGCAATCGGCTTCGTTTCGAAGTCATCCCGCTCAAGGGCGGGTGCAACAGGACCGGCCGGGTCGCGGCTGATGCCGCTGCCGCGGGAAAAATACGTCCTCCGCCATGCACGATGTTCGCGAAACGACCTTGAACCCGGGGTTCAAGTGGGAAGGTTGGGCAACCATCGGGCTTTCCGCTGCGAGGCAGACCTGCACTCCCGGTAACCGTCACCATCCCGTGGTCGTAATTAAGGGACAAGGCGAATGTTTGCGCTCACTGTCGAGTACAGCAGAGGACGCCGGGCCAGTATAGCGATTGAAGACTTTTTGCCTAGCCCGTTCGTCGGCCGATTCAGTGCGCGGTCGGCGACATGCACACGCTGTTACGGCGTGCCCAGCACGCCGTCGAGCTTGCGGTGCAGGTCCTGCAGCGTGCGTTCGACATCGCGGTTGCGTGCGTGCTGTTCATCGCGCAACTGCTGCAATTCGTGTGCCAGGTTCAGCGCGGCCAGCACGGCGATGCGGTCGACCGCGGCCATGCGGTTGCTGCCGCGAACTTCGCGCATGCGGCTGTCGAGCAGCTTGGCGGCCGCCATCAGGCTGGAACGTTCATCGGGCGCGACACCGACGGTGTACTCGCGGTCGAGGAGGTGGACGCTGACCGGTTCGTTGGCGCTCACGTGTGCTGCTCCAGGGATTTCAGGCGGCTGATCATCGCTTCCACCCGCGAACGCGCCTGTTCGTTCTTGGCCAGCAACTGCGAGCGTTCGCCGACCAACTGTTCCTGCTGCTGGCGCAGGCTGCGGTTCTCGTCCGCCAGGCGTTGGCAGCGGTCCGCCAGGTCCTGGATGCGCGTGCTGAGCGCGCGAAGCTGGTCGAGCAGGTCGGCGTTGTCCATGGCAGGCACATTAGGCATGCGCTTGGCGAGCGGTCAAGGGCGGCCGGGGTTGCAGGAGCGACGCCAGTCGCGATACCGGGCGCCGGGTCACGACTGACGTCGCTCCCGGAAGGGAATTCAGGAAGCGACGCGCATGCCCGAGCCGGGGTAGTACTCGCGGATGAAGCGCAGGCACTGGTCCGGGCTCAGCGCCTGGGAGACCCAGTGGCCCTGGACTTCGTCGCAGCCATGGTTGCGCAGGAACTCGTACTGGTCCCAGGTTTCCACGCCCTCGGCCACCACCTTCAGCGCCAGCGACTGTCCCATGGTGATGATGGTGCTGGTGATCGCTTCGTCGTCGGTATCGTGGGTGAGGTCGCTGATGAACTCGCGGTCGATCTTGAGCGTCGTCAACGGCAGGCGCTTCAGGTACGCCAGCGACGAGTAGCCGGTGCCGAAATCATCGATCGCCAGCGAAATGCCCAGCCGGCGGCAGGCGCGCAGCGTGTCCGCGTTCTGTTCGGGGCTGGCCATCACCACGCTTTCTGTCAGCTCGAGCTCCAGCCTGCCGGCGGGAACGCCCGTCTCCTGCAGGGTGCGCGCCACCACCGTCTGCAGGTCGCCGCGCTGGAGCTGGGTGGCGGACACGTTCACCGCCATCGAAAGTTCTTCCATGCCTTCGTCGCGCCAGTTGCGCAGGGTCAGGCAGGCTTCCCGCAACGCCCAGGCGCCGATCTCCAGGATCATCCCGGATTCTTCGGCCAGGGGAATGAACTGTGCCGGCGAGACCATGCCGAATTCCTTGCTGTCCCAGCGCAGCAGCGCCTCCACGCCGGTGATGCGCTGGCGCGAGATCGACAGCCGCGGTTGGAACACCAGCGACAACTCGTTGCGGTCGATCGCGCGGCGCAGTGCGCTGGCGAGGATCGCGCGGTGCCGGTTCTTCTCGTCCATCGACTCGGAGTACATCTCGTACGTGTGCCGGCCCATCGCCTTGGCCTGGTACATGGCGGTATCGGCATGCTTCAGCAGCTCGGTCGGCACCTGCGCATGTTCGGGATATAGGCTGATGCCGATCGAAGGCGAGACCGCCAGTTCCAGCCGTTCGCCGAAATTCAGCGGGGCACGGAAGGCCTGGATGATGCGCTGCGCCACGGCTTCGGCGTCGGGCATGCCGTTGATGTCTTCCAGCACCACGGTGAACTCGTCGCCGCTCAGGCGCGCCACCGTGTGCTGGGTGCCCACCGTCTGCTGCACGCGCGCGGCGGCGGCGCGCAGGATGCGGTCGCCGGTGGCGTGGCCCAGCGAGTCGTTGATGTCCTTGAACCGGTCCAGGTCGATGAACAGCACCGCCACGTGCCCGTGCTCGCGACGGGCACGCACGATGGCGCGCGACAGGCGCTCGGACAGCAGCGACCGGTTCGGCAGGCTGGTCAGCGTGTCGTAGTTGGCCAGGTAGCGCAGTTCCTGCTCGGCCCGCTTCTGCTCGGTGATGTCGGTCAGCACCTGCACGTACAGCGGGCGCTCGCCGCTGGCGTCGGGAACCACGTTGGTCTCGATGCGGCAGAGGATCTCCTCGCCGTCCTTGCGCACCTTCCAGATCTCCCCGGACCAGCGCCCGGTGAGCCGCAGCTCGCGGTTCATCCGTTCGAAGAACGCGTCCTCGTGCTGGTCGCTGTCCAGCATGGTCATCGGCTGGCCGATGATTTCTTCCTCGGCGTAGCCGGTGATGCGGGTGAACGCCGGGTTGATGGTGATGAACTGGTGCGCCCAGTCCAGCACCGCGACGGCCTCGTTCATGCTGCGCATCACCTCGCCAGCGATGCGGTGCTCGTATTCGGCATTCCGGCTGGCGGTGATGTCGCGCGCGGTGCCGGCGATGCGGATCGGCTGGCCCTCGTTGTCGCGATCGACCACCCGGCCGCGGGCGCGCACCCATACCCACGTCCCGTTGCCATGCATGTCCATGCGGTGCTCGGACGTGAAGATCGGCGACTTGCCCTGCAGGTGCAGGCGCAGACGCTCCATCACCAATGGCAGGTCTTCTTCGTGGATGGTCGGTACTTCACCCTGTCGCGTGAGCACGGTGATGTCGCCCGTCTGCACGGCGGTCTCGTCGGCGCGCATCCGGTACAGCCTGCGCTGCACCAGATCGTAGTCCCAGAACTGTTCGCCGGACGCCCACAGCGCCAGCTTCAGGCGTTCGTCGCGGTTGCGCAGGGATTCGCTGCGCAAGGGTTCCTGCGGCAGCTGCCGGGCCGCCAGCCAGGCCTGCCACCAGCGGCGCGTGCCGATCACCACCACGCCCGCCAGCACCACGCCGGCAAGCAGCATGACCGGCACCCGGGACGACAGCGGGGACGCCGTTGCGAGGAGTGCGACGACAGAGGGGGCGTGCATGCGGGTGGACGGACCGTGCAGAGCCTGAGCGATGCTGGAGTGTAGGCATGCGTACACACGCACAACAAGTCGGCGCGCGGGATTTCGTTGCTACACTTGCGAGGTTGTCCGAAACCCTTGGCGGATTGCGTTCTTCTATGCCCGACCTTCCCGATATCGCCGACGTGACCGCCGCTTCCCGCCAGTTGGGACTGGCCATGGACGCGTCGGAGCTGCATGGCGCGCTGTGCGGCTGGCTGGCCGGTGGCGGCGCTGCCGATGGCACCTGGCTGGCCCGTGCGCTGGCCGACGATCAACTGCCCGCCCCGGCTGCCGGCAGTGCCCTGGACCAGCTGCGACAGACCGCCGTGGCGCAGCTCGAAGACCGCAGCTTCGCCTTCGACCTGCTGTTGCCGGCCGCCGACCGTCCGCTGGACGAGCGTGCCGAAGCGCTGTTCTCGTGGTGCCAGGGTTTCCTGGGCGCGTTCGGGCTGGCGACGGGCGCGTCGCCGCCCCTGTCCGAGGAAGGACAGGAAGCGCTGCAGGACCTCGCGCGGCTGGCCCAGGCGTCGGCCGAAAGCAGTGACGATGATGAAGATGAAGACGCCCTGGCCGAACTGGAAGAGTTCGTCCGCGTCGCCGTCCTGTTGCTGCATGGCGATTGCGTGCTCGGGCCCCGGCATCGCCGGAGCCTGAACTGATGAAGGCACTGGCCGGGATCAGCGCGGCCGAGTTCGCCCGCCGCCGCAGGCAGTTGATGCGGCTGGCCGGCAACGACGCCATCCTCGTCCTGCCCGCCGCGCCGGAGCGCGTCCGCAGCCACGACACGCACTATCCGTACCGGCAGGATTCGGACTTCTGGTACCTGTGCGGGTTTCCCGAGCCGGATGCCGTGCTGGTGCTGGTGCCGGGCCGCAAGCACGGCGAAGCCATCCTGTTCTGCCGTGAACGCGACCCCGAGCGCGAAGGCTGGGATGGCCCGCGCGCCGGCCAGGAGGGCGCGGTCAACGACTACGGCATGGACGATGCCTATCCCATCGACGACCTCGACGAGATCCTGCCCGGCCTGCTGGAAGGGCGCTCGCGCGTCTACTACCACTTCGGCCGCGATGCCGATTTCGACCTCAAGCTGATCGGTTGGGTGCGCCACGTGCGCGCGCACGTCAAGCAGGGCGCGCAGCCCCCGCACGAATTCCTCGAACTCGGCCATCTGCTGCACGACCTGCGGCTGTTCAAGTCCAAGGAAGAAATCAAGCTGATGCAGCGCGCCGCCGACATCAGCGTGCTGGCGCACCAGGCTGCCTATCGCGCCGCGAAACCCGGCATCCGCGAGTACGAACTGCAGGCCGACGTGGAGCGCGTGTTCCGCGCCCACGACGCGTGGCCGGCCTACAACAGCATCGTGGGCGCCGGCCGCAATGCGTGCGTGCTGCATTACCGCGCCAATGCCGCACAGGCGCGCGATGGCGAACTGGTGCTGATCGATGCCGGCGCCGAATACCGCGGCTACGCCGCCGACATCACCCGCACCTTTCCGGTCAACGGCCGCTTCACCGCCGCGCAACGCGCGCTGCACGACCTGGTCGGCGACGCCCAGCGCGCCGCGTTGTCGTGCGCCCGCGTCGGCGTGCCCTATGAGGCCGGGCACGTCGCGGCCGTGGAAACCCTCACCGAAGGCCTGCTCAGGCTGGGCCTGCTGAAAGGCAAGCTGGAAAAGAATCTCGCCGAAGGCAGCTACCGACGCTTCTACCGCCACAAGACCGGCCACTGGCTGGGGCTGGACGTGCACGACGTGGGCGATTACCGCATCGATGGCGAATCGCGCCTGCTGGAGCCGGGCATGGTGTTCACCATTGAGCCCGGCCTGTACGTCGGCCACGATGACGAGACCGTCGACCCGAAGTGGCGCGGCATCGGCATCCGCACCGAGGACGACGTACTGGTCACCGATGGCGAGCCCGTCGTGCTGACCGACGCGCTGGCACGCAGTGCCGATGAGATCGAGGCGGCGATGGCGGGGTGAGGGATACCCCACCCCACGGTTCTGCGGACGACTTGCCCGGCAGGCATCTGCACGCTAGCGTTGCCGTCCTCAGGGAGGACTCGCATGCGCATCCGGAAGGGAATCGTTGTCTTCGCGGCCTCTATGTGGGCTGCCTTGGCGCAGGCCGCTCCGTTGCCGCCCTCGCCAACCGGCATCGGGCCAGAAGCCGTGGAAGCCCTGTTCGACCGCGACGCCCCGCCCGCGACACGCGACCGCGCGATGCAGCAACTCGTTGCCAGCGCGCAGGCGGGCGACGGGTACGCGGCGTTCTATCTGGGGGCGCTGTACCGGCACGGCATGGACCACCCGGCGAGGCGCGTCGAGCGCGACGTGGAGACCGCGCGATTCTGGCTGGAAAAGTGCGTGGCCTCGTCCCGCTGTCCACTGGTGGCGCTGGCCTCGCTGGCGGAGCTGGAACTTGCCGCCGGCAATGCCAAGCCCGCCATGCAGTGGGGGCAGGCATGGGTGGTGCTTGACCGGGAGTTGGAAAAGCGCACGCGCGGTCCGCGGCCGCACGACAACACCATCGACATTCCGTTCCGCCATACCGCGTACCACGCCTATCTGCTCGACCGCTGCTACAAGGCGATGGCGCCGGCGCGCGATGCCGAATCGCTGGGCCGCACCTGGTTCGACGAACTGGCGCGCACGCACGGGCCGCAACTCGACCGCATGCTCTTCACCGCGCTGGACGAACAGTCACCCGGCGGCAGTGAGGGCGAGGGCCGTCCGCACTTGCAGATTGCGACCGAGGCGCAGCGGACGAAGATCATGGGCGGGGACGTGCGGATTCCCATCGGCCCGTCGCTGGGCTACTTCCTCTACCGCGGCAGTCCTGCAGGCGGCCGAGCCGAAGGCGTGTGGATGATCGAGGCGCTGCCGAATCCCGCTGGCGCGCGTGGGCTGGAAGCGCAAGCGCGCGGAGTGCGGACACGGCCTTACACCCCGGCTGCGGACGATCGACGCGCGTATGCCTACCTTCCGATGACATTCAATGACGGCGCGTATTCGTTAGCGCCCCAGCGTTAGTCGGCGGCTACGCAAGCGTACCGAATCCGCGACGCTGCTGAGCGGACGGCCTCCCTGGACTCAGATGACCAGCCGAACATCGCCAACCCAGAGCTGGCGCCAGCGGGTCGTTTTCTCGTCCGCAGACAAGGTCCGCGGTGATGCGGGCACGGATGCGGCGAACGCGTCGCGTGCCTCCAGGCAGGCGGCGTTGATGGCGGCATACCCGCGTTCACCGTCTTCATGCAGCACGCCCACCAGCACGCCGCACTCGCCACACAGCAGGAACTGCGCAGCCAAGGAGCCTTGTCGGTACCGGCGAAGGCGATCCACCTGTGCGCGGATGACCAGCTGGCCGGCGGGATCGGATATCCATGCGGCGCCGTGCGCCCGGCAGAAGCTGCAATCGCACGCGCGCGGCGATGTCGTCTCCGGTGTCAGGGCGGTGGAGAAGACGAGGGCGATCGCGCCGCAATGGCAGCCGCCTTCAAGCGTGGGATGTGCCGCGGTCATGGGCGTGGATCAGCCTTCGTCTGGACGCCAGGCCGGGGGCGTCTCGTTGGTCACATCCTGCGCGCGGGCACGTGCGGCTTCCAGCGGCCGGATCTCCAGCGTCAGACCGTAAGGCAGGCAGGGATTCCCGGCGGCGATCCGTGCGGCGGCGTCCAGCGAGTCGGCGACGATGAACCAGTAGCCGCCCACGAGTTCTTTCGCCTCAGCGAACGGCCCGTCGGTGATCCCGTCACGCGATATCAGTTTGCCGCGGTTTTCCAGCCGGCTGCCGGGCTTGAGCATGCCCTCCGCCACGCCACGCTCATACCACGCGTAGAAGCGGTCGATGGCATCCTGCACGTCTTCTTTCGATGCGGTTTCGTCCCACTGGCCACGGGAGATGAGGAGGTAGTCGGAGGTCATGGATGTTCCCTTGGGGAGAATTCGCCGATATTCCTCGCCAGCGCATGATGCCGGAAAAGGAGGAACGCCAGGCGATGCTGGCACGTCGTGCAGTACATGTCCTGTGCGACACCCGGACGGTCCAGTTCACGGATTGCGTCGAGTGGATAGTCAGGAAGCGGCCCTGCGGGCATACCCCAGTAATCGGGGAAATAGGACCCGAAGTCGGCATAACAGAAGTCGCAGAGCACCAGCTCGCGATCCCACAGCTGGCAGACGTAGTACCGGTGCGCTTCCTGCCTGCATCCGTCGAGCTCGCGTGGCGAATGCCCACAATCGAAGCACGGCGCCACGTCGATGAGGGTCAGTGGGTTCGAGCACAGGGGGCAGAGGTTCATGGTGCCGTCTGCCGGTAGATCCACAGGCCCAATGCGATCAGCGCGATCCAGAAACCCAGTCCCGTCAGGGTGGCCACCGTCTCGCCCGGGACGAGCCTGGGGCGGACGAGGCGCAGGATCATCGCACCGGTCCCCCGCAGCAGCCACTCGACCACGATTTCGAACAGGATTCTGGCGATGAAGCGGAATACCCCACCCAATGCGTCGCCTGCAATATCGCCCAATGGCACGCGAAACCCTCCGATCCTTGTCAGGACGATTATGCGCGTCCGAGTGCGGCCTGCAGCAACATACCCCACAGCCCCAGCACCGCCAGGAAGTTCACGGTGAATACCAGGCCGCGCAGGCGGACGTTCGCTGTCAGTATCTGCACGCCACTGTGCAGCAGACGGCCGCCGATGAAGAGCCAGGCCAGCGCGACGGCGGTGCGGCTGGTGCCGAGCAGCATCAGCAGCACGCAGGCCACATGGAAGAACAGCGGCCACTCGAACTGGTTGGAGAGGTTGGCGCTGATGCGGGGTTCCATCGTTGCGAAGGGATTGCCGCCGTCGGCGCGCCGGCCGATGCCCCAGATTGCCGGCGCACGCGCGACCGTCAGCAACACGTACAGCAATACCGCGAGCGTGACGTGGACCGTCATCGGCAGAAGCAGGGCGGTGTCCACGTCAGGTCACCGGCGGGGTCGCAAGGTAGGCCGCACCGAGCGCGGCGAAGAGCCCCAGCAGGATGATGAAACCGAACCGGAGGCGGAACGGGATCGCTGGCTTGCCGTAGAGCTGCTCGGCTTGCCGCCGGTCCAGTCGCCAGCCATGGCGGCATTCGGGGCAGGCGAGTTGGTAACGCCGGCCGTAGACGAAGCCGAACAGCAGATCGAAGTCGCCGTACTTGTAGGCGAGCTGCGGCTCGAAATCGCGCATCTCGTCGCAGCGGGGGCAGTGTTGCGGTTCCGGTCCGCCCACCACCACCACGCGTTCGCCCTGGCCGATCATGAACATCATGCGTTCGGTTCCCTTGCGGCATGCCCACTCCGCATGGACAGCGTGATTCTGTGACCGCGCCGTAGCGCCGTCAAACAGCTGCCTATCCGCAGGCTCAGCCCGCCTCCGCAAACGCCGGCCGCGTCAGGTTGTCCGCGTCGCCCTCCGTGCATAGCACCTCGTCCTCGATGCGGATGCCGCCGTACGGGCGGAACGCATCCACGCGCGACCAGTCCACGCTGGCGGCGTGGCCGTTCTCCCTCACCTCTTCAAGCAGAAGATCGATGAAGTACAGGCCTGGTTCGATGGTCACCACCATGCCGGGTTCCAGCACGCGGGTCATGCGCAGGTAGGGATGGCCGGCGGGGCGTTCGATGCGGCCACCGCGGTCGCTGGCGGCGAAGCCGGCCACATCGTGCACCTGCAGGCCGATGGGGTGGCCCAGGCCGTGCGGGAAGAACGCCGCGCTCACGCCGGTGGCCACGGCGGCTTCCGGTGACACGGTGATCACGCCGAAGTCCTTCAGGATGCCCATCAGGGTGAGGTGCGCATCCACGTGCAGCTGCCTGTAGTCCACGCCGCTGCGCACGCCGGCGCACATCGCCTGCTGCGCGGCGTCAACCGCATCGATCATCGCCTGGAACTCGCTGCCGGTGTCGTAGGCGTGCGTGCGGGTGATGTCGCTGGCATAGCCGTGGAAACTCGCGCCAGCATCGATCAGGAAGCTGCGCAACGGGTCGGGCGCGACGCGCTGCAGCTCGGTGTAGTGCAGCACGGCGGCGTGTTCGTTCAAGCCGATGATGTTGTTGTACGGCAGCTCGTTGGCGTCCTGCCCCACCGCGGCGCAGTAGGCCATGTGGATGCCGAACTCGCCCTGGCCTGCGCGGAACGCCGCCTCGGCGGCGCGATGGCCGCGCACGGCCAGGCGCTGCGCCTGGCGCATCAGGGTGATCTCGTACGGCGTCTTGTAGGAGCGCTGGTACTCCAGGTACTGGATGACCGGCTCGGGATTGTTTGGTGCGTAATGCTGGCCGGGAGCTGCGCCCAGCGCGCTCTGCGGCTCGCCAAGGATCGCGCTGCGCGCGGCGAGCGGCAGCAGGGCGAGGGCTTCGTCGGGCTTGCGGATGATGTGGATGTCGAAGTGGTCCACCCACCAGCCGCTGGGTGCGTCCGGCACCACGTGCCAGTAATCGAACGGCTGGTAGAAGATCACCTTCGGGCGTTCGCCCGGCGTGTACACCAGCCAGCTGTACGGCACGCGCGTCAGCGGCAGCCAGGCCTTGAACTGCGGGTTGACCGCGTACGGATAGTCGCGGTCGTCGAAGACCTGCCAGTGCTGCGTACCACTGGGCACGACCAGGTGATCGAAGCCGCCGCGCGCCAGGGCTTCGTCCGCGCGCCGCTTCATCGTCGCCAGGTGGTCGGCGTAGAGCGGGACGAGGTCGGTGTCGAAGGAGGCGGGGGCGTTCATGGCGGCGGCTCGTGCGAAAGAGCCGCCATTTTGCCGCATCCGGCCCGCGCAGGCCGTGGCGTGGGTCCTACTCGGCTTCCGGCCCGGCGTTGACCCACTGGCGCAGGCGCTCCAGCGGCTCGCGGTCGATGGTCAGGAAGCGCAGGCCGGCGAAGGCCTGCCCGGGCGTGTTGGCCTGCGCGGACCACAGCAGGTGCGCGCCCACGTCGATCGGCACGTCCTGCCCGCGCTCATCGCGAAGATGGAAGCGCAACTGGTACAGCGCATCTTCCACCACCGGTTCGGTGGCGACCAGCAACATGCCCGACTCGGACAGGTTGCCCAGGCGGCCGATGACCTGCTCGGTCATCAGGTCGAACACGGGGACGGGCTTGGGCACGCTGCGTCGGCGTGCACGGCGGAACTCGCGCATCATGCGGCGTCTCCTGCGGCTTCGGTTTCGCCGCGGCGGCCAGTGAGGCTGCGCAACGCACTGAGGGTGGCGTTCCATGCGCGGTCGATCAGGCGGCCGCGGTCTTCGGTCACCACCTGCGCCTGGCCCTTGGCCATCAGGTGCGCGAGCGTGTCCAGCGAGTGCTCGCCCACGCGCTGGCCGCGCTGGTTGACGAACAGTGCATTGCCGGTGACCGGGCTGAACCATGACAGGCGCTGGCGCTGCAGGTCGCCCTGCTGGTTGCGGGTGAATTCGAACCACGTGCCGAACGGCAGCGTGCGCAGGTAGTCGTAGCACTCCTGTTCCTGCGGCGTGCGCGGCTGCGCCGGCTTCTTCTTGACCTCACCCTGGCCACCCAGTCGTGCACGTGCCTTGAGGCGCGCGGTCAACTCGGTGCGCGAGGTCGTTTCGTCTTCCTCGGCACTCGACAGGCGACGCGCGATCGCGGCCGCTTCGTCTTCGTGGTAGCCCACCTGTACCAGCGATTTCTCGATCTTGTCGGCCAGCGCGGGGCTCGGTTCCTGCGAGGTGGTGGTGGCGGCGACGATCTCCAGCGTGGTCTGCAGCTGGTCGGTCCACTCGCTCGACGATTCGCCGTTGCGCAGCTGCGTGAGCGTTAGCACATCGGCCCAGGCTTGGCTGAGCAGGGCCTGCACGAATTTCTGCGGCTTGGCCTCGGCCATCGCGGATTCGATGGTTTCCGCAGCGCGCTGCTTGGCGACTTCCAGCCGGTCCTTGCCGCGTGCGGCCTCGATCTGCCGGCGCTCGGCCAGTTCGGCCTTGCGCGCGGCGGCCTGCAGGTGCTGCTGGACGTCGCGGTTGGCGTCCTCGAAGACGGCTTCGTCGCCTTCGTAGGTCTCGACCACCGCCTCGACCGCGCGATGCAGTTTCTGCACCAGCTGCGGATCCACGTCCTCGTCGCCCAGCCAGGTGGCACCGGATTCGGCCACCGTGTTGAGCAGGTCGCGCGCCGGATGCTGCGCACGCAGGAAGAAGTTGCGGTCGCGCAGTGCGGCCTGCACGACGGGTACCTGCAGCCGCACCAGCATGTCGGCGGCGGGCGCGTCGTGCTGCACTTCGCGTTCGATCTCGTTGTAGAGCAGGTCCAGCAGCTCGAAGGTGTCCGAATCCGCGCTCGCCAGAGTGGCATTGGCGCCGTGCTTGGCACGCACTTCCGCCAGCATGGTCTGCTGCAGGTCGGCCACGGTGCGGCGCGGCTGGTCGGGCGTACGCGGCGGCAGGGGCGCTGCCTGCAGCGCCTGCAACGTGTTCAACACATCGGGCGTAGGCAGCAACCGGTGGGTGGGGGCGGCC
Source organism: uncultured Pseudoxanthomonas sp. (assembly GCF_946886695.1). The sequence continues at coordinate 6,430 of NZ_CAMPJD010000018.1, read as the reverse complement.
GGTGCGTCGGTGCCCGTGCCCGGGCCACCATCACCCGTCGGGGCGCCGCCCTGGCGGTCGCCTTGACCCGGGGACCCCGGTCCTCCCTGGCCTTCCTGTCCCCCGTGGCCGCCAAGGCTGCCATGCCCGTCGTGCCCGCCCGAGGCAGCGAGGGCATGGGCATCGGCCTGCAGGCCGCCGCGACGGATGGCGAGCAGCTTCTGCAGCACTTCAAACGAACCCGCGGTGCCCTCCGCGGGGGGCGCCGCATCCCCGGTCGCGGGTGCGGCAGCGCCCGAGGGTGCCGATGGCGGTGACGCGCCATGGCCGGGTTCGGGGGCCTTGCCGTCGGTCATGGCGCCAGCGACGGCCTGCAACTGGTCGGGCGTCAACGTGGCCCAGTGCGACGCGCCTGCCTGGCCCTGCCAGGCGGTCATCGGGCGCGGTGCGGTGCTGCCCTCGTCGAGCGGATGCCGGCGGATCGCGTCCTGCGCGCGGCCCCGGCGCGGCATGTAGACCAGTCCGGGCAGGATGCCCTCGCGTGACAGGAACTGGTTCACGGTGCTGGCCCACTCGCTGTAGTTAAGCATCACCTTGTGGTCGAACGTGCGGTACAGCACGAGTTGTGCGTCCAGCGACAATTCCAGGCAGTTCGCGGCCTCCTTCAGTACATGGCAGAGGCGGTTCGGTCCGAGCGGCAGGGTGTCGGCGTCGTAGGCCGGGGCACGCGCGAGCACGCCGAAGCGCTGTCCGAGCATCAGGATCTGTGCGTTGCCACGCTGCTCGTGCCGGCGCGCGACTTCGCGCAGCACGATTTCCTGGTCCATCGTCGCATCTTCCACCAGTGTCAACGTCTGGTAGTCCAGACGCGTCACCGTCGAAGCGTCCGCAACGGTGCGCGGCATGCGGATGCCCGCCAGTTCACCCTCAAGGCCGAACATGTAGTGCGGCACCAGTTCGGTCCGGTGCTTCTGCAGCGCGCGCAGGTCGACGAAGATCTGGGTCTGGAGGTGGTTGCTGCGGGCCTGTTCGGCCTGTTTGAACAATTGCTGCTCAAACTCCACCAGCATCGCGTTCAGCGCGGTGATGAAGTCCGGCGAGATGTGGTCGAACAGGTTCTGCAGCACGCGGCGCACGCGTGGCGGCAGCGCGGCCGATGCGATGGCGGTCGGCGCGGCGGCAGGCGAAGGAGATCGTGGCGCGGTCATCGGTGCAGTGGACTCCCCTGTAGCCCCATCATTATCACACCCGGCGTTGCCTGCGCATCCATCCGTCGCCACGCGGAGAGGACGTGGGATTCATGTGTCGAGGAACAGTTCGATCACGTCGTTGGTGAACCGGCGGCCCAGGGCCGTGGGCTGAACGTGGGTGTCGGACAGGTCGAGCCAGCCATGCCGCCGGGCCTGTTCCAGCGCCGCCTCGATCGTTGCCACGGGCAGTCCGGTGGTGGCGGTGAAATCCGCCAGCGCAAAGCCTTCCTGCAGCCGCAGTGCATTGAGCATGAACTCGAACGGACGGCGCTCCGGCGTGATGTCGTCATCACCGCCGATGGCCTGCGGCGTGCCCGCGGTCGCCAGGTAGCTCGTGGGGTGCTTGACCTTCCAGCGACGCAGGATCTGCGCGGTGGCGCCCACGGTGATCTTGCCGTGCGCGCCGGCGCCGATGCCTATGTAATCGCCGTAACGCCAGTAGTTCATGTTGTGCGCGCAGCGACGGCCCGGTTGCGCGTAGGCGCTGACCTCGTAGTGGCCATAGCCGGCATCGGCAAGCAGCGCCTGGCAGTGTTCCTGCATGTCCCAGGCGTGGTCGTCGTCGGGTATGCCCTGGGGCGGCCGCGAGAAGAACACCGTGTTCGGCTCCAGCGTCAGCTGGTAGTGGGAGATGTGCGCGGGTCGCAGCGCGAAGGCGCGCTGCAGGTCATGTTCGGCCATGGTCAGGGTCTGGCCGGGCAGGGCGTACATCAGGTCGAGGTTGAGGTTGTCGAAGCCGGCATCCTGCGCCAGCTTCACGGCCTGCTCGGCCTCGCGGCTGTCGTGGATGCGGCCGAGCTTCTCCAGGCTGCCGTCGTCGAAGCTCTGGATGCCGAAGCTGATGCGGTTCACGCCGGCCGCGCGGTAGCTCTCGAAACGGCCATGCTCGGCAGTGCCGGGATTGGTCTCCAGCGTCACTTCCAGCCCCGGTGCGAAACGCAGCCGGCTGCTCGCGGCCTGCAGGAAGCGGTCGATGGCCTCCGGCGGGAACAGGCTGGGCGTGCCGCCACCGAAAAAGACGCTGTGCACCGTGCGCCCCCAGACCAGCGGCAGGTCGTGGTCCAGGTCGCGCAGCAATGCGTCGACATAGGCATCGAACGGCAGCTCGCCCTTGCCCTGGTGCGAGTTGAAATCGCAGTACGGGCATTTGCGCACGCACCACGGCATGTGGACGTACAGCGACAGGGGAGGCGGGATCAGCATGGGTCTATTGTAGGAGCGGGTTTTGTGCCCCGCATGGGGTACATGCCCGCGATGCCTTCTTGCGTGGCCGTAGGGGAGCACACCACCCCGATGTATCCCGTGGGGGCATGAATACCCCGTCGGGGCATGAAGGGCGCGCCTACAGGAGCGCCTGCAGCCGCTGCTTCAATCCGGCCAGCGCCTTGCCGCGATGGCTGATGCGGTTCTTGGCATCCAGCGGCATTTCCGCCGCCGACTGGCCGAACTGCGGGTCGAAGAACACCGGGTCATAGCCATGTCCGCCGGTGCCGCGACGCTCAAGCAGGATGCGGCCCTGCCACTCGCCTTCGACGATCAGCGGTTGCGGATCGTGTGCATGGCGCAGCAGCACCAGGACGCAATAGAAGTGCGCGCCCCGTTGTTCGCCAGGCGTGTCCTTCAGGGCGTCCAGCAACTTGTCGATGTTGCGGTCGGCATGGCCGTGTTCGCCGGCGTAGCGTGCCGAATACAGGCCGGGCGCACCGTTCAGCGTGTCCACGCAGATGCCTGAATCATCGGCCAGTGCGGGTAGCCCGGTCTGCAGGCTGGCATGGCGCGCCTTGATCAGGGCGTTCTCGATGAACGTGGCGCCGGTTTCGTCGGCATCCTCCACGCCCAGGTCGGACTGTGCGATCAGTTCGATGCCGGTATCGGCCAGCAGGCTGCGCAGTTCTTCCAGCTTGCCGTGGTTGGAGGAGGCGAGAACGAGCTTCATGTCGGATCAGTCCTTGGGTTGCAGCAAGTCCCAGCGGTTGCCGTACGCATCGCGGAACACCGCGACGGTGGCGTAACTTTCCTCGCGCGGGGTTTCGAGGAACTCGATGCCGGCGGCGACCATGCGCGCATGGTCGCGCCAGAAGTCGTCGGTCTGCAGGAAGAAGCCCACGCGCCCGCCGGTCTGGTCGCCGATGCGCGCGCGCTGTTCGTCGGTGCTGGCGACCGCCAGCAGCAGGCCGGTTTCGGTGCTGCCCGGCGGGGCGACATGCACCCAGCGCTTGTGGCCCTGGTCTGTGTCCTCGCGCAGCTCGAAGCCGAGCGCGCCACAGTAGTGCGCGATGGCAAGGTCGTAGTCGTCGACCAGCAGGGTGATCAGGCTGAGGATCTGTGGCATATCGGCATTCGAGTGAGGCGGTTGTGGGAGCGACGTCAGCCCGCCAGTGCCGCCCGCTGCGCGGCGAACAGCTCGCCGATGCCCTTCTCGCCCAGGGCGAGCAGCGCATCCAGTTCATCGCGGCGGAACGCGTGGCCTTCGGCGGTGCCCTGCAGCTCGATGAAGCCGCCGCCGTCGTTCATCACCAGGTTCATGTCGGTGTCGCAGTCGCTGTCCTCGGCATAATCCAGGTCCAGCACCGGCACGCCGCGGTAGATGCCCACCGACACCGCGGCGACGGCGCCATGGATCGGGTCGCGCGCGCCTTTGATCTCATTGCGCGCCTTCAGCCAGTTCACCGCGTCCACCAGGGCCACGTAAGCGCCGGTGATGGCGGCGGTGCGGGTGCCGCCGTCGGCCTGCAGCACATCGCAGTCCAGGGTGATGGTGCGTTCGCCCAAGGCGCCACGGTCCACGCAGGCACGCAACGTGCGGCCGATCAGGCGCTGGATCTCCAGCGTGCGCCCGCCCTGCTTGCCGCGCGATGCCTCACGGTCGCTGCGGGTGTGGGTGGAGCGCGGCAGCATGCCGTATTCGGCGGTCACCCAGCCTTCGCCCTTGCCGCGCAGGAAGCCCGGCACCTTGTTTTCCACTGTCGCGGTGCACAGCACGCGGGTGTGGCCGAAGCTGACCAGCACTGAGCCTTCCGCATGGCGGGTGTAGTTGCGCAGGATGCTGACGTCACGCATCTGGTCGGGGAGGCGGGTGCTGGGACGGGAGAAGGACATGGGGGCATCCGCGATGAGGGGCGCGAAGTCTAGCAGTCCGTGCCATTCGGGCAGGTTGGGCCCGCCGTGCCCGGTCCGCGCCACGCGGGCTGCTAAGATGCGCCGCTCACTGGTCCGATGGGCACCTGCATGATCCGCAGCATGACGGCGTTCGCCACTGCCGAGCGCGCCACCGAGGGCGGGTCGCTCGCCGCCGAACTGCGCGCGGTCAACCACCGTTTCCTGGAACTGGGTGTCCGCCTGCCGGACGAACTGCGCGTGCTCGAACCGGCCCTGCGCGAACGGGTGGCCTCGCGCGTCTCGCGCGGCAAGCTGGACCTGACGCTGCGCCTGCGGGCGCCGGAAGGCGAGGGTGCCCTGCAGATCAATCCCGGCGTCATCGCACAGCTGTCTGAGCTCGCGCTGGAACTGTCCTCGCGCCTGCCCAACCTGCGCACCGATCTGACCGACCTGCTGCAGTTCCCCGGCGTGCTGCAGAGCAAGGGCGTGGACATGGATGTGCTGCAGGCCGAGGCCCTGGCCTTGCTGGACGCGGTGCTTGACCAGTTCGTCGCGGCGCGCGAACGCGAGGGCGGCAAGCTGGTGGCAGCGATCCTGGAGCGCGTGGATGGCATTGCCGCGCTGGCGGCCGAGGTACGGACCCTGATCCCGCAGATCCGCGCCGGGCAACGGCAGAAGCTGGAACTGCGCCTGGCCGACGTGGCGCAGAACATGGAGCAGGGCCGGCTGGAGCAGGAACTCGTGCTGTGGTTGCAGAAGCTCGACGTGGACGAGGAACTCGACCGCCTCGACAGCCATATCAAGGAGATCCGCCGCGTCTTCACCCAGAAGGAACCGCAGGGTCGGCGGCTGGACTTCCTGTTGCAGGAATTCAACCGTGAAGCGAACACCCTCGGCTCCAAGTCGGTCGACGTCCGCACCACCAACATCGCCGTGGAGCTGAAGGTGCTGATCGACCAGATCCGCGAACAGGCGCAGAACATCGAATGAAGCGCGGAACCCTCTACATCGTCGCGGCCCCCTCGGGAGCGGGCAAGAGCAGCATCGTCAACGCCGTGCTGGCGCGGGACGAGGATATCGCGCTGTCGATCTCGTTCACTTCGCGTGGCGCGCGTCCCGGTGAACGGCATGCGCAGCACTACCACTTCATCAGCGCCGACGAGTTCAAGGCGATGATCCGCGCAGGCGACTTCTTCGAGTACGCCGAGGTGCATGGCGACTGGAAGGGCACCGCGCGCCAGTCGGTGGAGCCGCAGCTCGCGGCAGGCAAGGACGTGCTGCTGGAAATCGACTGGCAGGGCGCCCGCCAGGTGCGCGAGAAGGTGCCGGACGCGGTCAGTGTGTTCATCCTGCCGCCATCGCGCGACGCGCTGGAACAGCGCATGCGTGCGCGCGGACAGGATAGCGAGGAGGTCATCCGGCGCCGGCTGGCGGCCGCCCGCGAGGAGATGTCGCACTACGCGGAATTCGACTACGTGATCGTCAACGATGTGTTCGAGACCGCCGTCGAGCAGATGCACGCCATCTTCACCGCCAGCCGACTGCGCCGGGAGGCCCAGGATGTCCGGCACGCCGGCCTGATCGCCACCCTTCTGGCCGAATAAGCGGTCCAGCTGCAGGAGGGGCGTCAGCCCCGATCGCAAGGCAATGGTGTTCGTCGGCCGCTGGTCGGGGCTGATGTCCCTCCTGCAGGGGATTTGTCGCTAACTAGCTGATTTTCAAGGAAAGGCTTGCATTGCCTGGGCCGCCCGCCTACAATCGCCGCCCTTTCCCCATTCACTGGGCGGCCAACAGGCTGCCGGGAGCCCGCATGGCCCGCATCACCGTTGAAGATTGCCTGGAAGTCGTCGATAACCGTTTCGACCTGGTCACGATGGCTGCCAAGCGCGCTCGCCAGTTGGCGAACGGCGTGGAGCCGACCATCGACAACAGCGAGCACCAGGACAAGCCCACCGTGCTGGCGCTGCGTGAAATCGCCGCCCGCAGGATCGACAACGACCTGATCGACCGCGTCGAGAAGGCCGAGCGCGAGCGCGCCGAGCGCGAAGCGCTGGAATGGGCCGCCGCCGAAGTGGTCGCCGACGACGACCTGTCCAAGGGCG
>NZ_CAMPJD010000017.1 GCF_946886695.1 uncultured Pseudoxanthomonas sp. | reverse complement strand
TCGACCCCGTCCCATCGCCCCCACCCCAACCCTCCCCCGCGATGCGGGGGAGGGGGCACACCTCCAGAGAATCCAGAAATGACTGCTTCCGACTCCAAAGACATCGTCCTCGCCTTCTCCGGCGGCCTCGACACCAGCTTCTGCGTGCCCTACCTGAAGGAGCGCGGCTGGGCCGTGCATACCGTGTTCGCCGACACCGGCGGCGTCGACGCCGAGGAACGCGCCTTCATCGAGCAGCGCGCCGCCGAGCTGGGTGTGGCCAGCCACGTCACCGTCGACGGCGGCCCGGCGATCTGGTCGGGCTTCGTCAAGCCGTTCGTGTGGGCGGGCGAGGGCTACCAGGGCCAGTACCCGCTGCTGGTGTCCGACCGCTACCTGATCGTCGACGCCGCGCTGAAGCGCGCTGCCGAGTTGGGCACGAACGCGATCGCGCACGGCTGCACCGGCATGGGCAACGACCAGGTGCGGTTCGACCTCGCCGTGAAGGCCAGCGGCGACTATCGCATCGTGGCGCCCATCCGCGAGATCCAGAAGGAACACACCCAGACCCGAGCCTACGAACAGGCCTACCTGGAAGAGCGAGGCTTCGGCGTGCGCGCCAAGCAGAAGAGCTACACCATCAACGAGAACCTGCTGGGCCTGACCATGTCCGGCGGCGAGATCGATCGGTGGGAAGCCCCGGGCGAGGGCGCCCGTGGCTGGTGCGCGCCGCGCGCCGAATGGCCGGTGGAGCCGTTGCGGGTGACGGTCGGCTTCAAGAACGGCGAGGCGGTCAGCCTGGACGGGCAGCCCGTTGCCGGTGCCGCGCTGCTGGCGAAGTTGAATGCGCTGTTCGCGCCTTACGGCGTGGGGCGCGGCGTGTATACCGGCGACACCGTGATCGGCCTGAAGGGTCGCATCGTGTTCGAAGCGCCTGGCCTGGTGTCGCTGCTGGCCGCGCATCGCGCGCTGGAAGAGACCGTGCTGACCAAGCAGCAGAACCGCTTCAAGCCCGAGATCGCGCGCAAGTGGGTGGAGCTGGTGTACGAAGGCTTCTACCACGACCCGCTGAAGGCCGACCTGGAGGCGTTCCTGCAGTCCTCGCAGGCCACCGTCAACGGCGAAGTGGTACTGGAAACCCGTGGCGGCCGCGTCGATGCGGTGGCGGTGAAGTCCCCGCACATCCTCAACGCCAAGGGCGCGACCTACGCGCAGTCGGCGGACTGGGGCGTCGAGGAAGCCGAGGGCTTCATCAAGCTGTTCGGCATGAGCTCGACCCTGTGGGCCGAGATCAACCGCTGAGTCTTCAGGAAACGCCCTGCCGTCATTCCAGCGCAAGCTGGAATCCAGTTTGATTCTGCTTCGGACGCTCCAGAAGCAAGAGCAAAATGGATCCCGGTGCGCGCCGGGATGACGTTCGATACGACGACGGTCCACGGACACACACCATGCTGCCATCCGTTCTCCAACACCTCGACAAGCTGGTGTCCTTCGACACCCGCAACCCGCCGCGTGACATCGGTACTGACGGGATCTTCGACTATCTGCGCACGCAGCTGGCGGACTTCACCATCGAAGTGACCGACCACGGCGCTGGCGCGGTGTCGTTCTTCGCCGTGCGCGGACAGCCGAAGCGCGTGTTCAACGTGCACCTGGACACGGTGCCGTCGTCGCCGGCGTGGAGCGCCGATCCGCATGCGCTGCGCATCGAAGGCGACCGTGCCATCGGCCTGGGCGCCTGCGACATCAAGGGTGCGGCCGCGGCACTGGTCGCTGCCGCGCAGGTGACGAAAGGCGACGCCGCGTTCCTGTTCACAACCGACGAGGAGGCGAACGACGCGCGTTGCATCGCCGCCTTCCTGGCACGCGATCATGGCTTCGCCGAGGCGATCATCGCCGAGCCGACGCAGTGCCAGGCCGTGCTCGCGCACCGCGGCATCAGTGCTGTCCGCATGGCGTTCAAGGGCCAGGCCGGGCATGCCTCTGCCGAGAACGCGCTGTCGCTCAGCGCCCTGCACAACGCGATGCGCTGGGGCACCTCGGCGCTGGATTTCGTGCAGGCCCAGCATCACCTGCGTTTTGGCGGACTGACCGGCCTGCGCTTCAACATCGGCCGGGTCGAGGGCGGCATCAAGGCGAACATGATCGCGCCCAGTGCTGAAGTGCGCTTCGGTTTCCGCCCGCTGCCGTCGCAGGATCCGGCCGAGCTGCATGCCATGTTCCGCAGCCTTGCCAATCCCGATGCGTTGGCCGAGTACGAGGAAACGTTCCGCGGTCCGTCGTTGCCATCGGGCGATGTGGCGCGGGCGGAGGAACGGCGTCTCGCCGCGCGCGACCTGGCTGATGATCTGGGTCTGCCGATCGGCAATGCGGTGGACTTCTGGACAGAAGCCTCGCTGTTCTCGGCCGCCGGCCTTACCGCGTTCGTCTATGGTCCGGGCGACATCGCGCAGGCGCATACGGCCAACGAATGGGTATCGCTGGAGCAGTTGCAGCGGTACGCCGACAGCGTGGCGAAGATTCTTGGTCAGGCGAATTGATATGTAGGAGGGGCTTCAGCCCCGACCGGCACATCAACCATCGCAGTCGGGGCTGAAGCCCCTCCTACAGAAGCTCATGAAATCGACATGGAATCGAACAAGCAAACCCGCCAGACCATCATCCGCCTGTTGTCCAGCATGGCCAGCGCGAAGGAGATCTCGCAGTACGTCAAGCGCTTCTCGCAGCTGGATGCCAAGCGCTTCGCCGTGGTGAAGGTCGGCGGTGCGGTGCTGCGCGATGATCTCGAAGCGCTGACGTCCTCGCTGACGTTCCTGCAGGAAGTCGGGCTGACGCCCATCGTCGTCCATGGTGCGGGGCCGCAGCTTGATGAGGAAATGACCGCCGCCGGCATCACCAAGCAGACCGTCAACGGCCTGCGCGTCACCACGCCGGACGTGCTGGCCATCGTGCGCAAGGTGTTCCTGCAGCAGAACCTGGCGCTGGTGGAAGCGCTGCAGCAGGTCGGTGCGCGTGCCACGTCGATTGTCTCCGGCGTGTTCGAGGCCGAGTACAAGGACCAGGCCACCTATGGCCTGGTCGGCGACGTCACCCGCATCAACCAGGCTCCCATCGAAGCCAGCATGAAAGCCGGCTCCATTCCCGTGATCGCCAGCATGGGCGAAACCGTCGGTGGCCAGATCCTCAATATCAACGCCGACTTCGCCGCCAACGAGCTGGTGCAGGTGTTGCAGCCGTACAAGATCATCTTCCTGACCGGTACCGGTGGCCTGCTGGATGCGGAAGGCCGGGTGATCGATTCTATCAACCTGTCGACCGAGTACGACGAACTGATGGCCCAGCCGTGGATCAACGGCGGCATGCGGGTGAAGATCGAACAGATCAAGGATCTGCTGGACCGTCTGCCGCTGACCTCGTCGGTGTCGATCACCAAGCCGGCGGAACTGGCCAAGGAGCTGTTCACGCACAAGGGCTCCGGCACGCTGGTCCGGCGCGGCGAACGCGTGTTGCGCTTCGAGGGCTCGTGGGAGGGCGTCGACCTGCCGCGCCTGCGTACGCTGATCGAATCCAGCTTCGGCCGCACCTTGCTGCCCGATTACTTCGAGCGCACCGCGCCGTACCGCGTGTATGTCAGCGAGAACTACCGCACGGCGTTGATCCTGACGCAGGAGGAGGGCTTCGCCTACCTGGACAAGTTCGCCGTGCTCGATGACGCGCAGGGCGAGGGGCTGGGCCGGGCTGTCTGGCACGTGATGCGCGAGGAGAATCCGCAGCTGTTCTGGCGCTCGCGCCACAACAATGCGGTCAACATCTTCTATTACGCAGAATCCGATGGCTGCTACAAGCAGGAGAAGTGGAAGGTGTTCTGGTACGGCATCGAAGACTTCGCCGACATCGAGCGTTGCGTGGCGCATTGCCGTACACGCCTGCCGACGCTGAAGGACTGACATGGTTGCCGCACTTCCCCCCGCGTGGCAGCAGACGCCCGTCCTCACGGGTCGCCATGCGCGGCTTGAGCCCATGTCGCGCGACCACGTCGACGGCCTGCGTGCCGCGCTGGCAGGCGACGAGCTGTCTGCACTGTGGTTCACGCAGGTGCCCAAGGCGGCGGACGTCGAGCGCTACGTCGAGGCCGTGCTGGCGACGCAGGCCGACGGTCGCGTCCTGCCGTTCGTGGTGCGGGACGCGGATGGCCGCATCGTTGGAAGCACCCGCTTCTATGGGCTGGAAGCGGACGTGCCCAAGCTCAGCATCGGCTACACCTGGTACGCGCCCGATGTGCAGCGCACCGGCGTCAACACGGAAACCAAGCTGCTCCTGCTCACCCATGCTTTCGAAACATTGGGCTGCATCAGCGTGGTGTTCGAGACCAGCTGGTTCAACCATCGCTCGCGCGCGGCCATCGCCCGGCTGGGCGCGAAGCAGGACGGCGTGCTGCGCAACCACAAGCGCCACACGGATGGCTCGCCACGCGATACCGTCGTCTTCTCGATCATCGACGGTGAATGGCCGGCGGTGAAACGCAACCTGCTGGCCAAGCTGGCCCGGCACGAACAGGATTCCCCATGAGCACCACCAAGACCGTCGGCATCGTCGGCGCCCGCGGCCACACCGGCGCCGAGTTGATCCGCCTGATCGCCCGCCACCCGCACTTCGAACTGGCGTTCGTGTCTTCGCGCGAGCTCGACGGGCAGAAAGTCAGCGACCATATCGAAGGGTTCACTGGTGAGCTGCGCTACGAGAGCCTGAGTCACGAACAGGTCGGCTCGAAGGGTGCCGACGCGGTGATCCTGGCACTGCCCAACGGCAAGGCGGCCGAGCTGGTGGCGGCCATCGATGCGCAGGCGCCAGACACCACCGTGGTCGACCTGTCGGCGGATTTCCGCTTCGACGAGCGCTGGTACTACGGCCTGCCGGAACTCACTCGGCAGAAGTACTCCGGCCAGAAGCGCATCAGCAATCCCGGCTGCTACGCCACCGCCATGCAGCTGGCCATCGCGCCGCTGCGCGACCGGCTGGCGGGTCCGCCGCAGTGCTTCGGCGTATCCGGTTATTCCGGCGCGGGCACCACGCCGTCGGACAAGAACAATACCGACCTGCTGCGCGACAACCTGATGCCGTACGCGCTGACCGACCACATGCACGAGCGCGAAGTCAGCCGCCAGCTGGGCGTGCCCGTGGAGTTCATGCCGCACGTTGCGCCGCATTTCCGTGGCATCACCATGACGGTGAACCTGTGGCTGCAGCAGGCAACCAAGGTGGACGACATCCGCGCGCTCTATCGAGAACGCTATGCGCATGAGCCGCTGGTCCATGTCCTCGACGAAGCGCCGTGGGTCAGCCGCATTGCAGGCAAACACGGCGTCGAGATCGGTGGCTTCACCCTTGCCCCCGGCGGCAAGCGCCTGGTCGTGGTCGCGACGCTGGACAACCTGCTCAAGGGCGCGGCGACGCAGGGGATGCAGAACCTCAACCTGGCGTTCGGGTTCGATGAACTGGAAAGCATTCCGCAGGAGACGACGGCATGAGTGATCTGTTGTGGCAGAAGCCCGGCGTGGCGGTGGACGCGGAGATCCAGCGTTTCCTGGCCGGCGACGATGTGGTGCTGGACCGCGAGTTCTTCCTGCACGACATCCAGGCGAGCACCGCGCATGCCGAAGGCCTGCAGCGCATCGGCATCCTGTCCGGCGACGAGTTGGTCGGACTGAAACGCGAACTGGCGACCCTTGCCGAGGATTTCCGTCGTGGCGATTTCGTGCTGGACGAACGTTTCGAAGACGGTCACTCTGCCATCGAAGCGAGGCTGACCGAGCGCCTCGGCGATGCCGGTCGCAAGATCCACACCGGCCGCAGCCGAAACGACCAGATCCTGGTCGCCACGCGCCTCTGGTTGAAGGAAAAACTGGCCCGCGTGGCGGTGCTGTCGCGCGAGATCGCCAAGGTCGCGCTCGACCGCGCGCAGGCCGAGCGCGACCTGCCGCTGCCCGGCTACACCCATATCCAGCGTGCCGTCGTCTCGTCGGCCGGGATGTGGTGGGCGGGATGGGCGGAAGCCTTCATCGACAACACCACCCGCGCGCGCGACACGCTGAAACTGGTCGACGCCAATCCGCTCGGCACGGCCGCCGGCTACGGTGTCAACCTGAAGCTCGACCGCGAGCACACCACGGCCGCGCTCGGCTTCGCGCGCATGCAGGTCAGTCCGATCTACGCGCAGCTGTCGCGCGGCAAGTTCGAGCTCGCCGCGCTGGAAGCGCTGGGCGGCGCCACGCTGGACCTGCGCCGCATCGCCTGGGACCTGTCGCTGTTCACCAGCGCCGAGTTCGGCTTCGTTGCGCTGCCGGCGCAGTACACCACCGGCAGTTCGATCATGCCGAACAAGCGCAATCCTGACGTCATCGAGTTGATGCGCGCCACCCACGCCAGTGTCGCCGCCGCGCGTACCGAGATCGAACAGCTGCTGTCGCTGCCCTCGGGTTACCACCGCGACCTGCAGGCCAGCAAGGGCGCGATCTTCCATGGCTTCGGTCGCGGATTGCCGGCCCTGGAACTGCTGCCGGCGTTGCTGGCGAACCTGGAATGGCGCGGGGACAGGCTGCGTGCGGCTATCGATTCCGGCATGTACGCCACCGACGTCGCGGTCGAAGCTGCGGTCGCGGGCGTACCGTTCCGAGAGGCCTACAAGGCGGCTGCCGCATCCGCCGACAGCGCGGGACAAGGCCGCACGCCCGAAGGCAGCCTCGCCGCGCGCGTGTCGCCCGGCGCCGCTGCCGATCTGCGTCTGGATGAACTGCTCGCCCGCTGGGATGCGCTATGACGCGCTACCTCGTCATGGCGATGCGCCGTCCTTCGTTCGACGATGCCGTCATCGCGCCGCATCTCGCGTTCCTCGACGAACTGCGCGCCGCCGGGCAACTGGAGTTGACCGGTGGCTTCAGCGACAGGACAGGCGGCGCCTACGTGCTCGTGAACGTCGCCTCTCTGGATGAAGCGAAGGCGATAGCCGCGCGCGATCCCCTGGCGCTGACCGGCACCTCCGATCTCACCGTGTACGAATGGAACACCCGCTGAGCTGACACCATGACCCTCGCCACGCCGCCGCTGTTCACCGAACAACCGTTGCCGGCCTGGCGTCGCGCCGTGCTCAAGGTGGGCAGCAGCCTGCTGGCGGCGGAAGGCGAGGGGCTCAGTCCTCGCCATGCGCTGAACCTGGCGCAGTTCGTGTCGTCCAGCATCGCTGCCGGGCGCGAAGTGGTGATCGTTTCCTCCGGCGCGGTCGCGGCCGGACGCGGCCTGCTGCACCGCAAGCCGCAGGCGGGCGTAGCCATGGCCGAGCGTCAGGCACTGGCGGCGCTGGGGCAGGCGCAGCTGATCGCGCTGTGGCAGCGTTTCTTCGACCGTCCCGTGGCGCAGGTGCTTCTGACCCACGACGACCTGCGCAACCGCCGTCGCTACCTCAACGCGCGCGCGACGCTGCAAGAGTTGCTGGCGTTGGGCGCGTTGCCGGTGGTCAACGAGAACGACACCGTCTCCGTCGACGAACTGAAGCTCGGCGACAACGATAATCTCGCTGCGGTTGTCGCGGCGCTGATCGACGCCGACGCATTGTTCATCGCGACCGACATCGATGGCTTCTATACCGCCAACCCGCGCACCCACGCGGATGCGCGTCCGATCATGGACGTCGAGGCGCTGACGCCGGCGTTCTTCGCCATGGCGGGTGGCACCGGCAGCGGCGTCGGTACCGGCGGCATGCATACCAAGCTGGAGGCGGCGGCCAAGGCGGCGGCGGCCGGCATCGAGACGTTCCTGTTCAATGGCACGCAGGCCTTGACCGTGTCCGCGCTCGCGCGCGGCGCATTGCTCGGCACGCGCTTCCACCCGGCGCAGAACCGCCTCGCGGCGCGCAAGTACTGGCTGCGCAACGTGCCGGTGGAAGCCGGCGCCATCGTGGTCGATACCGGTGCGGCGAACGCGATGGGACAGAAGGGGGCGTCGCTGTTGCCGGGTGGCGTGACCACGGCGGAGGGCGACTTCCGCCGAGGCGACATGGTCGAGCTGGTGCTGCGCGACGAGACGGGCGACCATCGCATCGCGCGCGGCGTCAGCCAGTACTCGGCGGTCGACATCCGCCGCATCGCGCGGCGCCATTCGCGCGATATCGAAGGCATCCTCGGCTACACCTACGGCGAGAACGTCGTGCATCGCGACGACCTCGTCCTGGTGTGAACTCGAACACGGGAATCCGCATGACCGGCGCCATCACCCAGCAAGCCCTGCAGTGCCGTGATGCGGCGACGTCCATCGCCACGTTGTCCACGCAGGCGAAGACGGCCTTGCTGCGCGCGATGGCCGATGCGCTGTTGGCCGACGAAGTGCCGATCCTGGCCGCCAACGCACGCGATATCGAAGCGGCAGCGGCGAAAGGCATCGGCAGCGCCATGCTGGACCGCCTGCGTCTGGATGCGGCACGCCTGCAGGGCATCGCCGCTGCCGTGCGCGAAGTCGCGGAGCTTCCGGACCCTGTCGGCCAGGTCACCCGCGCCTACGACCGGCCCAACGGGATCCATGTCGAACGCGTGCGCGTGCCGCTGGGCGTGATCGCGATGATCTACGAGGCGCGCCCGAACGTCACCGCCGACGCAGCGGCGCTATGCCTGAAGGCGGGCAACGCGGTGATCCTGCGCGGTGGCTCGGAAGCGATCCATTCCAACACCGCCATCGCGGCGTCGCTGAAGCGGGCACTGCGCGAGGCCGGATTGCCCGAGGCCGTGCTGACCCTCGTCGAAGACCTGCGCCGCGACACCATTCTCGAACTGATCCAGTTGAACGACATCGTCGACCTGGTGATCCCGCGCGGGGGCGAGGGACTCATCCGTTTCGTCGCCGAACACGCGCGCGTGCCGGTGATCAAGCACTACAAGGGCGTCTGCCACCAGTACGTGGATGCCGGCGCCGACGAGGACCTGGCGCTGGACCTGCTGCTCGACGGCAAGGTGTCGCGTCCATCGGCTTGCAATTCGCTGGAGACGCTGCTGGTCCATCGGGACATTGCGCCTGGCTTCCTGCCGCGTGCGGTCGCCGCGCTGTGCGCGCGCGGCGTCGAGGTGCGCGTGGACGAGGCGGGCAGGG
Source organism: uncultured Pseudoxanthomonas sp. (assembly GCF_946886695.1). The sequence goes on along the minus strand of NZ_CAMPJD010000017.1, from coordinate 61,729 downwards.
CCTTCGTGCCGGATGCCGTTGCCGCGACCGAGGAGGACTTCGCCGCCGAGTTCCTCGACCTGGTGATCGCGGTCGGTGTGGTCGACGACCTGGAGGCCGCCATTGCCCACATCCGCCGCCATACCTCCGATCACACCGAAGTCATCGTGACCCGCGATCCCGCACACGCGGAGCGGTTCCTCAATGCATTGCGGTCCGCCGTGGTGATGGTCAACGCCTCCTCGCGCTTCTCCGATGGCGGCGAACTCGGGCTGGGTGCGGAGATCGGCATTTCGACCACCCGCTTGCATTCCTACGGGCCCATGGGTCTGGAAGCGCTCACCATCGAGCGGTTCGTGGTGCGCGGCGAGGGGCAGGTACGGCACCCGGACCTGCTCTGATGGTGTCGATCAGCCTGGATCGGCGATCGCAGTGAAGCCGTGCGGACAGGCATCCTCGCCCATGTGCAGTACGGTGATCTTGCCTTGCACCAGCGCCCGCGCGACGGCCTGCGGCGCGCCGAGAGCCTGTGCCACGTCCGGCAGGGTAGCGCTGCGCGGCTGGCTGCGGCGGTCCACCCGGCTGAAGCGCAGCCGGTTGTACTCGGCCCACGCGATCAGCATCAGCGCACAAGCCACCGCCAGTAGCGGCAGGGAGAAGAGCAGGAATGGCTCGATGGCGTGCTCGCGCACGTAAAGCTCGAAGAATGCCGTGCGGAAACCGAGCAGCCAAAGCAGCAGCGTCGCCAGCGGCGTCCACAGGTAAACGTAAACCATCCAGAACCCCAGCGTGACGAAGCCCCAGGCTGCGCGTTGCAGCCTTGGCTGCTTCATCGGTTTGCGGATCAGACGTGAATCGAACTTCATCGTATTCCCCTGTCAGGGCTCACCCACGTGGCGCGACCACGCCGACGACGCATCAGCGTTTTGGGCACAGCCACCACGGTGGTGAACAGACTCAGCATCCAGTACGCCATCGGGTACCAGATCATCCAGAAGTAGTTGCGTCCCACCGCGGTCTCGTAGCGTCGGTCAATGACGATGCTGCTGGCGAACTGCAACATGCAGATCAGCGCCAGGATCACTCCATGCCACGAAGGCAGCAGGGTGTGTACGTACAGCGAAGGCGGCAGTGCGACGAATTTTCCCAACGCCCATAACAGCATGATGAGCAGCATGGTGTACGCCCAGCCCACGCTCAGCAGGTACTCGAGCAGCACGGCCCACATGCGCCGCTTGCGCCAGCTGAACATGCCCACGCTGTGGCGGAGCAGTACTTCAACGCCGCCCTGTGCCCACCGCAGGCGCTGGCGCCAGAGACCCTTCAGCGTTTCCGGCATCAGGATGAAACACAGTGCGTTGGGCTCGTAACGGATGTCCCAGTGATCGAGTTGGAGGCGCCAGCTGATGTCGATGTCCTCCGTCACCATGTCGTCGGCCCAATAGCCGATACGGTGCAGGGCGGTGCGACGGAAGCCGCTGATCACGCCCGACACGGTGAAGATGCGCCCGTACACCCGTTGCGCACGCTTGATCATGCCGATGATCGAAGAGAACTCACCCACCTGCAGGCGCCCCAGCAGGGTGGACCGGTTGCGGATGCGTGGATTGCCGGTCACCGCGCCGACGCGCGGTCCGGACGTCAGGTGCCAGATGATCCAATGGGTGGCGTACTCGTCCAGCAGCGCGTCGCCGTCAATGCAGACCAGGTATTCACTGCGTGCCGCCAGAGCGCCCATGCGCAGCGCGTTCGCCTTGCCGAGGTTGCGGTCCAGATGGATCACCCGGAGACGCGGGTGCACGGCGGCCAGCGCGTTCAAGCGCTCGCCCGTGTCATCGCGGCTGCCGTCGTTGATGGCGATGACCTCGAAGTCGGGGTACTGCTGCGCGAGCGCTGCGCCGATGGTGTCGTCGACGTTGTCGCCCTCGTTGTGGCAGGGGATCAGCAGGGTGGCGAACGGCATCACGGTCATCGGCGGCGGGTCGTTGCGCGGACGCGCATGCCGTTCGCGGCGGAAGTAGTAGTACAGCCCGCCGGACATCCAGAAGAAGGACATCACGATGGGGTACAGGAACGCGAACTGGAACAGTGCGTCTAGTAGCGGGGCCATCACCGTTCCTCGTAAGGAAAGCTGCGCGAGGACAGGGTGCCGCGCACATCCGGGAGGCGCGGCTGGTTGCCGATGAAGTCGTCCGGGTACCAGCCCAGGTGCCGTACGCCGTCGGCTTGCAATTGCCGCACCAGGGCCTGCAACGTGTCGCCGGGGATCGGCGTGCCGGCGCGCCAGTCGCGCGTCTGCAGTTCGAACAGCGTTTTTCTGAACGCCGGGTCGTGCGCGCGCACCGCGTCGGCCAGCTCGCGCATCCATGCCTCCGGCCGCCGATGTTCGCCTTCCATCCACGGCATCGCCATCAGCGCGGTGTAGTCGTAGGCCGTGAGGAAGGTGTCCAGGCGCTGGCCGAACCATTGCTGGCTCTCGGGTTCCAGCACGGTGCGTGCGTAAAGGTTGCGGACCGTCAGCAGCTTCGGCCGCCAGCGCTCGGCGGAGCGCTTCAACTCATGGGTGAAGTCGACCAGCAACTGCGCGCGCGTGTCGGAACCACCGAGCCGCGGGAGCTCGTCGTCGCGCAGGTAGGCATCGTCATGGAACAGCAGCCCCTCGAAGTAGCTGGCGATGGCCAGGTCTTCGTAGATGTCGCTGATCAGTGCGCGGGCGCGGGGATTGGAGGGGTCCAGCCGGAAGATGTCGCCCTTGCGCTCCGGCAGTGCCAGCGCCCGGCGCTGTGTTGCGTCCTGCGGCTCGAAGCCGAGTACCGGCAGCCACGCCAGCACCTTCACCCCCGTCCGCGTGCGCAGTTGCCAGGCCACGCGGTTGAACAGGTCCGCGCGGACTGGCAGGTGGCGGTTGGGGAAGTACAGTGCATCGGCGGAACCGTTGCCGTCGGGATCGGCGAAAGCCTGCAGGAACACATGGGTCGGGCCGATGCGCTTGACCCGCTCCAGAAGCGCATCGAGGTTGCGATCCAGCTGCGCGGGATCGGCGTCGTAGACGTAATCCAGGTCGACCTGCATGGCGCGGACGCCGGCAACGTCCTCGTCATGGCGCAATTCGTAGGCGAGGTCGCCGATGCTCGGGTTATCGCTCAGCAGCAGGCGCGCCAGCCCATGCAGATCGCTGCCGACCTTCTGTTCGCGGCCTTCAAGATCGAAGGACACCGGCATGCCCAGCGTTTCGGCGATGTCGTTGCTGACGCTGTTGTACGCCGCATATGGCCAGACGATGGCGCGCGGACGCACGCCCAGTTCGCGCTGCAGCGTGTCGGCACTCGCCTCCAGGTCGGCACGGATGCGCGCGCGGTATTCGCCTTCGCTCTCGTAACGGCGGGCCGTCGCGTCGTAGCGGCGTGTGATCGCCGCCGGGGTCGAGTTGCCCTGGGGGTTCGACTGCAGGCCGTGGTGCAGATCATGGCTGTGCGATGCGACTTCGATCAGTCCGGTCGCCTGCATTTCACGTAGTTGTGCCCAGGTGAGGAAATCATCGTGCGTGAACATGCGGGGGCCGTAGTCCACCTGCCGGTTAGCCGGCAGGTCCACCCAGTCCGTCACCACCGCGACCAGGGCCGGGTAACCGTAGGCACGCAGCAGCGGGAACGCATGCGTATACACGCTGCGCAGTCCATCGTCGAAGGTCAGCAGCACGGCCTTGTCGGGCAATGCGCGCTCGCCACGCGAGGCCGCCAGCACCTCTCCCAGGCTGACCGGGTGATAGTCGTGGCCCGAAAGCCAGTCCAGGTGGGCGGCAAAGTTCTGCGTGCTGACTGCGTAGCCATCCGGGTCACCTTTTCGGGCGACATCGTCGCGGATGTCGTGGTAGCTGAGCACCAGCAAGCGTTCGCCGGCCACCTCCACGGTGCTCGTGGCGGGTGCGGTATCGCCTGCGAAGGCCGCGAAGGGCAGTAGCGCGAACAGCGACAGGCACGCCCGCAGGAGCAGGTTGTCGAGGATGCTTGCCATGCTCATTCTCCCCACCGGTATTCGATGTCCAGCGTCACACGCTGCTCGCGCTGGCCGTCGTAGACGGGGCGCGACCAGGCGATTCCGTAATCCAGCACGTGACCCATGGCCAACTTCCATTCGTGCCGGTAGCTGGCGCGCGGTACCCATGCACTGCCATGGCCTTCCTGCCAATAGCTGCCGGCGGTGATCTCCAGGCGCTGCCGCAGGTGGCGCTCGTAACGGCGCCACGCGACGTGATCGACGCGGACGCCGGCGTTGAATGCGCGATCCTCCGAAGGATTGAAATAGGGAGCTTCGTCGTGACTGCCCCGCGATGCGTACGCGTCGCCGATCATGTCGACCAACAGGTGCGGTCGCGTGATCCACCTGTGCTGGCCGTACACACCCAGCTCCTGGCGTCGATTGCCGTCGTCGTAGTCCCAGTGCTTGTAGCGCGCACCCAGTTGCCCCTGTTCCGAAGGCGACCACACCAGCCCGGCCTGCCAGCTGTCCGCCCCGATCCCGCTACGGCGCGCCTGCAGTGATGCTTCCGGGTCCGCGTGGAAGACAGCGGCGCTGGCCGACACGGTGTCGCCGAAACGCCACCCGGCACGCATTCCGACGGCGGTGTCGTCGAGGTACCGGTCGTTCGGGCGCAGTGCTTGTGCTTCCAGCGACAGCCGGTCGTGTGCGTAGAGCATGCCCATGCCGGCGTAGCGGGCATGCACGCGTTCGCCCTGGAAATCAGCCCAGGCATCGCTGGCCTGCGCGGTCACGCGCCAGCGATCAGCCAGCATCGGGCTCTCTACGTACGCCCCGTACTCGCCGTCGCGATTTCCCAGCGGCGATGCAGTCGTCGTGCCTTCGGCGTCACTGCGTCCCGCAGCGGCCCATGCGCGGCCGCGCCAACCCAGGTGCGCATTCCAGTAGCGGTCCAGGCGCTGCACGTGGGTGTTGCCAGGAAACTGTTCCAGCAGCGCGTCGTGAAGCAGGCGGGCATCGCCCACGCGGTCGAGCGCGAGCAGGGATTCGGTGGCGCCGATACGGGCTTCGGTGCTGCGCGGATCCAGCGTCATCGCCATGCGCTGGCGTTCCAGGGCGCGCTCGCTCCAGCCGCGCATGCCGAAGACATTGCCAAGCCGTGATTGCAGGCCGGCGTTGTTCGGCGCCACGGATGCGAGCGCTTCGAGCGCCACCTGGGCTTCCTGCAGGCGGTTGCCGTACGCCGTCACCATCGCGTGATTGGTGTCGGCTTCGAAGCGGTGCCAGTTCTGGTGGCCAAGGCGCGCGCCTGCGGCACGTGGCCAAGGCTCGTTGGACTTGGACAGGGCATCCAGCATCGCCAGCGCGCGCGCGTGCTGCTCCGATTCCAGATAGGCATACGCCAGCAGCAGTTGGATATCGAACTCGCCAGGCATCGCCGCCAGCGAAATCTCGAGCGCCGCGGCGGCTTCCTCCGGTTGGCGCGTGGCCAGCAGCGAATCGCCGACCTTGGCCAGAGCGTAGGGAGGCACTTCCACGCCATCGGCAAGAAGTGCACGGTATGCCGCCACGACTTCATCGTGCTTTTCCAGCGTATTCAGGATCACCAGCGTGTCCAGGCGTGGACGCGTGGCTTCGGCGCGCTGCGCCGGGGTCAGGCTGGCAAGGTGCTCCGCCATCAAGCGTTCGGCCTGCTTCATTTCATCCAGCCGGGATGCCGTGTCCTGTGCGTAGAGGCCTCCCCAGACGATCGTGCGGGCCAAGCGGTCATTCTCGATGCGCGCGGCTTCGGCCCCGCTGAAGATGGCCGGGCGAGCGCGATAAAGCTGCCATGCGCGTTCGGCGTTGCCGAGATCCGCCAGCGTCAACGTGCGCAGCCGGTAGGCCTCCTCGTCCGAGGGAGCTGCGGACAACAGACGCTCATAGATCGCGAGGGCCGAGAGCCATTGACGCTGGTCACGCAGGCGCGTGGCATCGTCCAGCTGGGCTTGGCGAGACACCGTCCGCGTTTCCGCAGGCGCGGCCTGGAGGGCGAGGGGGTGCAGGGACAAACCCGTGGCACACGCCAGGGCGAGGGGGAGGGGGAAGAACCGGAGATTCAAGTGGGGGCCTGTCACGCGGCGCGGTTGCGTAGTCCGTTGCGCTGGTTAAAGCAAAAACTCTGCCAGTTCTCCCAGTCATCCGAGTTAGGGACAACAGAACTTGTATTCAGTTCATTCTATGTAAATAAATATGAACAACTATGCGCGAACTAGTTGAAATAAGGCGCAATAGTGTCTGATTGTCCTGAATGTGTTTGATGTCAGGTCGGCACCCGTCCACGAGAGGCACGTGAAGGAGGGGTCAAAGAGTGACGTTCAGCGTCATCATTCCGTGATGCACAGCACATTTTCTTCGAGGCTCTCGCTTCAGAGAGCCACGGGTCGCCGGCGGGATTGGATGAAGGGTGCGCGGTGCTGCGGCCCGGCCGGCGGTGGATATGGCGGGCAGGCGACGGGGGTGGGCAAGCGGCAGTCAACAAAAAGCCCGGGAAACTTTTGTTTCCCGGGCTTCGTGTTTTGGTCGGGGAGACAGGATTCGAACCTGCGACCTCTACGTCCCGAACGTAGCGCTCTACCAGACTGAGCTACACCCCGTTGAGCCGCGCATTGTAGGCAGTCGTCGCGCGTGCGGCAATAGGGCGCGGTGTTTCCGTTACGGCATGCGGCCTTCCCACTTAGAATGCGCTGTTGCCGTCCGTTGGAGTTTTTCGCTTGATCAAGCCCCGTACCCCGCCCGGAGTGATGGAACTGCTCCCGCGCGAGCAGATCGCCTTCCAGCGCATGCTGGACACCATCCGCCGGAACTACGAGCGCTTCGGCTTCCTGCCCGTGGAAACGCCGGTCTTCGAACTGTCCGAGACCCTGCTGACCAAGTCCGGCGGCGAGACAGAGCGCCAGGTCTACTTCGTCCAGTCCACTGGCGCGCTCGCGAAGGAAGGCGAAGGCCTGCCCGAACTGGCCCTGCGCTTCGATCTGACCGTGCCGCTGGCCCGCTACGTGGCCGAACACGAACACGAACTGACCTTCCCGTTCCGCCGCTACCAGATCCAGCGCGTCTATCGCGGCGAACGCCAGCAGCGCGGCCGCTTCCGCGAGTTCTACCAGTGCGACATCGACGTGATCGGCAAGGATGCGCTGAGCGTGCGCTTCGACGCCGAGATCCTGGCGGTGATCCACGCCGTTTTCAGTGAGCTGGGTATCGGCGAGTTCACCATCCAGTTGAACAATCGCAAGCTGATGCGCGGCTTCTTCGAGGCGCAGGGCGTCACCGACGGCGAACAGCAGGCACTGGTGCTGCGCGAAGTGGACAAGCTGGACAAGCGCGGCGCCGACTACGTGCGCGAGACGCTGACCGGCGAGGGCTTCGGCATGTCGGCCGAGGGCGTGGACCGCATCCTCGACTTCGTCGCCGTGCGCAGCACCGGCCACGCCGATGCGCTGGCCAGGCTCGACGCGCTGGGGCAGGGCAGCGACACCTTCAACCAGGGCATCGCCGAACTGCGCGAAGTGCTGGAACTGGTCAAGGCGCTGGGCGTGCCCGAGGACGCGTACTGCCTGAACTTCTCCATCGCCCGCGGCCTGGATTACTACACCGGCACCGTCTACGAGACCCAGTTGGACGGCTATCCGCAGATCGGCTCGATCTGCTCCGGCGGCCGCTACGAAGACCTTGCCAGCCATTACACCAAGTCGAAGCTGCCGGGCGTGGGCATCTCGATCGGCCTGACCCGCCTGTTCTGGCAGCTGCGCGAAGCCGGCCTGATCGCCGGCAGCGACGAGAGCAGCGTGCAGGCGATGGTCGCGTTGATGGATGACGGCCAGCTGGCCGGCTCGCTGGACATCGCGCGTCGCCTGCGCGCGGCCGGCATCAACACCGAAGTGCAGATGGAGAGCCGCAAGCTGGCCAAGCAGTTCCAGTACGCCTCGCGCGCGGGCATCCGCTTCGTGGTGCTGGCGGGCGAGGACGAACTGGCGCGCGGCGTGGTGACGGTGAAGGACCTGCTGCGCGAGCAGCAGTTCGACGTGAAACGCGAAGAACTGGCCAGCAGCCTGAAGGTGGAGCTGGAACAGGCACGCGCATTGGCGGGGCGCTGACATGAAGCCGATCCTGCTGGATGGAAAATCCCTCACCCGCGACCGGCTGGTCGAGATCGCGTTCGGTGCCAGTGTCGAGTTGGACAAGGGGGCACTGAAGGACGTCGCGCGCGCCGCGGACTTCCTGGCCGAACAGGTCCGCCGCGAAGAGCCGATCTACGGCGTGTCCACCGGCTTCGGCAGCAATGCCGACAAGCTGCTCGGCGCGCATCCGCTGCGCGACGAACTGCCGGGCGCGGTGAAGTCCGGGCGCTCGCTGCACGAAGAGCTGCAGTACAACCTGATCGTCACCCATGCCGTGTGCGTGGGCGAGCCGATGGCGCCGGAGATCGTCCGCGCCATGCTCGGCATCCGCATCAACACGCTGCTGAAGGGCCACTCCGGCATCCGCGTCGAGACGCTGCAGGCGCTTGCCGCGATGCTCAATGCCGGCATCGTGCCGGTGGTGCCTTCGCTGGGATCGGTGGGCGCCTCGGGCGACCTGGCGCCGTTGTCGCACCTGGCCATCGTGCTGCTGGGCGGAGGCGAAGCCTTCCATGAAGGCGAGCGCATGTCCGGTGCCGACGCGCTGAAGCGCGTGGGGTTGTCGCCGGTCTCGCTGTCGTACAAGGAAGGCCTGGCGCTGAACAACGGCACCGCGCAGATGCTGGCGATGGGCGTGCTGGCGACCTATCGCCTGGACAACCTGCTGGACACCGCCGATCTGGCGGCGGCCATGACAATCGATGCGTTCGCGGGCCGCCTCGGCGCGTTCGCCGAAGAGGTCCACGCGCTGCGGCCGCATCCGGGCCAGGTGCACGTGGCCGCGCGATTGCGCGACCTGCTCGATGGATCGACGCTGGCCGACATCCCGTACCACCTGGTGCCGAAGTTCCGTCCGTGGCTGCCGCGCAGCTGGGATACGCCCGAGGCGCAGGCGCTCCGCTTCGACATCGGCTGGGACTGGGTGCCGACCGACCAGCGCCACGGCCGGGAGAAGTTCTATGACCGCTTCATGCCGTTCCGTGGCGGCAAGAAGCACCAGCCGCAGGACAGCTACTCGCTGCGCTGCATTCCGCAGGTGCACGGCGCCGTGCGCGATGCGGTGGAGCAGGCCAAGCGCGTGCTGGAGATCGAACTCAACGCGGTCACCGACAACCCACTGGTGTTCCCCGACAAGCAGGCCGAGCACGTCGAAGAGCAGGTGATCTCTGCCGGCCACTTCCATGGCATGCCGCTGGCGTTGGCGATGAGCTACGTGAAGGCAGCCATCCCGACACTGGCCTCCATCTCCGAGCGCCGCCTCAACAAGCTGGTCGATCCGTCCACAAACGACGGCCTGCCCGCATTCCTGATCGGCAACGAGGATGGCACCGAGTCGGGGCACATGATCGTGCAGTACTCGGCGGCGGCGATCGTCAACGACCTCGCCAGCCGCGCACATCCGGCCAGCGTGTTCTCGGTGCCGACCAGCGCGAACGCGGAAGACCACGTGTCGATGGGCGCCAACGAAGCACGCCATGTGCTGGCGATGGTGCAGGACCTGGGCAAGGTGCTGGCGCTGGAGCTGTACACCGCGGCGCAGGCCTTGGACCTGCGTCGCGACATGATCAACGCCGCGCGCTCGTTGTCGGACCGTACCGATGCCGAAGGGCTGGCGATGAAGGTGTCGGGCGGTCCGCAGCCGGGCGCCGAAGGACACGACACCTTCCTGGCCGAAGTCGATGCCCTGCGTGCCGTGCTGTCGGCCAGCGAGGCCTTCCATCCGGGTCACGCAGTGGCGGCAGCGCATGCGGCGATCCGCGCGAAGATTCCCTTCCTCGACCGCGACCGCGCGCTCGATGGCGAAGTCGCCACCGCGGTGCGGCTGGTGGAGTCGGGGGAGATCCTGGCGGCGGTGCGCAATCGCTGAGGAAGAAGCTGTAGGAGCGACGTAAGTCGCGACCGCACGAACAGATCTGCCCTGATGCCAAGGCAACCAGTGACGGTGCGGCGGTTGGGGCGATGGTTGGACGCAAGTTCCGTGCGCCTATGATTCACGGTCGCGACTCACGTCGCTCCTGCAGTAGGCCCTGTCGCTTCACAACGTCCGCACGCAGTCCCGCCCTTCGGCCTTCGCGGTGTACAGCGCCTGGTCCGCCACCTGCAGTGCGGATTCCAGGCTGTCCCGGGCTTCCAGGTCGACGCAGTGCACGCCGATGCTGGCGGAGACGGCAATTTCCAGCTCGCCGCTGCGGCAGGGCTGCGCGCGCAGCGCCTGGCGCAGCTCTTCGGCCACCACGCTGGCCTCGCCCAGGCCCATGCCGGGCAGGGCGGCGATGAACTCCTCGCCGCCGAAGCGCGCCAGCAGTGCGCCGTGCGGGCGCAGCGTCTCGGCCAGCGTGTTCGACGTACAGCGCAGGCAGTCGTCGCCGACCAGGTGGCCGTAGGTGTCGTTGATGCGTTTGAAATGGTCCAGGTCGATCATCAGCAGCGAGATCGGCCGCTGCGAATTGCGCGACTGCGACAGCAGGTGCTCGAAGGCTTCGCGGAAATGCGTGCGGTTGTAGAGGTCGGTCAAGCCGTCGAGCCGGCTGGATTCACGCAGGCGATGGTGGGCGGTCTCGAGTTCGGACATCGTCTGGCGGAGCTCGGCGGTACGCGACACCACCTGCTCCTCCAGCGAGTTCTTCGCGTCCCGCACAATGCGCTCGTTCTCGTTGCGCAGCGCGGCGTAGCGGTAGCCCAGCGCCACCGACAGCAGCAGCATCTCCAGCGCCGAGCCGATCTGCACGCCGTACTCGGTGATGAATCGCTTGGGCAGCAGACCGAACGCGAGTGCCACGAAGATGCCCGTTCCCAGCAGGAACATTGCCCATGCCAGCAGGAACACCTTCGCGGGCCGGTAGCCACTGCGCACCACCACCAGCGTGATCACCGCGATCCATACGATGCTGGGGAACACTGCTGCGGACGCGATCGGTGTCGCCACGTGGTAGGGAAGCTGGGTGGCGGCGATGCCGAGCAGCACGAAGAACGCGATGATCGCCTTGCTGACGCGGTCGCCCAGCCGCCATCGGGTGTTGAGGTCGAGGAAGGTCCGCGAAAACTGCTGCATGCCGATCTGCGCCAGACAGACCGACAGCGGGACCGATTTGTCGGCCAGCCACGTGGAATGCGGCCAGAAATATTCGAAGCCCAGCCCATTGAGCGTGAACAGCACCAGCCCGAACGCGGTGATGTGGAACAGGTACCAGAAGTAGCTGCCATCGCGCAGCACCAGCCACAGCACCAGGTTGTAGAAGAACAGTGCAAGCAGGATGCCGTAATAGATGCCGATGCCGAGCTGGCCGTCGCGGGAGAGCTCGGCGAATGCAGCGGGCGTGTACAGGAACAGTGGCACCTGCATCGAACTCTGGCTCTGCACCCGGACCAATAGATCCACCGGCTGGTCGGTGGGCAGTTCCAGCCAGAAGTTCGGATGCCGGTAGCGGATGCTGCGCTGCTCGAACGGGAAGGTGTCGCCGCCGGCGTGGTGGACCGTGCGGCCATCCGGGTAGCGCGCGTAGATATCGATACGATCGCTCAGCGCGTACTGCTGGACCAGCAGCCAGCGCTGCTCGCGCGGGTTGGCGTTGGTGACCTCCACGTGGAACCAGAAGGCGCCGGTCTGGAACCCGAAGGAGGCATCCCCGTTCGGCAACGGAGCGAAGCGGCCCGCGTCCAGCAGGCGCTGCGCGTCGTCCGGTGTCGCGGCGCCGCCTGCGTCATGCAGGTAGGTGGTGTGTGGCGCAAGCGCCGCATGGTTCGCGTCGGCGCCGAGGCGGGCCGGCGCAGGTGCCGAGGCCGTGGCGACCATCGGCCAGAGCAGGGCCAGCAGCAGCCATGCCGCCCAGCGCGGCCGGCGTGCGGTATCGGTGCGTCGTCCCTGCATGCCCATCCCCCCGGGGTGGCCTGTCCGCCTTCCGGCGACAGGGCCGGGCCGGCGGTCCGGCGTCCTTGGCAGTGTACTCATCGTCCTTGTCCGCTCCAGCCCATCATCGATTCCCGGGTGTGGCCATGCCGGAAGTAACGGGAAACGACCGTGATTCCAGACAAGGCCGGGGTTGACGGGCGTGACGGGATCGTATTAACGTAATAGCACGTTAATACATTGGTTCACGATCCTTCCTCATGAAGCGCCGCTCGCTCCAGGACGACATCGCCGACAACCCCCCGCTGCAGGCCCTGGCCGTGGCCCTGGCGGCGCTATCGGAAGCGGGCGAGGTGCGGGCCTTTCTCGAGGACCTGTGCACGCCCGCGGAACTTGAAGCCATGGCAGACCGCTGGCGGGTCGTGCCGTTGCTGCTGAAGGGTGTGCCGTACCGGGAAATCCACGATCTCACCCAGGTCAGCGTGACCACCATCGGCCGCGTCGCCCGCACGCTGGAGCGGGGCGCCGGTGGCTACGCCACTGCCGTCCAGCGCCAGCAGGCCGCCACAGCCTCCGCCTCCCACTGAGTTTCCCCATGAGTCCCTCCCTGACCCCCGCGACGCGCGAGCGTCTGCGCATCGCGATCCAGAAAAGCGGGCGGCTGGCCGAGCCTGCCCGCACGCTGCTGGCCGCCTGCGGCCTGAGCTGGCGCGAAAGCCGCGACAAGTTGTTCTGCTATGGCGAATCCCTGCCGGTCGACCTGCTGCTGGTCCGCGATGACGACATCCCCGGCCTGATCGCCGATGGCGTCTGCGACTTCGGCATCGTCGGCCGCAACGAACTGGACGAACAGGCCGGCGAGCGTGCCCTGATCGGCCTGCCGCAGGCCTACCGCGAACTGCGTCCGCTCGGTTTCGGGAGCTGCCGACTGATGCTGGCCATTCCCGATAGTTGGGAGTGGGAAGGCCCGCAGCAGCTCCAGGGCCTGCGCATCGCCACCAGCTATCCCTCCGTGCTGCGGCAATGGCTGCAGGCACGGAGCATTGATGCGGCTGTGGTCGAGCTGTCCGGCTCCGTCGAGATCGCGCCGAAGCTGGGCACCGCGGACCTGATCTGCGATCTCGTCTCCAGTGGCGCCACGCTCGCTGCCAACCAGCTGAAGCCCGTGGAAACCCTGCTGGACAGCGAAGCGGTGCTGGCCGGCCCGGCGCGCGAGTTCGATGACGCCCGCGCAGGGCTCGCCGACATGCTGCTGCGCCGCCTCGATGGTGTGCTGAAGTTGAAGGACAGCAAGCTGCTGATGTTCCGCGCCGAGCGCGATACGGTGCCGGCATTGTCGCGCCTGCTGACCGATAGCGAGGGTCTGGTCACGCTGCCGGGTGGCGAAGACGGTCCCGTCTCGCTGCAGGCGATGTGCCACGGCGTGGTCACATGGCAACGACTGGAAGAACTGCAGCGCGCCGGTGCGCAAGGCCTGATGGTGCTGTCGGTCGAGAGGTCGCTGGCATGAGCGTTTCGCCCGCCCCGGCGTACGACTGGAACGTATTGGATGAGGCCGCGCGCAACGCCGTGCTCGCACGGCCCGTGCAGACGGTCGCGCAACGCACACGCGATGCCGTGGCGGGCCTGTTGGCCGACGTGCAGGCGCGCGGCGACGTGGCGCTGCGCGAGATCACCGCGCGCTTCGACGGCGTGGAACTGGCGACGTTCGAAGTCAGCGACGAGGAATTCGCCGCCGCCCACACCGCCGTGTCCGCCGACCTGCGCCAGGCGATGCAGGACGCCGCCGAGCGTATCGAGGCCTTCCACCGCGCGGGCATGGCGCAACCCTACGCGGTGGAAACCGCGCCGGGCGTGGTCTGCGAACGGATCATCCGACCGATCGCGCGCGTCGGTCTGTATGTGCCGGCAGGGAGTGCGCCGTTGCCGTCGACCGCGCTGATGCTGGGCGTGCCATCGCGCCTGGCCGGCTGCCGGGAAGTCGTGCTGTGCACGCCGCCACGCAAGGACGGCACCGCCGATCCCGCCGTGCTGGTGGCCGCGCAGCTGACCGGTGTGCGTCGCGTGTTCAAGCTCGGAGGTGCGCAGGCGATCGCCGCGATGGCATTCGGCACGGACAGCGTGCCGAAGTGCGACAAGCTGTTCGGTCCCGGCAACAGCTACGTGACCGAAGCCAAGCAGCAGGTCGCACAGTCCGGCGCCGCCGCCATCGACATGCCGGCGGGCCCCTCTGAAGTGCTGGTGATCGCCGATGCCGGCGCGGACGCAGCCTTCGTGGCGGCGGACCTGCTGTCGCAGGCCGAGCATGGCCCGGATTCGCAGGTGCTGCTGCTGAGCGATGACGATGCACTGATCGCGCGCGTGCAGGACGAACTGGCCACGCAGCTTGCCGCACTCGACCGGGTCGACATCGCACGACAGGCATTGTCGGCGTCGCGCCTGATCAAGGTCGCCACGCTGGACGACGCGTTCGCCATCAGCAATCGCTACGCGCCGGAACACCTGATCGTCGCCCTGCGTGAACCGCGCGCATGGCTGGACAAGGTGGAGGCCGCCGGTTCGGTGTTCCTTGGTGACTACACGCCGGAAGCGTTGGGTGACTATTGCAGTGGCACCAACCACGTGTTGCCGACGAGTGGCGCGGCGCGCGCGTACAGCGGCGTCAGCGTGGCCAGCTTCCAGAACTTCGTCAGCGTGCAGTCGGCCAGCCGGGCTGGCATCGCCGCCATCGGCGAGTGCGCATTGACGCTCGCGCGTGCCGAGGGCCTGGACGCACACGCCAATGCCGTCGCGCTGCGCCTGCGCAAGGCGGCCGCATGAGCAGCGTGCTGCCCCTCGTACGCCAAGACCTGCGCGACTTTGCCGGGTACAAGTCGGCGCGCAGCGATGCGCTGAATGGCGATGTCTGGTTGAATGCCAACGAGTCCGCGTGGGCAAATCCGGCCGACGGGCAGGGTCGCAGTCGTCGCTATCCGGATCCGCAGCCGTCCGCGCTGCGTGCGAGGCTCGCGCAGCTCTACGCCGTGGCGCCAGAACAACTGCTGATCGGACGTGGCAGTGACGAAGCCATCGACCTGCTGGTACGCGCGCTGTGCGTGCCCGGCGAGGATGCCATCGTGGTGACGCCGCCGGTGTTCGGCATGTACGCGGTCTGCGCGCGACTGCAAGGGGCGCGCATCATCGAAGTGCCCTTGGTCGATGGCGACGCAGGCTTTGTCGCCGATCTCGAGGCCATTCGCGAGGCGGCGTTGGGGCAGGGCGCAAAGCTGGTGTTCCTGTGCTCGCCTTCGAACCCGGCGGGCTCGGCGATTCCGCTCCGGGACATCGCCGCTTTGGCTGGTGCGCTGGAAGGTCGGTCGCTGGTCGTCGTCGATGAAGCCTACGGCGAGTTCGCCGATCACGCCTCCGCTACGACGCTGCTTGAAGCGCATGCGAACCTCGCCGTGCTGCGCACGCTGTCCAAGGCGCATGCGCTGGCGGCAGCGCGGATCGGCGTCGTGATCGGGGATGAGGGACTGGTCTCGGTGCTGCGGCGCTGCCAGGCGCCCTATCCGGTGCCGACGCCCTGCGCCGATCTGGCGCTGGATGGCTTGTCCGACACGGCGCTGGCGCAGACGCGCGAGCGTGTTGCGCTGGTACGCAGCGAGCGCACCCGGCTTCAGGCCGCACTGGAGCGCAGCGTCGGCGTCCGGCGTGTCTACCCGTCGCAGGGCAATTACCTGCTGGCACGCTTCGATGATGCGGAAAGCGCATTCCGCGCGCTGCTCGCAGCCGGTGTGGTGGTGCGCGACCAGCGAGCGGCGCCGCAGCTCGGTGATGCGTTGCGCATCACCGTTGGCTCGCCAACGCAGAACGACCGCGTGATCGCGGCCCTCAGCGCGCAGGAGCAAGTCGCGTGACCCCCATCCTCTTCATCGACCGTGACGGCACCCTGATCGAAGAGCCGGAAGACTTCCAGATCGACGCCTACGAGAAAGTGCGCTTCGTCGCCGGGGTCATTCCCGCGCTGCTGAAACTGCGCGATGCGGGCTACCAGTTCGTCATCGTCAGCAACCAGGACGGGTTGGGCAGCGAACAGTATCCGCGCGCCAGCTTCGACGGACCGCAGGCATTGATGATGCAGGTGTTCGAAAGCCAGGGCATCCGCTTCCGCGACGTACTGATCGATGAAAGCTGGCCGCACGAGAACAAGCCGACGCGCAAGCCGGGTATCGGTTTGATGGTCCCCTATCTGCAGGACCGCAGCATCGACTGGGCGCGCTCGGGCATGGTCGGCGACCGGCCGAGCGACATCCAGTTCGCCGAGAACCTGAAGATCCGCGGCTTCCAGCTGAAGACCGTGCAGTTCGGTGGCGAATGGGACTGGGCCGGCATCGCGCATGAACTGGCGGATGCGCCACGGCGTGCCGTAGTCCAGCGCAACACGAAGGAGACGAAGATCCGCGTCGAAGTGGACCTCGACCGCATCGCCGAGCCCGTCGCGAAGACCGGCCTGCCGTTCTTCGACCACATGCTGGAGCAGATCGGCAAGCACGGCGGTTTCGCACTGGACGTGCGCGCCGATGGCGACCTGCACATCGACGAGCACCACACCGTCGAGGACACCGGCCTCGCGCTGGGGCAGGCGCTGAAAGAGGCGCTGGGCGACAAGCGCGGCATCGGCCGCTACGGTTTCACCCTGCCGATGGACGAGACGCTGGCCAGCGCGGCGCTGGATTTCAGCGGGCGGCCGTACTTCGTCTTCACGGGCGAGTTCCGGCGCGAGCGCGTCGGCGACCTGCCGACCGAACTGGTGCCGCACTTCTTCCGCTCGCTCTGCGACGCCTCCGGCCTCAATCTCAACCTGAGGGTGGAAGGCGACAACGACCACCACAAGGTCGAGGCCAGCTTCAAGGCGCTGGCACGCGCGTTGCGCCAGGCGGTGAAGCGCGAGGGTGCCGAACTGCCGTCGACAAAGGGGGCCCTGTGACGAAGGTGGTCCTGGTCGATGCCGGTGGCTCCAATATCGGCTCGGTGCGATATGCGTTGCAGCGCCTCGGCGTGGAAGCGGAACTTACCGGCGACGCGGCGACGATCCGCGCTGCGGACCGGGTGATCCTGCCCGGTGTGGGCGCCGCCGCCGTGTGCATGGCGCGACTGCAGGAACTGGACCTGGTCGACGTGCTGCGCACGCTGGACAAGCCGCTGCTGGGTGTCTGCGTCGGCGTGCAGCTGTTGTTCGCGCATTCCGAGGAGGAGGACACCCCCTGCCTGGGCTTGCTGCCGGGACGCGTACGCAAGTTGCGCGCCGCACCCGGCATCCGCGTACCGCACATGGGCTGGAATACCCTGCAGCGGCGACGCGGCGGCTCGCTGGTGGAAGGCATCGCTGACGGCGACCACGCCTACTTCGTCCACAGCTATGCCGCAGCCGTCGACGACGACTGCCTGTGCAGCAGCGAGCACGGCCACGCGTTCGCCGCGGTGGTGCAGCGGGGCAATGTGGCCGGCGCCCAGTTCCATCCCGAGCGCTCGGGTGCCGTCGGCGCACGGTTGCTGAAGAACTTCATCGAGTACGGACTGCAATGACAGGTTTCACCGTTTATCCCGCCATCGACGTACGCGATGGCCGCGTCGTGCGGCTGGCGCAGGGCGACTATGCACGCGAAACACGCTATGACGGCACGCCGCTGGAGGTCGCGCAGCGCTACGCCTCGCAGGGTGCCGAATGGCTGCACCTGGTCGATCTGGACGCGGCGCGTGCCGGCGGCTACACGCTAGCGCCGTTGCTGGGCGAAATCGCGCGCACGACCTCGTTGAAGGTGCAGACGGGCGGTGGTGTGCGCGGGCGCGATGATGTGGCGCGGATCCTCGCTGCAGGCGCGGAACGTGTCGTCATCGGTTCGTTGTCGGTCCGCGACCCGGATGCCGTCGTGGCGTGGCTGGCCGAGTTCGGCAGCGAGCGCATCACCGTGGCGCTGGATACGCGACGCGACGACGACGGAACGTGGCGCCTGCCGGTGCATGGCTGGACGGAGACGGCATCCGAGACGCTGGACGACCTTGCCTTGCGCTACGCGGGTGCCGGCCTGCGCCAACTGCTGTGCACCGACATCGCCCGCGACGGCATGCTGAGCGGGCCCAACCTCGACCTGTACGCCCACCTGCGCACCACCTTGCCCGGCTTGGCCGTGCAGGCCTCGGGCGGGGTGAGCGCGGTGGCGGATGTCATCGGGGCTCGCGAAGCGGGTTGCGCCGGCATCGTGCTCGGGCGTGCGTTGCTTGAAGGCCGCTTCGCCTTGCCGGAAGCGCTGGCATGCTGAGCCGGCGCATCATTCCCTGCCTGGACGTGCGCAAGGGCCGGGTGGTCAAGGGCGTGAAGTTCCGCGACCACGTCGACATGGGCGACATCGCGGAGCTGGCGCTGCGCTACCGCGACGAAGGGGCCGACGAACTGGTGTTCTACGACATCAGCGCCAGTCCGGAGGGGCGTTCGGTCGACTACGCCTGGATCGAGCGCGTGTCGCGGCTGCTGGATATTCCGTTCTGCGTGGCGGGCGGCATCCGCGACGTGGAGACAGCCCGCCGCGTACTGTACAGCGGGGCCGACAAGGTGTCGGTCAACACGCCCGCGCTGGAGCGTCCGGACCTGATCGGCGAACTGGCGCAGGCGTTCGGTGTGCAATGCGTGGTGGTCGGCGTGGATTCCATTCGCGAGCCGGATGGCGAGTGGCGCGTGCGCCGCTACTCCGGCGATCCCACGAAAATGCAGGGTGCCGGCCTGCGGACGCTGGATTGGGTCGTGCAGGCGCAGGGCCTGGGCGCTGGCGAGATCGTGTTGAACTGCATGGACCAGGATGGCGTGCGGCGAGGCTACGACCTGGCGCAGTTGCAGGCGGTTCGCAGGGTCTGCGAAGTGCCGCTCGTTGCCTCGGGTGGCGCAGGCGAGGTGGAGCATTTCACCGACGTGTTCCGGCAGGCGGATGTGGACGGTGCACTGGCCGCCAGCGTCTTCCACAGCGGCCACATCCGCATTCCGGCACTGAAGCAGGCACTGGCGCAACAAGGCATCGAGGTGAGACGTGGCGACTGACAAGCGGCAACCGGCATTCGATCCATCCAGCCTGGACTGGAGCAAAGGCGATGGACTGCTACCCGTCGTCGTGCAGGATGCGGCGAATCTGCGTGTGCTGATGCTGGGCTACATGAACCTCGAAGCGCTGGAAGCAACACTCGCGCACCGGCAGGTGACTTTCTTCAGTCGCAGCAAGCAGCGTCTGTGGACCAAGGGAGAAAGCTCAGGACATGTACTGGACCTCGTCTCGGTCGAAGTCGACTGCGACAACGACACGCTACTGATGCTCGCGCACCCGCGCGGCCCCACGTGTCATCTGCAGCGCGCCAGCTGCTTCCCGTCGGCGCCGTCGGCATTTCTGTCGGAACTGGATGCCCTCGTTGCGCAGCGCGAGCGCGAACGGCCCGCCGACAGCTACACCACGCGACTGTTCGAGGCCGGCGTCCGCCGCATCGCGCAGAAGGTGGGCGAGGAGGGCGTGGAAACAGCGTTGGCGGCCGTGGCGCAGGACGAAACCGCGCTGCTCGGCGAAAGTGCCGATCTGCTGTACCACCTGACCGCCCTGCTGCGCGCACGCGGCCTGTCGCTGGCCGATGCCGTCGACGTGCTGCGCCAACGCCACGCGTCCACGTGAGCTTCCCTCGCACCTTGTAGGAGCGACGTAAGTCGCGACCGTGGATCTGGATCGAACGCGATGGTCCATCGTCGGTATCGCTTGCAGCACATCTCCATGGTGATCCAGCCGTGCGGTCGCGACTTACGTCGCTCCTACAACGGCAATGCTGTTGCTGCGCCATAATCTCCCGGTCTTCCGGCTGGAGTCGCCATGCGCGCTTCGTTGATCGCCCTCGTCCTGACACTGCTGACGGTCCCCGCCCATGCACTGCCGCCGCCCTGCAACTGGGGACAGGTGTACGAGGATCGCAACGGCAACGGCGCCCGCGATGCGGGGGAACCGGGCCTGCCGGGCATCAAGGTGTCCAACGGTGTCGACATCGCGGTCACGGATGCGCGGGGTGAATACAGCCTCGACTACGTTGACGGGCGTACGCTCTTCATCATCAGACCGGCCGGCTACGATCTGGCGGTGCGACCGGACGGCTTGCCGGCCCGCTGGCGCAACCTGCAGTACCACGCCGGTCCCACGCTGAAATACGGCGGCATCCCGCAGCGGCAACCGGACTGCACGCATTTCGGGCTTCGTCCGCGGGTGAAGGAGGCGAAGGGCGCGCTCGATGTGCTGCTGTTCGCCGACAGCCAGACCTCTTCCGTGAAGGACGTGGACTACTACTGGCGCGACATCGTGCAGCCGCTGGTCGGCAGGCACGGCGCCGCGCTGGGCCTGACCCTGGGCGACGTGACCAACGACGACCTGTCGCTGTATCCGCAGATCCTGCGCACGACGATGAGCCTGCAGGTGCCGTGGCTGTTCATTCCGGGCAACCACGACCTCGACTTCGATGCCGCCGGCGATGAGGATTCGCTGCGCACGTTCCGCCATCACCTGGGCCCGGACACGTTCGCGTGGGAAGAAGAGGTCGCGACGTTCATCGGCCTGGACGACGTGATCTACCAGCCCGGCAGCGTGCCTGCGTACTTCGGCGGGCTGCGCGAAGACCAGTTCGCCTTCCTGCAGGCGTACCTGCCCACGGTGCGCAAGGACCGGCTGCTGGTGATCGGCGTGCACATCCCCTTCTACGAGCCGGGCGCACGCGGCTTCCGCCGGGAATACCGCGAGCGCCTGTTCGCGATGCTGGAGGATTTCCCGCACGTGCTGCTCCTCAGTGGGCATACCCATACCCAGCGACACTGGTACCACGACGTTTCCACCGGTTGGCACGGCCTCCGGCCGCTGCATGAGTACAACGTCGGCGCGGCTTGCGGCGCCTACTGGTCGGGCGTCAAGGATGCCGACGGCATTCCCGAAACGACGATGGCAGACGGTACGCCCAATGGCTACGCGCGGTTGCGCGTGCGGGCGGGCGGCGAGTACGCGCTGTTGTGGCATCCGGCGCGCGGCGCGGACGACAGCGGCATCGGCCTGCACGCGCCGCGTGTGCTGCGCAAGGGCGCGTATCCGGCGTGGGGCGTGTTCGCCAATGTCTACATGGGGGATGCGGAGACCCGTGTCGAGTACCGGATCGATGGCGGCGAATGGAAGCCGATGAAGCGCGTCGAACTACCCGATCCCCGCCTGCTGCGGGAGAACATGCGCGACGACACGGCCGATGCCTTGCGTGGCTATGACCGATCGCCGGAAGCCGAAGCTTCCCAGCACCTGTGGCGCGGCGCGCTGCCCACCGACCTGGCTGAAGGCGAACATGCGGTGGAGGTGCGCGCCTTCGACCGCTGGCGTGGCGAACTATCGGCCCGCACGTCGTATCGCCTGCAGCTCGCAGAGCCCTGATCATGGCCGCGACGGAACTTCCCATCGAGTACTTCGTGGACGCCGCCGCGTGGGAGCGCTGGCTGGAGCGCCATGCCACGTCCGAGGGCGTGTGGCTCAGGATCGCGAAGAAGGACTCGGGCATCGCGTCGGTGAGCTATGCGGAAGCGCTCGACGTGGCGCTGTGCCATGGCTGGATCGACGGGCAGAAGAAGGGCTTCGACGCGCAGTGCTTCCTGCAGCGCTTCACGCCGCGTCGTTCGCGCAGCACGTGGTCCAAGATCAACGTCGCCAAGATCGATGTGCTGGTCGCGGCAGGACGGATGCGTCCGGCGGGCATGCGCGAAGTCGAGGCGGCCAAGGCCGATGGTCGCTGGGATGCGGCCTACGACGGCGCCAGATCGATGGACGTGCCGGCCGAACTCGCCCAGGCGCTGGCGGAGAATCGCAAGGCCAAGGCCTTCTTCGACGCACTCGACAGGACCAACCGGTATGCCGTGTGTTGGCGCGTGCAGACCGCCGTGAAGCTCGAAACGAAACAGGCGCGGGTGGAGAAACTGGTCGCCATGTTGGCGCGTGGTGAGAAGATCCACGCCTGATGCCATGAACGAAAACGCCTCCCGATGGGAGGCGTTCCATGTCCTTGCGGGCGAGCGGAGGCTGGCGGGCGGGGCATGCGTGGCTGGCTGGCGTTGGGCTGGCTTGCGACGTGCGCGCAGTCTAGGGAAACACGTCCCGACATGCGGAAACGCGAATCGCTCTCATCAACGCGTGCGGCTCGCGCGCACGCTGAGCCACGCACCGATCATGAGCAATGTGATCGCGACGGCTTGTATCCAATGCGCCTGCGCGCGCCCCGAGGCCACCAGCAGCAGGGTCGACAGCAGTGGCGCCAGGTAGGACAGGCTGCCCAGAAGGGCGATATCGCCGCGCTTGGTGCCATGGTCCCACAGCCAGAACGCGGCACCCACCGGGCCGATGCCCATGAGCACCAGCACGGCCCACTGGCTTGCGGTGGGAGTGACCGTCTCCTCGCCCAGCAGGTGCGCGACGGCGCCCAGCACCGCGACGCCCGCGCAGGCCATGGTGATCGCCGCGCTGGGCACCTCGGCGTGGCGTCGGTTGAGTACCGAATACAGCGACCAGATCAGCGCCGCGCCCAACGCGGCAACATAGCCGGGGACATGCGATGGCTCGATCTGCAGGCTGCGCCCGCGGGTCACCAGCAGTACCGCCGCGATCAGGCCGAGGCCGGTGCCCAGCCACTGGCCGGGGCGCACGGAGACACCGCCGAACAGGCCTGCGAACACCACGATCAGCAGCGGCCACAGGTAGTTGAGCAGGTTGGCTTCCACGGCCGGTGCGCGCTTCAGCGCGATGAAGTAGAGCGCGTGATAGCCGAACAGAGCGAGCGTGGACAGCGCGAACGCGGACAGCGGCTGGCGCAGCTCGCGCCAACCTGCGCTACCGCGCAGGCCTGCGCGCAGGATGCCCAGCACGGCGGCGATGCCGAAGCCGACGGCCAGCACCTGGAAAGGCGGCAGGTTGCCCGTCGCCGTCGTCAACAATGCAAGCGACGCCCACAGCAGGATCGCGACCAGCCCCGCCAGGGTGGCGCGGCGCTGCGAAGCGGCGTCGCTCACGCGGTGGGCAGCTCGATGTCAGTGAAGGAGGCGACGCGCACGTGACCACGTGCCGCATCACCTTCGCGCGGCGCGGGGTAGTCGTCCCGACGGTCGACCAGGCACGTCTGCAGGCCGGCATCGCGCGCGGCATCCAGTTCCTCCACGACGTCGGACAGGAACAGGATGTTCCCGGGAGGCACGCCGATGCGCTCGGCGATGGCCTGGTAACTGGCCGCCTCGCGCTTGCCGCCGATTTCGGTATCGAACCAGCCCGAGAACATCGGCGACAGGTCGCCGGCGTCACTGTGGCCGAAGAACAGCTTCTGCGCCGGCACCGAACCGGATGAATAGACGTAGAGCGGGTAACCCTGTGCATGCCAGTGGCGCAACGCTGGCGCTGCATCGGGGTAGATGTGGGCGGTGAAATCCGCATCGCGGTAGCCGGCCTCCCAGATCAGGCCCTGGAGCGCCTTCAGCGCTGTGTGCTTGCGATCCTGGTCGATCCAGCCCTGCAGCGTTTCCACGATGACGTCATCGCTGCAGATGCTGCCGTGTTCGGTGGCCACGACATCCAGCCAACGACGCACCTCCGGCTCGTCGCCGTGCTCGCGCACGAAGCCGGGCAGGGCGCGGCGCGCGTACGGGAACAGCACGTCCTTCACGAACGAGATGCTGCTGGTGGTGCCTTCGATGTCGGTGAGGATGGCGGAAACGGGCATGGGGTTCTTCTGGTTCGCGGTAGAGCGGAGCTTGCTCCGCTACGCTTTTCGTGGAGAGCAAAGGGAGGGCAGCAGGAGCCGATCCTTGGCGCGACGGTTCATCCCCATCGTTTCGCCGGACCCTCACCTCAACCCCTCTCCCGACGGGAGAGGGGCGTCAGCGTTCGGTCAGGCCTTCGTAGCGTGGGAACTGCTGCGCCAGCGTGGTGCCGGTGAAGTGGCCGACCCAGCCGTCCGGTTCGGTGAAGAAGCGGATCGCCACGAAACTCGGCTCCGGCCCCATGTCGAACCAGTGCAGCGTGCTGTCGGGCACGCCGATCAGGTCGTCCTGCACGCATTCGATTTCATAGACCTTGTCGCCCACGTGCAGCGTGAACAGGCCCGAGCCCGCGACAAAGAAGCGCACCTCGTCTTCCTTGTGGTAGTGCTCATCCAGGAACTTGGCGCGCATCGCTTCGCGCTGCGGGTTGTCCGGCGCGATGCTGACGACGTCGACGGTCTTGAAGCCGCGCTCGGCGACCAGCCGGTCGATGTCGGCGCGGTAGGCGTCGATCACGTCTTCCGGCGGCGCGCCGGGTTCGATCTCCTTGGTCGCCTTCCAGCGTTCGAAGGTCACGCCGAGCTTCTTCAGCTCGGTGGCGATGAAGTCGGGATCGTAGCTGGCGAACTCCGGCGTGGCCGGGTCGGATTCGCGGAAAATGCGCAGGCGGCTCATGGCGGTATGGCGTGAGGCGACAGAGGGGGCCGTTAGGGTACCAGACCGGTCCGCGCGGCCTGGTGGGGAAACGGAACGCCCGGATAACCGCCGGCTATCAGCGGCGGCAGCCCAGCTTGCGCAGTTCCAGTTCGGCCGCGAACAGGAACTCGAACGCCTCCAGGTGGCGGCGTGCTTCGGCCATCGTGCGGCCCCAGGCGTACAGGCCGTGTCCGTCGATCAGGTAGCCCCACAGCGGCTGGTTGTCGAGCAGCGCGTCCACCTGGGCGGCCAGCGTGGGCATATCCTGGGTGTTGGCGAACACCGGCACGTCGATGGCCATCTCGTGCGTGCTGTTGCCGTGGAAGGCCTTCAGCAGTTCGAAGCCTTCCAGGCGGACGTGCCCGGCGCCGGCGAACAGCCGCGACGCCACCGTCTGCACCAGCGAATGCGTGTGCAGCACGCAGCCGATCTCGGGGTAGCGGCGGTACAACTGCGTGTGCAGCAGCGTCTCGGCTGATGGGCGATGGTCGCTGCCGACGGCCTTGCCCTCGAAATCCACCACCATGATGTCCGCCTCCACCAGCCGACCCTTGTCGCGGCCGGAGACGGTGATGGCGGCATGCCGTTCGTCCAGGCGCTGCGAGAAGTTGCTGCTGGTGGCCGGCGTCCAGCCCAGCTGCGACAGCTCGCGCACGTTGGAGATGATGGACTGCGCGCGGTCGCGCAGCAGGTCGGCGTCGTAGGGCAGGGCGTTCATGCCGCGCATTCTAGCGGAACCGCCTTGCCGGTCCTGCAGGTGGATTGATCCTGCTCAATGCGCGCGTCGGTCCGATGTCCAAGACTGCAGCCTTCTTCCCGCAGGTGCCCAGCCAGATGAGCCACGATGCCTCCCGCCGCCGTTTCCTGACCACCACCCTGTCCGCCGCCGCCGTGGCGCCGTTGGCCTGGCACGCGATGCGCGCCGATGCCGCCGCGCCCGCCACCCTCCCCAAGCTGGCAGCCGACAATCCGACTGCCAAGGCGCTGGCCTACAGCGAGAATGCCGCGACCGTGAAGCACCCCAAGCACAAGGCGGGCGACCACTGCGCCAACTGCAACTTCTTCAAGGCGCCGGCCACGCAGGCCTATGGTCCGTGCACGCTGTTTCCAAAGAACTCGGTGGCCGCAAAGGGCTGGTGCAGCGCCTGGGCCAAGAAACCCTGACCCCGTGTGCATCCGGTGTGTAGAAAAAAAGCGCGGCAGGGCCGCGCTTTTTTAATGCTGCCACCGATGCGGGTAGGTTCAGCGCTGGCCGCGCAGGCGGCTGTGGCGATACCCGTACAGGAAATAGATCAGGAAACCCACGGCGGTCCAGACCGCCATCAGCATCCAGTTGTGGGCCGTCATCGCCGACAGCAAAGCCATGCAGCTCAGCACGCCGAGCGAGCAGATCAGCCAGGCGGCGGGAATGCGGAACGGACGCGGCAGGTCGGGCTGGGTACGGCGCAGGACCAGCACGCCGATGCAGACCGAGGCGAAGGCGATCAGCGTGCCCATCGAGGTCAGTTCGCCCAGCACATCGAGCGGGAACAGCGCCGCCAGCAGCGCGATGCCGATGCCGGTGATCACGGTGTTGATGTGCGGCGTGCGGTATTCCGGATGGATCTTGGTGAACACCGGCGGCAGCAGCCCGTCGCGACCCATGATCATGAAGATGCGCGGTTGGCCGATGATCATCACCAGCACCACTGACGACAGGCCGATCAGCGCGCCGATCTCCACTGTGACCCGCAGCCAGCCCAGTTCCGGATGGGCCGCAACCGCAGTCACGACAGGTTCGGCCGTGCCCAGGGCCGTGTAGGGCACCAGGCCCGTCATCACCGCCGCCATGGCGATGTACAGCACGGTGCAGATAGCCAGCGAGGCCAGCATGCCGACGGGAAGATCCTTCTGCGGGCGATGCGATTCCTGCGCCGCCACCGAGACCGCCTCGAAGCCGATGTAGGCGAAGAACACCATCGCCGCGCCGCGCAACACGCCATCCCAGCCGAACTTGCCGGGGCCTTCGTTGGCGGGGATGAAGGGCTGCCAGTTGGAAGGGTCGACGTACTTCCAGCCGGCGATGATGACCAGCACGATCAGGCCGGTCTTCAGTACCACCATCGCCATGTTCATGGCCGACGACTTGCGGATGCCCACGTAGCACAACCAAGTCAGCAGCAGCACGATGACGGCGGCCGGGACGTTGGCGATGGCGCCGGTCGGGCGAAGCTGCGCATCCAGTGGTGCGCTGACGAACGCCTTGGGCAGGAAGATGTCGAAGTGTTCGAGCAGGCTCAGGAAATAGCCGGTCCAGCTGACCGCGACCGCCGACGCTGACACGCCGTACTCGAGGACCAGCATCCAGCCGATGAACCACGCGGTGAGTTCACCCAGCGTGGCATAGGTATAGGTGTAGGCGCTGCCGGATACCGGCACCATCGCAGCGAATTCCGCGTAAGCCAGCGCACAGAAAGTGCAGCAGATCGCCGCCAGTACGAACGACAGCATGATCGCCGGCCCGGCGTGGTTGGCCGCCGCCTGCCCGGTGATGACGAAGATGCCGCCACCGATCACCGCACCGATGCCGAGCGCGGTCAGGCCCCAGGGGCCAAGCGTACGGCGCAGGCTGAGCCCTTCGGCCTCTTGATGGGCGGCATGGGGGTGCTTGGTGGCGAGGAGCTGTCGGAGCATCGTGCGTGTTCCTGGAACGGGTTTCGGTGAGGTCAACCAAAAAGGCCGGCGGTGCGTCCGCCGGCCTTGAAGGGGATCAGGCCTTCTGCCTGAGTTTGCTGTTCCTGAAGCCGTAGGCGAAGTAGATCAGCTGGCCCAGCACGGTCCAGGCCACGAAGATCTGCCAGTGCTCCATGAACGACTGCAGGAACAGGAACAGGCAGGCGAGCACGCCCACCGGGCAGATCAGCCAGAACATCGGCACGCGGAACGGCCGGGCGAGGTCGGGGCGGGTGAAGCGCAGCACCAGCACGCCGAGGCACACCGTGGCGAAGGCCAGCAGCGTCCCCATCGACACGAGTTCGCCGAGCACGCTGAGCGGCATGAAGCCGGCGAGCAGGCAGGCCAGCACGCCGACGATGATCGTGCCGACGTAGGGCGTATGGAACTTCGGATGCACCTTGCCGAACAGGCGGGGCAGCAGTCCGTCCCGGGCCATCGAATAGAAGATGCGCGGTTGTGCCATCAGCATGACCAGGATCACCGACGATAGGCCAGCGATGGCGCCGATTTCCACCGCGGTCTTGAGCCAGCCCACGCTGGCGCCGGGATCGGCCTTGAGGACTTCTTCCAGCGCCGTGGCCACCGGCTTGGCGGTGCCCAGCAGCGTGTAGTGGGTCATGCCGGTCAGCACCGCGCAGACGGCGATGTAGATGACGGTGCAGATGGCCAGCGAGCCGAGGATGCCCTTGGGCATGTCGCGTTGCGGGTTCTTGGCTTCGCCGGCGGCGGTGGAGACCGCGTCGAAGCCGATGTAAGCGAAGAACACGATGGTCGCCGCGCGGAACACGCCGTCCATGCCGAACTGGCCGGGGCCGGTGTTCTCGGGAATGAAGGGAGTCCAGTTCGCCGGGTCGACGTACTGGACGCCAAAGCCGAGGAAGGCCGCGATCACGACCACCTTGATCGCGACGATGATCGAGTTGACGAAGGCAGACTGGGTGATGCCGACGTAGCACAGGCCACTGACCGCGGCGACGATCAGCACTGCAGGCAGGTTGATGATGCCTGCGGTGGCGACGAATCCGCCATCGGCCCACGTGATCGGCGCTGTCGCCAACTGCTCGGGGAAGGGCAGGCCCAACGTGCCGGTGAGGAAGCTCACCAGGTAGCCCGACCAGCCCACCGCGACGGTGGACGATGCGAACAGGTATTCCAGCACCAGGCACCAGCCTATGAACCAGGCCACGGCCTCACCCAGGGTGGCGTAGGAGTACGAATACGCGCTGCCGGACACCGGCATCATCGAGGCGAACTCGGCGTAGCAGAGGCCGGCCATGGCGCAGGCGAAGCCCGCAATCACGAAGCTCAGCATGATGGCCGGGCCGGCGTGGTTGGCGGCGGCCTGGCCGGTCAGTACGAAAATGCCCGCACCGATGACGGCGCCCACACCCAGCAGCACGAGGTGTTTGGCGGTCAGGGTTCGCTTCAGACTGCTTTCGCCGTCCAGGCTGCCTTCGAAAGGTTCACCGGCATCGATATGTCCTGCCGGTGCGACCGGCTTGACCCTGAACAGAGCTTTGAGCATTCGCAGCGTCCCCTTGCAAGACTGGATGCCGGCGGAAAGACCCGCCGGGCGGTGGCAACTGTCATGGGGAAGGCGCCCCCACGGAAGGCCGTACCTTG
The DNA here is from genome assembly GCF_946886695.1 of uncultured Pseudoxanthomonas sp. The sequence continues at coordinate 32,907 of NZ_CAMPJD010000017.1, read as the reverse complement.
CCAAAGCGGGCGGGGGATCACAAGCGCGGTTGCAGCATGCCGGGGGATAATCACGACGCCACCGACCCGCCCGCAAGGAAAAATCACGCCGTGTCAGCCGCTTACACCGCCCTCCGCACACACTTGGCCGACTATGGCCGTCGCTGGCCCGGCGAACAGGCGCTGGTCACGCAGTTTCTCGAACTGCTGGATGATCCGGCCAACCCGCTGGTCCGCGCGCGGCTGGAAGGGCACTTCACCGGTGGCGCCTGGCTGGTCAGCGCCGATGGCCAACGCACCCTACTGACCCACCACCGCAAGCTGGGCCGATGGCTGCAACTGGGCGGCCATGCCGACGGCGACGAAGACATGGCGCGCGTGGCGCTGAAGGAAGCCGAGGAGGAGTCCGGCCTGTCCGACCTGTCCGTGGAAGGCGGCATCTTCGACCTTGACCGCCACTGGATACCCGAACGCAAGGACGTGCCGGGCCACTGGCACTACGACATACGCTACGTGGTGCGTGCCAACGGCAGCGAGGACTACGTGGTCAGCGAGGAGTCGCTGGACCTAGCGTGGCGCGAGATCGCACCCATCGCCGATGAGGCCGACGAGTCCCTCAGCCGCATGGCCCGCAAATGGCTGGCGTGCAACACGGCGTAGGGTGGGCCCTGGCCCACCGCACCGCGGATATCAATACAGCACGCGGACCCGCAACGTGCCGTCGATCGCCGCCATCGCATCGCGCAGGCTGGCCGTCTGTTCCTCATCGGCGGTGACGTCGATGACCACGTAGCCGACTTTCGGGTCAGTACGCAGGAACTGGCCGTCGATGTTGATGCCGCGGTCGCGGAAGATGTCGTTGATCTGCGACAGCACGCCCGGCACGTTGCGATGGATGTGCAGGATGCGACGGCTGCCTTCGTGGCCGGGCAGGGTGACTTCGGGGAAGTTCACCGCCGACAGCGTGCTGCCGTTGTCGCTGTAGCGCACCAGCTTGGCCGCCACTTCCACGCCGATATTATCCTGCGCCTCCAGCGTGCTGCCGCCCACGTGCGGGGTCAGGATCACGTTGTCCAGCCCGCGCAACGGCGACTCGAATGCGTCGGCGTTGCCTTTGGGCTCAACCGGGAACACGTCCACCGCCGCACCGCCGACCTTGCCGGATTTCAGCGCTTCCGCCAGCGCGTCGATGTCCACCACCGTGCCGCGCGAGGCGTTGATCAGGTGTGCGCCAGGCTTCATCCGGGCGATCTGCGCCGCGCCGAACATGTCTTTCGTCGCGGCCGTCTCCGGCACGTGCAGCGTGACCACGTCGCTGAGCGCCAGCAGGTCGTCCAGGCTGACGGCGGCGCGTGCGTTGCCCAGCGACAGCTTGGTCTCGATGTCGTGGAAGAGCACCTGCATGCCCAGCGACTCGGCCAGCACGCCCACCTGGGTGCCGATATGGCCGTAGCCGATGATGCCCAGGGTCTTGCCTCGCACCTCATGACTGCCGGCAGCGGATTTGCTCCAGCCACCGCGGTGGCACTCGGCGTTCTTCTGCGGGATGCCACGCATCAGCAGGATGGCCTGGGCGACCACCAGTTCCGCCACGCTGCGGGTGTTGGAGTACGGGGCGTTGAAGACCGGAATGCCGGCCAGTTCCGCCGCGTCCAGGTCCACCTGGTTGGTGCCGATGCAGAAGCAGCCGACGGCGATCAGGCGGCGTGCCTGGGCCAGCACATCATCGGTCAGATGGCTGCGCGAGCGGATCCCGACGATGTGCGCCTCGGCGATGCGGCGCTTCAGTTCGTCTTCCGGCAGCGACTTCTCGTGGTACTCGATCTGCGTATAGCCCGCCGCGCGGAACGTCTCCACGGCGGTCTGGCTGACCCCTTCCAGCAACAGCACGCGGATGTCCTGCTTCGGGTACGAGGTCTTCTTGATCGACATTGCCGGAAAGGTGACAGCGGAGGGGGAAGGGGCGTCACTATGCCAGATGGAGCGCTGGGATGGTGCGGTGCGGAACGGAAAGCTTGGTTGCTGTTTTCCGGCTTGGTTGCCGCTGAAACGAAGCGCGTGATCGGCTGGACGCCGCAGGGCATCGCTGGCACGCTGGGCGCCCCCTGAAGTCCTGTCACTGCAATGACCGATCCGCGCCTGGAAGCCCTGCTGCACGCCGTTCCGGCGTTGCGCCTGAAAACCGATCCCGCCGACCTCGAACACTATGGCCGCGACTGGACCCGGCGCTGGACGCCGGCACCGTTGGCGATTGCGTTGCCTGCCACGGTCGAGGACGTGCAGACCGTCGTGCGTTGGGCCAACGCGCATCGTGTGGCCGTCGTGCCCTCCGGTGGACGTACCGGCCTGTCCGGTGGTGCGGTGGCTGCGAACGGCGAGCTCGTGCTCAGCCTGGAGCGCATGAACCAGGCGCTGGACTTCAATGCCGTCGACCGCACGCTGACGGTGCAGGCCGGCATGCCACTGGAGGCCGTGCACAACGCCGCGCGCGAGCATGGCCTGGTGTACCCGGTGGATTTCGCCTCGCGGGGCTCGTGCGCCATCGGCGGCACCATCGCGACCAACGCGGGCGGCATCCGCGTGATCCGTTACGGCAATACGCGCGAATGGATCGCCGGCCTGAAGGTGGTCACCGGCGCCGGCGACGTGCTGGAGCTCAACAAGGCGCTGATCAAGAATTCCAGCGGCTACGACCTGCGCCACCTGTTCATAGGTTCCGAGGGCACCCTGGGGATCGTGGTCGAAGCCACCGTGCGCCTGACTGATCCGCCGCCGCCGACCAACGTCATGCTGCTGGCGCTGCCCTCATTCGAGGTGCTGATGCAGGTGTTCGCCGCATTCCGCGAGCGGCTGCAACTGGAAGCCTTCGAATTCTTCACCGACCGCGCGCTGCATCACGTGCTGGCGCATGGCGCGCAGAAGCCGTTCGATGAGGTGCATCCGTATTACGTGGTCACCGAGTTCGCGATCGGCGACGAGGCGAGGGAAGCCGCGGCAATGGCGGCCTTCGAGGCCTGTATGGAGCAGGGCTGGGTCAGCGATGGCGTGATCAGCCAGTCCGATGCCCAGGCCGCACAGCTGTGGCGCCTGCGCGAGGGCATCACCGAGGCGCTGGCGCGCCATGTGCCGTACAAGAACGACGTGTCCGTGCGCATTTCCGCCATGCCGGCGTTCCTTGCCGAGACGCAGGCGTTGCTGGGCGAGGCGTACCCGCACTTCGAAGTGGTGTGGTTCGGCCATATCGGTGACGGCAACCTGCATATCAACGTGCTGAAGCCCGACGGTATGGAGAACGCGGAGTTCGTCACCCAGTGCGAGCAGGTCACCAAGATGCTGGCCGAATCGCTGCGCCGCCACCAAGGCAGCATTTCCGCCGAACACGGCATCGGCCTGGTGAAGAAAGGCTATCTGGAAAGCACGCGCAGCGCCGACGAGATCGCGGTGATGCGCGGCATCAAGCGCGTGCTCGATCCGGACGGCCTGATGAACCCGGGCAAGCTGTTCGACACGTGACGCGGATTCATCCAGTCATCGCTGATTGCAGGTAGTCTTGGCGCGCCGCGATGCGCGCGGTATCCGTTCATTCCCTGGAAGTGTCCATGTACCGAATTCTCCTGGCTGGCGTCTTGCTGGCGTTCTCCGTCCCGGCGCTGGCCGGCAGCTTTGCCGGCAGTTCGGCCGGCGCTTCTTCGGCGGGCTCGTCTGCCTCGTCCGACAGCTCGTCCGGCGACGACAAGGTCGTCGTGCAGGCGCGCGAGGACGCCGCCAGCTTTGTCGCCAGCAACGGCCGCATCCGTGGCGCCCAACTGGAAGCCGCGCTGCGCCACCTGCGCGAGAAGGATGAAGCCGCACGCAAGGCCAGTGACATGCAGTTGGCGCAGGCCATCCTGGCCCGCTGATGCCACCGCGTCGGCCCCGCGGCCGGCGCGTCGTCGCGCTGCTCGCATGGGCGTGGCTGGGACCGGCGGCCGCGCTCGACATCGACCCCGCGCGTCTCGGCCCCGATGACGTCGTCGCGACGCAGGCGCTGGTAGACGATGTCCTGCCGCGCCTGCCGCAGGTATGGCGTGACGGGTTGCCGTCCGATCTCGTTCTGCAATGGCGCGACGATCTTCCCGCGCATGTCGCCGGTCGACGGGTCGGTGATCGCATCCTGTTGCCGCGCCACTTCTTGCAGGCTTGGCAGGCGCGCGATGGCATGCCGGCGGACGATGCTTCGTTGCGCGCCGTCCGTCATGCGCTGGTGCACGAACTGGCCCACAGCTATGACCGGGCGCAGCGCGACATCCTGTCCGGCGATCCGCGCCTGCGCGATCTCGCGGGATGGCAGCGCAGCGTGTTCTCCATCGCGGGGCGTCGTTCGCGCAACGATTTCGTCGCACGGGTGCCGGATCCATACGAGTTGGAGCGTCCGTCCGAATTCGTGGCGGTGAACCTCGAGCATTTCGTGTTCGATCCCACCTACGGTTGCCGGCGTCCGGCCCTGCATCGTCACTTCGCGATGCACTTCCGGATGCCGATGACGACGAAGGCATGCGCGCCCGGATTGCCGTTCCTGGATGTGGATGCCGAAGCCGGCGATGCCTCGCTGCTCGCGCTGGATCCGTCGCGCATCTACGCGGTCGACTATCTGCTGGCGGAAGGCAACACGCAGGCGATGAGTCGCTGGGGCCACAGCATGTTGCGGCTGGTGGTCTGCGCGCCCGGTCGCGCACCGGGGCCCGACTGCCGCCTCGACCTGGCCCATCACCGCGTGCTGTCGTTCCGCGCGTTCGTGGGCGACGTGCAGATCTCCGGGTGGCGCGGCCTGACCGGCTCGTATCCGTCGCGCCTGTTCCTGCTGCCGCTGGACCAGGTGATCGAGGAGTACACCCGAGTGGAACTGCGCGGCCTGCAGTCCATTCCGCTGCAGCTCGATCCGGGTGAAATCGCGTCCCTGGTCGAGCGGGCCGCCCAGCTTCACTGGAGCTATGACGGACGCTATTACTTCATCAGCAACAACTGCGCGGTGGAGACCTGGAAGCTGCTGCACGACAGCGTGCCACGACTGGCACGGGAGCCGATCGCCAGCATCACGCCCACGGGACTGCTGAAGAAGCTGGAGCGCCTTGGCATCGCCGATATCCGCGTGCTGGACGACGCAGGACAGGCGCGACGACTCGGTTATTACTTCGAGCCGATGAGCGCGCGTTACGACGCCCTGTTCTCCGTGGCGCGCGAGGCGCTCGCGCTGCCGCAGCAGGACGTGCACGCCTGGCTGGCGCTGTCGCCTGCGGAACGCGCCGCCTGGCTGCCACAGGCCGACCTGCGTGCGAGCGCGGCGCTGCTGGTGCTGGAAAATGCAGCGCTCCGTCGCCAGCAACTGCTGCTGCGCGACGAACTGAAGCGACGCTACCTGGGCCACGATGCGCCCGCCGATATCGCGCTGGCGCTGCAGGCGTTGCGCACATGGCTGGGCGATACCGGTTTCGCCAGTCGCCCCTCGGAACTGCTGCCGGAGGGCTACGGGCTTCCGCAGGCAGATGAGCGCGCGCGCGTTGCGGAGGAAGCAAGAAGCCGCGTGGCGCGCTTGCGGCAGCAGGATGGCGTACTTCGCAGCGAACTTGAACGCTGGCTGCCTGTCGACCAGCGCAAGGTCCTGCAGGGCATCGAAGCAAACCTGGACACGATCGGCGCGCGCCTGCGCACACTGCATGCGGCAGGCGCGTCTTGACCGCGGGTCTCAGTCGGCGCGACCGCCGAACTCGCCCGTCGTCGTGTTGACCAGGATGCGCTCGCCGTTGGTGATGTACTCCGGCACCATGATCTCGATGCCGGTGTTGAGCTTGGCCGGCTTCGGGCGCTTGGTCGCCGTGCCGCCCTTCAGTTCCGGCGGCGTCTCCACCACCTCAAGCGTGACGTGCTGCGGCAGCTGCAGCGCGACCGGAAGTTCGTCGATCACCTGCACGTAGCAGCCGGTCAGGCCTTCGGTGATGTAGCCGGCATCATCGCCGATGACGTTGGCGTCCAGCGTGTAGGGCGTGTAGTCCTCGTCGTCGAGGAAGACGAACGCATCGCCATCCATGTACGAGAACGTCGCCTGACGGCGCAGGAGTTCGACTTCCGGCAGGTTGTCGTCGGCGTCGAAACTGGCATCCAGTTTGTTGCCGCCCGGCACGCTGTACATGATGAAGCGGAAGCGCACGTTGCCGCCGCGGCCCTGCGGCGAGCTGCGCTCGATGTCGCGGATCTGGTACACGCCGCCGTTGTGTTCTACGACGTTGCCCTTCTTGATGTCGAAAGCTTTCATGGTGGTGATTTGTGATCTGTGATTTGTGATGGGGTGGGTCGGCGTGATCGTCCGTGAAGGCGGCTCTTGCGAATCGTCACTCACGAATGACGAATCACGGCCTTACTTCGGCGCCAGCCTCACGGCGCCATCCAGACGGATGGTTTCGCCATTGAGATACGTGTTGCCGAGGATGTAGGCGACCAGGTCGGCGAATTCCTCTGGCCTGCCGAGGCGGGACGGGAAGGGGATCGAGGCGCTCAGCGACTGTTGCACGGCTTCGGGCATGCCATCGACCATCGGGGTCCAGAAGATGCCGGGCGCCACGGTCATCACGCGGATGCCGAAGCGGGACAGTTCGCGCGCCATCGGCAGCGTCATGGCGACCACGCCGCCCTTCGATGCCGAGTACGCCGCCTGGCCGATCTGGCCTTCGTACGCCGCCACGCTGGCCGTGTTGACGATCACGCCGCGTTCGCCGTCGGCGTTCGGCACGTTGTGCTGCATCACGTCGGCGGCGGCCTTGGCCACGTTGAAGCTGCCGACCAGGTTGACCATCACCGTGCCTTGGAACGTGGACAGCGGCATCGGTGCTTCCTTGCCCAGCACGCGCCCGGCGCCGAGGATGCCGGCGCAGTTGATCGCTGCATTCAAGCCGCCGAGGAATTCCTTCGCTGCCGCCACGTTCGCCGCCACGCCTGCCTCATCGGTGACGTCGGTGCGGAAGTAGCGGACGTTGGCCTCGCCCAGTTCGGCGACCGCTGCCGTTCCCTTGTCGTCATTGACGTCGAACAGCGCGGCCTTGCCGCCGTGGGCGACGAGGTGGCGGGCGACGGCCAGCCCCAGGCCGGAAACGCCGCCGGTGATGACGGCGCGGGTGTCGGAAAGCTGCATGCGGCGAACCTGCTGCGGAAAAGGCGGCATTTTACGCGATGGCGGGTGTCTGGGAGCCCGGAGCTTGCTGTAGGAGCGACGTGAGTCGCGACCGCGAGCCAAGGTGGGCAATGCCCTTTGGCGAGGCGCGAACCATGGCGATTCATTGCGGACCTGCGAAGGAGGACGATGGAGCAGACGGCTCCCGGTCGCGACTCACGTCGCTCCTACAAGGATTGCCGCCTCTCAGGCGTGCACCCGCTCCAGCGGCGCGTCGGCCAGCCGGCGGGCGAATTCGTCCGGCGACAGGCCGGGGGCGAACAGGAAGCCCTGGCCGACCGGGACACCGAGGTTGAGCAGGAACTGGCGCTGCGCCTCCGATTCCACGCCCTCGGCGACCAGTCCCAGCCCCAGGCTGCGCGCGATGGCGGAGACCGCCTGGCAGACCGCCACGTCGGACCGGTTGCTGGGTACGCCTTCAGTGAACAGGGGGCTCAGCTTCAGGCCGTGGATGGGGAGGCGGCGCAGATAGTTGAGTGCACTGTAGCCTTCGCCGAAATCGTCGATCGTCAGCACCACGCCCAACTGGCGCAGGTCGGCGAAGGTGCGCAGCGTGGCGGGGGCATCCTCGATCAGCACGCGTTCGGTGAACTCCAGCTCCAGCGCTGCGCCGGGCAGGTCGAACTCGGTCAGGATCGCGCGCACGCGATCGGCTAGGTCGTCGCCGGCGAATTGCCGGTACGACACATTGACCGCCACGCGCACGATGCCCAGCCCCTGGTCGCGCCAGGCGGCCACCTGCCGGCACGCTTCGCGCAATACCCAACTGCCGATGCGCACGATGTCGCCGGTCGTTTCCGCATGGCTGATGAACACGTCCGGGCGCAGTTCGCCCAACTGGTGGTTCTGCCAGCGGATCAGCGCTTCGCCGGCGATGATGCGGCCGTTGCGCAGGTCCACCTGCGGTTGGTAGACCAGCCGGAACTCCTCGTTGTCCACCGCGCGCCGCAGCTGCGTCTCGATCTGCAGACGGTCCTGCTGCCGCTGCGCCAGTTCCTGGGTGAAGCTCTGCCAGCCATTGCGCGCGCGGTGCTTGCTGTCGTACATCGCGATGTCGGCGTTCTGGATCAGCTGTTGCGGGCGCAGGCCATCGCCGGGTGCGATGGCCAGTCCGATGCTGGCGGTGATGGCGAACTCGTCCTTGCCGAAGCGGAAGGCGTCTGCGAACGCGCCGAGCACGGCGTGCGCCAGTTGTTCCGGCAGGTGCGGGTTCTCGCCGGCATCGCAGATCACCAGGAATTCGTCGCCGCCGAAGCGGGCGATCATGCCGTCGGTGCCCACCGCGCCGCGGATGCGGTCCGAAGCCTGCACCAGCAGTTCGTCGCCAGCGTTGTGGCCCAGCACATCGTTGACCATCTTGAAACGGTCGAGGTCGATGTAGAGCACGGCGGCGCGCGCGCGCTCGGCATCGGCCAGCCGTGTGCCGAGTTCGGTCAGCACGGCATCGCGGTTCATCAGCCCGGTCAGCGGATCGGTGCGCGCCTGGATGCGCAGCATCTCCTCGGCCTGCTTGTCCTGCGAGATGTCCTGCATGGTGCCGGTGATGCGCGACGCACCCGGGTCGCCGGGCTCGGCGTCGCCGATCACGCGGATCCAGAACGGATGCCCGTCGGCCTGCGTGCCCTGGAGTTCCAGGTCGAAGCCCTTGCCGCCGGCGGTGACCAGGTCCAGCGCGCCACGCAGGCGCCGACGATCCGCTTCGCGCAGGCACGACAGCATGTCGTCCAGCGTCACCAGCGCACGCGCGGCACCCAGGATGCGCTGGGCCTCGTCGGTCAGGTACATCCGGTCGCGGCCTATGTCCCATTCCCAGCCGCCGATATGCGCGAGCGATTGCGCACGGTCGAACAGCGCACTGTCGCGCTTGAGTTCGGTCACGTCGCTGAAAAGCGTGGTCACCTGCGCCGGCACGCTCGCGCCGGGGGCGAACTGCGGCACCGAGGTGGCGGTCAGCCACAGCAGTTGTTTCTTCTGGCGGTGATACAGGCCCAGCAGGACGCTTTCGACCATCTGGCCGCTGTCCAGCGCGCGTTGCGCGGGCAACTCGTGGCGGCCCATCTCGCGGCCGTGCTCGTCGACGACATGCCAGCGGTCCAGGGCGAGCTCCTGGTCGACGCGCTGGTCCTCGCGGATGCCGAAGATGCGCATGGCCGCGCCGTTGCAGTACTGCACTTCCATCTCGCGGTTGTGCACCACGATGCCCTTGTCCAGGGTCTCCATGAGTTCGCGGTAGCGCATCTCGGCCAGCCGCCGGCTGCTGATGTCGCGTGCCACCGCGACGATGCTCTTGCGCCCGTCGAAGTTGATGTTGGCCGAGTGCACTTCCACCGGGAAGCGGGTGCCATCGCCGCGCATGTTGGTGACCTCGATGACATAGGTCACGCCGCGATTCAGGGTTTCCCAGACCGGCACCAGGTGATCGCGCGGCAGGTCGGGGTTCAGTATGTTGATGTTGTTGCCGACGATCTCGTCGCGCGGTCGCTTGTAGGCCAGCATGCCGGCCTTGTTGAGGTCCAGCACGGTGCCGTCCTCGGCGATGATGCTGACCGGGTCGGGCACGGCGTCGAACAGGTTGCGGTAGCGCGAGCGCTCGGTGTCGGCCTCGTGCTGTTTGGCCAGCAACGCCGCGCCGGCTTGCCGGAGCAGGTCCGCCGTAGCGCTGTCGGTACCTTCGGCGGCAGCCGCGCGCTCCAGTGCCGCGGCCAGCGCCACCACATCGACGTCGCTGGCCGGGCCTGTGTTCATGCGGCCGCCAGGGCCTTGCCGACGCGGCTGCCGGTCTCGCGGCCGAGGCGTGCCGCCAGCCACCGGCCCGTATCGGCCAGTGCATCCAGGTCCACCCCCGTGCGCAGGCCCTGGCCATGCAGCAGGTAGACCACGTCCTCGCTGGCCACGTTGCCGCTCGCGCCCTTGGCGTAAGGGCAGCCGCCTGCGCCGGAGACGGCTGCGTCCACGACGCGGACGCCTTCATCCAGACAGGCGAGGATGTTCGCCAGCGCCTGCCCGTAGGTGTCATGGAAATGCACGGCCAATGCGGACATGGGCAGTTCCGCTGCGACCGCCTTCAACATGCCGGCGGCCTTGCGCGGTGTGCCCACGCCGATGGTGTCGCCCAGTGATATCTCGTAGCAGCCCAGCGCATGGAGCTGCCTGGCCACCCGCATCACGTCCGCGACCGGTACGTCGCCCTGGTAAGGGCAGCCCAGGACGGTGGACACGTAACCGCGCACCTTCACGCCATCGGCGACCGCGCGCTCGAGGACAGGGCGGAAGCGTTCGATGGATTCATCGATGGATGCATTGATGTTCTTGCGGTTGAAGGCCTCGGACGCGGCAGTGAACACCGCCACTTCCTCCACGCCGACCGCACGTGCGCGGTCATAGCCTTTCTCGTTCGGCACCAGCACGGGGTAGGCGATCCCGGGCCTGCGCCGGATGGCGGTAAAGACCTCCGCAGCATCCGCCAGCTGGGGCACCCATTGCGGGCTGACGAAGCTGGTGGCTTCGATATTCAGCAGGCCGGTGGCGGACAGGCGGTCGATGAGTTCCACCTTGTCTGTCGTCGAGACGAGCGTCTTCTCGTTCTGCAGGCCATCGCGCGGGCCGACCTCCACGATCCTGACGAAGTCGCCGTCGGCCGTGGGCAGGGGTAGGGAAGGGGTCACGGTTTCACCCCATCGTCCGCGCGCCGCATGCGCAAGGTCTTGTTGCCGCCATCGAAGGCATCGAACAGTTCCGGATGGGCGCGCAACAAGTCGCGCAACTGTTCGGGACGACCTTCGAACAGGTAGGTGCTGGCATCGGTCTCGCGGGCCTTCAATGTGCCCTGTTGCACCTGCTGCATGATGGCCACTGTGTCGAGCATCGCGATCTGCAAGGTATCGTCGCGGATGCGGTATTTCAGTAGCGTGACAGCGCTGGCCGGCATGCCCTTGGGGGTGGGGGGCGCTGTCTTCCCGGTGGCGAACAGTCCTTCCAGTTCCTTGAAGCCGAGTGCCAGATAACGTTCTCCGTCGATCTCGAAACCCAGTGCGTCGAAGCCTGATTCGTCGGTGCGACCGTTGTCGCGCAGACGCACGTGGCAACGGGTGTCCACCTGGGCGTAGTCGTCCTTGCCCAGTGGCACCTTGTCCTGCGGGCTGTCGGCAAGCGGAATCCAGCGACCGACCAGGGCGGGATCGCAGGTCAACGGGGCGGGTGGTCGCTCGAACATCACGCAGCCGGCCAGCATGAAGGTCGCCAACAGCAGGGTGATCGTCGTGCGCAGGGGCGCCATGGAAGGGCTCACTCCAGCGTCACGAGCAACGTGTCGGCTTCGATGAAGTCGCCGGCACTGGCGCGCACCTCGGCCACCACGCCGTCGCGCGGAGCCTTCACCGCCAGTTCCATCTTCATCGCCTCCATCACGAGCAGCTCCTGTCCGGCTTTCACCATATCCCCTTGTTGCGCCTTGACCAGCACCACGCGCCCCGGCATGGGGGCGACGATCCTGCCGCCCGTTTCGACGCCCGCCGCCGCCACGCGACGGTAGACCGGTACCATTTCCACCGTGGCCCGACGTTCCCCATCATGCAGCGTCAGGCGCGTGCCGTGGCGCAGGACGCGGAATCGCCGCGCCTCTCCGTGGATACGCAAACCGAGGAGGTCGCCGGTCAGCGTGGCACCGTCCACCTGGTATGTGATGGCGCCCATGCGGATGCGGTAAGTCCCCGCATGCCCATGGCCCGAAGCTTCCCAGGTCTCATCGCGATGCTGGAAGGCCAAGGGTCGCGCGCCTGCATGTCCCAGCCGCCATCCATCCCCGACGGCCCAGGGCGAACCGGGGTCGGGGGAATGGGTCGCATCCTGGCGCGCATCCATTTCCTGCTGGAGCAGCGCTGCGACGGCAATCGCCACCCGCTGCGAGGCATCCAGGTCCGCGGCGGGCATGAATTCGTCCAGATGCCTGTCCAGGTAGCCGGTGTCGATGCGGCCTTCGACGATGGCCGGATGGCGGACCAGTCTCTCCAGGAAGCCGATGTTCGACTTCGGCCCGACGATCTCGCACTCGGCCAGGGCGGCGCGCAGGCAGGCGAGGGCCTCGGTGCGGTCCGCGCCCCAGACGATCAGCTTGGCGATCATCGGGTCGTAGAAGATGGTCACTGTGTCGCCTTCGATCACGCCCGCATCGAGTCGGACCTGCGCCGACGGCGCCGGCAGCACCAGCTTTTCCAGGCGGCCCGAGCCCGGCAGGAATCCTGCCTCGGGATCCTCGGCATACAGGCGCACTTCGATGGCGTGCCCGTGTTGCGCGATGGCGTCCTGGGCGAGCGGCAGGGGTTCGCCGGCGGCAACGCGCAACTGCCACTCCACCAGGTCCTGCCCGGTAACGAACTCGGTGACGGGGTGCTCCACCTGCAGGCGCGTGTTGATCTCCATGAAATAGAACTGTCCACCGGGGTCGACGATGAACTCCACCGTGCCTGCGTTGACGTAGTCGATGGCCTGCGCCGCCTTCACCGCGGCATCGCCCATCGCCGCGCGCAGTGCGGGCGTCAGGAAGGGCGAGGGCGATTCCTCCAGCACCTTCTGGTAGCGGCGCTGCGCGGAGCATTCGCGTTCGTTGAGGTGCAGCGTGTGGCCGTGCGCATCGGCGAATACCTGGATCTCGATATGGCGCGGCGACTGCACGTAGCGTTCCAGCAGCACGCGGTCGCGGCCGAAGGCATTGGCGGCTTCGCGCTGGCAGCTTTCCAGCTGTGCGATGAAATCCTCCAGCCCATGCACGATGCGCATGCCCTTGCCGCCGCCGCCGTGCGCGGCCTTGATCATCAGCGGGAAGCCGATGCGCGCAGCCTCGCGCGAGAGCGTGTTCGGCGATTGGTCCTCGCCCGTGTAACCCGGTACCACCGGCACCCCGGCTGCGTCCATCAGGTCCTTCGCGCCGGCCTTGCTGCCCATCTTGCGCATGGAAGCGCCCGAGGGGCCGATGAACACCATGCCCGCGGCGGCGACCGCATCGGCGAAGTCGGCGTTCTCGGACAGGAAGCCATAGCCGGGATGGATGGCCTGGGCGCCCGTCTTCGTCGCGGCCTCGATGATGGCGTCGCCGCGCAGGTAGCTGTCGGCCGGGCGCGGGCCACCGATCAGCACGGCCTCGTCAGCTTGGCGCACGTGCTGGGCATCGGCGTCGGCGTCGGAGTACACGGCGACAGTGCGGATGCCCAGCCGGCGGCAGGTGCGGATCACGCGGCAGGCGATCTCGCCGCGGTTGGCGATCAGGATCTTGGAGAACATCGCGTCTAGCCCTCCCCTTCAAGGGGAGGGTTGGGTGGGGATGGTGTTGCTTGCCTGTCTGTCAGCGCTGTAAGAATCACTTCGACGACCCCCTCGATATTCTCGAATACGTCATTGTTCCAGAATCTGAGTACCTTGAACCCGGCCCGCTCCAGGAAGTGGGTACGTATCGCGTCGTAAGCATGGTTGTCCGCGTGCTGGCTGCCATCCAGTTCCACCACGAGTTTCGGTTCAAGACACGCGAAATCCAGAATGTAGTCGCCGAAGGGATGCTGCCGCCGGAATCGGTAGCCGTCCAACTGGCGCTTCCGCAGGTACTGCCAGAGCCGATGTTCGGCGTCCGTCGGTTGGTTGCGCAGCATGCGCTGCAGTTTGTCCCGCAGGACCCTCCTGTTCGTCTGTCCCTGCATGGTGATTTCCTCCCTGGACACCATCCCCACCCAACCCTCCCCTTGAAGGGGAGGGCTTGAAGGCGCGTGTCGTGCGGCACGTCATCAGTCCTTGGCGACCCAACGCGGCGCGCGCTTGTCGAGGAAGGCAGACAGCCCTTCTTGGCCTTCGCTGGAAACGCGCAACCTCGCGATCAGGTCCGCGTTGTCGGCATCCATCCGGTCGCGGTCGGACGAAGCGGCCACGCGCGCGACCAAGTGCTTCGCGCCGGCCGCCGCGTGCGGTCCCGCCTTCAGCAGCAGCGCGAGCTGTCGCTCCACGGCCTCATCCAGCTGCGTCGCCGGCACCACCTGGTGCAGCAATCCGATCTGCAGCGCGGTGGAAGCATCGAAGATCTCCGCCGTGGCGAACCATCGCCGCGCCTGCCGGGTACCGATGGCGGCGATGACGTAGGGCGAGATCACCGCCGGCAACAGGCCCAGCTTGCTTTCGGTCAGGCCGAACTTCGCTTCGGGCACGCCGATGGCGATGTCGCAGCAGGCCACCAGGCCGACGCCACCGCCAAAGGCCGCGCCATGCACGCGGGCAATGGTCGGCTTGGGCAGTTCGTCCAGCGTGCGCATCAGGCGGGCGAGGGCAAGGGCATCTTCGCGGTTGGCCGCCTCGCTGGCGGTGGCCATGCCACGCATCCAGTTCAGGTCTGCGCCTGCGGAGAACGAGGCGCCGCTGCCCTCCAGCACGACGGCGCGAATGTTGGATTCAGCGCCCACCTGTTCGAGCGTGGTGGTCAGCGTGGCGATCAGGCCGGCGTCGAAGGCGTTGTGGAGGCTCGGGCGGTCCAGCCGGATGCGCGCCACGGCGCCAGAGCGCTCCAGTACGAGGGGATGTTCCTGTGGTGCTGCCGCCATGCCTGCCGTTCCCTGCAAAAGTCGCTGAATGATAGCGGCACAGTCCGTTGCGGCCTTCCTGCACTGCGGCGATGCTACAATGAGAATAGTTCGCATTTGAGAGCCTGGCGTGATCCTGACAGAACTGCCTTCGCGTACCCCTGCCATCGTGGACGCCGTGGAAGACCATGGGCCGCAGGACAACATCGCCCGCCGCCTGCGCGAACTGGGCTTCGTCAACGGCGAGGAGGTCGAAGTGGTCGCGAAGGGTCCTATGGGCGCCGAGCCGTTGCTGGTGCAGGTCGGTTTCACCCGGTTCGCGCTGCGCCGCTCCGAAGCAGCCCGCGTCCGATTGCGCAACGGAGCCGCGTCATGAGCGCCGCCGAGGCATCTACGCTGCGCCTGGCGCTGGTCGGCAATCCGAACTGCGGCAAGACCGCATTGTTCAACCAGTTGACCGGCAGCCGGCAGAAGGTCGCCAACTACGCCGGCGTCACCGTCGAGCGCAAGGAAGGCCGGCTGCATTCGTCGGCGTCGGGGCGCAGCTACGCAGTGCTGGATTTGCCGGGTGCCTACAGCCTGCACGCCGCCAGCCTGGACGAAGCCGTCACCCGCGACGTCTGCCGCGGCTTCTATCCCGGCGAACCGGCACCGGATGTGCTGGTCTGCGTGGTGGATGCCACCAACCTGCGCCTGCACCTGCGCTTCGCGCTGGAAGTGCGCGAACTCGGCAAGCCGATGATCCTGGCGGTCAACATGATGGATGCCGCGCGGCGTCGCGGCATCGCCATCGACCTGGCTGCGCTGGAGCGCGAACTCGGCGTGCCGGTGGTCGAAACCATCGCGGTGAAGCATGGCGGTGCGCGTGCGCTGGTCGAGCGCATCGATGCCGTCGCCGCACAGCCGCACGAGCCCCGCACGCACCTGGCCGAAGGCGTCGACCTGCATGCGGAAACACGTCGCCTGCTGTCGCTCGCCGTCGCCATGCCCACGCGGACGGCGAAGATCGACGATGCACTGGACCGCTGGTTGCTGCACCCGGTGTTCGGACTGCTGGCATTGATCGTGGTGATGTTCCTGATCTTCCAGGCGGTGTACGCCTGGGCGACGCCGATGATGGACATGATCGAAGCGGGCACGGGCTGGCTGGGCGGACAGGCGGGCGGCCTGCTTCCCGAAGGGCCGCTCAACAGCCTGCTGGTCGACGGCATCATCGGCGGCCTGGGTGGCGTGGTCGTGTTCCTGCCGCAGATCCTGATCCTGTTCGCCTTCATCCTGGCACTGGAAGAAAGCGGCTACCTGCCCCGCGCGGCGTTCCTGCTGGACCGCATGATGGCATCGGCCGGCCTGTCGGGCCGCTCCTTCATTCCGCTGCTGTCGAGTTTCGCCTGCGCCATCCCCGGCATCATGGCCACGCGCAGCATCCAGGACCCGCGCGACCGTTTGGCGACGATTCTGGTCGCACCGCTGATGACGTGCTCGGCGCGCCTGCCGGTGTACGCACTGCTGATCGGTGCATTCGTGCCGAACGAGAAAGTGGGCATCTTCAACCAGCAGGGCCTGGTGCTGTTCGGCCTGTACGCGGCAGGCATCCTCAGTGCGTTGCTGGTGTCATGGGTGATGAAGAAGTGGCGCCGCGACAAGGGCGAGCACGCGCTGCTGCTGGAACTGCCTTCCTACCGCATTCCGCACCCGCGCGACCTGCTCATCGGCCTGTACGAGCGCGCGATGATCTTCCTCAAGCGCGTCGGCGGCATCATCCTGGCGCTGACCATCCTGCTGTGGTTCCTGCTGAACTTCCCGGCGCCGCCGGAAGGCGCAATGGGTCCCGCAATCGATTACAGCTTCGCCGGCCGCATCGGTCATGCGATGGCGGTGTTCTTCGCGCCACTGGGCTTCAACTGGCAGATATGCATCGCATTGATCCCCGGCCTGGCCGCACGCGAAGTGGCGGTCGCCTCGCTGGCGACAATCTACGCGCTGTCGGCGGCCGATGACGACGCGGCCATCCAGGCGTTGACGCCCGTGATCAGCGACGGCTGGTCATTGGCCACCGCGCTATCGCTGCTGGTCTGGTTCATCTACGCACCGATGTGCATCTCCACGCTGGCGACCATCAAACGCGAAACCAACTCATGGAAGCAGATGGGCTTTGCCACGTTCTACCTGTTCGCGCTGGCCTACCTCGCCTCGCTGGTGACTTATCAGGTCGCCAAGGCACTGGGCGCGGGCTGAGCCATGGACGCGTCGCTCGCCCTGCAGTACGCCATCATCGCCGTCGCGGTGGTGGTCAGCGTGTGGGTGGTGGTGAAGAAACAGTTCCCCGGACCGTTGCGCAAGCTGCGTGTCGCGCTGGCGCTGCCCTTGTTGCATGAGGGGCGAGCGCGCTGGCAGCACGCGTTGGGGCGGTGGATCGCGCCGGCCGGCAGTCTGGTGAACGGACGGATCGCCGGCAGTGATTGCGGAGGCTGCGACGGCTGCGGTTGACCCGAGGTTCAACCGTAACGGATCGCCAACCCCGCGATGCCCAGTCCCACGAACGCTGCGAACGACGCGACCGTCGTCCAGCGATTGCCGATGGCGGCGGCGATGCTGATCCGGTGGCGCCTGGCGTAGGCCCAGTCGCAGATCGTCATACCGATAGCCGAACCCGCCAACGCAAGCAACCAGGGCGATGGCAGGTCGTCGGCCATGGGCAACGCACGCACGAGCCAACTGGTGCCGATGGCGAAACGCAACGCATCGAAGAACTGGCGGAAGTGCAGCAGCGCGGCCGGGAGCACGAGTACGAACGCCAGCGCCGGCAGCTGTGGCACCCACCAGGCCACCAGCAAGCCGGCCACTGCCAGCCAGACTGGCATCAGCGCAATCGCGGGTGAATGCATCGTCGCAGGTCGTTCACGCAGTGCCCACAGCGCGCGCATCGCGTGCCAGATGCACAGCATGCCGGCGACCGCGACGAAGGTCAGGCCCATCATGCGCTGCTGGCGTTCGGGCGCGAGATCGCTCACCGCGCACAGACCGGCGATGGCCAGGGTCGCGAACGCGGCGGTGAGTACCACGGTTGCCCAGCGCCAGGGGCCAGCATGGAAAGGGTCGGCGATGCGTTCGAAAAAGGCTTGCTGCCGACCATCCAGGCCCGGCACGTCGTCGCCGTAATCCGCTGTCAGTCGTTGCGACAGGCGCGCTGCGCGGAATGCAAAGCCAGGCACGCAGGCAAGGACCAGCGCGAGCGGCCATCCGAAGGCGCGCTTCAGCTGCCGGATCGTCAGCGGCCGGTCCTCGTCGAAGGCGTCGGTGTTCTCGGTGGACACCGCCTGCAACACCTGCTGGCGTCGTTCCACCCACTCGGGCGGTGTGAAGCCGAAGAAGTCCGCGAGGACGGCCATGGTCCCCGGTCGCAACTGGACCTCTTCGTAGGCGATGCTCTCGAAGATGGCCTGCCCGATGCGGTGTTTCACGTCCAGGGCGTACAACGCCGGATGGTGTTCGAGGTAGTGGCGGAATGCCGAAGGCAGGTCTCCCCCGGCATGGGCGATCAACTCCTCGCGCAGCGCGGCTTCGTCGATCCGCGGTGGGGCAGGTTCGTCCGGGCGCGCGTCGGAATGTCCCCTGTGCAGCGGCACGTGTGATGTGGCATCCGGCGCCGTTACCTCCAGCGATGCGAGCGTGATGTGCGCATCTTCGGAGGCCACCTCAAGCACCTGCTCGCGTTGCAGGGCCAGCGCTTCCTGATAGGCCTCGTGCAAGCGCTGGAACGCTGCCGGATCCTCGTCCGGCCGCGTGGCCTTCAGCAGGCGTGCGTAGGCGCGCTTGATGGCGCGCTCGTCAGCGTCTTCATCGATGTCCAGCAGGGCATACGGCCAGTCACTCACCCTTGGGCCTCGATGCTCTCCAGCATCCGCGCGAAATCGGCGCGGTGTTCGCGGATCTGCAGCGGATCCTGGCCGTCCAGTACCGTGCGGAAGCGCACCAGCGCGTCCTGCAGGTCGCGGCGCGCCCAGAGCAGTTCCTCGTACAGGCGCTCGGCGCGGGCGATCACCAGGAGGTTCTCCTGCTGGTCGCGGGGATGTACCTTCAGTTCGGACAGCGCGGCCAGGCGCTGGCGGATCTCGTCCTGGGTCAGCACGCCGGGGTTCTGCTGCAGGACCACCTCATGGGTCTGGCCGGTGGCCACGATGGTGGCTTCCACCTGCAGCAGCCCGTTGACGTCGTAGGTGAAGCGGATGTCCACGGGGTTCTCGTGCGCGGCGCGCGCCGGTACCTTCACCGAAACGGTACCCAGCTTGACGTTGTTCTCCACGCGCGGGCTCTCGCCCTGGTAGATATTGAACTCGACCTGCGTCTGCTGGTCGCGCATCGGCTGGTAGCGTTCGACCCGGCTGACCGGCACTGTCGCGTTGCGGTGGATGATCGGGGAGAACAGGCCGGTGGTGACCTGCCCGTGTCCGTCGTCCTGCGCGGTGTCCACACCGAGCGAGTGGGGACATACGTCGGTGAGGATGATCTCTTCCAGCGATTCGTCGCGCGCCTTCATGCCAGCCGCGACCGCAGCGCCCAGCGCGATCGCCTCGTCCGGGTTGATGTGCCGCAATGGCAGGCGACCGAACATGCGCGAGACCAACCGCGCGGTCAGCGGCATCCGCGATGCGCCGCCGACCAGGACGATGTCGTCCAACTGGCCCGGCGCCAGGCGGGCGTCACGCATGGCGCGCTCGAGCGGCGCACGCATGCGCTGCACCAGCGGCTCGCACAGGCGCGAAAATCCTGCCTCGTCGATCTGCCAATGCCGCGACTCGCCGCCCAGCAGAATCTCGACGTCGACGGGGCCGCCGGACGTGTTCGACAGTTCACGCTTGGCCGACTCCAGCCGGCGCCTCAGCAGGGCATCTTCGCTGGCCGTCAGGTTTTTTGCTTCGACCTTGAGCTCGCGCAGGCAGGCATCGCGCAGCGCGGAAAGGAAATCCTCGCCGCCGAGGAAGTTGTCGCCGGCACTGGCATGGACCTCCATCACGCCATCGAACATTTCCAGGATCGAGACATCGAACGTGCCGCCGCCCAGGTCGAAGACCAGGAAGCGCCCACCACCGTCGCGCTGCTGTAACCCGTAGGCCATGGCCGCGGCGGTCGGTTCGTTGATGAGGCGTTCGACCTTGATGCCGGCCAGCTCGCCGGCGATACGTGTGGCCTTGCGCTGCGCGTCACCGAAGTACGCCGGCACGCTGATCACGGCCTCGGTGACGGATCTGCCGAAATGGCTTTCCGCATCGGCGACAAGCGCGCGCAGGACCAAGGCCGACAGTTCTTCCGGACGCAGTGCGTGCTTTCCCAGGCGCGTGACGCGGTTGGTGCCCATCCAGCGCTTGAAGCTGGCGACGCTGCGCTCCGGATGGGTGATCAGTCGGTCCACCGCCGGCCGGCCCACAATCAGCGTGTCGTCCGCATCCACGCTGATCACGGAAGGCGTGAGCAGCTCGCCCAGTGCATTCGGTATCAGGACCGGGCCATCCGGCCCGTGATAGCCAATCAGCGAATGCGTGGTCCCCAGATCGATGCCGACGATCATCCAGCCCCCTGCTGGCGTCCATGTCGGTGTCGAGTGTAGCCGGGTGGTCGCGTTCCCGGGAGGGGCTCAGTGGCGCGTCTTGCGAGCCGCTTTGCCTGTCGCCGGATTGAGTTCCACCGACAGCACGAAGCTGCGCTGCTCGTGCGGCTGCATCGCACCGACACCGACGACCTGGCGGGTGACTTCCTCCCCACGGTCGTTGCGGATCGACAGCACCACGCTGTATTCCCACGCAGCGCCCTCGGCCGGTGGCTGCAGCGTGCCCTCGATCCGCAACGGGGTCAGCGCGGGTACCGCCTGGGCACCTGCGCCGGGTTCGAAGCGCAGGTGGTGGCGGCAGCCCGGGCAGACGGCCGCGCTCTCCAGGATGGTCGCCTTGCAGTGCGGGCAGGTGCGGGTGGCGCCGGCACTGCCTGGGCGGGGTTGGCTCATGCCGCGGCGCCGGGCTCCGTGCCGTTGTCCTTGCCCTTGCCGCCCTTGGCGGGCTCATCCCAGCCGAAGTCGGCCTGGCCGCGCATGCGGGACCCCGCAGCCACCGTGAGCGATCCCGACTTCACGTCACCGATCAGTACGCCAGATGCCAGCAGTTCGACGCGTGCGGCGGACTCGATGTTGCCTTCCAGCTCGCCCGCGATGGTCACCTTCTTCGCCCGCACGCCACCATTGAGCTTGGCGCCGGTTTCGATGGTGAGGTCGCCTTGCACGTTCACGTCGCCCTTGAAACGGCCTGCGATGCGGATGTGGCCGGTGCCCTCGATCTTGCCCTCGATGGTGAGGTCAGCGGCGATCAGCGATTCCTTCAGCGCCTCCTGGGGTGCGCTGCGTTCAACCGGACGCGTGCCCGGCGGTGCGGTAACGGCGGGCGAGAAATCGGCCGCCGTGGCAGTGTCGCGCACGGGGAGGGTGGTGGGTTCCGGCGGCAGGTTGCCGCCCTCTTTCTTCGCGGGGCTTTGGTCTTTCCAAATGGACATGCAGGGGATGCTCCGGGTGGCAGGGACTCCGGACTATCGCCGCCTGTCCGTGCGCGCGCTGTGACCTGCACAGCCGATTGGTGGCGTGGTGCAGGCCAGGCAGGCGTGGTTCACCCTGGAGTCGGGCTTGTGCACGCGGTGCTCACAACGATGAAGAGGGCGAGGCCGGCCAAGGCGTGCGCCCGGCGCTACATCCGGAACACGCCGAACTTCGCCGGCTCGATCGGCGCATTGAGCGAGGCCGAAATGCCCAGCCCAAGCACCCGACGCGTATCGGCAGGGTCGATGATGCCGTCATCCCACAGGCGCGCTGTGGCGTACCACGGGCTGCCCTGCGATTCGTACTGCTCGCGGATCGGCGCCTTGAAGGCGTCTTCTTCGTCCGGGCTCCACGATTTGCCCGCGGCCTCGATGCCGTCGCGCTTCACCGTCGCCAGCACGCTGGCCGCCTGTTCGCCACCCATCACGCTGATGCGCGCATTCGGCCACATCCACAGGAAGCGCGCGCCGTAGGCACGGCCGCACATGGCGTAGTTGCCGGCACCGAAGCTGCCGCCGATGACCACGGTGAACTTCGGCACGGACGAGCAGGCGACAGCCGTGACCATCTTCGCCCCGTCCTTCGCGATGCCGGCGTTCTCGTATTTACGGCCGACCATGAAGCCCGTGATGTTCTGCAGGAACACCAGCGGGATGCCGCGCTGGTTGCACAACTCGATGAAGTGCGCGCCCTTGAGGGCGCTTTCGCCGAACAGGATGCCGTTGTTGGCGACGATCCCCACCGGGTAACCGTGCAGATGCGCGAAGCCGGTAACCAGGGTCTTGCCGTAGCGGGCCTTGAACTCGTCCAGCTCGCTGCCGTCGGTGATGCGTGCAATGACCTCGCGGATGTCGAACGGGCGGCGGGTGTCCTTGGGCACGATGCCGTACAACTCCTCGGCCGGATACAGCGGTTCGCGCGTGTCGCGCACCGCGACGGGCAGGGTCTTGCGGCGATTGAGGTGGCCGATGACGCTGCGCGCGATCTCGAGCGCGTGGCGATCGTCTTCGGCGAAATGATCGGCCACGCCGGACACGCTGGTGTGCACGTCCGCGCCGCCCAGGGCTTCGGCATCGACCACTTCGCCGGTGGCCGCCTTCACCAGCGGCGGGCCGCCGAGGAAGATCGTGCCCTGTTCCTTGACGATGATCGATTCGTCGCACATCGCCGGCACGTAGGCGCCGCCGGCGGTGCAACTGCCCATCACCACCGCGACCTGCGGGATGTTCTCGGCCGACAGGCGGGCCTGGTTGTAGAAGATGCGGCCGAAGTGCTCGCGGTCGGGGAATACTTCGTCCTGCAGGGGCAGGAAGGCGCCGCCGGAGTCCACCAGGTACACGCAGGGCAGGTGGTTCTCGCGCGCGATCTCCTGTGCGCGCAGGTGCTTCTTCACCGTCATCGGGAAGTAGGTGCCGCCCTTGACCGTGGCATCGTTGGCGACGATCACCACCTCGTTGCCCATCACGCGGCCGATGCCGCAGACCATGCCGGCGGCGGGTGCCGCGCCGTCGTACATCTCCTCGGCGGCCAGTGGCGCGATTTCGAGGAAGGGCGAGCCGGGGTCGAGCAGGGCGGTGATGCGATCCCGTGCCAGCAGCTTGCCGCGTTCGGTGTGCTTGTTGCGCGCTTTTTCGCCTCCCCCCTCGGCAGCGTGCGCCAGACGGCGGTCGAGTTCCTGCACCAGTACGCGGTGATACGCGTTGTTGGCGAGGAAATCGGATGAGCGCGGATCGAGTTGCGAAGCGATGGCAGGCATGCGGCACGACGAAGCAGGAAAGGCGGCATCAGACCATAAACCCCCCTGCGCGCCAAACCGCACTGCAAAAACGGTCTGGGGCGGTTCCTGATGTCGCTTGCCGGTGGCGTGCTACAAAACGACAAGGCCCGCTTGCGCGGGCCTTGTCCGATTCGCGATGAGGCGAGTCGATTACTGCTTGGCTTCTTCAGCCTTGGCGTCGGCCTTGTCGGCGACTTCAGCAGCCTTGTCGGCCGTCGCCTGGGCGGCGTCGGACACGGCGCCAGCAGCGGCGGCGGTGGCGTCGGAAGCGGCAGCTTCGGTGGCGGCAGCGGCGTCCGAAGCAGCGGCGGTCGCGGCAGCAGCGGCGTCGGCGGTGGCGGCCGTCGCGGCGTCGCCAGCGGCGGCAGCGGCGTCGCCGGCAGCGGAGGCGGCGTCACCGGCAGCAGCGGCAGCCTGGTCGGCAGCGGCGGCGGCGTCGGCAGCAGCGGCGTCGGTGGTCTCGCTCTTCGTGCAGGCGCTCATGGCCAGGACGGCGGCGACCAGCAGGACGGTGCTCTTGATCTTCATTGTGGATCCCCAAATCGGTAGGTGTGGAAGGTGGCGCCGGGAGGGCGAGTCCGTTCGTCCACCGGTAGGGGGCGAACCGGGAAGCCAGGCCCGGATACAGAAAAAGCCGCCAGCGAACTGGCGGCTTTCTCAGTTTAACGCTAAATCAGGCAACCGCCAGCAGATTACTGCTTGGTGGCTTCCTTGGCAGCGTCGGTCGCGGCTTCGGCCGTGTCGGCAGCCTGGCCAGCGGCGTCGGCAGCAGCGTCAGCGGCTTCCGTCGTGGTGGCGGCAGCAGCGTCGGTCGCGGCGGTGGCAGCAGCGTCGGCGGCGGTGGCAGCGGCGTCGGCCGACTGCTGGGCGGCGTCGGCGGTCACTTCGCCAGCGGCAGCGGCGGCGTCAGCGGCAGCCTGGGCTTCGGTCGCGGTCGCAGCGGCGTCGGCAGCGGCGTCGGCAGCCTGTTCCTGGTTCGAGCACGCAGCCAGGGCGAAACCCAGAGCCAGCGCGATCAGAGCCTTGTTCATGGTCATCGTTGAATTTCCTCGTCGTTAGTTAGGCAACGCGCAATTGCGCGCCTGCAACATGATGACAAGCCCATTACGGCTGTCAAGCGGTTGGCCGGTTATCTTTGTCAACCCGTTGTTAAACCTTATGGGGCGGACGAAAACCGGCCGCTTTGGCCCCCCGACTGCGCAAAAGATCAGACGAGTTCGATCGCGATCGCGGTGGCCTCGCCGCCGCCGATGCAGAGCGTGGCGATGCCACGCTTGCCGCCCCGTGTGCGCAGGGCATTGATCAGCGTGACCACCAGGCGGGCTCCCGACGCGCCGATCGGATGACCCAGCGCGCAGGCACCGCCATTGACGTTGACCTTGGCGTGCGGGATGCCCAGCTCCTTGATCGGCGCCATGGCGACGACCGCGAAGGCTTCGTTGACCTCGAACAGGTCCACCTGGTCCACCGTCCAGCCGACCTGCTTGAGCAGCTTGTCGATGGCCGAGACGGGCGCGGTGGTGAACCACTCCGGCGCCTGCGAGTAGGTCGCGTGACCGACGATCCGTGCCAGCGGCTGCAGACCGCGCTTGGCGGCCTCGTCGGCGCTCAGCAGCACGGTGGCCGCGGCGCCGTCGGAAATGCTGGACGAGCTGGCGGCCGTCACCGTGCCGTCCTTCTTGAAGGCGGCCTTCAGGGTTGGGATCTTGGCGACGTCGGACTTGCCCGGCTGCTCGTCGGTACTGACCTCGACCTCGCCCTTGCGGGTGGCGACCTTGACCGGGACGATTTCGTCGTTGAACGCACCGGACGCCTGCGCAGCCTGCGCGCGGGTCACCGATTCGATCGAGTAGGCATCCTGTTCTTCGCGGGTGAAACCGAATTTGGCGACGGTAGCCTCGGCGAACACGCCCATTGCCTGCCCATCATAGGGATTGGTCAGGCCGTCCCACGCCATGTGGTCCACCGCCTGGAAGTTGCCGTAACGGTTGCCGGTGCGCGAGTTGGGGATCAGGTGCGGGGCGTTGCTCATCGACTCCATGCCGCCGGCGATGACCACCGTGGCCGACCCGGCCTTGATCAGATCGTGGCCCAGCATGATCGCCTTCATGCCCGAACCGCAGACCTTGTTGATGGTGGTGGCGCCGGCCGCATCCGGGATGCCGGCGGCACGCGCGGCCTGGCGGGCGGGAGCCTGACCCAGGTTGGCCGGCAGCACGCAACCCATGATGACTTCGGACACGTCGTCGGCGGGGATGCCGGACTGTTCCAGCGCGGCGGTGATGGCAGCGGCGCCCAGCGTCGGGGTGGGGACGCCATTGAACTGGCCGAGGAACGAACCGATGGCGGTGCGCTTGGCGGCGGCGATGACGATGTCGGACATGGAGGACTTCCCGCGTGGAGTGAGCCGCAGATTATCCCGCCCCGGCACGACAGCGGGCAAATCGGTCGTTGGTACAGGGCAGCGACCTGCTCCGGACCGGCGTATCCTCGAGGCGGGAGGGGGAGAAGACATGTCAGACGGACCCACGACGGAGCCGGCCGCGCGCGCCTTCATCGTGCCGTGCGCGGTGCTCGACCATGGCGCGCCCTGGCGCTGGCTGCGGGCCGGCTGGCGCGACATGCGCCGCGCGCCTGCCCTGACGCTGCTTTTCGGCACGGTGATCGTGCTGGCCAGTGTCGGCATCTCCTGGTTGGCCTACCTGCTGGGCCGATTCGCGCTGCTGGCGACCCTGCTGTCCGGTTTCGTGTTCGTGGCACCGCTGATCTGCGTGGGCCTGTATTGCGTAAGCCGCGCACTGGAACGAGGACGCACGCCTCGTTTGCGGGATTCCTTCGTTCTGGCCAGGCGCGTACTGGGCCAGGCAGGCGTATTCGCGCTGGGGCAGGGCGTGATCATCCTGCTGTGGTCGCGCGCCGGGATGATGGTCAGCGCCTTCTTCCCGTTCGACGGCAGTGACCCGGCGGCGTTCTGGGAATTCCTTGCGCTCGGATCGGCGGTGGGCGCCGTGTTCGCCACGCTGACCTTCGCGGTCACGGCGTTCTCGCTGCCGATGATCGCCGATCGCGACGTGGACATGGTGACCGCCGCTGTCTCCAGCGTGCACGCGGTCGTGCGCAACAAGCGCGTGATGCTGATCTGGGGCCTGCTACTTGTGACGCTGACCGCGATCGGATTCGCCACGGCCCTGCTGGGATTGGGCTTGCTGATGCCGTGGCTGGCGTATGCCAGCTGGCATGCCTATCGGGAGACGCTGGATGCGTCTTCGTGGCCTGTCCTGGAGGAGGCAGGCCCGGCGTAGGGCGGGCTCGAGCCCGCCTTCGCGATGGACGCACGTACGGGACGGCGGGCCGGGGCCCGCCCTACGACGACCTCCAGATCATCCCCGACCGTCGAACAATTCCCGCCCGATCAGCATGCGGCGGATCTCGTTGGTGCCGGCGCCGATGGCGTAGAGCTTGGCATCGCGCAGCAGGCGGCCCGCGGGATACTCGTTGATGTAGCCGTTGCCGCCCAGTGACTGGATGGCTTCCAGCGTGACCTGCACGGCGGCTTCCGAGGCGTGCAGCAGGCAACCTGCCGCTGCGGCACGCGACCCCTGGCCTTCGTCGAAACCCCGCGCCACCTGGTAGGCGAAGGCGCGGCTTGACTGCAGTGCGGTGTACATGTCGGCCAGCTTGCCCTGCATCAGGCCGAACGTGCCGATGGCCGCGTCGAACTGCTTGCGCTCGCGCACGTAGGGCAGGGTGATGTCGAGCGCCGCCTGCATGAGGCCGATGGGCCCGCCGCTCAGCACCAGCCGCTCGGTGTTCAGGCCGCTCATCAGCACGCGCACGCCCTGGTTCACTTCGCCCAGTACGTTCTCGGCGGGAATCTCGCAGTTCTCGAACACCAGTTCGCAGGTGTTGCTGCCGCGCATGCCCAGCTTGTCCAGCTTCTGCGCGGTGGAGAACCCCTTCATGCCGCGCTCGACGATGAAGGCGGTCATGCACTTGCTGCCTGCGTCCTTGCCCGCGGTGCGCATGTAGACCAGCAGCACGTCGGCTTCCGGTCCGTTGGTGATCCACATCTTGTTGCCGTTGGCCACCCAGACGCCGTCACGGAGTTCGGCACGGCAGCTCATCGAGCCGACCACGTCCGAACCTGCACCCGGCTCGCTCATCGCCAGCGCGCCCTTCCACTCGCCGCTGCTGAGCTTCGGCAGGTACTTAGCGCGCTGCGCGGCATTGCCGTTGAGATAGAGGTTGGAGACGCACAGGTTGGAATGCGCGCCATAGCTCAGGCCCACCGAGCCCGACGCACGCGAGATCTCCTCCATCGCCACCAGATGGGCCAGGTAGCCCATGCCGCTGCCGCCGAATTCCGGATCCACGGTGATGCCCAGCAGGCCCAGTTCGCCCAGCTTGGGCCACAGGTCCTGCGGGAATGCGTTGTCGTGGTCGATCTGCGCCGCACGCGGCGCGATCTCGGTCTGCGCGAACCGCTGCACGGCCTCGCGCAGCGCATCCAATTCTTCGCCCAGCGGAAACCCGCTGACGGTATCCGGTCGCATTCGGTCCTCCCTCCTATTGCGGCCCATCCAGGTTGTATCTGCAACTTACCTCAATGCTCGCCGCGCAGGTGCCCCATGAAGCGCGGCGCGGTGCGGCCCAGCGGCAGCTTGAGCTTGCCGATGGCGGTCATGCGGGCCTCGGCGATGCGGTCGGCCGCATACTGCGGCGCGATGCCTTCCTTCTCGGACAGATCGAAGATCTTGCCGACGGTGTGGTAGATCGTCCGCATCATCCGCATGGCACGCTCGCGGTTGTAGCCGTCGATCTCCAGCGACACGTTCATCACGCCACCCGCGTTCACCGCGTAGTCGGGCGCGTACAGGATGCCGCGCTTGGCCGCTTCCACGCCGGTCACGTGCGACATCTGGTTGTTGGCGGTGCCGCAGATCACCTTCGCCTTCAGGCGGGGCAGGGTCTGTTCGTTGATGGCGTACTCCAGCGCGCACGGGCTGAACACATCCACCGGCAGGTCGTAGATCTCGTCCGGCTTCACCGCTTCCGCGCCGTACTCCTCGACCGCGTGTTCGACCAGCGCCGGATTGAGGTCGGTGACGAACAGCTTGGCGCCGCGTTCCTTCAGCAGCTTCACGTACTCCATGCCGATGTGGCCCAGGCCCTGCACGGCGAAGCTGTACTTGCCGATCTCTTCGTTGCCGAACTTGCGGTTCAGCGTGGCCATCAGGCCCTGCAGCGCACCGTAGGCGGTGAACGGGGCCGGGTCGCCGGAACCGCCGTGCACCTGGTGCACGCCGACCACGTATTCGGTCTCGCGGTAGACGTTTTCCATGTCGTTGACGTCGGTGCCTACGTCCTCGGCGGTGATGTAGCGGCCGCCCAGCGAGTCCACGTACCGGCCGAAGCTGCGGAACAGCACCTCGGTCTTGTCCACGCTGCTGTCGCCGATCAGCACCGCCTTGCCGCCGCCCACGTTGAGGCCGGCCAGCGCATTCTTGTACGTCATCGTGCGGCTCAGGCGCAGCGCGTCGTTCAGCGCCAGCGCGCTGTCGGCATAGGGCCGCATGCGCACACCGCCCAGCGCCGGACCCAGCACGGTGCTGTGGATGGCGATGATGGCCTTCAGCCCCGCATCCGGGTTGTGGCAGAAGACGACCTGTTCGTGGCCAGAGGTATCGAGGGTTTCGAAAATCATGGGTGGGCTCCGGTGCGCGGGTGGGGACCGGCGCGGGCTTGCCTTCAGCGGCTAACGGGTTGTCAGAAAAGAAAAAAGCGACGTTTCCGGAACACGGCCGTGGTCGTCGCTGGCGGCCAGTTTAATCCAATCGGCCACGGGCGATATGACAAGGGCGCGGCGAGGGAGGGTGGCTTCGGTCTATTGTGAGAATCGAACGATCGTGCTATTTCTATCGCCATGACACCCCAGGCCGCCACCCACAAAGGCAATGCCACCCGCGAGATGATCGTCGCGCGGGCCTACGACATCGCGGCCAGGAACGGCCTGGAGGGCCTGTCCATCGGCGAACTGGCCACCGCTGCCGGCATGTCGAAGAGCGGCGTGTTCGCGCATTTCGGGTCGCGCGAGGACCTGCAGCTGACCGTGCTGGAGTGGACCGCCGAGCGCTATGCGCGAGCCGTGATCGTGCCGGCGGTGGGCCTGCCACGCGGCCTGCCGCGCCTGCGCGCGATCATGGAGAACTGGTTCCGCTGGGTCTGCGACAACCCCGATGGCTGCGTGATCCTGGCCGCCGCCCATGAGTACGACGCCCGCCCGGGCCTGCTGCGCGACCGCATCGTCGATTGGCTGCTGCAGCTGCGCCAGCAACTGGTCAAGGCGATCGGCATGTGCATCGATACCGGCGAACTGTCGCCGAAGACCGATCCGGTCCTGCTTGCCTTCGAACTGTTCGCCGTCGCCCAGGGCCTGCACGACGCACGTCTGTACGACGCCGCGCAGGCCCCGATGCTCGCCCGGCGTTCCCTGGACCGCCTGCTGGCGTCCTACGGCGCCCCCGCGCCGTCTTCCCCCACCGCCTGATTCCTGCCGAGGTGCCCTCATGGCTGCTGTCTCTGTCCCACGAAATAGCACGACCGTTCGTAAATCATGGATGCTGTCGCTGCTGAGCGCGCGCTTTGCGGTCGGCAGCTGGCTGGCCCCGCGCAGCACGCTGGCCCGGGCCTTCCAGCTGTTCTGCACGCCGATGCCCGGTGCACGCACCCGTGCCCGCCAGAGCGAGACCGGCGGTGCACGTATCGGTGAGCTCGCCTTCGGCCGCGAACGGCTGGCCACCTACACCTGGGGTGACCCGCAGCGCGAACCCACCGTGCTGCTGGTGCACGGCTGGTCCAGCTTCGGCCTGCGCTTCCTGCCGTGGGTGGAGCCGCTGCGCCGCGCCGGCTACGCGGTGGTCGCGTTCGACCAGCCGGCGCATGGCCGCAGCAGTGGCCGGCGCGCGACCCTGCCGATGTTCGCCGAGGCGGCGGCGCGGGTGGCCGAACACACCGGGCCACTGGCGGCGGTCGTGGGGCATTCGCTCGGCGGCGCGGCAGCGGCGATCGCGATGGCGCGCGGGATGCAGGCCGAACGCGTGATCCTTCTGGCACCTGCCGCCGATCCCTTCGATGCCGCGCGCCGCTTCGGCGGCATGGTGGGGCTGGCGCAGTTCCTCAGCCGGCGCCTGTTCGACGAGTACCAGGAACTGACCGCCCACGACGTGCGTGAACTGCATGCCCATGCCACCGCCCCGCGCATCGCGCGCCCGGGCCTGATCGTGCACGACCTGGAGGACACCGACGTGCCGTGGTGCGAAGGCGAACGCTATGCGCGCTACTGGCCGCAGGCCACGCTGCTCAGCACCACCGGGCTGGGTCACCACCGGGTGACGATCGCGCCGGAAACACTCGACGCCGCATTGCGCTTCCTGCGTGGCGAAGCCGTCGGCCAGCGCGTGGTCTCCACGCGCGAGCTGCCGTTCGGGCTGTGCTGACACGCGTCACCGCACGCCACCGTAGGGTGTGCGTGCCGTGTCCACTGGTGTGCAATTGGTGAGGTCATGACACGCGAACGGCTACAATCCCGTGTCTGTCCGCACCTGTAAGTGAGCACGCGTGAGCACACCCGCCAGCCAGTTTCCCGCAGCCCAGGCCGATGCCACGCCGCTGCGCTTCGTGACCGCCGCCAGCCTGTTCGACGGGCACGACGCCGCCATCAACATCATGCGGCGGCTGATCCAGGGCGAGGGCGCGGAAGTGGTCCACCTGGGCCACAACCGCAGCGTGGAAGACGTGGTGCGCGCGGCCTTGCAGGAAGACGCCGACGGCATCGCGCTGTCCAGCTACCAGGGCGGCCACGTCGAGTACTTCAAGTACATGGTCGACATGCTGAAGGAACGCGGCGCCGGCCACGTACGCGTGTTCGGCGGCGGCGGCGGCACCATCACGCCGGAAGAGATCGCCGAGCTGCAGGCCTACGGCGTGGAGCGCATCTACCACCCCAACGACGGCATGAAGATGGGCCTGGTGGAGATGATCCAGGACGTGGTCAAGCGTGCCGAGGATGCGCGCCACCCGGTCAACGGCCAGCGCGAATGGAACACGTCGGTCGCGCCCGCGCTCACTGACGAGGCCGGCATCGGCCGCATGCTCAGCACCATCGAGGACGGCGTGCTGTCCGAAACCGAACTGGAGAAGCTGCGCGCGCAATGGGCCAAGGGCCCGCATGCGCCGTTTCCCGCCCGCGCCACGCCCGTCATCGGCATCACCGGCACCGGCGGCGCCGGAAAATCGTCGGTCACCGACGAGCTGATGAACCGCTTCCTGTCCTGCTTCCCGCAGATGCACATCGCGGTGATCTCGGTCGATCCCACCCGCCGCCGCACCGGTGGCGCGCTGCTCGGCGACCGCATCCGCATGAACGCGCTGCGCAGCGAGCGCATCTACATGCGCTCCATGGCCACACGCCGCCAGCACGTGGCCACCAACGCCGTGCTGAAGGACTGCATCGCGTTCCTGAAGTCGCTCGGCTTCGACCTGGTCATCGTGGAAACCGCCGGCATCGGCCAGAGCGATTCGGAGATCGTCGATCTGGTCGACTTCCCCATGTACGTGATGACCAGCGACTACGGCGCGGCCAGCCAGCTGGAAAAGATCGACATGATCGACTTCGCCGAGCTGATCGTGCTGAACAAGTACGACAAGCGTGGCGCCGAGGACGCCCTGCGCGATGTGCGCAAGCAATGGAAGCGCAACCGCGTGGCATTCCAGACCCCGGACGCCGACGTGCCGGTGTACCCGACCATCGCCAGCCAGTTCAATGACCCCGGCGTCAGCTGGATGTTCGCCAACCTGTGCCGCCTGCTGCGCGAGAAGCTGCAGCTGCCGGCGGAGAAGTGGACGCCGGACATCGACACCACGCTGAAGGAACCGCGCGCCACCGTGCTGATCCCCGGCGCGCGGGTGCGCTACCTGGCCGAGATCGCCGAACAGGGCCGCGGCATCAACCGCCGCATCGAGACCGAGGCAGAAACCGCCAGTCGCGCGCAGCACTACTGGAATGCGTTGAAGGACCTGGACGATCCGGCGTTGCCGAAGGCGCTGGAGTTGTATGCCACCGACGCTCTTGTAGGAGGGGCTTCAGCCCCGACCTCCGCAGGCCATCCGGTCGGGGCTGAAGCCCCTCCTACAGTCGACCGCTCGCTGCTGACGCTGCGCCAGCGCTACAACGACGCCGTGCAATCCCTGTCGTCCGAAGCGCTCAAGCTGCTGCGCGAATGGCCGGTACGGCTCAAGGCCGTCACCGACCCGGTCAACGAATACGAAGTGCGCGGCAAGACCATCCGCATCGACAACTACACCACCTCGCTCAGCCACCAGCAGATCCCGAAGATCGCGCCGCCCAAGTACCGCAGCTGGGGTGAGCAGCTGACCTTCCTGCAGAAAGAGAATCTCCCCGGCAGCTATCCCTACACCGGCGGCGTGTATCCGTACCGCCGCACCGGCGAGGACCCGATCCGCATGTTCGCGGGCGAGGGCACGCCGGAGCGCACCAATCGCCGCTTCCATTACCTCAGCGTCGGCCAGCCGGCCGCGCGCCTGTCCACGGCCTTCGACAGCGTCACGCTGTACGGCGAAGACCCGGCGCCGCGCCCGGACATCTACGGCAAGATCGGCAACTCCGGCGTCAACATCCCCACGCTGGACGACATGAAGAAGCTGTACTCCGGCTTCGACCTGTGCGCGCCCACCACGTCGGTGTCGATGACCATCAACGGCCCGGCGCCGATGATCCTGGCGATGTTCATGAACACCGCCA
>NZ_CAMPJD010000016.1 GCF_946886695.1 uncultured Pseudoxanthomonas sp. | reverse complement strand
CGGAGACCACGCCGATCACGCAGACGCCTGCGCTGACGGTGACCAAGACGGTGACCTCGACGGGTCCGTACGCGCTGGGTTCGACGATCAGCTACAGCATCGTGGCGACCAACACCGGCACGGTGACGCTGAACAACGTGGTGGTGAGCGACCCGCTGCTGGCGGCGCCGAACAGCACGACGTGCGCGACGTTGGCGCCGAACGCGACCTGCACGCTGACGGGCAGCTATACCGTGCAGCAGACGGACGTGGACGCCGGCCAGGTGGTGAACACGGCGACGGCGGACTCGAATGAGACCGATCCGGTGACGGATACGGAGACCACGCCGATCACGCAGACGCCTGCGCTGACGGTGACCAAGACGGTGACGGGCAATGCCGATGGTGATGCCAGCGGCACGGTAAGCGTGGGCGACGTGCTGACCTACACGGTCACGATGACCAACACCGGCACGGTGACGCTGAACAACGTGGTGGTGAGCGATGCGCTGATCACCCCGAACAGCATCACGTGCCCGAATGTGGCGCCGGGTGCGACCTGCCAGCTGGTGGGTACGTACACGGTGACCCAGGCCGACGCCGATGCGGGCAACATCCACAACACGGCGGTGGTGACCAGTCCGGTCTGCCCGGCGGGCAGCACGGATCCGGCGTGCACGACGGAGATCGACACCCCGGTCGAGAACCCGGTCGTGACCTACAGCAAGTCCGTCGTCCTGCCCTCGGGCCAGACCGAAGTTTCCGTAGGCGATACGCTGACCTATGCGGTCTCCGTTACCGTCGCAAATGCCCGTACGACGGAGCCGTTGACCCTGACCGACACCCTGGGCGCCGGCTTGGATCTGGCCACCGTCTCTGCAGGGGTGTTCTCCTGCAGCGGCACCAACCCGTTGGTCTGCACCCTGTCCGCGGGCACCTTGCCGGGTACCTACACGGTGACGTACACGGCCGCGGTCAATGACCAGGCCACCGGCACGGTGGACAACGCCGTGGTCGGTACCGGCGACGATGCGCCGACCTGCGCAGGCACCTGCACCACCGAAACCCCGGTAACCGAACCGTTGCCTCCGTTGGTGACGTACACCAAGAGCGCAGCCCTGCCGTCAGGCCAGACCGAGGTCCGCGTGGGCGACACGATCACCTACACGCTGACGACGGTGGTGGCGAACTCGCAGACCACCTCGGTGACGACGCTGACCGACACGCTGGGCGCGGGCCTGACCTTCGGTGCGGTGGGCACGGCCGATCCGGCCTACACCTGCAACGCGGCCAACCCGCTGGTGTGCACGCTGCCGGTGGGCACCGTGCCGGGCACCTACACGGTGACCTACACGGCCACGGTCAATGACCAGGCCACCGGCACGGTGGACAACGCCGTGGTCGGCACGGGCGAGGAGGCGCCCACCTGTGCCGGCACCTGCACGACGCAGACGCCGGTCGTCGCACCCCGTGTCGTGGTCTCCAAGTCCTCCGACCCGGGCACCGGTGCCCAGGTGCAGGTGGGCCAGACGGTGCGCTACACGCTCACGGTGGACATCAGTGCATCGGCCCTGCGCGAAGCCTTGGTCCTGGTCGATACACCCGATCGCGGCCTGACCCTGGGCGCGTTGCCCGCCGGCTGCGCCTTCGACGGCACGCTGCTGACCTGCCGCCTGCCGGCCGGTACGCCTGCCGGCGTGCACGCGCTGACCTACGAGGCGGTCGTGAACCAGAACGCCGGCCCGGTGGTGGGCAACCAAGTGAGCGCATCGGGTGGCGGTGGCGAGCCGCCGACCTGCACCACCTGCAGCACGGAGCATGAGCTGGACGCGCCGGAGATTCGCCTGAGCAAGACGGCAGGCAGCCGCGAGGTCCGCATCGGCGATCTGGTGCGCTACACCCTGACGGTGGAGAACGTGGGCAGTGTGGATCTGGTCAACGGCAGCGTGGTGGATACCCCGGCGGCAGGCTTCAGCTACGTGGAAGGCTCCCTGCTGGCCAACGATGCCGATGCCATGGCGACGGTCTCCGGCGGCAACCCGCTCCGCTTCGCCGGCGTGGACGTGGCGGCGGGCCAGAGCGCGACTCTGGTCTATGTGATGCGCGTCGGTGCGGGCGTCCGCCCGGGCACGCACGTCAACCAGGCCCAGGTACGCTCGGCCACCGACGATCCGGTGTCCAACGTGGCCACGGCCGAGGTCATGCTGACCGCCGATCCGCTGCTGGACGACAGCCTGGTGTTCGGCACGGTGTTCAACGACCGTGACGGCGACGGCTGGCAGGACAGCGCCGCACTCAGTGGGGTGCAGGTGCAGGGTGGCTTCGCCCCGACGGCTTACATCGCCAACTCCACCACGGTGGATCGCGGTGCAGGTCCCCAGCCGGAGCCCGACGCCAGCTCGCCGCTGCTGCACGGCATCGCCGTGGGCGCCATCAGTGGCCGTCAGTCGGTCGCCGATCCGGTCGAGGACCATGAGGTGGTGATCCGCCAGCGTCTGAACGAGCTGAGCTTCACGGACGACTTCGTGCTGACCAGCAACCAAGGCGTCACGGTGCGCATGGATGCGGCAGGCAATACCCGTGTCGAGCAGGCCGGTGAAGCGGCCAAGGGCCTGAATGCGGCAACGCCCACGGTCGAGCGTCGTGTGGCGCAGTCCGAAGGTGGCTATGTGGTGGATTACGTCATCCGCAACACCGGTATCGATGAGCGCGGTATCCCCGGCGTGCGCATTGCTTCGGTGGAAGGCCTGCTGATCGAGACCGACCAGTACGGCCGCTATCACTTGGCGGGTGTCTCGGGCGGGGCCTGGGAGCGCGGTCGCAACTTCATCCTGAAGGTCGATCCGTCCACCCTGCCGGCCGGTGCCGAGTTCACCACCGACAACCCACTGTTGCGCCGGATCACGCCGGGCGTGCCGGTCCGCTTCGACTGGGGCGTCAAGCTTCCCGAGCAGATCATCGAGGGCGGTACCGAGCAGGTTGAGCTGGAAATGGGTGAGGTGTTCTTCGCCCCCGGCAGTGCCGAGGTACGTGCCAAGTACCTGCCGGTGATCGAGGCCATGGCGGCCAAGGTGCGCCAGTACCAGGGCGGCGAAGTGGTCATCCAGGCCAACGGCGACAGCCAGGGCCTGGCCTTCGAGCGGGCCAATGCGGTCAAGGCCGCCTTGCTGGACAAGCTCGATGCCGCCTCTGCCAAGGGCCTGGTGGTCAGCGCCCGCGGCACCGTCGACGATCCGTCTTCGATGATCGTGGGTGTGGACGAAGGCGGTGCGCTGCTGGGCACGGTGTTGTTCGATACCGACAAGTCGGCGATCCGGCCCGAGTTCGAGCCGCTGCTGGACAAGGTGGCGTCGGCCCTGGAGCAGAGGGGCGGCGGCAGCATCGCCATCGTCGGCCACACCGACGTGCGGGCCTCGCACGCCTACAACGTCGCCCTGGGCATGCGTCGTGCCAAGGCGGTCTATGAAGCGCTCGCCAAACGCCTGAGTCCGGAGGTGCGTGCCAAGGTTCACGTCGAAGCCAGCAACGACCCGACAGCCCCTGTCGGCGTACGGAAGTGAGGGGGGGCCGGGTCATGAAGAAGCGCATGAAGATGAAACTGCTGGACTACACGCTGATCAGCCTGCTGGCCGGCACGGCGCCGCTGGCCGGCGCACAGACGGCTGCGCCGTCGCGCACGCCCTCGCAGGTGCCCTCGCAGGCGCAGCAGGATCGCCTGGACGGTACGGCCACGGCCGTGGACTG
Source organism: uncultured Pseudoxanthomonas sp. (assembly GCF_946886695.1). Next base: position 76,849 of record NZ_CAMPJD010000016.1, on the reverse strand, counting down.
CGACGGTGAACGCTGCACGGGCGAAGAAGGCCTGCTGTTCCGGCTGCGCACCCGCAGCTACGACAAGCCGGTGACGCAGGGGACCGACCGCGCCTCGAGCTCCGAAGCCCTGCAGCCGGACCGCCGCGTCACCGTGGCGATGGAGCAGCCGGGCAAGGCCACGGCGATGGGCAAGTTCTCCATCGACCTGCCCGGTGGCGGCGTCATCTGGGCCACCGAAGACCCCACCCTGGGCCAGGCCGAACTGTCGGTCTCGGCGCCCTCGATGGTGCCGTTCGACGGGCAACGGATCGCCCGTCCGGTGCAGTTCTATGTGCGCGGCAACTATCCGGCCTTCATCGAGCGGATGGAGATCACGCTGTACCGCAGCAGCGATGGCGACCTGATCGAGCCGATCGCCTCGGTGCCGATCGAGGTGGCGGCGGTGTCGAGCACGTCATGGGAGGGCGCGCTGCCGGACCGGTATCGGTTCCGCAAGGGCGACGAACTGGTCTATGTGCTGCGCGCCTACGGCAAGGACGGTGCGTTCGATGAGACCCATCCGCGCACGTTGCAGTTGGTCTCGCCCGAAGAGGCGGAGCGTGGCATCAACCAGCTGCGCACCAATATCGAACGCGCGCAGGGCGCCTCGCTCAGCGCCGAGCAGGCCCAGACGCAGAGCCTGGTGGAGAGCGTGTTCTCCGGCAACGGGCTGCGCCAGCAGAACATCCCGATGTACGGATCGCGCATCCGCATCCAGGGCCGCAACATCCCCGCCTCGGCCTCGCTGACGATCAACGGCGAGAACTATCCGCTGGACCAGGAACGCAAGTTCGTGGCCGAGTACCTGGTGCCGGTGGGCCACCACCAGTTCCAGATCGGTCTGGGAGGCGGTCAGGCCGCTGGCGGCGCGACAGCGTCCCATACGCTGGATGTGGACGTCACCGGGCGCTACTTCTTCGGCGTGGGCCTGGCCGATGTGACCATCGCGCAGAACAAGACCAGTGGTTCGGGCGCGGCCTTCGCCAACGACACGCGCTATCAGGACGACGTGATCAGCGATGGCCGGCTGGCGTTCTACGGCAAGGCCAAGCTGCGCGGCAAGTACCTGGTCACGGCCCAGGCCGATACGACCGAACGGGACCTGGACCGGCTGTTCAACGGCTTCACCCAGGCCGATCCGCAGGATGTGTTCCGCCGCCTGGATCCGGATCTGTACTACCCCGTCTATGGCGACGACTCCACCACCTACCGCGACGTGGATACGATGGGGCGCTTCTACCTGCGCGTGGACTGGGACAAGAACCAGGCGCTGTGGGGCAACTACAGCACGGGCATCGCCGGGACCGAGTACGCGCAGTACCAGCGTTCGCTGTACGGCGCAGCGTTGAACTGGCGTTCCATCGCGACCAACCGCTGGGGCGATCCGGGCACCGAGTTGCGCGTGTTCGGCTCGCAGGCCGAGACCGCGCCGGGCCACAACGAGTTCATCGGCACCGGCGGCAGCCTGTACTACCTGCGGCATACCGATCTGCTGCCGGGTTCGGACATCGTGACGCTCGAGATCCGCGACCTGACCACCGGGCGCACGGAAAGCCGTGTCGTCCTGCAGCGCGGTGCGGACTACGAGATCGACGAGCTGCAGGGCCGCATCTTGCTGACCCGCCCCCTGGCACAGATCACTCGCGAGAACATCCCCACGCTCACGCGCGACACACCGCTGGACGGGTTCGAGCAGCGCCTGCTGGTGGATTACGAATGGGTGCCGTCGAGCTTCGATGCGGACGATGTCACCGCGGGTTTCCGTGGCAAGCACTGGTTCGGCAATCATGTCGGCGTGGGTGCCACCTATGTGCAGGAGAACCGCGCAGGCCAGGACTACACATTGGCGGCCGGCGATCTCACGCTGCAGGCGGGCAAAGGTACCTACGTCAAGGCCGAGTATGCCCAGACCGAATCGTTCGGCGCGCCCGTGTTCTTCTCCGACAACGGCGGCCTGAGTTTCATCCAGCAGAACGACACGGCACTGTTCCGCGAGGGCGAGGCCAAGTCGTTCGAAGCACGCGCCAACTTCAAGGAGCTGGGCTGGACGGAGCAGGACTGGAGCGTCGGCGCCTGGTGGCGGAACACCAGCGCCGGTTATTCCATTTCGCGCTACGACACCGGACGTCCGGTAACCGAGTACGGTGCCGAGCTGCTGGGCCAGTTCACGCCGAACCTTGGCTTGTACACGCGCTACACGCGGGCCGAGAGTGGTGCGGAATCACTGACGCAGGCGCAGGCTACGCTGGAATGGCGTATCGATGATGCCAGCACCTTCAGCGCGGAACTGCGCCGTGTGGATCAGGAAGGCACCTCGACTGACGCCGCAGGCACGCTGGGCGCACTGAAGTACCTCCACCGCTTCGGCAGCACGCTGGAACTGTACGGCGTCGGTCAGTTCACGCTGGACGACGATGGCGGCCAGTACGCCGACAACGACGCGCTCACGCTGGGCGGTAAGTACCTGTACGGGGACAACTCCTCGGTCGGGGCCGAGGTGACCACGGGCGATCGCGGCCAGGCGGCCAGCCTCAACGCCGAGCATCGCCTGACGCCCGAGCACTCGGTGTATGGCGCCTACACGTACTCCACCGACACCACGGCCTACGACTCGCTGTTCACGCGCAACGCCCAGAACGGCTGGACGCTGGGCCAGCGCTGGCGGCTGTCCAACCAGGTCAACCTGTACAACGAAAGCCAGTTCCTGAAGGAGCCCAACCAGTCCGGTCTGGCGCATACCTTCGGCATGGACTTCTATCCGGCGCAGGGCTGGAACCTGGGCTTCACGCTGTCCAACGGCGAGCTGACCAACACGGCCGGCGGCAACGTCGACCGGCGCGCGGTCAGCGTCTCCGGCGGGCGCACCTCACCGGACACCGACTGGCAGAGCAAGCTGGAGTGGCGCGAAGACTCCGGCGCCGAACAGCGCGAGCAGTGGGTCAGCACCAACCGCCTGACGCACAAGATCAACGAGAGCTGGCGCATCGCTGCCCGGCTGAACTATGCCGACACCGACGACCAGCTCAACCCGCTGGCCGGCGCGAAGTTCATCGAGGGCAACGTCGGGTTCGCCTACCGGCCCTGGGACAACCAGCGGTGGGGCGTGTTCGGTCGCTATACCTACCTGTACGACCTGGCCACGCTGGGCCAGCTGGGCGGGGCCGAGTACGACCAGAAGTCGCAGATCCTCTCCTTCGAAGGCGTGTACAAGCTGGACCAGCACTGGGAATTTGCGGGCAAGCTGGCCCGTCGCGAGGGCGAAGTGCGGATGGGCCGCGGGACCGGCGTGTGGCTGGACTCGGCCACCACCTTCGCTGCGGCGCAGGTGCGCTACGACCTGCGGACCCAGTGGCATGCGCTGGCCGAGTACCGCTGGCTGGATGTCAGGGACGGGGGGACCAAGCAGGGCTTCCTGCTGGGCGTGGACCGGGACCTGAACAAGAACTTCCGCATCGGGGTGGGCTACAACTTCACCGAGTTCAGCGACGATCTGACCGACTTCGATTACGACCACAAGGGCTGGTTCCTCAACCTGGTCGGAACCTACTGATCACACCGGATGCGGAGGCGCCAACCGCGCCTTCGCATCCGGTTCATCGCCGTGCTGCGTCAGGCACGCCCGCCTGGGCGGAGCGGGACGCGGGAAGGAAATTCCCGACCAGGGCGTTCCGGATCCGTACCGTCACCGCATGGCGCGGGCCCAACTGGCGGCTGGCTTCCACCAGCGCATCCTGCAACAAGGCCTCTGCGCGTCGCAGGTCCGTCGCGGCGTCCGGCATGCCGTTTGCCGCGCGCAGGAGCAGCGCCTGTGACAGCAGGTACTTGGCCATGGGCGAAGGCTGCTGGCGTTGCCGGGTGGCATGCACCACTTCCTGCAGCATACTGGTGGCATGCGTCAATGACGCCTTCTGTGCGGATCCGGATTGGGCAGACGCGAGTTGGATCAGGGCCTCCGCCTGTTCCTCCTTGGCAGCGAGCGTCGTGGGATGGCGGGGACCCAGGATGCGTTCCAACAGCTGTACCGCCTCGCCCGACAGGCTGACGCTCTTCGACACGTCATGCCGGCGCTGCAGGCGCGCCTCCAGCAGTAACTGGCGCGCGTACTCCGGGTGCGCCTTCCCGTATGCGGTGACGATGGCGGCATGCGTCTCATGCAGGGCGGCGGGTGGAATGCCGGTGGCGTGCCCCTGTCTTTCCAGCACCTCCAGCCTTAGGCGGCGACTGCGCGCGGTGTCGGGATGCCCAGGGCCCAGCCGCTGCCGGCGCGATGCGAGTAGCGCTTCCGCCACCTGCCTGGCCTGGCCATGGTCCCCTTTCAGCAGCAACAGCGACAACCGCGCTTCGTTGACGTTGTCGGCCAGTGATGGAGAAGCCCCGCGGGCCAATGCGGTCGCGGCATCGAGCTCGCGCCCGGCCTCTACAAGATCCATCAGCTGCAGGTGCCACTGGGCACGCAGGATCGACAGTTCGACCTGCGTATCGAGTGCCGGTTGTGACGGCAGACCTGCTGCCACGTTCTGCGCGAAACCCAGGGCATTGAATGCGGCGTCGTGCTCCGACAGCCCCCAATGGGCGCGCGCCAGCTCCGTCAGCAGATTGAGCGTGGTGATATCCGCGGTGGGACGGGCGGATATCGATTGGCGGAGGCTTTGGGTGGCGACATCGCGCGCTTCGGCATGGCGCGCCTGGAGATTGAGCAGGGTGGCCAGGGTGGCCTGTGTCTCGGACTGGTGTGCAGGACTGTCTGTCAGCAGCCGGTTGGCCTGGGAGGCCAGCGAAAGCGCGTGTGCGTAGTCGCCCAGCACGGCATAGCTGCGCGCCAAGGAGGTCAGCGCACGCGCCCGGATCACCGGGCTCGACTGTGGCGGCAGCACACGCAGGTGCGCTTCGGTCTTCTCGAGCAGTTGGCGCGACGATGGGCGCGCTTCGGCCAGGCCGGAGAGCGTGGCCGCGCCGAGGGTCTGCTCGAACATGGTGGAAACCAGCTGCATGTCGCGGGCTTCCTGCTGGCCGCGCCAGTGCAGCCACGCGAATGCGCCCGTCGCTGCAGCCAGCGTCAGCATCACGCTGCCTGCGAACAGCGTGGCGAGTGCGTTTCTCCGGAAGAAGCGTCCGAGGACATACGCGCGACCTGCGCCACGCGCCTCCACGGGACGCCGTGCCAGCCAATGCTCCAGATCGTCGATCAGGGCGCCAACGCTGGCATAGCGGTCGTCCGGCGCCAATGCGACGCATTTCAACGCGATAGCATCCAGATCACCCTGGAGTTTCCTGCGCAGCATGCGGGTATCGCGGCATTGCCGAAGGTAGGCGACCTGCGGAAGGGCGGTGGCGGCCAGCATCGAGGGCGCGCGCGCAGAGCGTCCGCCGATACCGGTCAGCTGGGTGTGTAGTGGCTGCAGCGGGTGTGGCCATGCATCCACCAGCAACTGGAACAGCACCACGCCCATTGCGTGCACGTCGGCCACGACCGAGGCGGCGCCTCCTGTCAGCAGTTCGGGGGCGGTATAGCCATTCGACACCGCAATGGGCGCTGATGCGTCGCCTTCGCGCCCGCTCATCAGCGTGGACAGGCCGAAGTCGACCAGGTGGACCACGCCATCCGGCGATACCAGCAGGTTGCCGGGTTTGATGTCCTGATGCAGCACGCCGTGGGCATGGGCGTACTGGAGTGCGCGGCAGGCTTGAAGAAGCAACCTGATCCGCGAGCCCAGATCCAATCGCTGCTGGTCAGCCCATTGATCGACCGAGACACCCTGGACCAGGCGCATCGCGAACCACGGACGTCCGTTCCCTTCCACGCCACCGTCCAGCAGGGGCGCGATGTTGGGATGGTCGAGCTTCGCCAGGTGGTTGCGTTCGCGCATGAACGCGTCCACCAGGACGGGAGACGACATCTCCGCGCGGATGCACTTCAGCGCGACCGTTTTCTCGTACTGGCCATCGGCACGACTGGCCTCGTAGACCGTACCCATGCCCCCCTGTGCCAACACGCGATCGATGTGCCAGGGGCCCAGCAAGGTGCCTACGCGCGCCAGGGACGAGGGATCGATCCCGTCGCCGTCGCTTCCGGTGTGTTCGGCGTACATCGCATCGAGCGCACCGCCGTCGAGCGGATACGAGGCCGCATCGGCCTGGAGCAGCCTTTGCAGGGCGTCGTGAAGCGCAGGGTCCCGCACCCGCAGTGCGGCGAGAGCTTCCAGACGTCGCCGTGGCGTCAGTTCGACGTACTCGTCGAACAGGTCGAGTGCACGAGCCTCAAGGTCGGACATTGAAGACGGTTATTCGGATACGCGCAGGCTACAGACTACCGTGCATCGGGGTCGGGAATCGCCTGCAGACAGCATGGGCACGCTGTCTGCGGACGGATATCGCGGCTACCGGCGACGCCGCCGACTGAGGACGGCTGGCTGCTTGTCCGCCGGGCGAAGACACGAAGCGCGGAGGATCCTTGCGTCAGCACCTTCCACACACTTTCAGGGAGCGGTGGGCTGGTGGACGACATCGGCCGACGGCGTGGGCCGTCTTCTGGCTGCCGTCCCGGCCCCACACGTCAGCGTGGATTACACGTGCTGCTGTCGGCGCAGCTGGGCTTTTGCCGGACAGCGCCCGAAGTACCGTCAGGGTAGCCCGGTTGCGGTCACCGTGCAGCGCAACGTCACCACCACCTGCCCCCCGACCGGCAGTGCGGGAATGGTGATGCCTCCCCCCAACAGCGTGCTCACCGCAACGGTGGGCGAAGGACAGCTTGCGCCTCCGGATGCGCTGCAAACCGCCGTGCTGCTGGGCGAGAGGCAGTTGAGTCCGGCCCCGGGAGTGTCGCTGAGCAACACGTTGGACGCGTCGAGCGGTCCGTTGTTCGTCACGGTTAGGGAAAAGTCGACGATGTTGCCGCTTACCGTCGAAGTTGGCGAAGCCGTCTTCACCACGCGCAGGTCCGTCTTGCGGGTCTCGTTGGTGAAGGTGCACAAAATCGGCCCTGCCGTGCTCGTGGCTTGCGCATTCAGTGTCACCGATCTCGTGGCGAGGTCGACCGTTGCGGTGCCGCCGGTGCCCAGGCCTGTGCAGACGACGGAACGCAGTCCGAACGGAGCGGGTGGCGCAGCCTCGGTGATGGTCGTCGCCACGCCCGCCGCCGTTAGGGTCTGCGTCGCGCCCGCCACGGCCGTACCGGCCGTGCTGGTGGTGATGCTGTGCGACTGGATGCCGTTGGTGCCCGTGAAGCCGAACGTGCCGACGCCATCCACCGAAACCTTTCTCACGGTCAACGAGGGACACTGCACCGTGAACGTCGCGCTGGCACTGTTGTTGGACGGGTCGATGTCGGCGAACCCGTCCGTGGCGGAGAAGTCGGCGCTGGCCGTGTTGCTGACCGTGGCGCCGCAGGTGGAGGTGGCGGCCACGGTACCGGTGATGGTGAAGGTCAGCACGCCGCCCGGCGCCATCGTGTACCCGCCGGCAAAGGAAAGATTGCCGCTGCCGCTCGCCGAGGGGCAGGTGGAGCCTGCCGTCGCGCTGCACGTCCATGTCGCATTCGCGATCTGCGCGGGAAGTGTGTCGATGATATCGGCCGCATTGGCCCCGTTGATGGTGGGAGCCTGGCTGCCCGGGTCCACCGGATTGATGTCGGCGTTGGTGACGGTCACCGTGTAGGTCATTGGCAGGCCACGCAGGTAGTTGGTGGCCGACGCGGTGGTCTTGGTCACCACGATGTTCGCCGGCGTGGATGTCACCACGCCCCGCACCTCGTGGATGTTGTTCAGCCCGCCGGTGGATCCACCGAAGCCCATGCGAAGGTTGGCGGGTGCGGCATAGGGGAAGTTCAGATTGGTCAGCACGTTGCTGATCGCGCCGCCGTTCTGCCCCAAGCCCACGGTGACGCGGTATCCGCCCAGGCCGTTGGGGATCAACAGGACACGGGCGCGATCGGCGGTGGGGCGAATCGTGGTGCCCGGCACGTCGATGCCGCCAGGCACGGCTGCACCGGCCACGTAGACATTGTTGGCGCTGAGCGGCCCTCGGACGACCACACGGTCTGCCGCTGACCCGGGACTTCCACTCAGGGCCGAGCATCCGCCGCTCACGCCGGGCAACTGGCTGGAGAAATTGCCGAACTCGTCCAGGCCGATGCCCAGGTAGCCGCCTGCCCCGTCGCAGTAGCCCAGCCCAGCGCCCGGCAGGGCTCCGGCCATCGTCTGGTTGGCGTCGTACAGGTAGAAACTGATGCCGTCCGCCCCGGTGCCCCCCCAGGCGACATAGTCGAACTCGACGATCACACCCTGGGAGGAGGGGAACGAGCCGCCGGTATAGCGTGCGCTGCCGACCTGGCTGGGCAGGTCCGTCGACAGCCGCAGCCAGCCGTTGCCCAGCGCGTCATTGGTGTTGTTGCCGTCGACGATCAGGCCGTAGCCACCGGTCAGGATGCCGCTGTCGTTGTTGCCGCCATTGTTGTTGCCCGAGAACGTCCATCCCGGTTCGATGCTGTTGCGAAAGGACGCGTTGACCTTGAACTGCGCACTCGCCGGAAACGCGAGCCCCGCACCCAATGCCGCCAGCAACGAAACACAAATTATCTTTGAGCTCTTCATGGGTCTCTCGACAAGGGCCTGCCGGTGGTGAGGCGATGCTGGCGACATGAGAGGCCTTCCGAGGAGGTCCAGAATATATACCGCCAAATCGCCGCTCACCCAAGGTGTCGCAGCGACAGGCCGGCCGCCCTATTCTTGCCGCCCCATCACACTACTGTGTCCAATTCGCATTGGTGCGCGCAGGGAGGACATCGCGCGTCCCGCATGTCGTGCTCCATGGTCGCGTCTTGATCGTCGCGGACCTTCATCGCACCCATCGCTACCGCACGACCGCGTCTCCGGTCGCCGGATATCCCCAAGGCCGACGCCACTTGTAACCGTTACCGGCTCCGTCCTGATCCGGAGCGGCGCTGGCTACACGCGCCGATCTCTCCTGAGCTTCGAGCCGTTGCGGGTCGCGACGAAGGCGCTGCACCAGCTGGTGGGACACGACGAAGGCGCAATCTTCCGGCGTGCTTCAGGACCTGTCGGACCTGCTGCGCGACCGGCCCTAGCAGGTGCTGGTGCTGACGGTGTTGTTGTTCATGAACCTAGCCCTGAAGGGCGGCACGTACACCTACTAATTCCAGTACTGCTTGAGTGAGGCGGCGCTGGCGTCGTTCCTTGAAGCTTCGGGATTCGCCGGCTTCATCACTGGCCTCAACGCCGCGCTGACCGGCTTGGGCCTGACCGGGTTCCAGTGGCCCGAGGATGCCGCTACCTCCGCCTTCAGCCCGTTCAACGGCAGCGGCATCGTCTGCATGATCCTCGACATCGGTTTCTCGCGCCGGCTGGCCGACCGCTTCGGCAAGCCCGGTCCCGACTGGCCGCGCATCAAGCTCGCACTCCGGTGCTCATCCGGCGGGTCCGCCCGCAGGCCGGATCTACTCAAGACAGTGTGCGGCGGCTTCGGACGCTTTCGAGTGCCGCGATGCTCCAAAGCCCAAGCCGCTGTCGCGGTCCCGCCGACGGAGCGTCGTCCGTAGAAACTGAAAGGCGTTACGCGCGGAGCGGCGCCCGGGCATTGCTGGACTCTGTTCTGTCCACGGGAAATGGCGCGCCTGGAGGGATTCGAACCCCCGACCAATGGCTTCGGAAGCCACTACTCTATCCGGCTGAGCTACAGGCGCACGGGACCGGCATTCTAGCCGCAAAGCGGGGGACTGGCCCACTCCGGTGCGGGCGATGCGGAAATCCGGCCTGGGCGGCGCGCCTGTTACCCTTTCGCGCATGGGATACGAGCGTTTCGAAACCGAAGCCATGCCGCGCTGGCGCGAGCGGTTGGGCCAGTACTGGAAGCTGGTGCGCGGGGATCGCCCGATCGGCGTGCTGCTGCTGTTGTGGCCCACCTGGTGGGCCTTGTGGCTGGCGGCCGACGGCGTGCCGCCGGCATGGACCCTGTTCGTGTTCACGGCCGGGGTGTGGCTGACCCGGTCGGCGGGGTGCGTGATCAACGATTACGCCGACCGTTGGCTGGACCCGCAGGTGGAACGCACGCGCGGGCGCCCGCTCGCGACCGGCGCGGTCTCCGGACGCGAAGCCCTGGCCGTGTTCGCCGTACTGATGCTGGTGGCGTTCGGGCTGGTACTCACGTTGAACCGGCTGACCGTGTGGCTGAGCTTCGCGGGCCTGTTCCTGGCGGCCAGCTATCCCTATCTGAAGCGCTACACCTATCTGCCGCAGGTCTATCTGGGCCTGGCCTTCGGCTGGGGCATCCCGATGGCCTTTGCCGCGGTGCAGGGCGAGGTGCCGCCGGTGGCCTGGGTGCTGTACGGCGCCAACATCCTGTGGGCCACCGCGTACGACACCTGGTATGCGATGGTGGACCGTGAGGACGATATCCGGGCGGGGTCGAAATCCACCGCCATCCTCTTCGGCGATCTCGATCTTGTCATCCAGGGCGTGCTGTATGCGCTGGTGCTGGTGGCTTTGTACCTGGTGGGAAGACAGGCTGGCCTGGGCCCTGCTTACTGGGGCGCCCTGGGTGTCGCCGTGCTCCTGGTCGCGTGGGAGTTCGTCATCGCCCGCCACCGGGGACGGGAAGCATGCTTCCGGGCATTCCTGCACAACAACTGGGTGGGGGCAGTGGTGTTCGCCGGCCTGGCCTTGGATCTGTCCGGACTGGCGGCGTAGCCGCGCGCACGGCGGCCCGGCACGACCCGGGTGATGATCCCGGCACGTCGTTCGTACCGTTCATGGCGCCCGCGCGCAGACCCATGCATCCACCCGTTGCACGCCAGCGCCCCGCAGGGCGCGAGCCGCCGCCTCCAGGGTGGCGCCCGTCGTCATCACATCGTCGACCAGTGCCACGTGCCGCAGAGGGGTGGCCTCGTTCCGCGCTGCGAACGCCTTGGCTAGGTTGCGCTGGCGCTGCCCGGCATCGAGCTCGGACTGCGGCGCGGTGGCACGGACCCGCTGCAGCAGGTCGCTGCGCAGCGGCAGGTCCAGCGTCGCAGCCAACGGGCGCGCCAGCTCCAGCGCCTGGTCGTAGCCGCGCTCGCGTATGCGCCGCGCGTGCAGCGGGACCGGCACGATCGCGTCAGGGCGCGGTGTGGACCCCAGCGCACCCGCCATCAACTCGGCCATCAGGCGTCCGGCCGCCAGGTCGCGGTGGAACTTGAAGCGCGGGATCAGCCGATCCAGCGGAAAGCCATAGACGAAAACGGCGCAGGTATGCGTCAACGCCGGAGACCGACGCAGGCAGTCTCCGCACTCGCCGGGGGCCGGCATCGGGAGTCCGCAGCGAGGGCAGGAAGATCGGTTCCATGGAAGCTGTTCCCTGCACGAAGTGCATAGATCGACGCCATTGGCGCCGCGTTCGCGGCAGACCAGGCAACGTGTAGCCAGCAGCAGCGTGCTGGCCCATCGATACCAGCCGTCAACTTTCGGAGCATCCATGCGGTTGACAGGGCGGGGCCCGGTTTCCAGACTTCCCCGACTCTAATTCCCCAAGGCGATCATGTCCTCTCACATTTCGATCGATGCGCCGGTGCTGCGCCATGACTGGGGGCGCGAGGAACTGCTGGCCTTGTTCGACCTGCCGTTCCCCGAGTTGCTGCACCGGGCATCGGCCGTGCACCGTCGCCATTTCGATCCCGCCGAGGTGCAGGTATCGACCCTGTTGTCGGTGAAGACCGGCGGCTGCCCGGAGGATTGCGCATACTGCCCGCAAGCCCAGCGCTACGACACCGGCGTGGACGCGCAGAAGCTGATGGATGCCGGGCAGGTGCTGGCGAAGGCTGCGCAGGCCAAGGCCGCCGGCGCGTCGCGCTTCTGCATGGGCGCAGCCTGGCGCTCGCCCAAGGACCGCGACATCCCCAAGGTCGCCGAGATGATCCGTGGGGTGAAGGCGCTGGGCCTGGAGACCTGCGCCACGCTGGGCATGCTGAGCGGCGCGCAGGCGAACGCGTTGAAGGATGCCGGACTGGATTACTACAACCACAACCTCGACACCGCACCCGACTTCTACGGCGACATCATCCACACCCGCCAGTACCAGGACCGCTTGGACACGCTGGCGCACGTGCGCGATGCCGGCATGAAGACCTGCTGTGGCGGCATCGTCGGCATGGGCGAGTCGCGCGACCAGCGCGCCGGCCTGCTGCAGGCACTGGCGAACCTGCCGGCGCATCCGGATTCGGTACCGGTCAACCGCCTGGTGCAGGTGGCCGGGACCCCTCTGCACGGGACGACCGAGCTCGATCCGTTCGAATTCGTCCGCACCATCGCCGTGGCCCGTATCGCGATGCCGGCCTCCATGGTGCGACTGTCGGCAGGACGCGAGGCCATGAGCGACGAGCTGCAGGCGCTATGCTTCCTGGCGGGCGCCAACTCGATCTTCTACGGCGAGAAGCTGCTGACCACCGGCAACCCGGACACCGCGCGCGACCAGGCCTTGTTCGCCCGCCTTGGATTGCGGCCGATGGCGGTGCAGGTGGAAAACGTGCACGACCATCACAGAACCGATGCCCCGGGCAGCGGTACGGTGCATGCCGACATCACCCACCCTGCGCCGGATTGCGGCCAGGCGGCGTAGTCGGGGGCACGACAGGGGCAGGACGAAGGCCATCACGCCGGCGCGGGCATCGCGGACCGGCGCGTCGGCGTCGCCGCATCCCGGCCGCGTCCGCCGACGAGATCCTTCGTATCCGGTGCCGACACCATGACCCGTCCTGACCTGCACGACCGCATCCTTGCCCAGCGCCAGCACCGCGTGGCGCTGGCGCGCCAGCGCACACGCCGCATTGTCAGCCGGCGCGATGGCGTGCGCGTGGAGGTCGATGGCCGCTGGCTGACCGAGTTCAGCAGCAACGACTACCTGGGTCTGGCGCAGCAGTTCGAAGTGACCAATGCACTGCAGGACGCCGCTGCGCGCGAAGGCACGGGTGCTGGGGCATCGCATCTGGTCAGCGGCCACCATGCCATCCACGAGGGACTCGAGCGCGACGTGGCGGAATGGCTGGGCTATCCGCGTGCGCTGCTGTTCGGCAGCGGCTTCCTCGCCAACCTCGCCGTGCAGCAGGCCTTGCTGGAAGACGGCGACGTCTGCGTGCAGGACCGGCTCAACCACGCCAGTTTGCTCGATGCGACGCGGCTGGCGGGCGCCAGGCTGCGGCGTTACCCGCACCTGGATCCGGAAGGCGCATTGCGCCAGCTCAAGCTGCAGGCGGACGGCGCGGCGATGCTGGTGACGGACGGCGTCTTCAGCATGGACGGCGACACTGCACCGTTGCGCGCCCTGAGCCTGGTGGCGCGCATGCAGCAGGCATTGCTGTTCGTCGACGACGCGCACGGCGTCGGCGTGCGTGGGCCGGACGGCCGCGGCAGCGTGGCGGAAGCGCGCATGGGCGTGGCCGACGTGCCCCTGCAACTGGTCACGCTCGGCAAGGCGCTTGGTGGTTACGGCGCCGTCGTCGTGGGAGAAGAGATGCTGATCCAGCATCTCGCCGAAACCGCGCGCCCCTACATCTACACCACCGCGCTGCCGCCGGCGCTGGCAGCGGCCACCCGCGTCGCGGTGAAGCACGCCCGCCGCGACCACTGGCGCCGCGAGAAGCTGCAGTCGCTGGTGGATCGCTTCCGCAGCGGGGCCCAGCGCGCGGGCTTGCAATTGATGGCTTCCGAGTCGCCGATCCAGCCGGTGCTGTGCGGCAGCGACGCCAATGCACTGGCCCTGTCCGCCGCGCTGGACAGTGCCGGTTACCTCGTACCCGCCATCCGCCCGCCCACCGTGCCGGACGGCAAGGCGCGCCTGCGCATCACCCTGTCCGCACTGCACTCTGCGCAGGACGTGGATGGCCTGGTGGCGACACTGGCGCGCTCCTGGGATGCCGTACAGCGCGTGCACGGCGCCGTCGCCTGACGCGACGCGCCATCCCGTCTGCGTGATCCCGCATCGGGCGGGATCGGCGACAATACATGCATGCATATCGAATCCCTCGGCAACGGCCCATCCCTGGTGCTGCTGCACGGTTGGGCGCTGCATGGCGGGGTGTTCGCACCGCTGGTGCAGCGGCTGTCCGACCGTTACACCCTCCATCTCGTCGACCTGCCCGGGCACGGCCACAGCCGCGAAAGCGACGTCGCGCTGACGCTGGATGCCACCGCCGATGCCATCCTCGCCAGTACGCCGCCCGCAGTGTGGCTGGCATGGTCACTGGGCGGGTTGTTTGCATTGCAGGCCGCCGCACGGTCGCTGCAGGTGCGTGGACTGGCGATGGTCGCCTCCACCCCGCGCTTCGTTCGCAGCGAGGCATGGGCGCATGCGGTCGACGCGAGCGTGTTCGCGCAGTTCGGCACCGACCTGCGCAACGATTATGCGGGCACCCTGGAGCGCTTTCTCGCGCTGGACACCATGGGCTCCGAACATGCGCGCAGCGAGCTGCGCACGTTGAAGCACGATCTCTATGCGCGCGGCGAACCCGCGCCCGAAGCACTACAGGCGGGCCTGCAATTGCTGGAACAATCCGACATGCGCGCGAAGCTGCCCGCACTGTCCGTACCCAGCCTGTGGCTGGCCGGTCGCCGCGACCTGCTGGTACCGTCGAAGGCGATGCGCACAGCGGCGGAACTTGCGCCGCAGGCGCACTTCGTCGAGATCGCCGGAGGCGGGCACGCGCCGTTCCTGGGGCACGCCGACCGGGTGGCGGAAGAAGTCGACCGCTTCATGCAGTCCCTGACAGAGGTGGCGGCATGACCACCTTCGACCAGCGCCATATCCGGCGCGCCTTCTCGCGTTCCGCCGCCGGTTACGATGCGGCGGCTGCCCTGCAGCATGAAGTGGAAAAGCGGTTGATGGAGTCACTGGACTATTTCACCCTGCGAAGAGGACAAGACGCCGCAGCACCCAGCGTGGTGCTGGATGTGGGGTGCGGTCCCGCGCACGCGGCGGCGGCGATGCGCAAGCGTTGGCCGAAGGCGCAGGTGGTCGCGCTGGACCTGGCGTTGCCGATGCTGCGTGAAGCGAAGAAGCAGTCCGGCTGGTGGAAGCCGTTCCAGCGCGTGTGTGCCGACCTGCGCGCATTGCCATTGGCCGACGGCACGGTGGACGTGCTGTTTTGCAACCTCAGTCTGCAATGGGTGGACGACCTGCCTGCAGCGTTCAATGAATTCCGTCGCGTGTTGAAACCCGATGGCCTGCTGGTGTGCTCGACCTTCGGCCCGGAGACGTTGCAGGAGTTGCGCGATGCCTTCGCGCATGCCGATGCCGTGCCGCATGTCAGTCCATTCCCGCAGATCGCCCAGTTCGGCGATGCGCTGATGATGGCCGGTTTCCGCGATCCGGTGCTCGATCGCGACCGCTTTACGTTGACCTACGACGATCTGCCCGCCCTGATGCGCGAGCTGCGCGCGATGGGCGCGACCAATGCGCTGCAACAACGTCGGCATACGCTGACCGGGCGCGCGCGTTTCGCTGCCGCTGCCGATGCGTACGAGCCGCTGCGGCGCGCAGACGGCAAGCTGCCCAGCACCTGGGATGTCATCTACGCACACGCCTGGGCGCCACCACCGGGTGCGCCGATCCGCGGGCAGGGTGAAGACATCGCGACGGTACCGCTGGCGAAGATCCCGATCCGGCGCAAGCTGTAGGAGGGGCTTCAGCCCCGAACGCGCGCCTTCAGCGCCTTAGGGGTGGCAGGGTGCGCATCATGGATCAACCGCCGACCTGTGCGATCCAGTCCTGCAGGTTGTAGTAGTTGGTGACGCGCGCGATGCGGTCGTCGCGGATATCGAAGAACGCACCACCCGGCAGCATGTACGTCTGGCCGCTCGCGGCTGGCAGGCCCTCATCGGTGTGGTGGTATTCGCCATGCACCACGTATTCGGCGGCGGCATGCTGGCCGTCCTGCGTGACCAGTACCACGATGTCGCGCAGCTGTTCGCGGTAACTGGCATTCATGCGGCCGAGGAAGGCGGCGAAGGCGTCGCGCCCGATCTCGCGCGCGCCCTGGTTGAGATCGTGCACCACGTCGTCTGTCAGCAATGCCAGCATGTTCTCCCAGTCGCCGCGGTTGAACGCGGCGTAGTAGCTGAGGACGAGTTCGGTGGCGCGATCCTGCCGGCGCGTGCCGTCGATCTTCATGGTGGATTCCCGCAGGGAGGATGACGCACCGATGATACGCCAGGCCTTCAGCGTGGCAGGCGGTCGCGATGGAAGAAATAGACTTCCTGCAACAGGAAGCGCCAGCGCGTGGCGAACGTGCGGAAACGGCTGGTGGGCGTGGGCGAACCGACGGCACGGATGCCCAGGCCGCGACTGATCCGCAGGGCGCGTGCCATGTGCAGCGGATCGCTCACGATGATGACGCTGTGCAGATTGTGTTGCTGCATCAGCAGGGATGCCTGGCGCAGATTCTCGTGTGTATTGCGCGACAGCGATTCGATCAGGATCGCTTTCTCCGGCACGCCCTGGCGCAAGGCGTAACGGCGCGCGACCTGCGATTCTGAGAAGCGCGCGCCCGAGCCGCCGTAGCCGCCGGTGAAGATCAGCGTTGGCGCCATGCCGCGCTTGTACAGATCGATGCCGTGGCGGATGCGTTCCTCGAACACGGGCGATGGCTTGGCGTCGTAAGCGGCTGCGCCCAACACGATGATCGCATCGGCGCGCGCCGCATCGTCCCGCTGCCCCACCCACACGATGTAGGCCGCCACGCCGACCAGCCACACCAGGGCAAGCAACAGCAGCCGCCACATCCAGCCCGCAAGGCCACGCTTCGATTTGCGGCCCCGCGTGCTCATGCCGCCGCCTCCCAGGGAAGCGCATCCAGGTCGACGTTGCCTCCGGACAGGAGCACGCCGACTTGCAGCCCAGCGAAGCGCTCGCGGTGCCGCAGGATCGCGGCCAATGCGATGGCGGACGAAGGCTCGACAACCAGCTTCAGGCATTGCCACAGCAGCCGCATCGCAGAGAGCGTTTCGGCGTCGGGCACGGTCAGCACCTCCACGGCATGCAGGCGCAGCAGGGCGAAGTTGGGTTCGCCGAGCGCACCGCGCAGGCCGTCGCACAGGGTGTCGGGAATAAAGTCGACCCGTCGCTCACCGGCCGCCAGCGAATCGGCGGTATCGGCAGCCCCTTCCGGTTCAGCGCCGAAGATGCGGCAGTCCACGGCCGTCGCCGCAACGGCGATCGCAGTGCCGGAGAGAAGTCCGCCTCCGCCGACCGGTGCGACCAGCGCATCCAGCGGGCCGTGAGCGTTCAGCAATTCCAGCGCTGCCGTGCCCTGGCCGGCGATCACATGCGGATGGGTGTAGGGATGGATCAGGCTGGCGCCGGTTTCGGCCTGCACCCGTGCAGCCGCCGCTTCGCGGGCGGCTGTCGTCGGCGCACAGGTGTGCAGATGCGCGCCATAACGGGCGATGTTGGCCAGCTTCGCGGCATTTGCGCCTTCGGGCACGACCACATGGCACGCGATGCCGCGCGTCCGTGCCGCCAGAGCGAGGGCGGCGCCGTGGTTGCCGGAGGAATGCGTCACCACGCCACGCGCTGCCGTCCTGTCATCGAGGGCCCAGACGGCGTTGCAGGCGCCGCGGAACTTGAACGCGCCCGTCCGTTGCAGCGGTTCGGCCTTGAAATGGAGCGCGCAGCCGGCGAGGGCATCCAGTGCGCTGGAATGCAGGACGGGGGTGGTGTGCGCATGGGGGGCGATACGGGCGGCCGCGGCGAGGACGTCGTCGAAGGTGGGCAAGGGCATCGGCATGCAGAAAGGTTAACGCATCATCCCCGCGCCGGACCTGTGTTGGCGGGCTTTTCGCCACCTGGGCGGTACCGGCGGGGTTAAGCACTGATTCAATGCGCCGGGCCGATGCTGCAAGAGCAAAGTAACGGGGGTTCCGCCATGAAGCGCACATCTCTTCTCGCCATCGCATTCGCCAGCCTCGCGCTGGGCGGTTGTGCGACCTATGACTACGTGGGTGATACCGCACCGGGTGGCTACTACCACGGCCGCCCCAGCACCCAGTACTACGATCCCTACGGCGGCTACTACGGTGGTGTCGGATCGTACGGTGGTTATGGCTATGGCGGTCCCTACCGCTACAGCAGCTATTACGGCTACCCGTACTACGGCTACTACGGCTCGCACTATCCCTATTACCCGCCGCACCACCATCCCAGGCCGCCGCGTCCCGGCGACAACACCCCCAAGCCGCCTGGCAATGGGGGAAGCGGCAACCGGCCGCCGCCGTGGCGAGACCCGACCGGTCGCTGGCGCGAAGGCGGTTCCCAGCCGATGGTCCCCAATCGTCCCGGCCAGGTCATACCTTCCCCCAGCCAGCCGCGCGTGGGTGAAGGGGGTTACCGCCCGCCCCGCGTGACGCCGTCGCCCAACCGGCCACGCGTGGGTGAGGGCGGCTATCGTCCTCCCCGCGTGACTTCTTCGCCCTCCGCGCCGCGCGCGGTCGAGCGGCCCCAACAGCGCATGGAGCGGCCGGCACCGGCCAGGGTGGAGCGTCCCGCGCCGCCGCCGCGACCGTCATCCGAACGCTCGGAGAATGCCACCCGTCAGCTGGAGCGCTGAAATAGCCCGCTGACGGGGTTCTTCCGTTGCTTTCCCCTCGCTGTCGTCGCAGGCTCCGAACAATCAGTTGACCGGTTGCGTCGCTTTCTGACGTAAGCGGCAATAAAGGTTCAATGTCGACGTCCGGTGGGGAAATCTGGATCCCCCCTGTTCCGGCCCTGCCGGGCGTCGGCGCCTCTGCAAAAAGCCCGGCAATGCCGGGCTTTTTCTTGTCTCTGCTATCCTGCGCGCATAAAAAAGGGGCCGGTAGTCCCCCGACTACCGGCCCCCCGGCATCCCCGGCGTGCGCATGGCTGGCCCCTGTTCCAATTACCAGCCCGGCGCCCCTGGTCGCTTGCCACGACGGGTGCACGGGAATACAGCAGGAAGCGTGCCAACTTTGCCCTCCCGACATGCCGGATCCGCCCGACCCAATCCCATTGCCTGTCGGCATCCGCGCAGGTACCGGACTCCCACGATGAATGCCAGCTTCCACCACTACGACGTCATCATCATCGGCGGCGGCCATGCCGGCACCGAAGCCGCATTGGCCTCCGCGCGTGCCGGCGCACGCACGCTGCTGCTGACCCACAACGTGGAAACCGTGGGTGCGATGAGCTGCAATCCGGCTATCGGTGGCATCGGCAAGGGGCACCTGGTCAAGGAGATTGACGCGCTGGGCGGCGTGATGGCGTCGGCGGCGGACCGCGCCGGCATCCAGTGGCGCACGCTCAATGCCTCGAAAGGTCCGGCCGTGCGCGCGACCCGCTGCCAGGCCGACCGCGCGCTGTACCGCAGTGCGATCCGTCGCGCGGTGGAAGCGCAGCCGAACCTGACGCTGTTCCAAGCAGCCGTCGATGATCTGCTCATGGAGAACAACACCGTGCGCGGCGCGGTCACCCAGACGGGACTGACCTTCCACGCGCCGGCGGTCGTGCTGACGGCCGGCACCTTCCTCGCTGGCAAGATCCATGTCGGCGAAACGCAGTACGCCGGCGGGCGCGCCGGTGATCCGCCGGCCACCGCACTGGCGCAGCGCCTGCGCGAAGGCGCGTTCGTCGTTGACCGGCTGAAGACGGGGACGCCGCCGCGCATCGATGGCCGTTCGCTCGACTACTCGGTGATGGAAGAACAGCCGGGCGACGATCCGCGGCCGGCGATGTCGTTCATGGGCAGCACCGCCGACCATCCGCGCCAGGTGTCGTGCTGGATCACGCATACCAGCGAGCAGACGCACGAGATCATCCGTGGCGCGCTGCATCGTTCGCCGATGTACTCGGGCCAGATCGAAGGCATCGGCCCGCGCTACTGCCCTTCCATCGAGGACAAGGTGGTGCGCTTCGCCGAGAAGGCCAGCCACCAGATCTTTGTCGAACCCGAAGGTTTGGATGTCACCGAGATCTATCCCAACGGCATCTCCACCTCGCTGCCGTTCGACGTGCAGCTCGCGCTGGTGCGCAGCATTCGCGGCATGGAGCAGGCGCACATCACGCGCCCGGGCTACGCAATCGAGTACGACTTCTTCGATCCGCGTGGCCTCAAGGCGTCGCTGGAAACCAAAGCGGTCGCCGGCCTGTTCTTCGCCGGCCAGATCAACGGCACCACCGGTTACGAAGAGGCGGCGGCGCAGGGCCTGCTCGCCGGCCTCAATGCCGCGCGCTTCGCGCAGCAGAAGGAGGCCTGGTCGCCGCGACGTGACGAGGCTTACCTTGGCGTGCTGGTCGATGACCTGATCACGCACGGCACGAAGGAGCCGTACCGCATGTTCACCAGTCGCGCCGAATACCGGCTGCAGCTGCGCGAGGACAATGCCGACCTGCGCCTGACCGAAGCCGGCCGCTCCCTGGGACTGGTGGACGACGCGCGCTGGCAGCGCTTCGAGGCCAAGCGCGAAGCCATCGCGCGTGAAGCCGGCCGCCTGCGCGCGCTGTGGGCCACACCGGCCAACGCAATGGGTCGCGACGTCGCCGAATCACTCGGCGTGCAGGTCAGTCGCGAGACCAACGTGCTCGATCTGATCAAGCGCCCGGAGCTGGATTACGCGAAGCTGATGGCGGTGCCGTCGATCGGGCCCGGCGTGGACGATGCGCAGGTGGCCGAACAGGTGGAGATCGGCGTGAAGTACGCCGGCTACCTGGATCGCCAGCGCGACGAGATCGAACGCCAGCAGCGCAACGAATCCACCCCGATTCCGGCCGGCTTCGACTTTGCTGGCGTGCGTGGCCTGTCGGCTGAAGTGCAGCAAAAGCTGGAGCGCGTGCAGCCCGAAACCATCGGCCAGGCCCAGCGCATCCCTGGCATGACGCCGGCCGCCATCTCGCTGCTGCTTGTGCACCTGGAACGGGCGCGGCGTACGCGGGTGGCGTAAGCGGTCGCGTTCCGTTGTAGGAGCGACGTAAGTCCCGTCCGCAGATTCTCCGTGACAGTGCGGCATCGGCCGAGATTGACCCTATTGTGGATCTCGGAACGCGTGCGGTCGCGACTCACGTCGCTCCTACAGGGGATTTTCGGGGTGCCGCACCTTCCACGCTGCCAGCTGCTCGCGGTAGTGCTGCAGCTGTTCCGCATACAGGTCATGCACGCAGATCGGGCAGCCGCTGTTGCAGCAGTCGCTGGGCAGCGGCGGCTCGGGCTCGACGGGGCGCGGGTCGTCGTCGGGCGTCACTGGGCGCCCATCTCCTCCAGCAGGTGCGGCGCGGGGTACACCTTGCCCATCAGCCAGCGCAGATAGCGCATGTCGACGTGCACCGCGCGCTTGTAACGCGGGTCGAACATCCAGCTGGCGCTGACGGACTCCCAGTTGCTGTCGAAGTTCAGGCCGATCAATTCGCCGCGCGCGTTGAGCACCGGTGAGCCGGAGTTGCCACCGGTGGTATCCAGGTTGGTGAGGAAGTTGACTGTCTGCGTTTTCAGCGCGGGGTCTTCGGTGCCGGCGAAGTCGCCCTTGGTGATCGCATCCAGCAGCGGCGTTGGCGCATCGAACGGCACTTCGCCGGTGCTTTTCTCGACTATGCCGGCCACCGTTGTCACCGGCATGTACTGCACACCGTCGAGCGGCGAGAAGCCGTCCACCCTGCCGAAGCTGACGCGCAGCGTGCCGTTGGCGTCAGGGTACAGCGCGCGCCCCTGCTGCTTGCGCCATGCGAACAACGCACGCATGTAGGCCGGGCGAAGACGCAGCTGTTCGCCCGCGCGGGTCTTGCGCTCCTGCTCCAGGGCCAACTGCACCGGAACCAGCTTCGCGGCCAGCTCGATCAGCGGATCGGCAGCGAGTGGCTTGCCTTCGCGTGCCGCCGCAAAGCGCGACAGGCGTTCGGCTTCGTCGCCGAGCTTCGTGCTCGCGTACAGCGTGTCGAGCGACTGCTTCAGCGCGACGGGCGTTCGGCCGAACGCGGCATCGAAGCCCGGCAGGCGCTGCGCGTCAGGCAGTTGCTGGTAACGCGTCAGCAGGACCGCGAGCATGGCCTTCTCCACCTCCGGCGCATAGCGGCGCTGCACCTGTTTCATGACGCCTTCGATCAGGGCGTGATCGCGCACCTGGTAGCCGCTCTCGCGCTCGGCGTCCGGCTTGGCCGATTCCACGCGCAGCCGCTCCAGCGTGATCGCAGCGCGCATCAGCTGTGACTGGGAACCGAACAGGCTCAGCAGCAGTTCGCGCTCGCGCACGGCCGAGCCGCTGGCGATCGATGTGGCCAGTGCATCGATGTCCGCCCGTTCCTTCGTGGCCGCCTCGGTGGCCAGCATGCCGCGTTCGTCCTCCGCGCGTACGCGCACGGCATCGCTGCGGCGCAGGCCTTCCAGCTCGCCGGCCGCGCGCTTGCGGTTGTTCTTCAGCGACTGCAGCTGCGCGGCATAGCGCGTCTTCGCGTCGGCGTCCTGCTTGCCGGCCGTCTCGATCACGTCGATCAGCTGGTCGAACACGGACACGCGTGCAGGCAGCGTCCAGTTGACCTGCTCATCGAACTCGGCGGCGGTGCGATGCCGGTACGTCGTGCCCGGATAGCCCGCCAGCATCGCGTAGTCGCCGGCCTTGGGCCCGTCCTTCGCCAGCGACAGATGGGCGGGCGCGCGATAGGGCACGTTGTCGGCGCTGTAGGCGGCCGGCTTGCCGTCCTTGTCCACGTAGGCGCGCAGCAGGGTGAAGTCGCCGGTGTGCCGCGGCCACATGAAGTTGTCGATTTCGTCGCCGTAGTTGCCGATCGCGCGTGGCGGTGCGTACACCAGGCGGATGTCGCGCAGCTCCAGCTGGCGGATGCGGTAGAAGTCGGTTCCGTAGTACATGTTCGCGACACTGCAGCGCACGCCGGCTTCCTGCTCGCACTCGGCGACGATGGCCTTGCTGGCGCGCTCGACGGCGTCGAAGTACGCGCGCCCGGTCTTGCCGGCGGTGTCCTTCAGTACCGCGTCGGTGACCTTGTCGTAGCCGACGGTGACGAGGACGCGGAAGTCCGGGTTGGCTGGCAGTTCGGCAGCGCGGTCAGCGGCGGTGAAGCCGTCGTCGATCAGATTGCGCTCCGGCTTGCTGTTGTACTGGATCACGCCGTAGGCGACATGGTGGTTGGTCAGGATCAATCCGTCGGGCGAAACAAATGCGCCGGTACCACCCCCCGCCCGCACCACCGCGCTCAGCGGTGCGGAGGTGACGTCGGCCAGCGCCTTCGGGTCGCCCCTGAAGCCGGCTTCGCGCAGCGGCTTCGCCAACTGTGGCAGCTGCGACGGCATCCACATGCCTTCGTCGGCGTGGGCGGGCAGGGAAAGGGCGATACCCAGGGCAAGGGCGGACGTCGAGAGTCGGCGGCGCATGGTCAGGATCCGGCGGAGAAGACGGTGACGACGATATCGGGCCCGTGGCAGTGCGGCAACGATGGCCTGTGCCGCGTCGTCAGCGCGCGTCGCCGAGGAAGCGTCGCCAGCGTTGCGCCGCGCGCCGGATGCCGGTGTGCTCGGCTTCCTCCAGCGCGCGGAGGGGTTCGAGCGCGATATCGCTGTTGCCGGCCGTCGCGCGCTTCCATGTCGCCGCTACGCGGCCCTGGATGATCGCCGTGGCCGACACCAGTCCGTTGATGCCGATCACGCGCCGGGCATGCTCGGCATCCAGCACCTGCATGCGGTCGCGGTAGCCGATCAGGTACTCGTCGAACGCGGGCAGCAAGTGGATGGCGCGCGACTTCGCGGTGACGGGAGCGTCGGCACGCCACCACCACGTCGTGCCGTCTCGCGTCTCTTTCTCCAGCGCGGCGTCGGCGAGCGTCAGCGCCCGCAGCGCATCCTTCTGCGTCAGTCCCGACCACCACGCAAGATCGGCGGCGGTCGCCGGCCCATGGCCCTGCAGGTAACGCTGCGCCAACCGGTGGAGGGCTTCGTCGCGGCCGAGGCGCGCGCTGGGCGGGACCCAGGCATCCATCAGCACGAATGTCGGCTGTTTGCCGTGCCGAGGTCCCTGGCAGACCACGCTTTCGTGCGCCAGCCAGTTCAGCAGGTGCAGGCCGCGTTGGTGCGCGCTTGCGATACCCGCAGCCTCCATGCGTGCATACAGCTCGGATCGCGTGACCGGCGTGCCGGAGGAAAGCGCCTGCTCCATCACCCGGCGGCCGCGTGCCAGCGTGGGCATGTCGAAACCGAATTCGCGGGAAATGCGCGCAGCGTTTGCGGCCTGCACGTGCGGCGCCAGCAGCGAGACCATCCAGCGCACGTCATCGCGCGCCAACAGGTGCAGCGTGCCGCGCATCGGCCAAGTGCGCACGATCTCGCCGCGCGCGATCGCGTCCTCCACCTGCGCCAGCGTGGTGCCCTTGGTGCGCAGGCCGACGGCCCAGAGTGCGGCGTGGTAGTCCTGCGCCTGCATCGCGACCATGTGTCGGACCACATCGGCAGGCGACGCCGCCGTGGGCGCGCTGATGCCCTGCGCATGCAGGCGCCGCGCCGTCAGCGACGGCAGCACGCCTACTTCTCCTTGCGCCAGTTGATCGAGCCGCGCGTCTCGATGGTGCTGGATTCGATCTCCACGTCGAAGCCCTTGCGCAGCAGGTACTTCAGGGTCACGGCCGAGCCGGAACCGACCATCGATACGCCGTAGCTCACGTACAGCTTGGGCGACAGGTATTTCCCCACGCCGAACACGGAGCCACCGAGCGTGCGCGACTCCAGCACGCCGGCATCGTCCAGGCCGATCTTCGCGCCGAGCTGCGATGCCAGCAGGCCGGCACCCGCGCCGAGTGCGGATGAAGCAGCGTTGATCTGCCGGCTTTCGTCACTGCTGGCGGTGTTGAGCGAACGGCCAAGCACCAGGTACGCCAGCGCTTCGGATTCGGACAACGACGGATTCGACCACACGCGTGCGCGTGGCTGGCTGGCGCGGCCGGTGACGTCGATGCCGGCGGTGACGCTGGCACTGGCCACTTCGCGTTCGGCGCGGATGTTGATGCGCGGATCGGAGATCGCGTTGTTGCTCCAGGTCAGTTCGCCGCGGGTGATGCGCAGTTTCTGCCCGTAGGCTTCATAGCGACCGTCCACGTCCAGGCGGCCCGTGCCCAGCATTTCGCGGCCCGGCTGCGAGCGCACGTGCAGGGTGCCGGCCAGCGTGCCTTCCAGGCCATAGCCCTTCAGGTTGACCTCATCGCCTACCTTGAGCGCGAGGTCCAGGTCCAGTCGCGAACTCGGCGCGCGTTCGGGATCGGCGGGATCCAGCACCACCACGTCTTCCGAGGCGGACACGCCATCATCCAGTTTCTCCACGTCGATGGTGGCCGAAGGAATGCCGACTTCGCCGCGTACGAGGATGGTGTTGTCGGCGAAGCCCACCTGGATGTTCGGCGACGCGACGGCGCGCAGGTCGGTGGTGTCGGCGACGAGTACGTTGTCGCCGCGCACCTGGAACTGCAGCGGCGTGGTGTCGTTGTTCCAGCCCAGCGTGCCCGCCACGTTGAGTACGCCGCCGGTACCGGTGCCGCCGGTGGACGACACCGTCTTCATGCTGCCGTCGATGCGCGCGCTGCCGTCGGAAAGGGCGACCAGTTCGGCACCACCGTCGGCCAGCGATACGCCCAATGCGGGCAGTTCGCCGGTGAATTCCGTCAGCGTGGCCTCGCCACTCAGCAGCGGCTGGCCGCGTGTGCCGGCGACACCGATGTGGCCGGCCAGCTTGCCGCGCGGGCGCACCAGGTCAGGCGAGAACAGTTCCATCCAGAACAGTCGCGAGTTGTGGAAGTAGAGGTCGCCCTTCAGCGGCGCGAACGCATCCCAACCGGTGTTGAAGGTGGCGTCGACATAGCCATCGCCCTTGAAGCCGGTGCCGAGGCGTCCCTGGATGCGCTGCGGCGTGAAGTCCACGTCGAGGGTGAAGTTGTCGTAACGGATGATCTCGCCGCGCGCGGTGGTGCCCATCTTCAGGCCGCCGTCCAGCGAAGCCAGATGCACTTCGCCCTGCCATGCATTGCCGGCGGGGCGCAGCGTCGCGTCGAGGGTGAACTCGCCGCGCAGCGTCAGCGGGCGGCCGTTGCTGGGCGGCAGCCACGGCTGCACCAGCGCCAGCGTCAACGCATCGCCGCGTACCTGCAGTCCCTGTCGCGGCCAGTTGGCGCTGGCGCACAGGGCACCGCCGATGTCCGAGGCCAGGCAGCTCTCCGACAGTGTCCAGTTGGCGCCGCTCTGCGCGAATCGCGCCGGCTGCCGCAACGTCCACGGATTGCCCTTCGACGGCGCGATGCGCAGCGCGTCGAGCGTGCCCTGCCAGTTGGCGCCACGCCTCTGCGCCGAACCGGACAACGCGACCGCGCCCATCGCATTGCGGGCATCGCCCTCGAAGCGCAGGTCTTCCACCGCCCCGCGCGCAGTGAGGTTGACGCTGTCCAGCACGGTGCCGACCTCCACGGCGCTGCCCTGCAGTGCCAGGTCGCCGTTGCCGCTGCGCCAGGGCAGTCGGCCACGCAGGCTGAGGGCACCGGCGCTCCAGTCGTTCCAGCGCAGGTTCTCACCACCCAGGTCGGCCTCGATGTCCGGCGCCGTGCGCGCGCCGGTCAGCGTGATCGAGCCCGCCATCGTGCCGCTGGCCTCGGGCGCCAGGTCGGCCAGATTCAACGGGCGGAAATCCGCGTCCACATCCAGCGTGTCGCCAACCTTGCCTTTGGCGGTGACCCGGCTGCCGCCCAGTGACAGCGCAAGATCGCCTTCACCGTTGTTGCCGTCCAGCGCGAACGTGCCGCGTGCGTCGAGCGGACGGTCGCGCAGGCGACCGGCGAGCTTCGGCACGTCCAGCGTGCCCTGGAACAACCCGTCCTCGCGCTGGCGTCCCTTCGATGCGAGGTCGCCCGAGATGGTGCCGTTCCAGCCCGTCGCGAAGTAACCGGGGTCGAAGCCGGCCAGCGTCGCCTTCACATCCCAGTCCAGCACGGGGGACCAGCCCACCATGCCGGTGGCGTCCAGCGTGCCGGTGGGCATGCGTGCCTGCAGTTTCTCCAACTGCACGCGTTCGGCACTGCCACGGCCATCGAACTCCACCACCGCGCTGTCGTCGCCGCGGGTCAGCGTGGCCTTGCCGATGGCGGCCCATGCTTCCAGTTTGCCGGCCACGCCGAAATCGCCCTCGGCACCGATCATGCTGTCCGCTTCCGTGCCCCAGCGCAGGCCGCGTGCGTTCACCGCGAAACGGAAGGTGGGGTTCTCCGGCACGGTGAAGTCCGCACGACCACGCAGCGCGGCATAGCCGTCGAACGCACGGATCGCCAGCGGCTCCACGGTCAGGACTTCGCCGTCGATGCGCGCATGCGAAGGTTCGATCACCACGGCGATATCGCCCTGCTGCACGGTGCCTTGCAGGTCCGCGGCACCGCCCGCCCCCTTGGCCACCAGGTCGAAAGAGACGGGTGTACCGTCCTCCATCACGCCCAGCAGCGACAGGTCCAGCGCCTCTGTCTTCGCGGCGAGGTTCCATGTCGGCCTGGTTTCGCCGCGCAGCGTGAGCGTGGCGCGCAATGGCGCGGGTGCGGCACCGGAAATGCCCACGTTCATGCGGGCGCGATTCCCGCGCGCGACCAGTCCGATGCGGGCGGGGGTGCGCCCGGCAGCGGCCGTGAACACACCGGTGGCCGTCAGGTCGGTTTCGTAGCCGTCGCGGGGTTCGTACCGGCCATGCACGCCGAAGGTGCCGCGATCGCTCGCGATGGCCAGCTTCTCGGCATGCACGTAGCCGTCGCCGATGTCGATGCCGCCGCCCGCATGCACGATGTCGATCAGGGGCTGCCCGCTCTGGCGGATCAGGAAGCGGTCCACCTCCAGCCGGTCGGCCTGGATCGCCAGCGGCATCTCGATCTGCGGCAGCATGTCGGGCCAGTGCGGCAGCTCGAACGGCTCGTCGCTTTCCGGCACATCGAGCATCGCCCCGCGCAGCTTCAGCACATCCAGTCGCAGGCGCTTGCCAAGCAGCGGGCGCAGGTCCGGCTCCAGGTAGACCTCATCGGCGGTGAAGCGGATCTTGTCCCAGCGGAAGTCGACGCCACGCAGCGTCAGCGGGCCCGCGATCGGGCCGTCCACTTCCCTGTATTCCAGCGACGCATCGGCCGGCAGCCGTGCCTTGATCTGCGCAAGCAGCATGTCGCGGCCCGCGACCGTCTGCAGCAGCCAGTACAGGCCGACGCACAGCAGCAGCACCAGCACACCGGTGCCGATGGCGCTGCGGATCGCCAGCGTGCGCATGCGTGCCCTGCGGCGCGCGCGCAACTCGGCGATGCGGGCGTCGCGCTCTTCCGGCGTAAGGTTGTCGGGTACGCGCTTCTTCACAGATCGGTCCCGATGTTGAGGTAGATCTGGACGCTGGAATCCGGGTCATTCAGGCCATGCGCCAGGTCCAGACGCACCGGCCCTACCGGCGAACGCCAGCGCAGGCCCACGCCGATGCCGGTGCTCAGGTCGGGACGGGTGCCGTCGAAGGCGCTGCCGGTGTCCACGAATACTGCGCCACCGTACGGGCCGCCCTTCGGATAGAACTCGTACTCCACGCTGCTGGTGAGCACGTTCTTCGCCCCCAGCGCGTAATCGCCGCGGCGCGGACCGACTTCGCGCCAGGCATAACCGCGGATACTGCGGTCACCGCCCGCGAAGAAACGCAGCGACGGTGGCATGGCGACGAGCGAGCTGGTGAAGGTGTGGCCGTACTCGCCGCGCACGATCAGCGTGCTGTTGGTCTTGTAGTGCTGCGACCAGCGCGCGCGCATGTGGAACTGCAGGAAGTTGGCGTCCGAGCCCGCGCCTTCCACGCCGCCGCGCAGCAGGATGGACCCGGCCAGCTGGTCGGGGCGGTTCGAGCCGAGCGGTGAGTTGGTGTAGTCCGCGCGCAGCGACGGGTAGGTGAATGTGGCGTACTGCACGGTGGTGTCCGGCAGGCCGGTGACCGGGTCGTCTTCGACATAGCGCCAGCGCTCGCGCAGCGCGTGGATCGACGCCACCGCCGTCCAGTCCTCGCTGACCTGGCCGCTGCGGCTGCCGGTGAATTCGACATGGCGCAGGTCGATGTAGTCGGTCTGCTCATCGCTGGCCTGCACGCCCACGGTGTACCACCCGTCCAGCCACTTGAAGGCCGGAATGCGGTACTGGGTCAGCAGCGTCTTGCGCTTCTGCGCGTAGTCCAGGTGCGTGGACAGCTTGTGACCGCGCGAATTCACGTAACGACGGTCCAGGCCCAGCCGGATACCGGGGCCGCTCTCGGTGCCGTAGCTGACGCCGGCGGTGTAGATGTCGCGCTTGGCCAGCTCCAGGTTCACGTCCACCGGCACGCGGCCGTCCTCGGCCTTGTCCGGATTGGCCTGGATGTCGATGCTGGAAAAATAGTCCAGGCCGACAAGTGATTCGCGCAGACGATCCAGTTTGCCCTGGTGGAAATAGCTGCCTTCTTCCCAGTACACCAGCTTGTCCAACAACCCCTGGTCGAACTTGTCCTGGTGGAAGGTGGTCGGGCCCATGTCGTAGCGGATGCCGCTGACCCAACCCAGCGCGATGTCGGCGGCGTGTTCGGCCCGCGTGACTTCCACCCGCCGGTGGGTGAAGTCGGCATCGAAGTAGCCGCGATCCGCCAGGCGCCGCACGATGGTCAGCTTGCTGGCTTCGTAGGTCGTGTGGTCGAAGACCTCGCCGACTTTCGGCGCGAATGCGTCCAGGTCTTCCTTCAGGTAGCGGTCGTCGCCGCCCTCGCCCTCGATGGACAGGTCGCGCCCGCGCACGCGGACGGGTTCGCCGAGGGTTACCCGCAGGGTGATGGTGAGTCGCTCGTCGTTGGCGCCTTCGGTGCGCGGGGCATCCACGGTGATGGTGGGCGAGTAGTAGCCGAAGGGCTCCAGCGCTTCGCGCGTTTCGGCGACGGCTTCACCCAGCAGGTATTCCAGACGCGACTCGCCCAGCCGCTTGCCGAGCGAGTCGTTGAGCGACAGCGCGGTGTTGACGTTTTCGATCATCAACTCGTTGTCGAGCCCTTCGATCTGCACCTTGTCGACGATGGCCGCGGCCCAGGCCGGACCGGTTGCGGCAAGCAGGACGACGGCGGTGGCGAAGCAGGGGAGTCGACGCATGCGGGCAGGATAACCGGTGAGGGTTAAGTGGGGTGAAGGGTGGGCGCGCAGTTTCAGGTCACGTTTCCCGCGAAGCGCCGTTGACCGCCGCATGCGGGAGCTCCCTCTCCCCGCACGCGGGGAGAGGGAGCCGAAGGCGGGTGAGGGGCGGCGAACGGAGACAGGATGCGTCGGAGCCTGATGAGTGGCCGCGCTGGCCCCTCATCCGCCCTCCGGGCACCTTCTCCCCGCACGCGGGGAGAAGGAAACCATCAGCTCGACAGATGCTCGATGGCCGCGACTGCACGGAAGCGGTCGGCCAGGCGTTTCAGCAGCGCAAGGCGGTTGGCGCGCACGGCCGGATCGTCGGCATTGACCATCACGCTGTCGAAGAACGCGTCGACCTGCGGGCGCAGGCGGGCGAGGTGGTTCAGCACGGTGACGTAGTCGTGGTGGTGCAGCGCTTCGTCGGTCTCGCCGAGCACGGCTTCAACGGCTTCGGCCAGCGCGCTTTCCGCCGGATCAGTCAGCAGCGCGCGGTCGATCGCATGCGGGATGGCGATGTCGGCCTTCTTGAGGATGTTGCCGATGCGCTTGTTGGCCGCGGCCAATGCCTCGGCTTCCGGCAGCGTGGCGAAGGTGCCGATGGCATCGAGGCGCGTGTCGAAATCGTAGAGGGAGGACCTCCCTTTTTCTCGCATTACTTCTGCGACTGCGTTGAAGTGCGCACCTGGCACGCCCTTGTCGGCGTAGTAGCCGCGCAGGCGATCAAGGATGAAGTCGTAGAGGTCTACTTGGACGCGGGTCGTGAAAATCTCTTGCTGGAAATCTTCACTCATCCCTGCATTTAAGTGCTCTCTGGTGTTGGGGCCTTCCTTGAGACGTAGGTCTTTGATTGCGTGTTGAACTTGTGTCGGCCGTAAGGCAGCAGCCAACGATTCATTCAACTGAAAATCAAACCCGCTTTCAATCACAGTCCGCGCCAACCCCAGCGCATTGCGCCGCAGCGCGAACGGATCCTTGTTGCCGGTCGGTTTCAACCCAGCAGCGAATCCACCCGCCAGCGTATCCAGCCGTTCCGCAATCGCCAGGACCTTGCCCAGCGGCGACAGCGCGATGTCGTCACCGGCGAAGCGCGGCTGGTAGGCCTCGTCGATGGCCAGCGCGATCTCCTTCGGCTCGCCAGCGGCGAGGGCGTAGTGGCGACCTGCGATGCCCTGCAGCTCGGGAAACTCGTTGACCATGCGCGACTGCAAGTCGTTCTTCGCCAGTTCCGCGGCGCGACGTGCCTGTGCCGGATCGGCACCGATCTGCACGGCGATGGTTTCGGCCAACGCCGCCACGCGTGCGACCTTGTCGGCGACGCTGCCCAGCTTGGCCTGGTAGGTGACGGTCTTCAGGCCATCGCCCATCGACACGAGACCCTGCTTCAGGTCTTCATCGAAGAAGAACTTCGCATCGGAGAAGCGCGGACGGATCACGCGCTCGTAGCCCTTGCGGACTTCCTCTACGTTCTGCGATTCGATGTTGGCGATGCCGATGAAATGCTCGGTCAGCTTTCCGCTATCGCTCAGCACGGGGAAGAACTTCTGGTTGACCTCCATCGTCTCGATCAGTGCTTCCTGAGGTACGGCCAGGAACGCGGATTCGAAGCTGCACAGCACCGCCGCCGGCCACTCGGTCAGGCAGACCACCTGCTCCAGGTTGTCGTCGGTGATGCGCGCGCTTCCGCCGGCCTTGGCGGCGGCCTGCTGCACTTCGTCGACGATGCGCGCACGACGGGCATCGGCATCGACCAGTACGCGCGCGCCGCGCAGCGCGTCCACGTAGTCGCCCGGGTTGCCGATCCACACCGGCTTGTCATGTTCGAAGCGATGGCCACGGCTCATGCGGTCGGATTTCACGCCCAGCACATCGGCCTCCACCACGTCCTTGCCCAGCAGCAGCACCAGCCAGTGCACCGGCCGTGCGAACGCGTAGTCGTGGTCGCCCCAGCGCATCGGCTTGGGAATCGGCATGCCGGCCAGCGCCTCGCGCACGATGTCGGCCAGCAGGTCGGCGGTCTTCGCGCCGGGCTTCACTGCGCGGTGGACGAAACGCTCGCCCTTGCCGTCGGTGGTGCGCTCCAGCTGCGTCCAGTCGATGCCGGCCTTGGCGGCGAACCCTTCCAGCGCCTTGGTCGGCGCGCCGTTCGCGTCCAGCGCGATGTTGAGGTAGGGGCCCAACACTTCGGATTTCTGTTCCGGCTGCTCCACGTCGACGGCGGGCAACAGCACCGCCAGGCGGCGTGGCGTGTACAGCGGCTTGGCATCGCCGCGCTCGAAGCCGATGCCACGCTTCTCCAGCGCCGTGATCACGCCATCGAAGAAGGCCTGCGCCAGCCCGGGCAACGCCTTGACCGGCAACTCTTCGGTGCCGAGTTCGACCAGCAGGGATTTTTGTTCGCTCATGTGCATGCAACCTTGAGTTGTTCCCTTCTCCCTGCGGGAGAAGGTGCCCGAAGGGCGGATGAGGGGCGAGCGGAGTCATGACGGCCAAACCATCGGGACTCCATCGCCCCTCTCCCCAACCCCTCTCTCCCACAGGGACTTCCTGCGGTCGCCGAGGGGAGAGGGGCTTTATTCGGTTTCTCTCTTCAATCCCGGAAACCCCAGCTTCTCCCGCTGCGCGTAATACGCCTCGGCCACCGCCTGCGCCAGCTTGCGCACGCGCAGGATGTAGCGCTGGCGTTCGGTGACGGAGATCGCGCGGCGCGCATCCAGCAGGTTGAAGCTGTGGCTGGCCTTGCAGACCTGCTCGTAGGCGGGCAGCGGCAGGCCCACTTCGACCAGCTTCAACGCTTCCTTCTCGCACGCGTCGAAACGGTGGAAGAGTTCGGCCACGTCGGCATGCTCGAAGTTGAAAGTGCTCTGCTCGACTTCGTTCTGGTGGTACACATCGCCGTACTTCACCACGCCCTGCGGGCCGACCGTCCACACCAGGTCATAGACGTTGTCGCAGTTCTGCAGGTACATGCACAGGCGTTCCAGCCCGTAGGTGATCTCGCCCAGCACCGGGCGGCATTCCAGGCCGCCGGCCTGCTGGAAGTAGGTGAACTGGGTGACTTCCATGCCGTTCAACCAGACTTCCCAGCCCAGGCCCCAGGCGCCCAGGGTCGGCGATTCCCAGTTGTCCTCGACGAAGCGCAGGTCGTGCACGCGCGGATCGATGCCCAGCGCCTTCAGCGACCCCAGGTAAAGCTCCTGGATGTTGTCGGGGTTGGGCTTCATCACCACCTGGTACTGGTAGTAACGCTGCAGGCGGTTGGGGTTCTCGCCGTAGCGGCCATCGGTGGGGCGGCGGCTGGGCTGCACGTAGGCGGCATTCCACGGCTCCGGCCCCAGCGCACGCAGGAAGGTGGCCGGGTGGAAGGTGCCGGCGCCCACTTCCAGGTCCAGCGGCTGGATCAGCACGCAGCCCTGGTCGGCCCAGTACTGGTTCAGCGTCTGGATCAGGTTCTGGAATGTCAGGCCCTGGAAAGTTGCCGGTGAAATTGTCTGTCCGGTCATCGACTTATCGTGCACTGCGGAAAAGCGGGCTAGTATACGGGCAAGCCCTTTTCCCGCTGATGTTTGCCGTCGTGGATGCCGCCGTGAAAGCCCCTTTCCTCATCGTTGAAACCGGCCAGCCGGTGCGCTCGATGCGACGGTATGGCGGCTTCCCGCACTGGATCCGCGTGGCTGCGGGGCTGGAGGCGGACGAAACCGTGGTGGCGAACGTGGAGCGGGGCGACGTATTGCCGCCTCGCGAAGGCTTCGCCGGCGTCATCGTCAGCGGCTCCGCCGCGATGGTCACCGACCGCGCCGACTGGAGCGAACGCAGTGCGGAATGGCTGCGCGACGCGGCCCATGAAGGCCTGCCGCTGCTGGGCATCTGCTACGGCCACCAGCTGCTGGCGCATGCGCTGGGTGGCGAGGTGGCCTACAACCCGGCCGGGCGCGAATCGGGCACGGTCCACATCGATCTGCATCCGCAGGCGCAGGATGATCCACTGTTCGGCGCGCTGCCACTGAAGTTCACTGCCCACGCCACCCATGTGCAGACCGTGGCGCGGCCGCCGGAGGGCGCCACCGTGCTGGCGCGTTCCGAGCAGGACGATTGCCATGCGTTCCGCTGGCGCGACCACGCTTGGGGCGTGCAGTTCCATCCCGAATTCGCCACCCACCACATGCGCGGTTACGTGCACGCCCGCGCCGACCACCTGCGCAGCGAAGGCCGTTGCCCGGGCACCATTGCCCGCGGCGTGACGGCGGCGCCGCAAGCCCGCAAACTATTGCGGCGGTTCGTCCGCCATGCGCGTGGCCTGCACGCGCGCTGAGTCCCCCTGCTGCATTTCTCCCAGAGATCCCCGATGTCGACGATCAACAAGGTGCCGGCCAGTGCCGGCGCGGAATGGCTGCTGGCAGGCTTCGCGCTGCTGAAGCGCGCGCCGGTGCCGCTGATTGGCATGGCCCTGCTGTGGCAGTTCTTGGCACTGATCGCCGGTCTCATCGCGATCGGTGTTCCGTCGCTGGGGATCGCGCTGCAGATCGTGCTGATTCTTGCGCAGCCCTTGTTCCTTGGCGGACTGATGTGGGTTATCCGCGAATTGGATGAAGGCCGGGCGGTCGTGCCCTCCCTGCTGCTGCAGCCCGCTCGTGACGGACGTGGCCTGGCCTTGCTGCTGAGCAGCCTTGTTCCGCAGTTGGGAGCATTCGCCGCCATGTTCCTTTCATTGGCACTGCTAATCGGGCCCTCCGGCGTCGAGCAGCTGATCGAGGTAACGCAGAGGCTTTCAGCGCTGGCGCAGGCTGGCCAGGCGGCCGACCCCGCTCTGCTCCAGAGCCTGCCCGTGTTCCGGTTGACCTTCTGGATGCTGGTGCTGCTTCCTGCGTTTTTCGTGGCGATGCTGTGGTTGATCTTCTTGGTGGTGCCCGAGATCGTGTTCTCAGGGTCCCGCGCGGTGGAAGCCCTTCGCAAGAGCTTCTTGGCGTGTGCCCGCAACTGGACGGCGATGCTGATGTTCTACTTGCTGGCCATCGTCGCGGGCATGGTGCTGGCCGTATGCGCAACGGTCCTCATCGCGACGCTGCAGCTCGTTGGCGCAGGCGTCTTGGCTGGACCGTTGGTGCAGCTGGCGATGGCGGTGTTGCTGCCGATCTACGTCGCGTCCACCTACTACGCCTGGCGCCACATGGTGGCCGACACGCCAGTCAGCGGCGGTGGCGCGCCGCAAGCCAGTACCCACATCGAGGTCTGATCGAGGCGGTAGGTATCGCGGTACGGCGGGCCAGGGCCCGCCCTACGATGCGGACTGTTCTTTCGGCTTCAACCAGCTCGCCGCGACGATGCCCAGTTCGTACAGCAGGCACATGGGGATGGCGAGCATCAGCTGCGACACCACGTCCGGCGGGGTGATCAGCGCGGCGACGACGAACACGCCGACGATCGCGTAGCCGCGGCCCTCGCGCAGTTGCTGCGGTGTCACCCAGCCCAGCAGCACCATGATCACCAGCGCCACCGGCAGCTCGAAGCTCACGCCGAAGGCCAGGAAGATCACCATCACGAAGTCCAGGTACTTCGCCGGGTCCGGCGCCAGCGTCACGATGTCCGGCGTGAACACCGTCAGTGCGTGGAACACGCTGGGCAGCACCAGGAAATACGCGAACGCGCAACCGGCATAGAACAGCACGATGGCCGACGCCAGCAGCGGCATCGCCAATCGCTTCTCATGCTTGTACAGCCCGGGGGCGACGAAGCTCCACGCCTGGTACAGCAGCCACGGCGAGGACAGGAACAGGGCGGTGAAGAAAGCCAGCTTGATCGGCGCGAAAAAGCCCGAGGTCGGGTCGCTGGCGATCATCTGCGCGGCCTGGCCGGCCGGCAGCTGCGAAATCAACGGCTGCGCCAGGCGATCGTAGAGCTGGCGTACGAAGGGCAGCAGCGCCAGCAGGATGACGCCCGTGCCCGCCAATCCACGCACCAGCCGCGTGCGCAGCTCCAGCAGATGTTCCATCAGGCTGCTTTCGGCTTCCTGGTTCGAGGATTCGCGGTTCATCGCGTCTCCTTCGGCGGGAACAGGTCGGCCGTGGTGCCGGTTTCGGGCGCGTCGGTGGCGGCCTCACCGGTGGGCGTGTCGACAGCGTCGGCCGCCTGTTCGGTCGCCGCAGCCGGCCTTGCCAGCGCGGGTGGCGTGATCGCCGACGCCACGTCATCGTGCAAGGCCTTGGCGTCGTCGCGTGCGGCCTGGCGCACTTCCTCGAACTGCTGCTCGGTTTCGCGGGCGCTGTCGCGGATGCGTTGCTCGGTCTCGCGCATCGCGTCCTTGGCGTCCTGCAGGTTGCGCTTCAGTTCGTCGGCGGCGAGTTCGCGTTCCAGCTCGTCCTTCACCGAGTACCACTGCGCCCGCGCGCGGCGCACCCACAGGCCGGCGAAGCGCGCCGCCTTGGGCAGGCGCTCGGGACCCAGCACGATCAACGCAACGATGGCGATGACCAGCAGTTCACTGAAACCGATGTCGAACATGGCCGCGGCCGCGATGCCGCGCGATCAGTTGGCGTCGCGGTCGCGCTCTTTGGCGGCGCTGGATTCATCGGTGCGCGACTGGTCGTTCAACTGGCCGGCCGGCTTGTCGTCGTCCTTCATGCCCTTCTTGAAGCCCTTGACCGCCTCGCCCAGGTCCTGGCCGGCGTTGCGCAGGCGCTTGGTCCCGAAGACGAGCAACACGACCACCAGCACGATGATCCAATGCCAGATGCTCAAACCGCCCATGGTGTGTACTCGCTGGAAAAGTCGGGGCGCTCAGGATAGCGCAGGCGGACCGCCGGGATGGCGATCCACCGCCCATTACTTCCGTTACGGGTTGCCGTCCAGCGGTTCGGTGCGTACTTCGCCGTCCTGCACCGGTTCGAACCCCTGCGCCTGCGCGGGGGCTTCCACCACGACCGGCGCGGTGACGGGCGCGGGCGTGGAGGCCGCCACCTGCGTGGACATCCCGGTGGTGCCGCGATTGCCCCGCGCGAGTTCGGTGACTTCTTCCAGCTGGTCGCGGAAGCCGACCACGGCGCTGGACGGCTGGCCGGCGCGGCTCTCGAAGATCGCGCGTGGCGTCGCGGCGCTGCCGTAGACAGAGGTGTTGGCGTCGTCGTCGATCTGCAGCACGGCGCCATCCAGCGCCACGCCAGCGAACAGGCCACGCGCGCGCGACCACGACCAGATTTCGGCCTTCAGCTGGCCATCGGTGGCGGCACTGGCGTTGCGGCCCACCGGACCCGCGGCCACGCCGGCATCCGCACCCAAGGTGAACTTGCCATTGACGATGGAGTCCAGCGAGCGGTCATTGCGGAACACCAGCACCACGTCCGAGGACTGCACGCCGGCTTGGAAGCCGATGCTGCCGCCGGTGAGCTTGACGAACACCGGCTGCGACCAGCTGCCATCGGCGCTTTTCACCGACATCAGACCGTGGCCACGACGGCCGCCGATCACCAGTCCCGCCTTGAGCGTGTCCGGGATGACGATGATGGCCTTGCCTTCGTCCAGCAGCTTGTCGGGGATGCCGTTCTCCGGAATGCGCTGGATTTCGTTGAGCACGCGAACCGCGTTGTTCGCGCGCTCGTCCTCCTTCGGACCTGCGATGGCCTGCCCGGCGAACAGGGCGGCGGCGAGCGCGAGGGCGGTGGGCGGCAGCAGGCGGCGGGACGTGCGGTTCATGGGGGGCTCCAGAAGCGGATTGGCAGCAAGTTACTGCAATCGTTTGAAAATAGGCGTGAATGGATGAATCGCTACTGACGCTGGACGGTGCGTGCCGCGGTTCGCGAGGTTGATCGCCGCAATGGGATTTCCGAATCGGTGTGCGTGCACGGCTCTGCCACAATAACGGGATGCCCGATACCTCTCCCACCGCCCTGCTCGCCGTCAACCTGGGCACCCCGGAAGCGCCGACGGCGCCCGCTGTGCGCCGTTACCTGTCCGAGTTCCTGCACGACCACCGCGTGGTCCAGCTGACCCGCTGGCTGTGGTGCCCGCTGCTGCATTTCCTGATCCTGCCGCTGCGCGGTCCCAAGGCTGCGGCCAAGTACGCGAGCATCTGGATGCCGGAGGGTTCGCCGCTCGCCGTGTACACCCGTCGGCTGGCCCAAGCGGTGCAGGCGCGGCTGCCGGACTGGCAGGTGGTCGATGCGATGCGTTACGGGCAGCCCTCTGTGGGCGCGCGCCTGGAGGCGATGCGTGCCGCCGGGGTGCGGCGTGTCGTGGTGCTGCCGCTGTATCCGCAGTACTCCACCACCACCACCGAATCCGTGCGCGATGTGGTCGCCCGGGAAGCCGTGGGGTTGGAGGTGCACTTCATCGAGGACTACTCGGTCGATCCCGGCTGGCTGGCGGCCGTGGCGGCATCGATCCGGCAGTGGCGGCTGGCGAACGGTGCCGGTGAACACCTGCTGTTCTCCTATCACGGACTGCCGCAGCGCCTTGCCCGCAACGGCGATCCGTATCCGCAACGCTGCGAGGCGAGCACGCGCGCCATCGTGCAGGCGCTGGGGCTGCGCGATGACGAATGGACGCTGACCTACCAGTCCCGCTTCGGCAAGGAACGCTGGCTGGAACCCGCCACCGACGTGACCTTGCGCGACCTGGCCGCGCGCGGTGTGCGCAGGGTGGACGTGGTGTGCCCCGGTTTCGCGGTGGACTGCCTGGAAACGCTGGAGGAGGTGGGGATCGGCTTCGCCGAGGAGTTCGCGCATGCCGGTGGCGAGCTGCGCTACCTGCCGTGCCTGAACGACGATCCCCGCCATGCCGATGCGCTGGCAGCACTGGCGCAGCGCGCCGTCGGCACCGCCGCATGATGTTGCGCGAGTTCGAGGTCGATATTCCGCTGGGCCGGATCACGGGACTTCGTGGCGACGGTGATGGTCCGCGCGTGCTCGCCCTGCATGGTTGGCTGGACAATGCGGCGAGCTTCATTCCGTTGGCCGCCCACCTGCCCGGCGTGCAGCTGGCGGCGCCCGACCTGCCGGGCCACGGCCGCAGTGCGCATCTGGCGCCGGGAGCGGAGTACACCAGTGGCGTGGCGGTCAACGCCGTGCTCGACATCGCGGACGCGCTGGGGTGGGAGACGTTCTCGCTGCTCGGTCACTCGATGGGTGCCGGCATCGCGAGCCTGGTGGCCGCGTCCGTTCCTGAGCGTGTTCGCCGCCTGGTGGCGATCGAAGCCCTGGGCGGGCTGGCCGAAACCGTCGAGCGCACGGCCGAGCGGTGGCGCGAAGCCATTGCCGCGGCACGCGCGCTGCCGGGCAAGCAGCTGCGTGTGTTCACCGACCTGGCCGCGCCGGTCCGCGCGCGCATGCAGGCGAACCAGTTGAGCGAACCGGCGGCGCGCCTGCTGGTCGAGCGCGGCGTCCGGCCCGTGGAAGGCGGCTTCGTCTGGAGCAGCGATCCGCGCCTTACGCTGCCTACGCCGCAGCGGCTTTCCGAGGCGCAGCTGGCGCGTCTCGTGGCCGGTATCGCGTGCCCCACCACGGTGGTCTATGCGGATCCGCCGCAAGCCTACTTCCCGGAACCGTTGCGGACACAACGTGCCGCGCTGCTGCCCGATGGGTGCCTTCATGTTTTGGCGGGCACCCATCATCTGCACATGGAGGATCCGGCGGCGGTCGCCGCACGGATGCTGGCGTTCCTGCGGCAGTGATCAGGCGCGTTTGGCGCGCTGGAAATCCAGCGCCAGCCGGATGTCGCCCTTGCGGATCGGCGCGGTGCTGCGCCACCACGCCGTGGTGACGGCGTCGAGCTCGGAATCCTGCTGGGCCAGTCGCCGCAGGAAGGTGATGTCTTCCGCGCTGGCCAACTGCTCGTCCTGCAGGTAGTACTGCTCCAGTGGGAGGCGCGCCGCGTCCGGCGTGCGTGTGAGCCGCGCCAGCAGCGCCACCGCCGCCAGCGCCAGCAGCGCGTAGCCGGACAGCAGCATGTTGATGGAGCTCTGGGTGCTACCCAACCACGCCAGCGCCGCGGCGGCGGGCAGCAGCAACGCCAGCAGCCTGGCGCGGCGATCGAATCGCTGGATCTGGCTGGCCATGCGCCGGCGCTCACGCGCCCGCTCGCTGATCTCCTCCACGGAGACACCCTTCCGGCTCATCAGCGCGCGCCGTGCGGCAAGGCTGGCGGCGGTTTCCGAGCCTGGCATGGCGTACAGCGAGAACGCCTTCAGCGAAGCAACGGCGCCGGCCTGCAGGACAGGACCGGTCGCAGCCGGATTGGTGGGAATTGCGCGCGAGAGTGCGGGACGATTCATTGAGCGGGTACCGGAGAAGGCGAGGCGCCGGAGCGCAGGCCCGCTCTCCCTGCTGGGCCTGCCGTCGCCGGCATGCCGTCTTGAATCGTGACGCAAGTCTCATTCCGGACATGGGTGTCTGGAGCCCTCGGGTTCGCAGGCTGGTGTCAGGGGGTGGCCAGCAGCCTGTGCAGTCGCGCTTTCAGGCGGCGGCCTTCGGCATGGAAATAGGCGCGCTCGTCGCGCCAGGCGGGGAAGCGCGCTTCCACTTCCTGCCAGAAGGCGGGCGAGTGGTTGGCCTGCATCAAGTGGCACAACTCGTGGACGAGCACGTATTCGAACGCCGAAGGTCGCCCCAGCACGAGGGCGAGGTCCAGCGCCAGCGTCCCGTCGGGCGCCAGGGAGCCCCACTGGGATGACATGGTCTTCAGGCGGATCTGCCGGGGTGCGCGTGGCAATCCCGCCAGATAACCGGGCAGCCAGCGGCCGATGTCGGCCCGCGCCTGCGCTTCATAGAAGGCACGCAGGGTGCGCTGCAGGCTGGCAGCACTGGTTCGCGACGTCGTGTGCATGTGCAGCGCATCACCGACCCGCTCGATGCGCGCGTAACGGCCCTCGTGCCACTGGAGCGGCAGGTACTCGCCCCGCAGCGGCAGGCGATCGGTTCGGCCGGGCACCAGTGTGTCGTCTCCGTCGTCCGGCGCATGCCGGGTGAGCTGTGCTGCGAGCCAGTCGCGGTGTTGCTGCAGGAAGCGGTCCCCCGCCACCAGGCTGGCGCGCAGGGGAAGCGTCAGTCGCGCGCCCCGCTCATCGATGCTGAGCTTGAGGCGCTTCGCACGCGGATCACGGACGCGTTGCACGTCCAGGATGCGTCCGTCATCGAGTTCCAGGGTGACGGTGTCCCGCTCGACGCTGCGTGGCGCGCGGGCGATCAGGAGAGAGTGCAGCGAAGGCATGCCCACGATTGTAGTGGGCATGCGCGGGCTGGAGGTGGCGGATGCGATTCAGCCACACCCGATCCCGCGTCCCTGGTTGGCTCAATCCGCCTTACTGAGCTTGAGCGCGTGCTCCAGCACCAGGAACAGGCGCTTCACCTCGCCGGACATCAGTGCGAAGCGGGCATCCAGTTCGGCGCGCAGGTCGTCGTGCTCGGTATTCTCGAGCTGGTCGACCGCGCCGTCGAGGAACTTCAACTTGCGCACGATCAGGTCCTCGCCGAGGACGAACGACACGTGGTCGTCCAGCACCAGCGCCAGCTTGGTGACCTGTTTGCCGGCGTCCAGGTGCTTGGCGATCTCGTCACTCTGCAGGTCCTGGTTCTGGCACTTCACCACCGCGCCGCCTTCCATCGCGTCCTTCAGTTCGCACTCCTCGCCCAGCGACAAGCCTTCCGGCAGCGGTTCGCCGGCGATCCAGCCGGTCAGCACGCTGCGCGGCGCGACTTCGGCATTCAGCGGCAGCGCCGGAAAGCTGCCCAGCGCGCGGCGCACTTCCGACACCACGTTCTCGCCGGTCTTGCGCGAGGACGCATCCACGGCGATGAAGCCGTGCTCCAGGTCGATCAGCGCATCGGTACGCGAGGGTTTGACGAACGCGCGCGGCAGCAGTTCATGCAGCAGGTCGTCCTTCAGCCGCTTGCGGGTCTTGCCGCCCGGCTTGCGGCCTTCCTTGGCCTCGATCTCCTGCAGCTTCTTCTGCAGCAGGTCGTTGACCACGGCGCCGGGCAGGATCTTGTCCTCGCCACCCACGCTCAGCCAGATCGCGTCGTTGATGCGGTGGGACAGCGTGTCGTCACCGCGGCCGAACGGCGAGATGAAGCCGCGCGAGGACAGTTCGAGTGGGCCGACCGGCTTGAGCACGGCTTCGGGAAGCAGTTCGTCGAGTTGGGAGAAATCCAGCGAAGTCGGGAAGCGGAACAGGGTCAGGTTGCGAAAGAACATCAGGGAATCAGGGTCCGGTAAATGAGGGGGATGCGTGTTGTTGCTTTGCCCGCCGTCCCGGCGAATTCCGGGATCCATTCTGCTTCTGCTGTCCGCCAGCCCGCTGGAGCGCTAGAGCAGCATGGATCCGGCTTTCGCCAGGATGACGGCAGGTGTGTGGCGAGGTCAGGTGTCCTCGTCCGCCAAGGTGGGGCGCGGTTCGCCCGCCAGCCATGCCTGCGCATCGGGCAAGGCGGCGCCGTCGCGGTGGCCCAGTGAAAGGAAATCGAACAGCTTCGGATCGCTGAGCTGCGACGGACGG
This sequence comes from uncultured Pseudoxanthomonas sp., assembly GCF_946886695.1. Next base: position 34,206 of record NZ_CAMPJD010000016.1, on the reverse strand, counting down.
ATATCGCCCAGCGCGCGCGCGATGGTCTCGATGCGGCCGGGGGTCTCGCGCTCCCACGCATCCATCATCTTCTTGACCTGCTTGCGCTGCAGGTTTTCCTGGCTGCCGCACAGGTTGCAGGGAATGATGGGGAATGCCTTCGCCTCGGCGTACTGGGCGATGTCGTCTTCGCGCGCATAGGCCAGCGGGCGGATCACCACGTGCCTGCCGTTGTCGGACAGCAGCTTGGGCGGCATGCCGGAGAGTTTGGCGTGGAAGAACATGTTCAGGAAGAACGTGGCCACAAGGTCGTCGCGGTGATGGCCCAACGCGATCTTGGTGAAGCCGTTCTCCTCGGCGTAGCTGTACAGCGCGCCACGGCGCAGGCGCGAGCACAGCGAACACATGGTCTTGCCCTCCGGAATCACCCGGCTGACCACCGAATACGTGTCCTGCTCGATGATGTGGTACGGCACGCCCACACGTTCCAGGTAGTCCGGCAGCACGTGCTCGGGAAAGTCCGGCTGCTTCTGGTCCAGGTTGACCGCGACCAGTTCGAAGCTGACCGGCGCCTTCTTCTGCAGTTGCAGCAGGATGTCCAGCATCGTGTAGCTGTCCTTGCCGCCGGACAGGCACACCATGACCTTGTCGCCCTCCTCGATCATGCCGAAGTCGGCGATCGCCTGGCCCACCTGGCGGCGCAACCGCTTGGCCAGCTTGCCCTGTTCGTGCGCGGCGCGGCGCGGATCGGTGGCAGGGCGGCGCAGGACGGGGTCGGGCAAGGGCAGGACGGTACTCATGGGCGTCATTGTACCGGGGTGCGGTGACGCCCTTGCCGCCGCCGGTGTACGCTCGCCGCGTGGAGATCAGCAACCCCGCCGACATCACCCAGAAGGTCACCGAACTCAAGCTCGAGCACCGCGAGCTGGACGAGGCGATCGCGCGCCTGGTGGATGATGCCGACGCCGACGAGGTGGCGATCAAGCGCCTGAAGAAGCGCAAGCTGTGGCTGAAGGACTGCATCGCGCGGCTGGAGAGCGCGTTGATTCCCGACGAGCCGGCCTGAGTCCGCGCGCCGCACGACAGCCCGGATCTGACGCTGCGCGTCACCCCTTGCCGGCGCGGACGCATGCGTCCCGCACGTCGGGGTCGCCAGAAGCCTGAAATACCCGTCCGTAGCCCCCGTGGTTCCCCTCCGGGACGGTCGGCGCAGTTGGCCCGATGCTTGCTTGATTTCCCGGCGTGGGGGTTTTCCCTACGACTGACCGTTTGCCGTCCTGCCGGCGCCGCGGTTCCCAATGACTGGCTGCGTGCGCCTCCGACGCCGTGGCGAGGGAGTGGCATGGAGCAGGACAAACCGTTCAATCACCGCAGGCCATCGTCGGTCCGCGAGGCACGGCTCGTGGCGGCGTCAGCGGACGAGGCGACGGCCGGGCTGGGTCTGCGCATGCATCGCTTCGCGCCGGGCGATTCTCTGGGTGACGTGCCGCGCCTGCGGCGCGAGGTGTATTTCCACGAGCGAGGCCAGTTCGGCGACCGGAGCAAGCGTGTCACCGACGGTCTGGACGCGTGCGGCACCACCCTGGCGGTGGAAAAGGGTACGCAGGCGATCGCCACCCTGCGCCTGCACGACTTCGCGCCGCTGGCCGTGCAGGTGGAGTACGGCAGCCTGTTCCAGATCGACGCCTTCGCGCGCTCCTGGCCCCTGGCGCAGGTCGCGGTGGGTACGCGTTTCGCCGTGCAGGCCGACCAGCGCAGCAAGCCGGTGGTGGACCGGTTGATGGAAGAGGCGTACCGCTGGGCGCAGGAAAACCGCATCCAGTTCTGTCTGCTGGCATGCGAGCCGTTCCTGCACGATGTGTTCGAGCACTATGGCTTCCGCGAATACCTGCCCCCGGCCATCCTGCCGGGCGGCGTGGACCTGCTGCGGATGGTGCTGGTGATCGAAGACGAGCCCTATCTGTCCGAATGCGGCTCGCCGTTGCACCGCCTGGTACGCGATCCCTCGCGCGCGCTGCCGGCGAAGGCGTGGCTGACGCGCTCGTTCAGTGCGGTCTCCTGAGCGGTACTGCCAAGCGAAAACGAAACCGGCCGGTTACGTCCTGCGTGATGCGGCGGGCGTGACCATCAGCCTCCGGTAGCAGGACCTCAGTCCTGCGGCGTCGGTGTCGGCTCGGCCGGTTTGGCGGCTTCCGGACTGACCTTCTCGATGGTGTGGCGCAGTTCGCGGCCGAGGATGGCCTTGGCGTCGCGCGCCCAGGCGTCCAGGCGTTCGTCGAACAGCAGCTTGCTGTTCTCGTCGGGCCAGACCAGCTTCAGTTCGCGCAGTTTCTGGATGAAGCCGCGGAACAGCGTCTTGTCGAAGAACTCAGGCGCAGCAGGTGCGTAGAGCAGGCTGAGGCGTTGCGCTGCTTGCTGGCAAAGGCTCTCCAGCTCGGCGGCGCCCAGCGTGCCGGGGCCGTTCTTCACCAGCACCGAGATGGCGATGTAGTAGCGCTCGAACGCCTGCTGCAGCGAGTGGCCGATCGCGCGCAGCCGGAACACTTCGTCGGTCTGCCCCGCGCTGCGCGCGAGGATGCCGCCGTCGTCGTCGTTGACCTGTTGCAGCAGGCCTTCGCGGATGAACACCTCGATGGTGCGTTCCATGCGTTCGGCGAACTCGTCCTCGCTCCATGGCAGGAACAATTCCTCCTGCAGGAACGGATACAGCGTGCGGCCCAGGCGCAGTACGCCGGCACGGCTCATGCGGCGGTTGTTCTGGAAGCAGCAGGCGATCCACGACGAGGCCGTGAACAGGTGCAGTACGTTGTTGCGGTAGTAACTCAGCAAGACGGCGGTATCGTCGTCCACGCTCAGCACATCGCCGAGTGGATGCTTGATCCGCTGCAGCATGTTGATCTCCTCGGCATGGGAGATGATGCGGTCGGGCGAGTGCGGGGTGACGGTCACGCGATCGGAATACGGCAGTTCCGCCAGCAGCGTCTTGGACAGTTCGATCTGCGCGATCAGGTCGGCTTCGCCCATCGCGTGCTTGGGCGTGGACAGCAGCGCCAGCGCCAGCAGGTTGATCGGGTTCACGTCGGCGGCGCGGTTGATGTTGACCTGGATCTGCTGGGCCAGCGCATCCACGATCTCGGACAGCCACGCGGGCTTTTCCTCTTCGCCCACCGGCGTGCCGTCCCACTCGGGTGCGTACTTGGCCAGGGCGTCGTTCAATGGAATGGGTTCGCCGAAGTTCACCACCACCTGGCCGTAGTTCTGCCGCAGCACCTTGGGGATGCCCCACAACACGGCCCAGATGGATTCCTTTTCCTTTGGCCGGCCACTCAGTTCGTCCAGGTAGCTGGTGCCTTCCAGCAGCTTCTCGTAACCGATGTAGACCGGCTGGAACAGCACCGGCTTGCGCGGCTGGCGCAGGAACGCGCGCAACGTCATCGAGATCATGCCGCCCTTCGGCGGCAGCAGCCGGCCGGTGCGCGAGCGCCCGCCTTCGATGAAGTACTCCAGCGAGTAGCCGCCGGACACCAGCTGCGCCACGTATTCGGTGAACACCGCCGAGTACAGCGGATTGCCACGGAAACTGCGACGCATGAAGAAGGCGCCGCCCTTGCGCAGCAGCGTGCCGACCACCGGCAGGTTGAGGTTGATGCCTGCCGCGATGTGCGGCGGCACGATGCCGCGTTCGTACAGCAGGTACGACAGCAGCAGGTAGTCCATGTGGCTGCGGTGGCAGGGCACGTAGACGACTTCGTGGCCGGGCGCGGCTTCCTTGAACTTGTCGAGGTGGTGCACCAGCACGCCGTCGTAGATCTGGTTCCAGACGTGGCTCAAGAGGAAGCTGGCCGAGCGGACCACCGGGTTGGAGTAATCGGCGGCGATTTCCCAGGCATACGCGTGCGCCTTCTTCCACGCGTCCTCGGGCTTGGACTTGTCGCGGCGTGCCTGCTCGACGATGGCTTCCTTCACCGGTTCGGCGGCCAGCACCTGGTCCACCAGCAGGCGGCGTGTGGACAGGTCGGGACCGATGATGGCTTCGCGGATGCGGTGGAAGTGCGTACGCAGCACGCGCGACAGCTTGCGCACCGTGCGTTCCGGTTCCAGGCCTTCATCGACCGTGCCGCGCAGTGAAACGGGCGGCGCGAACCGCACGATGGTGCCGCGGCCGTTGAGCAGGATCGCCAGCAGCCGGCGGAAGCGGCCGACGATGGCCCAGTTTTCGGAGAACAGCACCGAGAACCAACCACTCTGCTTGTCCGGCGCGCGGCCGACGAAGATCGACACCGGCACCAGCTGCACGTCCAGTCCCGGGGTGGTGCGGTGCGCCTCCAGCAACCGCGCCAGCGAGCCGGAATGGGTCTTGGCGCTGACCTGGTCGGGGATCAGCGTGCTGGCATTGCGGCGCGACAGCGCCACGTAGGCGCGCTTGCGGCCCAGCGGATTGCCGCCGACCGGCAACGGCACCAGCGGCGACGGCAGCCCGGCGTCGCGGCAGGCGCGGTCCAGGATCAGCGCATTGGACAGGCCGTAGTCTTCCAGCACGTAGCAGACCGGGCGGCCGTCGAGCAGGTCGGCCGGCACGCCGGGTTCGATGTTCAACGCCAGCCACGGATCCGCCAGGCGGCCCAGCAGGCGGGCCCACAACGGTCGCTTGGCCTGGCGATGGGCGGGCGGCGTCATCGGGACGCCTGCCGTGACGGGCGCATCGGCGACCACCGGGGTGTCCGGGGTGCTTCCGGGTGCGGCGGGGTCCGTCGCGCCCGGGGTCTTTTCCGGCGGCGTCGGTTTCGGGGCGTCCGGGAACGGCAGGGGATTCTGTTCAGGCATCCGGCGCATTATGGCGCACGCCCGTGACCGGCTGGGAAGCGGTTACAGGTTCAGGCAGGCGGCCCCTGTCCATGGGGACCGGCCGAGTGGGCCCTGCGTCGGCACCGGGGGCGGATGCCGACGGCCTAGGACGCTGGATCGATATCGCCCTGCGGCGAGACGGGAGGGATCTCGGTGGTGGGTGGTGCGACCGGGGGCGTGGGCGCAGGCACTGCCTTCAGCACGTCCTCGGCATGGCGGAGGTAGTCGGTCAGGTACCACTGCCCGCCGCGCCGGGTCAGGCTGACCACGGTGTCGATCTCGCGTTCGGCCAACGGATAGTGGATGCGCACCGTGGCGGTGTCGTCGTTCTGTTCGACCAGACCGGTCCGCAGGTCATTGAAGGTCGTATCCAGGGGCAACCCGTAGCGGGCGAAGGTGGCCTTGGTCTCGATGAAGAACGGCGTCAGCCGCTGCAGGCTTGCCTGCATGCCGGCCTGGCTCAGGGCGTCTTCGCTGGTCAGGCCGCTGGTGCGGGCGGCGGGTGCGAGCCGGGCCAGCGTGGTCCGTGCCAGCGCCGGGTCGCCCAAGGGCGCCTGTTGCGCCCACTCGCCAAGCGCGGCGATGACCTGCGCGTAGTGGTCGCGTTCTTCCGGCGTGTAGTCGCCTTCGTTCTTCACGTACTGCACGCCGAACAGGCTCAGCGTACGCGCGGCTTCCTTCAGGTCGCGGTCCTGCCGACCGAATTGTCGGTCGAAGCTGCGTTGCAGCGTCTTTTCCGAATCCTTCGCGGCCAGCGCGGCCAGCATCGGCACCAGCTTGTCGTCCAGCGGCAGCTCGGTCAGCGGCCAGCGACTGTGGCCCTGTCGCCAGGCAGCGTCCAGCCGTGCATGCACGTCAGCGGGAACGGCGTCGCGCGCGAAGGCCACCAGGTCGTTGCGCTGCAGGTGCGTTGCCAACTGGCGCACGGCGGCGGCGGGTTCGCTTGCGGCGCCGGCGAGTTCTTCGGGTTCGGGTTTGCAGGCGGCGAGCAAGACGAGTGACAGCCCGAAGGCGGCCAGCGCGCGCAGCCGGGACGCGGACGGCGTGGACATGATGCGGTGACTCCCCAGTCTCCCTGCATCTTCACGGCAGCGGGGGAAGGCGGCAAGCATGGCCGTCGCAACTCGCCGCGCAGGCAATAAAAAAGGAGGCCGGGTGTCTTGCGACCCCGCGGACCTCCTGAAGTCCGGCCGAAGCCGGAGGACGAAGTGTTGTGGCACATCTCCGACCCAAGGGCCGGATGGACACAGCCTACCTGCGCCCGAATGCTAAGGCAATACCTGAAATAAGTATATGCAAGTTATTGAATTATTTGATGGCACCAGCGATTTCCAGCTGGATCGCCTCGGCGGCGGCGCGCGGATCGGTTGCCTTGCTGATCGGCCGGCCCACCACGATGGCGTCTGCACCCAGGGCAAACGCTTCGGCCACGCCGACGGTGCGCTTCTGGTCGTCGCCCACCGGGCCGCCCGGGCGGATGCCGGGGCAGACAATGGAGAAGCCGGCGCCCGCAGCGGCGCGGATCACGCCGGCTTCCTGCCCGGAGCAGATCACGCCATCGATGCCGGAAGCCTGCGCGGCAAGCGCACGTTGCACGACGATGTCGGCAGCTTCGCCACTGTTGATGCCCATGGCGCGCAGGTCGCTGCCGTCCATCGAGGTCAGCACCGTTACCGCGAGCAGGCGCAGGTCAGCCCCACGGGCTTCGGCGGCCGCTTCCATCATGCCGGCGTGCCAGCCGTGGATGGTCGCGTAGGTCACCGGCCAGCGCGACAGGCCACGGATCACCCCGGCGACGGTGGCCGGGATGTCGAAGAACTTCAGGTCGACGAACACGCGCTTCTCGCGCCGGGCGAGCTCGTCCAGCACCGTGAAGTAGTCGCCGCTGGCCAGGAGTTCCATGCCGATCTTGTAGAACTGCACCGCATCGCCCAGCCGGTCGACCCACGCCAGCGCTTCGGCACCGGACGGCGCGTCCAGCGCGAAGATCAGGCGCTCGCGCGCCGTCAGCGCGACCGGGCCGCGCGCGCTCACGGCGCGTAGTCCAGCGCGTCGCGCTTGGCCTGCGTGCGGGCGGCCGCCGGCTGGTCCCAGGCGTTGTTGAAGAGCGCGGGTTCCCACGAGCCGTAGGTCGGGTTGGGGAGCATCCACCAGCGCTCGCCGAACCAGTCGTCGTATTCGTCGAACAAGGCCTGTCGGCCTTCGCGGGTGTTGGCCATCACTTCGGTGAAGTCGCCGATCTGGTCGCCGAACTGCATCAGCACGCGGTATTTCTGCCCCGCCAGGCGGCGGCGGCAGTTCTTCTCGCTGCCGTTCTGCTCACAGCCCTCCAGCACCGTGCCCAGGCCGAGGAACACGCTGTCGTCTGCGACCGGCAGGCCAGCGTCGCGCAGGTTGGCCAGCGTGGCTTCCTTCAGGTGCACGGCGCGGTTGGAGATGTAGAGGATGGTCACGCCCTTTTCGGCCGCGGCTTTGGCGAAGTCCACCACGCCCGGCAACGGCTTGGCTTTCTTCTCCGCGACCCACTGGTCCCAGCTGATCTCGTCGTATTCCTTGCCGTCCCGGATAAGGCGGGCCTGGTAGGGCGAGTTGTCCAGTACCGTCTCGTCCACATCCATCACCACGGCCGGCTTCAGTCCGGTGGCGGCGTTGCCGCGCTCGTCGGGCACCAGCGCATCCCAGTTCTTTTCCTTCAGTGCGGCATCCAGGTGATCGGCGGCGGCACGGAAGGTCTGCGTGGTGATCGCACGGTATTCCACCGAGGTCTGCACCCATGCCACGGCGTTGAGGTTGTCGTGCGCGCCGGCCGGCTTCACCGGCGTCACAGCGGCGGCGGGCGCAGCGGAATCCGCTGGCGCGGCCGCGGGTTCGGTGCGCTTGCACGCGGACAGGGTCAGCAACGAAACCGCCAGGCCGGCGGCAAGCAGGGAAACGCGCATGGGCAATCCGGTCTTCAAGGTGCGTGGATTCTAGCGAACCTGTGTTGCAGCGGGTGTCAGGTGCCGCGCAGGGCACGGGTTATCCTTCACGCCCTCGCATCCGATATCGGTTTCCCATGGAAGACACCACCCCCGTCCTGAATGCCGCCGAGGCCCGCCTGCTGGGCTGTCTGATCGAGAAGGAAGCCACCACGCCGGAGACCTATCCGCTGACGGTGAACGCCGCGCAGGTCGCCGCCAACCAGAAGACCGCGCGCGATCCGGTGATGGCGCTGGACCATGGCGCGGTGAACCACGCGTTGCGTCAGCTGGAGCAGAAGGGGTTGGCGAAGCAGGTGTTCTCCTCGCGCGCCGAGCGCTACGAGCATCGAACGGCGGCCTTCTTCGGCATTCCGCAACAGCAGGCGGCGCTGCTGGGCTTGCTGATGCTGCGCGGCGCGCAGACCGTGCACGAACTGCTCGCGCGCAGTGAGCGGCTGTGCAAGTTCGCCGATGCCGATGACGTGCGCCATCACCTCGAGCGCCTGATCCAGCGCGAGCCTGCGCTGGTCGTGCAGATCCCGCGCGGGCCCGGCCAGCGTGAGGACCGTTACATGCACCTGCTCGGCGGCCCGGTGGACGTGGCCGCGATCGCGGCACGGCTGCCGTCCGCCTCGCTCGCCGGCGAGCCCGCGAATGCGGAACTCGAAGCGCGCGTCGCGGCGTTGGAAGGCGAGGTTACGGCGTTGCGCGAACAATTGGCCGATCTGCTCGCGACCCGCAAAGACTAAGCGTCAGCCTTCGTCCGGCACCAGCGTCAGCAGGTCGGTCACGCCCACTTCGACACCCGCTTGCGACAGCAAGGTGGTGACCTGCCCACGGTGATGGGTCTGGTGGTTGAACAGGTGCGTGAGCAGCCCCTCGACGTTGCGCGTGAACGTGGCTCCCTTCGTATTGGTGTAAGTCAGGCGGGACGACAACTGTGCCGGCGTGAGCGTGTCCACCCAGCGCAGGATCAATGCATCCAGCCATTCGCGCCGGGCGCGCAGCGCTGGAAGCGTCGGGTAAGGCATGGCGTCGAGTGCGGTCGGCATCGAGGTGTCGTCCAGTGCGGCGAGCACATCCGAGGCGTCCGTGGCGGATGCGAACCGCTTGAGCCAGATCGTGTCGGCCACGACCAGATGATTCAGCGTGCCAAGCACGGAACCGAAGAACGCGCCGCGATCCTCGGCCAGCGTTTCATCCGGCAATGTCGCGGCCGCATCGTACAGGCGCCGGTTCATCCATTGGTTGTACGACGCCAGCAGTGTCAATCGTGCATCGCTCGCCATGTTCATGTTGCCCCTATGCTTCTCACATTCCAACTTTCGCATCGATCACATCATCGAGCGCGAGGGAAATGAGAGAGCAGGTTCATGTGAATACCTTCCAGCGATGATTGCAGGCAATGCCGACCCACGCTAACGTCGGCATCGCCGACAGGCTAGGAATGCCATCATGGAACGACGCCTTCTCCGGAACCTCGCCACCAGCGCGCTGATCTCCGTTGCCACGACAGGATGCCACGCCACCATGTCCACATCGACCTCATCCGGTCCTTCTTCGGCGCTGCCAGAGGGCCACTACACCAACGTCGGCGCCGAATGGCCGCTGAAGTTCAGGGCGCATTATTTCGGCGGCCACTGCTTCGACACCCAATCCTGCGAGATCGTCTACCGTGGTTTCAGGCATGGAGCGGAAGACAGGCCGTCGCCCGCGGTCGAATCGTATGGGCGATCGCTCGAGAAGCTGCTGAGTGCAGGCCGTGGCCCCATCCCGAACTTCCCGCCCCCGGCCCGCGTCACCTGGCGCTCTAAGGACGGGGCGCCGCTTGAGGCCGAGATCGATATCGGTGAAATTTTCCGGGATGAGTTGATACGACACCATGTCGCACGGGAAGATGCCCTGGATCCTGCGACCAGCGGGACACCTGGGATCATCCTGGAGGTGAACGATCGGACCATCAACGTCTACATGCGGGCCATGATCGCGTTGAAGAAGCCGCAGTTTCCGGATCGTCCGCACAGTGATTTCCGCGACGACCTGATCAAGGTATTCAGCCGCACGTACTGAGCAAGGAGTGCTCGTCATGGGTTCAGTCCACAACTCGCAGCCGCGCGATGGCGGTGTCGACATCGAGATTGTCGGTGCCGAGGGTCCCGAGAGTTATCGTAGCGCCGAGGAGGCTTTGACGCAGCTCCGTATCCCTGTTCTCCTTCGGGAAGATCGTCCGCGCGAACGACTGTATGTTGCGACGATGGACGGTACCGGCAATAGCATGTTCGACGACGAGCCAGAGAAATGGAGCGCCGTCGCCAAGCTGTATGACCAGATCGAAGAAAGAAAGCCGGCGCGCATCGCAGCGGGATATGTAGAGGGCACCTATACCCAGAATGGCCTACTTAAGAAGCCTGAAAAGCTGTGGGACGGCCGCTTCGGCCATACATTCGATGAGCGGGTCGAGACGGCCTATCTGCAGCTTTGCGAGCAGGCTAAGAAATGGCTCGATGAAGATCCCCGGGCGCAGATCCGGATTGCGGGCGTGGGTTTCAGCCGTGGGGGGGAGGGGATTGCGGCTCTGGAGCGCATGGTGCACGAGCGAGGCATCCGCGATCCGATGGGCGTGAAGGTGGAGCGTGACGCGGAAAAACTCATCGTGAGCATCCAGTATGCGGACCGTCCCCTGCTCGTGGAGCCGGGGAGAACGCCGCAAGTCGCGTTGCTCTTTGATCCCGTGTCGACGGGGGTCGAGGAGCACGACCGGCGCCTTCCGCCCTCGACGCTGTCCACCTTGCAGATCACGGCACAGCATGAGCGCCGCGACCTTTTCCCCTCCAGCCAGCATGTTTCCCCGGGTTTCAGCGAAGACCATCGCAACTACAACGCATGGGTGGCGGGTTGCCATAGCGACATCGGCGATACGTACCAGCGCAACGGCTTGGGCACGCTGAGCTTCAATCTGGGCGTGGAGTTCCTCAACCGGCTCAGCGACACACCCTATCTGGAGAAGCGTCCGCTTCCGGAGGACCCTGACCAGTACGTGATCCATCGCTCCGACCAGCACATGGGTGGCATGTACGGCACGCGTGGCTACGACCGGGACGGCGTGCGCGACCATGTGGACACGCTGGCGCCGGAACAGCTTTGCCGGCGCAGCGTGGTCGACGACTGCAACCGCAAGCAGCCGATCGACGAGGCGCTCGATGCGCGGATCGAGCGCCGGACCGGGACATCGCTGCAGGCGCCAGAGAAGGCCGGGGGCGGACATGTCGACGAGGCTGGGGATCGCTCCCTCTGGCCCGGGCTGAATGAGATCGTGGAGCGGGTGTCACGGGCAGGCGCGGCGAACGGAGGCGACCCGATGGCAGCCGTCGTCAGCGAATACCTTCGCGGCCCGTGGGCCCGTCAGTTCCAGGCGGATGTCGCGCGGGAACTGGCAGCGCGGGAGGAACAACCGTTGCACGTGGCGCCTCCGCCGCCTTCGTCCGCCGAGCCTGCGCGCGAGCCGCCCGCGCTGGTGCGGTGAGCGCACCCGAGGTGCGTCAGCGCTTCTCTTCCATCAATCCCACCAGGTTGCCGTCCGGATCACGCAGGAAACCGGTCCAGAGTTCGTGGTCCGGCATGCGTGCGGCGAGTTGTGGTGGCCGTTCTTCCGTCGCGCCGCGCGCGACCAGCGTCGCCTGGGTGGAGGCGATGTCCTGCACCGTGAAGTAGAGGATCGAGTTGGCACCCACCGCGCCCGCGCCCTGCGGCGTGGTCAGCATCAGGCGAATGCCGCCGGCATCAAGGAATGCCAGCTGCGCGGCGGGCTGGAACAGGAACGCCAGCCCCAGTGCATCGCGATAGAAGCCCAGCGCAGCCTCCACGTCGCTCACGGTGATGGCGATCTGGCGGATTCCGGACAGGTGCGGTGTCATAGGTGTACCTTGTCAGTAGGTCGAATGGAGGACATCACCCGGGGCGCCGGCTGCTGCGCAGCAGGAACAGGCTGCCGACGAGCATGCCGATGAAGGCGGTCGCCAATCCCAGTACCAGGCCGACGGCGACATCGGCGATTGCCAGGCCGGGACCTTCCATGCCACGCAGGGCGTTCAGGCCGAGCCGCACGAGGACTGCGGCCGGCACGGCCATCGCGATCAACAGCCACAGTGGCAGGAAGCGCCCGGTGCCGAATGCGCGCAGCAGCATGGCCACCACGCCGACCGCCACCAGCCCGGGGCCGTAGAGGGCGCGCGGCAACCCGGCCAGTTCCGGGGCGAGTTGCCAGTAGGGGAAGCCTACGCCGACGAAGGCGATCAGGAATCCGATCCACCGCCATATCCTGCTGTCGCGTGTCATGTCGCGCTCCGCTTGCCTGCGATGCCGCGCAGCGTAGCGCAAGCACGCGCTGCGTGGCTCAGTCGAACATCGCCTGGATCGCGGCCAGGCCGGCGCTGGCGCGCTCCTTCTTGCGTTCCGCATCCGCCACCGGGTCTGCACCGTCGCGCTGGAGTTCGTCGGCAGGCAGTTCATCGATGAAGCGGCTGGGCTGCAGGCGCAGGCGTTCGCCGAAGCGACGCGTTTCGCGGTTGTGGCTCAGCCACAGCTGTTCCTTGGCGCGGGTGATCCCCACGTACATCAGGCGCCGCTCTTCCTGCAGGTTGCCTTCCTCCACGCTGGTCTCGTGCGGCAGCGTGCCGTCCTCGCAACCGACGATGAAGACGTAGCGGAACTCCAGTCCCTTCGCTGCGTGCAGGCTCATCAGGCGCACCTGGTTGCCGCCGTCGTCCTTGTCGTTGCGCGACAGCAGCGCGAGCTGGGCGGCGAGGTCGCCGGCCGAACTGCCACGCGGACCCCCTTCGAACCAGTCCGCCAGTTCGTCCAGGTTGGCGCGGCGGCGCTGGAACGAGGCTTCGTCCTTGCACTGCGCGCGCAGGTCGGCGAGCAGCCCGGAGCGTTCGCTCAATCGGCGCACCAGGTCGGCAGGCGGCAGTTCCTCGGCATGCCGGCGCAGGTCGCGGATGATGTCGACAAAGGCACTGAGGCCATTGGCCGCGCGTGGTGGCAGCGCCTTCAGTGCGCCCATCGACTCGGCCGCGCGTGACAGCGGCAGGTGTGCGTGCTGCGCCATCTCGGCGAGTTTCGCCAGCGACGTGGCGCCGACTTCGCGCTTGGGCGACTGCACGGCACGCAGGAAGGCGGCGTCATCGTCCGGGTTCACCAGCAGGCGCAGCCACGACATCGCGTCCTTCACTTCCTGCCGCTCCAGGAACGCGGTGCCGCCGGTCAGGTGGTAGGGAATACGCAGCAGCTGCAGCGCCTTTTCCAGCGCGCGCGACTGATGGTTGCCGCGGAACAGGATGCAGAAGTCGCTCCACGCCGCGCTCTTGGATGCATGCACGAACGAGATCTCAGCGGCGACCTTCTCCGCCTCGTGCTCATTGTCGCGGCATTCCCAAACGCGGATGCGCTCGCCATCTGCCTGATCGCTCCACAGCGCCTTCGGATGTTCGTGCGGATTGTTGGCGATCAACGCATTGGCCGCGCGCAGTACGCGGTTGCTGCAACGGTAGTTCTGCTCCAGCTTGACGATCTGCAGAGCCGGGTAGTCCTTCGCCATCTGCAACAGGTTGTCGGGGTTCGCGCCGCGCCACGCGTAGATGCTCTGGTCGTCGTCGCCCACGCAGGTGAAGTCGCCGCGTTCACCGGCGATGGCTTTCAGCAGGCGGTATTGCGCGTCGTTGGTGTCCTGGCATTCGTCGACCAGCAGGTAGCCGATCCGCTCGCGCCATGCCGCGGTGATTTCGGGATTGTTCTCCAGGATCTGCACCGGCAGGCGGATCAGGTCGTCGAAGTCCACCGCATTGAACGTGGTCAGCCGGTCCTGGTAGCGCTGGTACAGCAGTGCGGCTTCCTTCTCGCGGTTGGTGCGTGCTTCGGCAAGGGCCTCTTCGGGCGACAGGCCGGCGTTCTTCGCGCGGGAGATCAGGTTCTTCGCCGCTTCCACGTCGTCGGGCTTGGCACCGTACATCAGGTCTTTCACCTGTGCACTGGCGTCGTCGGCGTCGAAGATGGAGAAGCCACGCTTGAGGCCCACGGCGGCGTGTTCGATCTGCAGGAACTTCAGCCCGAGCGCATGGAAGGTGCAGATCGTCAGCCCTTCGGCCGCGTCGCCCTTGATCCGCTTGGACACGCGTTCCCGCATTTCCTTGGCGGACTTGTTGGTAAAGGTGATCGCTGCGATCCGGCGCGCCGGGAAGTGATTGCCGGCGATCAGGTGCGCGATCTTCTCCACGATCACACGCGTCTTGCCGCTGCCGGCGCCCGCGAGCACCAGCAAGGGGCCCTTGCTGTGAAGGACGGCGGCGCGTTGGGGGGGGTTGAGACCGTGCATGGGAGTACTTCTGCGTAGGCCATCAGTTTACAGACAACGGCGCCCTGCTTCTCCTAGCATGTCGACACTCCAGGCTTCCGGATGCAGGCGTACCGCCATGAATGCCTTCCGTTGCTGTGTGCTGGTCATGGTGGCCCTGTTGCCGATGCGGCCGGCGACGGCCCAGGAGCCGAAGCTCGATCAGGCGGTGTTGACCGAAGGCTTCCTGGCCGCGCACCCGGACCTGCGGTGGCGGTCGGAGGGCGCGCGCGCTTACGAACGGCAGGACTATGCCGGCGCGCTGGAACGGTTCAAGCGCGCGGCCTTCCATGCCGACAAGCCCTCGCAGGCGATCATCGCGGACATGTACTGGCAGGGCACCGGGGTCGCGCAGGATCGCGCCATCGCCTACGCATGGATGGACATCGCGGCCGAACGGCTCTATCCGGACTTCCTCGCCCAGCGCGAGTTCTACTGGGCGCGGCTGGACGACGTGCAGCGCAAGGAGGCCATCGAGCGCGGGCAGGCGATCCTGGCCGAATACGGCGATGAGGCGGCCAAGCCGCGGCTGGAAAAGATCCTGCGGCGGGCCACGCGCAACATGACCGGCAGCCGCGTCGGCTACGTGGGCAACCTCACCATCATTCCCCACACCGGGCCGCTGGCCGGCACCGGCATGACGGTGCGGGGCGACCAGTACTACGACCGCAAGTACTGGCAGCCGGAGCACTACTGGCGGCTGCAGGACGCGATCTGGAAGGCGCCCATGAGAGGCAAGGTCGACGTGGGCGAAGTGGAGCCGATGAAGCCGCCCGAAGGCGGATAAGCGGGGCGCCCGCCCGTTTTACAATGGCGGCATGGCCAAGCTCTATTTCTACTATTCGGCGATGAACGCCGGCAAGACCACCACGCTGCTGCAGTCGGCGCACAACTACCGCGAGCGCGGAATGCGCGTGGCAATCCTGACCCCGCGGCTGGACGACCGTGCCGGAGCCGGCGTGGTGGCGTCGCGCATCGGTCTGCGTGCCGATGCGGTGGCGTTCGAGCGCGATGATGACCTCGAACGCCTGATTCGCGATGACATTGCCGCGCACGGCAAGCTCGATTGCGTACTGGTGGATGAAGCGCAGTTCCTCAGCCGCGCCCAGGTCTGGCAGCTCAGCGAGGTGGTGGACGCGCTGCGCATCCCCGTGCTGTGTTACGGCCTGCGCACCGACTTCCGCGGCGAGCTGTTCGAAGGCAGCCAGTACCTGCTGGCCTGGGCGGACGAGATCAGCGAGATCAAGACCATCTGCCACACCGGCAAGAAGGCCATCATGACCGTGCGGGTCAATGAGCAGGGGCTCGCCGTGCAGGATGGGCCGCAGGTGGAGATCGGTGGCAACGAACGCTATGTCTCGGTCAGTCGCGCGGAGTTCAAGAAGATCGCACGCGGCGAAGGTCGCATCGATCCGCAACAGCCGGGGTTGTTGCTGGAGTGACCTGCTTCAACGGCAGGCGGTGCGCAGGTCGGTGACCTCGCGCGGAATGATGCCGCCATCAGGCAGTGCGCTGCGAAGTTCTCCCGCAAGGGCATCCAACTCGCGCCGCGCGCGTTCCTTCTCGCCCATGCCGCAACGCGCTTCGGCCAGATAGGCGCGGGCGAGCCAGCGCAGCTTCGGCGCTTCGCTGCCGCCACCCTCATGACGCGTCAGTCCTTCCAGTGGGGCGACGGCGTCCTGCGGGCGCCCCAGCCGCGTCAGGTGACGGGCCATGGACAGTTCGGCGAACCAGGTGCGCGGATGCTCCGGACCGAAGCCCACGCGGGTCAGGCGCACGGCGCGATCGAAGCGCGCGCTGGCGCCGCGAAGGTCACCCTTGGCGGCCAGCACTTCGCCGATCATGCGGTCCGTCTCGCCGATCAATGCATGGCTGGCGCCGATGGTCGCCACCCGCATCCGCCGCGATTCTTCCAGCGCCGCCAGCGCCTCGTCGTAGCGGCCAGCGCTGTGCAGGACCATGCCGTAATTGAACAGGCCGCCGGGCAGGATCTGCAGGCTCTCGCTGCTGCGCCAGATGCCGACGGCCCGGGCGACATTGCGTACCGCAGTCTCGTTGTCGCCCCGCTCCCACGCGATGATGCCCATCGAATTCCAGCTCGACGCCGTGTCGCGGTGCTGCGGGCCCAGTGACTCCAGCGTCATCGCATGCAGGCGTCCAAGTTCCTCGTCGGCTTCACGCAGCTGGCCCAGGTCGACCTGCACGGCCGCGATGTGGCGGCGCAGGGCCTGGGTGAGCGGATGACGCGCGCCGTGGATGTCCTCGGACAGCGCGCGCGCGCGCTGGAACGAGGCCAGCGCCGCATCCGTATCGCCGCGGTTGCGGTACAGCAATGCCAGGCTGCGCTGGATCTCGATGGCCAGCGTATGACGTGCATGGCCGTGTGCCTGCAGGTGTGCCAGTGCGGCGCGGTAGCCACGCGCGCCGGCGTCGGCGTTGCCAAGTTCGACATCCAGCTGGGCCAGGTCGCGCATGTTTTCCGCTACGCCCGCTTCGTCCTTCAGGGCGCGGCGGATCTCCAGCGAGCCGTCGAACATCTGCCGCGCCACCTGTTTCTCACCCGCGTCGGCACGGCAGCGTCCGTTCTGCGACCGGAACTCGGCCACCGGAAGCGGCAACCGGGAATCGAGCGATGCCAGCCGCGCTTCCATCGGTGCCATCACCTGCACGCATTGGCGCGAACGCCCGAGCAGGCGCAGTACGCGTCCGTGCTGGGTCGCGGCCTGCAGGCGCAGGCTGTCGGGCGCATCGTTCGCTGTCGCGAGTACCCGCGCCTGCTTTTCCAGCAGCGCCAGCGACTCGTGGTAGTCGCCCAGGCCCAGCCGCAGGCGGGCGATCACGCCCAGGAGTTCTGCCTGCGCGCGTGGCTGGTTGGCGAGTTCGCGTGCGCCGCGCCGTTCGCCGGCCGCCAGCAGCTCGCGCGCATCGAAGGTGTTGCCCTGTTGCGACGCGCTGGCATTGTCGAACAGGCCGATCACGAAATTCTGCATGGCCTGCGCACGCGCCGCCTCGCGCATCGCCTGGCGGCCCTGCCAGAGGCTCACCGCCAGCGCGGTCACCAGCACGGCAGCCGCCAGGCCGCCGAAGGCGAGTGTCCAGCGTTGCCGGATGAGGTACTTGTGCAGCCGGTAGCCCACGCTCTGGGGGCGCGCCAGCACGGGGCGCCCCTCGATGTGCCGCCGCAGGTCCTGCGACATCGCTTCGACGGACGGGTAGCGCTGCTCCGGCGCCTTCTGCAGGGCCTTGAGCGCGATGTTGTCCAGGTCGCCGGCCAGCCTGCGTGCGTTCCGGCGGGCATCCGGGCATCGGTTGCGGCTGCCGTCGGTGGTGCGCAGTGTCGCCACCGAGGGCTTCAACGGCTCGACGGCGAGGATCGCCTGCTCCCATTCGGCGTCGGTCTGCCGGCGCAGGCGATACGGTTTGGTGTCCGCGATCAGTTCGTACAGCACCACGCCCAGCGAGTACACGTCGGTCATGGTGGTGACGAGTTCGCCGCGTACCTGTTCCGGCGCCGCGTAGTGCAGGGTGAAGGCGCGCACTTCGGTGCGTGGATGCACGGGCGCAGGCTCGGGATCGTCGAGCAGCTTGGCGATGCCGAAGTCCAGCAGGCGCACCTCGCCATTGGGCGTCACCAGGATGTTGGACGGTTTGAGGTCGCGGTGGACGATCAGGTTCGCGTGCGCATGGCTGACCGCTTCGCAGATCTGCAGGAACAGCGTCAGCCGCGCGTCCAGGCCGATGTTGTTGGCCAGGCAGTAGTCGGTGATCGACACGCCTTCCACATATTCCAGCGCCAGGTACGGCTGGCCCTCGCTGCCGATGCCGGCGTCCAGCAGGCGCGCGATGTTCGGATGCTCCAGGCGCGCAAGGATTTCGCGTTCGCGGGTGAAGCGCAGGCGCAGGTTGGGATCGGCCAGGCCGGGGCGAAGCAGCTTCAGCGCGACGCGGCGCTGGTACAGGCCGTCCGCACGCGAGGCCAGCCACACCATGCCCATGCCGCCTTCGCCCAACATCGATTCCAGCTGGTAGGGCCCCACGCGCATGCCGGGCTTCAGCTGGCCCGGCTTGTCGACCAGGGGCTGGTCGATGAAGTCGTCGCCTTCCTCTTCCAGGGTGAGCAGCTTCTCGAGCTCACGGGCGGCGTCGGGATCGTCGGCGCGCAGGATTTCCAGTTGCTGCGCGCGGGCGTCCGGATCGAGTTCCAGCAGGATGTCCAGCAGCGGTGACAGGCGTTGCCAGCGTTCGGCGTCCATCTCAGGGGGCGCGCAGTACGGGTCTCAGCTGTCCTGCATGACCGACAGCAGGAACATGCGCGCCTTCTGCCAGTCGCGCCGGATGCTGCGCTCGGAGCGCTGCAGCAGCTCGGCGATCTCCAGCTCGGACAGGCCGGCGAAATAGCGCATCTCCACCACCTGCGCCAGGCGCTCATCGGCGGAAGCCAGCTTCTCCAGCGCGTCGTTCAGCGCCAGCATGTCCTCGTCCAGGCGCAGGTTGCCTTCCACCTCTTCGGGGATGTCCGCCACGCGCTTGAGGTCGCCGCCGCGCTTGCGCGCCAGCCGGCTGCGGGCGTAGTCCACCACCACGCTGCGCATCGACGAGGCGGCGTACGCGAAGAAGTGCGCGCGGTCCTCGAACTTGGCGGTGCCGGTGGAGCCGAGCAGCTTCAGATAGGACTCGTGCACCAGCGCGGTCGCGTCCAGAGTGTAGCCATGCTGGCCCGACAGCTGGCGGCGCGCCATGGTGTGCAGCTCCTGGTACAGCGTGGCCAGCACGCGGTCCAGCGCGGCGCGATCGCCGCCGCGGGCCGAGTCCAGCCACAAGGTGATGTCAGGTGCGTCGGCCATCCGTCTCCCCCACGATGCCAAGGGCGCGAATATAACGTCATTTGTCTCACAAGACGTGATGGAGGATGAACCCGCCAAACCCGTCAGCGTTGACAGTGCCCGCACCAGACCGTGGTCCGCTGGCCGATGGTGGCCTGCTTCATTGCCCGGCCGCAGCGCGGACAGGCTTCGCCGCCCCGGCCATACGCCGACAATTCCTGCTCGAAATAGCCGGGAGCGCCGTCCGGACTGAGGAAATCCCGCAACGTGGTCCCGCCGCGCGTGATGGCGTAGGCAAGAATGTCCTTTACCGCGTCGGCCAGCGCCGCGTAACGCTCCCGCGACACCTTGCCGGCCGCACGC
Organism: uncultured Pseudoxanthomonas sp.; assembly: GCF_946886695.1. The sequence goes on along the minus strand of NZ_CAMPJD010000016.1, from coordinate 14,848 downwards.
AGTGGGGAAATGCCGGCACGGAACAGGCTTTCCGCCGCGTAGATGTTGCCTACGCCCACCACCACGGCCTGGTCCATCAGGAAGGTTTTCACCGGCGCCCGCCGGCCCCGGCTGAGTGCGAACAGGTAGTCGCCGTCGAACGCGTCCGACAACGGCTCCGGCCCCAACCCCTGCAGCAGCGGATGCGTCTGGCCGACGGGCTGCCACAGCAGGCAGCCGAAGCGGCGCGGGTCGGTGAAGCGCAGCACGCGGCCGGACCTGCCACGTTCGCCATCCAGCACGATGTCCACGTGGTCGTGCGCGCCAACCGGGGTGGTGGCCGGCAGCACGCGCAGGCTGCCGGACATGCCCAGGTGCAGCACGGCGCTGCCTGCTACGGTGTCCATCAGCAGGTACTTCGCGCGGCGGCGGACGGCATCGATGCGCTGGCCGGGCAGTTCGCGCGCCACCTCCGGGGGGATCGGCCAGCGCAGGTCGGGCCTGCGCAGCTTCACCGCCTGGATGCGGCGGCCCTCCACGTGGGGCGCCAGGCCACGGCGGGTGGTTTCGACCTCGGGCAGCTCAGGCATGGTCGGGCATCGCGGTGTAGAAGCCGTCTTCGTGACGCACCTGGATCGGTCCGCCGAAGGCCTGGCTCAGTTGCGCATCGGTCAACGTGGTGGCGCGGTCGCCGTCGGCATGGACCGTGCCGTTGCGAAGCAGCAGCACGCGGTTGATCTCGGGAATGATCTCCTCGATGTGGTGGGTCACCAGCACCAGGGTGATGCCGCGCTGTGCCAGGCTGCGCATCAGCTCCAGGAAGTGTTGCCGTGCGACCAGGTCCAGGCCGGCGGTAGGCTCGTCCAGCAGCAGCGCCTCCGGCTCATGCACCAGCGCCCGCGCGATCAGCACGCGCCGCATCTCGCCGGTGGACAGTTCCGCCACCTGGCGGTCGGCCAGCGGTATCGCGCGCACCTGCTCCAGTGCGTGCCGTGCACGGGCACGCATGCCGGCGTCCACCTCGCGGTGCGGAGGCACCGCGAAGCTGGAGAAGAAGCCCGTCACCACGGCGTCCTCCACGCGCAGGTACGGCATCTGCTGCAGGTCGCGGGTCAGGTCGCTGGTGACCAGGCCCAGGCGGTTGCGCAGTTCGTTCACGTTCCAGCGTCGCAGGCCGAACACCTTCACCGGCGCGTCGCCCTCGCGTGCCAGGGGATACAACTCGCGATTGATCAGCTTGATGAACGTCGACTTGCCGCAGCCGTTCGGGCCGAGGATGGCCGTGTGCTGGCCCAGCGGGATGGTCAGCGACAGGTCGTGCAGGACGCGTGTGGCGCCACGCACCACGGTGGCGCGATCGAGTTCGAACAGGGGCGCGGCGAACGTGGCCGCAGAGGTGGACGCTGGCAGGTTCATCATGGAGCGGGGGTCGAATGCCGGTGCAGCGTACCCCAATATCCGCGACCGACGAGGGCCGCGCGATGGCGGGGCTGGCCGCATGCGCGCCGGCACGGCCGGTCGCCCTACAATGCCGCGATGCGCCTGCTCTTTCCAACACTCCTGCTTACCGTCGTACCCCTGCCCGTGCTGGCCCAGGTCACCGCCACCGGCGATTACCTCGCGCGCATGGACACCGACCGCGACGGGCGCGTCAGCCTGGCCGAATACCAGGTCTGGATGAGCTACGCCTTCGACGGCATGGACCGCAACCGCGATGGTGTGCTGTCCGTGGACGAACTGCCGGGCGGGCGCGGCAAGCCGATCACCCGCGAAGCGCACCTGGCGCAACTTGCCGACCGCTTCAGGCGGCAGGACGTGGACGGCAACGGTTTCCTGAGCGAGAAGGAACTCGCTGCGCCGCCGCGCTGATCCATCTCACGTATGGATCAGGCGTCCGCCTGCGAACGCCCAGTTCTCCCACGTGGTCTCCTTGAAGCAGACCATCACGTTCTCCGGATTCCTGCCGGCGGCGGCCAGGCGCTGCATCAGATCCGCGAGAAGCGCTTTCTTCACTTTCACGCTGCGTCCTGCCGACCACAGGATCTCGATCAGCACGAAGTCCTCGTCGCGCGCACCGGAGACGTCCGGATAGGCCGGGTCGTAGCGGAAATCCTCCGCCGACAGTTCCAGCACGCGCTGGAAGCGATCGGCGAAGGGCACGCCCGAGGCCACCAGCGCGGCATGCACGGCGTCCAGTACAGATGATTTGAAGGCATCGTCCTTGGGTCGACGGATGGTCAGGGTGATCAGTGGCATGGCGCATTCCCGCGTGGCGTGAGGGTCAGCTTACATCCGCGTAAGCACCCAAAAAAACGCCGGCCACGAAGGCCGGCGTCGGGATTGCCGGCCCCGGAAGGGCCGGCGGGGAGGAACGTTTACTTCGTGATGTCGACGTGGTTCGTTTCGCGAAGGAAGAGCGTACCGACGATCAGCGTCATCACCGCGATGCCGATCGGATACCACAGGCCGTAGTACAGGTTGCCCGTACCCGCGACCAGGGCGAACGAGATCGCCGGCAGGAAGCCACCGAACCAGCCATTGCCGATGTGGTACGGCAGCGACATGGAGGTGTAGCGGATGCGCGTGGGGAACAGCTCCACCAGGTAGGCGGCGATCGGGCCGTAGACCATGGTCACGTAGATCACCAGCACCCACAGCAGGAACAGCGTCATCGGGATGTTGATGCGCGCGGTGTCCGCCTTCTCCGGATAGCCGGCGCTGGTCAGCGCGCCCTTCAGCGCGGCGCCGAACTCGCCCGACTTCGCCTTCAGGTCATCCTTCGACAGGCCCGCCGCTTCGTACGAAGCCACCGCGGCGCCGCCGACCTGGACCTTGGCCACTTCGCCCGACGGACCCGGCTGGATTTCATGCGGCACGCCGGCCTTGGTCAGCGCAGCCGTGGCCACGTCGCACGAGCTGGTGAACTTGCGGATGCCGACCGGATCGAACTGGAAGCTGCAGGTGACCGGGTCGGCGACGACAACGGCCGGCGACGACGTGCGGGCTTCCTCGATGGCCGGGTTGGCGTAGTGGGTGATGCCCTTGAAGATCGGGAAGTAGGTCAGCGCGGCCAGCAGGCAGCCCGCCATGATGATCTTCTTGCGGCCGATCCTGTCCGACAGCCAGCCGAAGAACAGGAAGAACGGCGTAGCGAGCAGCAGCGCACCGGCGATCAGCAGGTACGACACCGTCGGGTCCACCTTGATCATGCTCTGCAGGAAGAACAGCGCGTAGAACTGCCCGCCGTACCACACCACGGCCTGGCCGGCGGTGGCGCCGAACAACACCAGCAGCATGAGCTTCAGGTTGCCGCCCTGCAGGCTGTCGCGGAACGGCTTCTTCGAGCCCTTGCCTTCGGCCTTCATCTGCTGGAACAGCGGGGATTCGGCCAGCTGCAGGCGGATCCACACGGACACACCCAGCAGCACGATCGAACCCAGGAACGGAATGCGCCAGCCCCAGTCCTCGAATGCCTCGGTGCCCAAGGTCAGGCGGCAGGCCAGGATCACGGCCAGCGACAGGAACAGGCCCAGCGTGGCGGTGGTCTGGATGAACGCGGTGTACAGGCCGCGCTTGCCGGCCGGTGCATGCTCGGCCACGTAGGTGGCTGCGCCACCGTACTCGCCACCCATCGCCAGGCCCTGCGCCAGGCGCAGGATGATCAGGATCACCGGCGCGGCGAAACCGATCGTCGCGTAGTTGGGCAGCACGCCGACCAGGAAGGTCGAGATGCCCATGATCAGGATGGTGACCAGGAAGGTGTACTTGCGGCCGATGCGGTCGCCGAGGCTACCGAAGAAGGCAGCGCCGAACGGACGCACGAAGAAGCCGGCCGCGAACGCCAGCAGCGCGAAGATCATGCCGGTGGTTTCGTTGACGCCACTGAAGAACTGCTTGGCGATGATGACCGCCAGCGAGCCGTAGAGATAGAAGTCGTACCACTCGAACACGGTGCCGAGGCTGGAGGCGAAGATGACCTTCTTGTGGCCCTTCGTCAGCTCGCCCGACGACGAATGCTGCACAGTCGTGGAACTCATGTGGTTTCCCCTCAGAAAGTGTATTTGACGGTCGTGTGCAGACGCTTCAGGTCGCCCTCGCGGTCGTCCTCAAGCGAACGCTGCCCGTAGATGAGCTCCGCGCCGATGTCCAGTTTCGGGAACGGCGAGTAGATCAGGTTGGCGTGCATGGACTGCGTGCGCTCGGTGACGCCGAACCCGGTCAGTGCGGCGTCGTTGTCGAAGTGCGAGGCGGCATACATCAGGTTGGTGCGGATCTTCGGGCTGAAGACATGGCGCCATGCCACGAAGCCGCCGTAGCCGTCCAGCGCGCTGATGTCGCCATCGGCCTCGGTGACCACGTCGCTGCCCACGCCGAACGCCAGGTAGCGGCCGATGCCCTGGCCGGCATTCACCGCATAGCGGATGTCATCGCTCTTGCCCAGGTTGAACTTGCCCGACACGCTCACCGAACCGCCGGTGTCGGTTTCGTCGGCGACCTTGAACTGGCGCACCATGCCGGCGACGGTGAAGTGCCCCCAGTCGCCCTTGGTCAGCCAGCGCGCCGTGACATCGGGCATCGCGTTGTCGCCGCTGTTGAAGCGGGTGCCGGCGAGATGGGGCGTGACCGTGGTCTGCGGATTCTCGACCGAGAACGACCATGGGCCCTTGGTGTAACGCACCTGCGCCTGGCGCACGAACACGGTGCCGTCGGTCGGACCGACGAAGTCGACCGCATCTGGCAGTGCCGCCACGTCCATGAAGTTGGACCAGGTCTGGCCGGCCAGCCAGCTGTTCCAGGTCACGTAGGCATGGCGCAGGCTGACGGCGTAGGTGTTGGTGGCGGTTTCGTTGCCGGCCAGCGCATTGCTGCCGCCGCCGAAGAAGTCCGCTTCAATATAGGTCTTGAACTTGTCGCCGCCCTCGGTGACATGGTCGGTGCTCAACCAGAAGCGCGAGAACTGCGCATGGAAGTCGGCATAGGCATCGCCACCGTCGGCACCGGCGCCGCCCACCGGAATGGTGCTGGGCACGTAGAACAGGCGGCCCGACGAGCCGTCGGCGATGCGGCCGTCGCTGGTGTCGGTGGCCATCGCATCCAGCTTGATGAAGCCGCCATACGAGAACGTGGTGCCCGGCGTGGCGGCGGTCAGGATGGTGGTGTTCTGGATCGGCTGCTTGCCGGCGGGCACGGGTGCCGGCAGTGCGGCCTGCGAGGCCTGCACCTGCGTCACCTGCTCCTGCGTGGTGGTGATCTGCGACTGCTGCTGTTGCTGCGCGGACAGCAGCAGCTGCACCTGCCGCTCAAGGTCGGCGACGCGCGCCTCCAGGGCTTTTTCCTTGGCGGTCTGCGCGAATGCCATGCCTGGCGCGAGCAATGCGACGAAGAGCGCAGCGGCCAGTGGCCGTCGCGCCATGAGTGCGGAACGTTGGGTCATAACCCCTCCCGAAAGGTTGATGGCCGCGTTGCGCGGCTGACGGAGACTTGCGCCTGCGCGCCGGCAGCGCCTATTCGCCATTAGTCGTAATCGCACCCTCGGGCAGGCAAACCCTTGCCACAGAAGGGGTGCGGCGATCGGTCGCAGGGAGCACGCGGCTGCTTTACGACCATTGTCTAAGTCGGATGCTGCGATGCCGCACGACCGTATGCGTCAAACTCGACATGCCGGACGCACCGCACGACGTACTTCCGTCGCCTCGCCCGGTCTTCGTCCATGCTTCAAAATCGACGCTTCACAGGAACGTCCCGGGAGGACCTCATGACTGATCTCTATCCGGTCAAGCCGGAATTCGCCGCCAGCGCGCGCATCACGCGCGAGCAGTACCTGCGCGATTACCAGGCCTCGATCGATGATCCCGATGCGTTCTGGAGCAGGGCGGCCGAGCGCCTGGACTGGTTCAAGAAGCCGACGCAGATCAAGGACGTCAGCTACGCCCTCGACGATTTCCATATCCGCTGGTTCGCCGATGGCGAGCTCAATGCCAGCGTCAACTGCCTCGACCGACAGCTGGCCACGCGCGGCGACAAGGTCGCCCTGCTGTTCGAGCCCGACAGCCCTGACGCGCCCTCGTACGGCGTCACCTATCGGGAGCTGTACGAACGCACCTGCAGGCTGGCCAACGCGCTGCGCGCGCTGGGCGTGCAGAAGGGCGACCGCGTGACGATCTACCTGCCGATGATTCCCGATGCGGCCGTGGCCATGCTGGCCTGCGCGCGCATCGGCGCCATCCACTCGGTGGTGTTCGGCGGCTTCGCACCCAACTCCATCGCCGACCGCGTGGCCGATTGCGGCACCAAGTTGATCATCACCGCCGACGAAGGCTTGCGCGGTGGCAAGAAGGTACCGCTGAAGGCGAACGTGGACGCCGCGTTGAAGCTGCCCGGCACCAACTCCGTCGAGACCGTCCTGGTCGTGCGCCACACCGGCGGCGCGGTGGACATGCAGATGCCGCGCGACCGCTGGTTCGATGCCGTCGTCGACGCGCAACCGGCCGAGTGCGGGCCCGAGCGCATGAACGCCGAAGATCCGCTCTTCATCCTCTACACCTCCGGATCCACCGGCAAGCCCAAGGGCGTGCTGCACACCACCGGTGGCTACCTGCTGTACGCGGCGTACACGCACGAAGCCGTGTTCGACCTGCGCGAGGATGACATCTACTGGTGCACCGCCGACGTGGGCTGGGTCACCGGCCACAGCTACATCGTCTACGGCCCGCTGGCCAACGGCGCCACCGCGGTGATGTTCGAAGGCGTGCCGAACTACCCGAACGTGTCTCGCTTCTGGGACGTCATCGACAAGCACAAAGTCACCATCTTCTACACCGCGCCCACCGCGATCCGCGCGCTGATGCGCGAAGGCGAAGCACCGGTGAAGAAGACCTCGCGTGCATCGCTGCGCCTGCTGGGCAGCGTCGGCGAGCCGATCAATCCGGAAGCCTGGCGCTGGTACTACGACGTGGTCGGCGACGCGCGCTGCCCCATCGTCGACACGTGGTGGCAGACCGAGACCGGCGGCATCCTCATCACGCCGCTGGCCGGCGCCATCGACCTCAAACCGGGTTCTGCCACACTGCCGTTCTTCGGCGTGCGGCCCGCACTGGTCGATGCCAACGGCGAGCAGCTGGAAGGTGCCACCGAAGGCAACCTGGTGCTGCTGGATTCCTGGCCGGGCCAGATGCGCACCGTGTACGGCGACCACCAGCGCTTCATCGACACCTACTTCCGCACCTACCCGGGCACGTACTTCACCGGCGACGGCTGCCGCCGCGATGCCGATGGTTACTACTGGATCACCGGCCGCGTCGATGACGTCATCAACGTGTCCGGCCACCGCATCGGCACCGCCGAAGTGGAAAGCGCACTGGTCGCGCACCCGAAGGTGGCCGAGGCCGCCGTGGTCGGCTTCCCGCACGACATCAAGGGGCAGGGCATTTACGCCTATGTCACCCTCAAGGCCGGCGAAGCTCAGAGCGACGAACTGCTGAAGGAACTCGTCGCCTGGGTGCGCAAGGAGATCGGCCCCATCGCCACGCCGGATCATCTGCAGTGGGCTCCCGGCCTGCCGAAGACGCGCTCGGGCAAGATCATGCGCCGCATCCTGCGCAAGATCGCCGAGAACGCACCGGAGCAGCTGGGTGATACCTCGACGCTGGCCGACCCCACGGTGGTGGAATCGCTGGTCGCCGAGCGCAAGGTCAAGTAAGTACGACCGGCCCGTCGCGGGGAGGCGCCGGGCCAGCAGCATGCGGGCGTGTGACGCCCGCACCTGTGCAGCACGGACCCCACGGATTACCCTTCCCCCACGATGGACCGCACCGCCATGCCCACCCTGCTGATCGCCGACGACCACCCGCTGTTCCGCGAAGCGCTCCGCGGCGCCGTGCAGCGCGTGATGCCAGGCGTGAAGCTGCACGAAGCCGACAGCGTCGACGCGCTCTACGTGCTCGTCGACGCGCACCCGGATGCCGATCTGCTGCTGATGGACCTCAACATGCCCGGCGCGCACGGTTTCAACGCGCTGGTGCACCTGCGCGCGCTGCACCCGCAGTTGCCGGTGGTCATCGTGTCGGCGCGCGAGGAGCCGGCGGTCATGCGCCGCGCGCTCGACCATGGCGCGCTCGGCTTCATTCCCAAGTCCGCCGATTCGGACACCATCGGGCAGGCCATCGGCGCCGTCCTCGATGGCGAGCGCTGGGTGCCGGATGAAGCGCACAATGCACCGGCCACCAGCCGGGACGAACAGGAGACCGCGCAGCGCCTGCGCGATCTCACCCCGCAGCAGTTCAAGGTGCTGCAAATGCTCGGCGCCGGCCGCCTCAACAAGCAGATCGCCTACGACCTGGGTGTGTCCGAAGCCACCATAAAGGCGCACGTCACCGCCATCCTGCGCAAGCTGCACGTCACCAACCGCACCCAGGCCGTGCTCGCGGCCGGTCGTCTGGCCGTGGACCCGGACGGCATCGTGTTGCCGCCGGAAGAAGCGGAGTAGGGCGCCGGCGCGTGCGGCCGTCGGTGACCGCCGCGTGCACGCAGGCTATCGGCGAGGCGCCACCGACATGCCGAGCAGGCGCATCGCCGGTCCCGTGAGCAGCGCCCCGATGATCGCGCATGGCGTGCCCCACATCAGCACCGCTACGTAGACCATCGACGCCCCGCCACCCTGGTACGGCCGCACACAATCTGTGTAGTACGCCAATACCAGCCACGGTGCGAACAGCAGGCACGCGCCCACCGCCCGCAGTGGATTGGCCGTCAGCAGCGAGACCAGCGCGGGAAGCAACGGCACCAGCACGAACATGCCAACCACCTGTACGAACGTCAGCAACGTGTGCCTGTAACAGCCAACGCTGTTGAACGCCTGCAACGCGATGATCAGCGCGATCGCCGTCATGCCGGTGATCAGGGCCTGCCTGCGGGAAATCAGCATGGAGTGCACCGGTTTGCAAGGGCGTGCCGAACATACCGTGAAGCTCTGGCAAAAGCATGCGCGCGCCACCCCGTTCGGATGCGCGATCAGATCCTCGCGGATCGCGCGGACACGGAGCTGACAAGCGCGGCGCAGACGGCTACCAGCAGTCCGGTGAAGACGAAGGTAGGACGCCATTGCGCATACGTCAAAGTGCTCAGCACCGCCGCAAGGAACAACAGGCAGGTCGCCAGGCGTGGACTGAACATGAGGACGAGGCTCCCTGTCGCCAGAAGCCCGCTGCCTGACGCCCATGCCATGGCGGTCAGTACGCTGATTCCACCGTCACGGAGCTGGCTGAGGGTCGTGGAGGCATAGAGCGCCACCACCAGCGTCTGGAAGGCTGCGAGGGAAAGCACGATGGCGATCCATCGGCGCGGTACACGTGTCGATCCGGGTGCGGTGGATGATGCTGGCGCCTGGTACGGGTTGTCTTGTGTCATCGCGGGGGATCAGAAGAGGTATGGGCTTGGATCACGTGGTGCCCAGAAGCCATGCGGGCTCGGAGGAAACGTCAGCTGCCATCGCCGCGGCCCCTGGAGCCAGCACCGAAGAAAAGGAATGCCACGCCGGCGGTGCCGACGGCAATGGACCAGGCCAAGTGGACATCGACATGTCGATGGACTTGCCATAGCACCAATGAAGCAACAATCGAGAGACCTCCCATTGTCGTGAGAACTCCGATGGACTCATTGCCGATCTGGTAAAAGCGCCCATCGTCCCGATTCAGCCAGGCACGGAACTTCGCGAGCCTTCCCATGGACACTAACGGTCCAGCCTGGTTGACGTGCTGGGGAGTGCGATGGTTGGGCACGCGCATGTCGGATGCAAGTGGGACGCCTGCCAGGTTCTTTGATGCGACGGGTCAAGGCTACCGTAGATGTCGAGCGACCAACATGCACGCTTGGCGGGATCGACGCCTCCGCTTGGGCGCGTGACCGTCGCAGTTCGCCACGCGGCCGGTCGATGGCCCAATTTACGTATTGCTAGTGTGCTGACACGGAGAGGGACCTTGACGAGCATTGATTCCAGCCAGCCCGTACGGCTGGGCATCGTCGGATGCGGCGCGATCACGCGCGAGGCGCATCTGCCGGTCATCACCCGGGACCGTCGGGTCGAGGTGACCGTCCTGTGCGACCGCGACCGCCGCAACGCCACGCATGCCGCACGCGCCGGCGGTGTCGAGGCGGAGATCACCACCGAGCTCGCCGGGCTTGCCGGCAAGGTCGACGCCGCCATCGTGGCCGTCCCGCCGCGCTTCCACGCGCCCGTCGCCATCCAGTTGATGGAGATGGGGATCGACGTCCTGTGCGAGAAGCCGTTGGCGATAACGGTCGCCGACGGGCAGAAGATGGTGGAAGCCGCGCGCAGGACCGGTCGCGTGCTGGCGGTTGCGCTGATGATGCGGTTCTTCCCCCACAACAGATGGCTCGCGGACCTGGTGGAAGACGGTGAGATCGGTGAGGTCTGCGAAGTGATCGTCGAGGACGGCGCACCCCTCGACTGGCCGATGGCGAGCAACAGCTACTTCGACCGCAATGCGACAGGCGGCGGCGTCCTGTTCGACAGCGGCGTGCATCTGCTTGATCGGGTGCTGTGGCTTTTCGGCGACCTCACGGAGATCGCCTACGAGGACGACGCGTTCGGTGGTTTCGAGAGCAATGCGAAGCTGACCGGCATGCTGCGCATGGGTGGGCGGCCGGTGCCTGCGCGCCTGGAGTTCAGCTGGTCGCACCGCCTGCGTCGCAGTATCCGGGTAGTGGGCGAACGCGGCACGCTTGAGGCTTCGACGTCGGATCCGCGCACCCTGACCCTCCATCGGACCACGCGCCGTGGCTCGATGGAGATGCAGATCCCGTGCGCAAAGCGGTGGGACGGGCGCAGCCATTATCGTGCCCAGCTCGACGACTTCATCGGCGCAGTCCGCGAAAGGCGCGCGCCGTTCGTGACTGGAGAATCGGCGCTGCACGCCCTTGCCGTCATCGAGACGGCGTACGCCAGGCGGACATCGATGGCACAGCCCTGGCTGGCCCGGATGGGGGCTTCGGCATGACGCCCAACAAGATCCTCGTCACCGGCGCCACCGGATTCATCGGTTCGCGCCTGTGCGAACTCCTGTCACTGGAGTACCGCCTTCCATACCGCGCGCTGGTCCGCGACTTCTCGCGCGCCGCGCGGATCGCCCGCCTGGATACGGAGCTGGTCGCCGGTGACATGCTCGATGCCGACAGCCTTGCGCGGGCAGTGGCGGGATGCGATGTCGTCGTCAACCTCGCCCACGGCGATGACGAGAGCGCCCAGAAGCAGGCCACGCAATTGATCGATGCCTGCACGCGTGCCGGCGTCCGTCGCTTCGTCCACATCAGCTCGATGGCCGTGCACGGCCCGTCGCCGAAGCTGGACGTGCTCACCGAAGCCACCGCGCCTGTCCAGCGCTGGGGCGAGGCCTACTCCGATGCCAAGGCGGCGTCCGAGGCCGTGGTGGTGGCCGCCGGCAAACGAGGCGCGCTTGAGACCGTCGTGCTTCGGCCGACCATCGTCTACGGCCCCTACAGTTTCTTCGTCACGCCGATCGTCCAGGACGCGCGGGGGGGACGGATCAGCCTGATCGATGGTGGCCGGGGCCTCTGCAACGCGGTGTACGTCGACGACGTCTGCGAAGCGATCATGGCGGCGATCGAACGCGACGACGCGGTCGGCGCGGCGTTCCTGATCAATGGTGATACCCGCATGACGTGGGGCGATTTCATCACCACGTTCGCTGGCATGGTCGAGGGCGAGAAGACCGTCCATGACCACGCGCTCGAAGACATCGCAGCCTATTGGAAGGCGAAGCAGCCGAATGCGCGCGACAGCATCAAGGCAGCCATCCGGCTGGCGGCTTCCCCGGCGTTCCATGCCCAGTTGGGCACCATCCCGTCGCTGGGCCAGTGGATCCGGGGCACCAAGGAGCTGGTGGCCCGTCGGATCAGCCCCGAGCAGAAGCTGAAGATCAAGTCGCGACTGCAGAATCGGGGTGCCGCCACGCATGCCGACGACCATCCGCCGGTACGGATACCCAGCGAAGGCCGCGTCGTACGCGAGGCATATCGATCATGGGTGTCGAATGATCTGGCAAGGATCCGGCTGGGTTGGGTGCCGGCGCACTCGTTCGCGCACGGCGCACGGCGCACGGGTGAGTGGATGCGTTTCGCGCGGATTGTGTGATCGAAAGGTTGCCGGCCCAGGCGAATGGCCGGGCGGTCAACGATCGGCCCCGTGCCAGGCTCGCCGTTGTCCGGCGCTTGAGCCCGAACACTGCAGCAAGCGGGCTACTCCGGCAGATTCGAGCGGATCAGCTCCACGGTCTCGGCTAGTTGTTTTGCGGAAGCCCGGACCCGTTCCCGGCGCTGTACATCTTCGCCTGGATCGTGTGAGCCACCCCTTGCTCGTCCGGCGCCATCGAAGGTGGCGAGTTGGGGTGGACCCACGCCCCAATCGCTGCCCTTCTGTCGGGGGACGACATGGAAATGGAAGTGCGGCGTTTCCTGCCCGCTGAAGACCCCGTTGTTCTGGAACGTCAGGATTCCGAGGGGTCGATACGTCTTGACGAGTGCCTCTGCGACTCGCTTGGCCGAGATCATGACGGCCTCGCATTCCCGGTCGGAAAGATCGAGCAGCGTTGCGACATGACGACGTGTGATAACGCAGCACTGGCCAACTTCGAATTGCCACGGATTGATCACGGTCAAGGTATGTTCACTCTCGTCTATGATCTTCCATTGCTCTTCGCGGCTGGCCACGCAAAGGTCGCATGGATCCCTCAAGGGAAGTTCGATCATCTGCCTCTCCCATCGGACGGGTCTGTGCCAAATGGCCTGACGCTTGAATGAACTCTTAGGCCGCACCCGCACCCGCACCCAACGCTTGAACCAGGTCCTTCTTGAGTGCAGCAAACTGCCCGCGCTCATAGACTGGCTGGGCGATACGAGATGGCTCGATGGCACGTCCCTCGAATGGATCGCCCGCGTACCGCGGGAAAAAGTGCATGTGCAGGTGAGGCAGAGTGTTGCCATGAATCTCGTAGTTGAGCTTGACGGAACCTGTGGCAGTAGCCAGGGCAGACGAGACGCGATGCGCGTCCTGCATGAATGCTGCTGATTGAGTAAGGGTGAGGTTGTGCAGATCAACAGCATGTACGCGAGAGACAAGGCAGACGTACCCGACCATAGGTGCGCGTTCCGACATGGTGAGCCATGACGCATTCAACTCGACGATGATGTCGAGAGGCTGGCCGCGAACGCAGATTGGACAAGCAGAGCCATCACACAGTTCTCGCCACTCGGCAGCGGAGTTCCATTTGCTCAAGTTTGCGACCCCCTTGCTGTGCGGTCTAACGCTTATGTCTTCCGATGAGCCGAAGCGTGAAGCGGGTTAGGCTTGAACGAGTTGTTCGCCCCCGGGTACGACTACGCGGAAATAACGCTTTCGATCCAATCTTTGTAGTAGCTCATGCGCACATTGCAACTGATCTGGCCATACCGCCCGGGTGTCCTAACAGCGCTTTGAGGATCTGACCACGAAGTCAACCCGGCCAACAGCCAATCCTTCTCGGCTTGAATAAGGACTGGCCCACCGCTGTCACCACTTCCTGAGCCGCCTTCAAGAGGCAGGGCATCCGACGGTTTGTCAAAGATGTAGCAGAGCCAACGGCCATGTGCGCTGCTAATTTTGTTGTACGCGCGACGAAGCTCGGTGCGGTGGGAACTGCTGAATTCGTACCCTGTGACTCCGTTACCTGTAGCGCCTTTTCCTATGATGTCGATCTTTTGGCCGAACTCGCGGTCGTCCTTGTTGATTGCAACAGGAGCGATGTCCATAACGGGTTGTGCCAATTTTATAAGTGCAATGTCATCTGAAGATGACAGCAGCACCCTGAAGAGTGTCCAATCCCAGGTGGCCAAGGCTTGGTCAAGTAGCTCTTGCGGCGGCTTCTTGTATCCAGGGTGTATCACGAGATGTTCGACGTCCCTCGAAATCCCGTTGAGCGTGACTTTCTTGATTTCAGATTGCCAAGTAACCGCATGAGCAGCGGTGATAACCCACTGAGGGGCAACCAGTACGCCATGCCCCTCGCCAGGCAGGTCAACCAGAGCAGAAAACTCAGACGCTGGGACTCGATACTTTGAGTCATCAGTGTCATCTCGAATGACAATCGCGCTTGCACTGAATGAGCAAGCAAGCAGTAAGAGCAACGAGAGTCGGGTCATACGCGAATCATCCGGAGACTTCATTTAGGGGGCTAACACCAGAATTAAGCCGACCCGCGAAGCGGGTTCGGCTTGAATGAATTGTTAGGCCCTATGCTGAGACACCTGAGCAGCCGTTGCAAGATGCTCCTGAACTGCAGAAAGAGTTGCGAAGTGCGGGTTGCCGTCGATGTGACGGATGGCGGCAATAGACTCCGTCAGCTTGGGCTTATCGGTAGCATGGGCCGGCCGATACGTACCCCCACCAACAGCGAACCTACTGCGATGATTTGGAGTGAGGAACTCCGCGCTCAGAGCGTTGCCAACGTCATCCCAGAAGATCCAGCCACCATCCTCCACGTCGATACCCTCGCAGTGTGCGATTACCTCCGCGATGGAGGCGAATACGAATAGCGTGTTCTCGTCGGTTGCTGCAGCAAAGATCATGGGGCCTAACACCGGAATTAAGCCGACCCGCGAAGCGGGTTCGGCTTGAATGAATTGTTAGCCCTCACCCGACTCACTCCGAGGGCGGTACATGACCTCACGGGAAGCCTCGATTAGCTTGCCATGCAGCCCTAGGATTGCATGAAGGTCAGGATCTCCGTGCCAGCCGTTTACCTTGGGTTCTACCCCGTCTCCACGGACTGTTGGGTTAAGAGTCTAAAGGCCTGATCCT
>NZ_CAMPJD010000015.1 GCF_946886695.1 uncultured Pseudoxanthomonas sp. | reverse complement strand
AGGATCAGGCCTTTAGACTCTTAACCCAACAGTCCGTGGAGACGGGGTAGAACCCGTTCGGCGGATGGGCGCTAACAGTTCGTTCAAGCCGATGCCGCTTCGCGGCACGGCTTAACTCAAGTGTTATGCGTGGGTGGATGTGTTGGTGTCGTCGGCTTCGGTGACACCTTGGTTTCTCACTCGATCGCGGCTTCGGCATTGGTCGGTCGCTGACCTAGCTCGGTCTCTCGCGTCTCCCGGCTTCGCTTCAGTCGGCTTCGGATGCAGCAGGTTCACGCCGCTCGGTTAGCTGATGCAGGACCAACTCCATGCGGGCGGCGCCACTGGCTTCGGCCTTACAAGCACGGGCCACTCACTGCCCCTGGCTCCATCCCGTGATTTCCTCTTCGCCCACTGTTCTCGGCTAAGATCGCTTCAACAGCCCGGGGTACCTACTACCTAGGCTGCATAACCACTCGTTCAAGCCGAACCCGCTTCGCGGGTCGGCTTAACTCAAGGTGTTAGGCCGCATGAGCGATATTTCTAGCATTCCGATGTTGCTCCTCTCGCTTCAGCGCGCCTTGCTCGGCGAGGTTCATCCTGATTTACGCCAAGCATCAATCGAGGCTGATCCAACCCTTCGAGTTGTTCGGCTTCGCTTCGAGTACGACGGTAATCCCATTGGCATCTCTCAGGAGAGCTGCTCCAACGCTGCTGCTGAGGTCATCGCAGACTTTCCCGGGCCGTGGCAACTTGACGAGCAGCATGTCGCAGTCCCGACGACGGCCCCATTGGCACCTCTGCTGCATATTGCTTATCGTCGGGCGGAGCCCCAGCATGCGGCCTAACAATTCATTCAAGCCGAGCCCGCATCGTTACGGCATCAATCGGATAGTTGGGCTGGGCGGGCCGGCTTAATTCAGGCGTTAGGGGGCTATGTGAGTCTGTTAACCCGGCAACCCAATCGTCCGTACCGCAACCTGTTCATTTCCACGCTGATTGGCGTATTCGCGGGGAGCGTCCTGTACTCCATCCTTCTCGCGGCATTTCATTCATCATCTTGGTCGCAGGCGGCGACTCTTATCGCGGACTCGTTGTTTACGTCGTTCATTGCATACATGTTTGCGGCATTGGTGCTCCTGCTTTATGCCCTTCCCCTCATGTGGTACTGCCTGCGGATACGCGTTGCTGGGCCGGCTGTCGCCCTTTTCATTGCCATGCTTCCAAGTATTTGCCTGCTCCTTGTCGGCGGGCTCTATCAGGGACTCATGTGGGTGCCGATACTAATCTCCGCAGCGACAGGCATGTCTTTCGTAGTGCTGGCTTATCGCGGCACGCCCCCTAACAATTCATTCAAGCCGAACCCGCTTCGCGGGTCGGCTTAATTCAAGGTGTTAGGCCCCGTATGAGCCATATCGAGAACTCTCAGACTGGTAGCTGGCCAGACCCGCCAATTCCCGATCTTGATTCGGATGGGCACATGCACCCACCGTGGATCAAATTCCCCAACCTTCCTCGCCGATCCTCTGGCTGGCGTATGGGCATGGGTGAGGCTTATCGAGACAGCTTCGACGCATGGTGGTCGCGTCAGCCGCGCACGGTCCGCCTGTCGCTTCGGACAAAGTATGCTGAGCCGCAAGAGTGGTCCGGGTTCTGGCAGTCACTGGCCGGGGCCTAACAATTCATTCAAGCCGAACCCGCTTCGCGGGTCGGCTTAATTCCGGTGTTAGGCGGCAAGGGAGGCATTGATGGCACGTGACAAAGCTCTTGTCCTAGCCTTCATGGCAACGTGGCCTATCGCTGGGTTTCTGGAGCCATTGACCCCTAGCTTCGGTCAACCCATCACCGATGGTTTGGCTCCCTCACACGTTCGCGCTAGCTCTTATCAGCTTTGCTTGGTGTCAAGCCCATGCCAAGACTCTTGGGCGCACCCCGCCCGCCTATGCGGCGCCCGTTGCTGCGGTAGCTTGGCCTATCGGCGTTCCGCTCTATCTGTTCCGGGTACTACCGTGGCGCTCCGCATTGCAAGCATTTGCCAAGGCTTGCGGCGTGTTCGTTGCCTGCGCTCTACTCTACGCAGGCGGCTTGTATGCGGGTATTCGGCTTGCCGCCTAACAATTCATTCAAGCCGAACCCGCTTCGCGGGTCGGCTTAATTCTGGTGTTAGCACTCATGAGCGGACAGAGATCGCCTCTTTTATTCGTCGGAGCAGCTACAGCTATTGCAATTCTTTTTGGCGCTGGCGCTTACGGCTTACCCCACCTGCACGCTGACGACTGT
The DNA here is from genome assembly GCF_946886695.1 of uncultured Pseudoxanthomonas sp. The sequence continues at coordinate 78,676 of NZ_CAMPJD010000015.1, read as the reverse complement.
CGTGGCCAAGCGGCTAGGTACTTGGAGAAGCATCCAGTGCAGGGGCGTGGCTTTGACCAAAAACTGGCTACTGCCAAGCCTTCCGATGTTTGGGTGTACACCTCCGGACCCCTGACCAGCGTTGCCGCCTACTCTGTTCCAGCCGATCTGCATGTTGTTCGCTATGTGCACGAATGCAGGTCCAGTTTGATGTCAGTGTCGCTGGGACCCCGCAAACGGCTTTACATGCTGTAGGGTCATGCCATGAGTGCTAACAATTCATTCAAGCCGAACCCGCTTCGCGGGTCGGCTTAATTCAGCAACTGTCTTCCAATCAGCGCCCAGATGTCATGACCCAGCGGCTTCTGCACAGGTCAGACCGCGTCCTGCGCCAGTTCGCGCAGTTTTCCCTCGTGCAGTTCCAGCACACGGTCCAGCCGGCGCGCCAGCCGCCGATCGTGGGTCACCAGCACCAGGCTGGTCTTCTGAGCACGATTGAGTTCAAGCATCAGGTCGAACACCGTCGCAGCCGTCTTCTCGTCCAGGTTGCCGGTGGGCTCGTCGCCCAGCACGCAGGCGGGTTGATTCACCAGCGCCCGCGCCACCGCCGCACGCTGGCGCTCGCCGCCTGACAGTTCGCCCGGCTTGTGCGCCAGACGATGACCCAGCCCCACCGCTTCGAGCAGCGACCTGGCCTTGCTGCCCGCGTCATCTGTGGCGGCACCGCCCAGCATCACCGGCATCATGACGTTCTCCAGCGCGGTGAATTCAGGCAGCAGATGATGGAACTGGTAGACGAAGCCAAGCGCTCGGTTGCGCAGCTGGCCGCGCGCGGCATCGGACAATGAAGACATCTTCTGCCCGGCCACGTACACCTCGCCCGAGGTAGGCGTATCCAGTCCGCCGAGCAGATGTAGCAAGGTGCTCTTGCCGGCACCGGAGGCCCCGACGATCGCCACGGTTTCGCCGGGCTGCACATTGAGCTCCAGCCCATCGAACACGGGCGTGCGCAGCTTGCCTTCCGCGTAGGTCTTGCCGAGCGCCTCGGCGTGGATGACGGCGGAACGGATGGCGTCGTTCATGCGATTCGGTTCACTCATAGCGAAGCGCCTCCGCCGGCTGCGTGCGGGCGGCGCGCCATGCGGGATACAGCGTGGCCAGGAAGCTCATGGTGAGGGCAACGGCGGCGATCAGCACCACCTCGCCCGCGTCCAGTTCATACGGCAGGCCGGTGATGTAGTACACGTCAGGAGGCAACAACGTCACCTTGAACACCGCCTCGATGGCGGCAAGGATGTATTCCAGATTGATGGTCAGCAGAATGCCGCCGACCACGCCCAGCACCGTGCCCATCACGCCGATCAGGACGCCCTGCACCATGAACACCTGCATGACGCCGCGCGGCGTAAGGCCCAATGTGCGCAGGATGGCGATGTCGGCCTGTTTGTCGGTTACCAGCATGACCTGCGAGTTCACCAGCGAGAACGCGCCCATCAGGATGATGAAGGACAACAGGATGCCCATCACCGTCTTTTCCATCTTCAGCGAGTGGTAGAGGTTGGCGTTCTCGCTGGTCCAGTCGCTGATGCGGTACGGACCCTGCAATCGCAGCGCCAGATCGCGCGCGACTTCCCAGGATTGGTACATGTCGTGCAGCTTCATGCGTACGCCGGTAACGCCCTCGCTCATCCGCAAAACACGCTGCAGATCGCTCATATGGACCAGCGCCAGGTTGCGGTCTACATCGTTGTGACCTACGGAAAAAATGCCCGTAACAGTGAACCGCTTGATCTTGGGCATCGCCCCCATGGGAGTGCCCTGGAAATCGCCTGCAGTGACCACCACGCTGTCGCCGACGCCGACACGCAACCAGGCCGCCAGTTCCTGTCCGAGCAGGATGTGGAATTCGCCAGGCTTCAGCGAATCCAGCGAGCCCGCCTTCATCTTGTCGCCGATGACAGAGACCTTGGGCTCCTCCCCCGGCAGGATGCCGGTGACCAGCGCGCCCTGCGGATCGGCGTTGCCGGTCAGCATGGCCTGCACGTGGATGAAGGGCGCGGCACCGGCCACGCGCGGATCGTCCATGGCGACCTTGGTCGCATGCGGCCAATCCTGCATCGCTTCACCCGCGCCCATCACGGTGGCATGCGCGGTGGCCTGCAACAGGCGGTCGCGGATCTCGCGCTGGAACCCGCTCATCACCGACAGCGTGGTGATCAGGATCATCACGCCCAACGCGATGCCCAGGACCGAAGCGAGCGAAATGAAGGAGATGAAACCGTTGCGGCGCTTGGCGCGGAGATAGCGCAGGCCGATGGCGACAGGAATGGGCTTGAACATCGGCCTATGGTGCCCGATCCCTCCGGTGCCGCCCAGCGTCCCCGTCGCCCGCAGCAAGCCGGAGTTCACGCCGCTGCAGGGCGGGCAGCGTGTCCGGCCACCAGGCTGCATGCCGCCAGCGCCCGCCGGCGCACGCTCTCCAGCGCAGGAACGCCAGCGGACCCCGCCACTGCAGGTGTGCATCCAGCATCGGTCGGCCGTCGACGGTGGGTGGGCGGCCGTTGCCGGGGAACCAGAACGCGAGACGCTCCAACCTCCCCTCCCGGCGCGCACGCCACGCGCCGTAGCCGAGCGAAGCGACGGCAAGAGGCCACGCGAACAGGCCAGGCATCTCGCTGGCCAGCACCGATATCGCGCCCAACAGCCCCAGCAGGATCAGCACCGCCTGCAGCAGGCGCGAGGGTCTCCACTCAAGCCGGCAGTTGACGGATCCGTTCGACCAGCGCGGCGACTTCGACATCGGGACACTGCTCATAGCCCATGAACCAGCGCCAGAGCTTATCGTCCTCGCAATCGAGCAGGCGTAGGAAAACCACCCGCTGCGGCTCGGATTCGGTCGCCCAGCAGCGCGCCAGGTAGCGGTCGAACAACTGGTCCAGTTCGCGCATGCCGCGCCGGCAGCGCCAGCGGATGCGCTTGAGTTCGGGATCGTCGGTCATGCAGCGGCCAAGGCCAGGGCGAGCCGCACCCAGAACGCGAACAGCACCAGCGTCGCCAGCGCATAGGCCACGAAGCGCGTCATGACGTGGTTGAACGTGCAGTGGACCACGCTGTGCACGGCACGCAAGCCGACGAAGGACCACGCCAGCACGAGCGACGCGGTATCCGCCACGCCGAGCTGCGCGGCCACCAGCACGCCGGCGTAGAACAGGACGGGCAGCTCGAACAGGTTGCGGAAATTGTCCGACGCACGCGTGTCGGCCAGCAGGCGGACGGCGTCGGCGGCGCTGGCAAGCGCCTGCGCGTCGATGCGTTTGCGCGCCATCTCGCCGAGGCGCAGCTGGTACAGCCTGACCCACACCAGGAAGGTCAGGCCGGCCATCGCCACCGCGGGCCAGAGCATCGCCGTGGCAGGCGCATCGCCCATGGCGTCAGGCGCGACGCGCCATCATCAGCTTCTTGATCTCGGCGATCGCCAGCGCCGGGTTCAAGCCCTTCGGGCAGGTCCGTGCGCAGTTCATGATCGTGTGGCAGCGGTAAAGCTTGAACGGATCTTCCAGATCGTCCAGGCGGGCACCGGTGTCCTCGTCGCGCGAGTCGATGATCCAGCGGTAGGCCTGCAGCAGGATCGCCGGGCCGAGGTAACGCTCGCCGTTCCACCAGTAGCTCGGGCAGCTGGTCGAGCAGCAGGCGCACAGGATGCACTCGTACAGGCCATCGAGCTTCTTGCGGTCTTCCGGCGACTGCAGGCGCTCGCGATCCGGCGGCGGCGGGGTCTGCGTGCGGATCCAGGGCTTGATCGAGGCGTATTGCGCGTAGAAGTGGGTCAGGTCGGGAACCAGGTCCTTCACCACGTCCATGTGCGGCAGCGGATAGATCGGCACTTCCGCCTTGGTGCAGTCGCCGATGGCCTTGGTGCACGCCAGCGTGTTGGTGCCGTCGATGTTCATCGCGCATGAACCGCAGATGCCTTCGCGGCACGAGCGGCGGAACGTCAGCGTGGGATCGATCTCGTTCTTGATCTTGATCAGCGCGTCCAGGACCATCGGACCGCACTTGTCGAGATCGATCTCATACGTATCCGTGCGCGGGTTGGCGCCGTCGTCCGGGTTCCAGCGGTACACCTTGAAGGTGCGCACGTTCTTGGCGCCCTTCGCGGGGAAGTGCTTGCCCTTGGTGACGCGCGAGTTCTTCGGGAGGGAAAATTCAGCCATGTGTCAGGTCTCCCGGCTCAGTAAACGCGCGGCTTGGGCGGCACCACATCCACGTCCTTGCTGAGCGTGTACATGTGCACGGGGCGGGAATCGAAGCTGCACGTGCCGTCGTCGGCCACGTTGACCAGCGTGTGCTTCTGCCAGTTGACGTCGTCACGCTCCGGGAAGTCCTCGTGCGCATGCGCACCGCGACTCTCGTGGCGCTGTTCGGCGGAGTTGATCGTGGCCACGGCATTGAGCAGCAGGTTGTGCAACTCATAGGTTTCGATCAGGTCCGAGTTCCAGACCAGCGAGCGGTCGCTGACCTTGACGTCCTGGAAGCTGGAGAAGATGTCGGCCATCTTGTCGCAGCCTTCCTTCAGCGTCTTGCTGGTGCGGAAGACCGCGGCATCGGCCTGCATCGTGCGCTGCATGTTGTCGCGGATCACCGACGTCGGCGTGTCGCCGTTGGCATTGCGCAGCTTGTCCAGATGCGACAGCGCCTTGTCGCAGGCGTCCCCGGCGAGCGGCTTGTGCGACGAACCGCTCTTGATGGTCTCGGCGCAGCGGTTGGCCACCGCGCGACCGAACACCACCAGGTCAAGCAGCGAGTTCGAGCCCAGGCGGTTGGCACCGTGCACCGACACGCAGGCCGCTTCACCGATGGCGTAGAGGCCGGGCACGACGGAATCCGGGTTGTCGCCGACCTTGCGCACCACTTCGCCGTGGTAGTTGGTCGGGATGCCGCCCATGTTGTAGTGCACGGTCGGGATGACCGGGATCGGCTGCCTGGTCACGTCCACGCCGGCAAAGATGTGGGCGCTCTCGGCGATGCCGGGCAGCTTCTCGTTGATGACTTCAGGGCCCAGGTGGGTCAGGTCGAGCAGGATGTGGTCCTTGTGCTCGCCGACGCCGCGGCCTTCACGGATCTCCATGGTCATCGAACGGCTGACCATGTCGCGCGGCGCGAGGTCCTTGACGCTCGGCGCGTAGCGCTCCATGAAGCGCTCGCCGTTGGCGTTGCGCAGGATGCCGCCTTCGCCGCGCACGCCCTCGGTGATCAGGCAGCCCGCGCCGTAGATGCCGGTCGGGTGGAACTGCACGAACTCCATGTCCTGCATCGGCAGGCCGGCACGCATCACCATGCCACCGCCGTCGCCGGTGCAGGTGTGCGCCGACGTGGCCGAGAAGTAGGCGCGGCCGTAACCGCCGGTGGCCAGCACCACGCCATGCGAACGGAACAGGTGCAGCGTGCCCGTGGCCATGTCCAGCGCGAGTACACCGCGGCAGGCGCCTTCTTCGTCGAAGATCAGATCCAGCGCGAAGTACTCGACCATGAAGCGCGCATCGTGCGCCAGCGACTGCTGGTACAGCGTGTGCAGCATGGCGTGGCCGGTGCGGTCGGCGGCGGCGCAGGTGCGCTGTGCCGGCGGGCCTTCGCCGTACTTGGTCGTCATGCCACCGAACGGGCGCTGGTAGATCTTGCCCTCCTCGGTGCGCGAGAACGGCACGCCGTAGTGCTCCAGCTCGATGATGGCCGGGATGGCCTCGCGGCACATGTACTCGATGGCGTCCTGGTCGCCCAGCCAGTCCGAGCCCTTGATGGTGTCGTAGAAGTGGTAGCGCCAGTCGTCCTCGCCCATGTTGCCCAGCGCGGCGGAAATGCCGCCCTGCGCCGCCACGGTGTGCGAGCGGGTCGGGAAGACCTTGGTCAGGCAGACGGTCTGCAGGCCCTTGGCGGCCAGGCCGAAGGTCGCGCGCAGGCCGGCGCCGCCGGCGCCCACCACGACCATGTCGTACTTGTGTTCGGTGATCTTGTAAGCGGACATGTGGCTCAGTTCCCCAGCGCGATGCGGGCCACGGCGAAGACGCTCACGATGGCGCCCAGTACGGCGATGAATTTGACAGTGGTCTGCACCGCGAGGGCGAGCAGCGAGTTGTGCACGTAGTCTTCCAGCACGACCTGCAGGCCGAGTTGGGCGTGCCAGAACATGGCGACCAGGAAGCCGACCAGCAGCATGGCGTTCCAGGGCTTGGCGATGGCCGCCGTGGCGGTGACGTAGTCGGCGCCGGACAGGCTCAGCACGAACACCAGGAACCAGATCGTCAACGCGACCAGCGCGGTGGCGGTCAGGCGCTGGTGGACGAAATGTTCGGTACCGGTCTTCGCCGAGCCGAGGCCGCGCGCGTTCTTGATGGGGGTACGGAAATCGCTCATGCGCCACCTCCCAGCAGCACGTAGCCCCACACCAGGGCGGTGATGACCAGGCTGGCGATCACCGACAGCCAGCTGCTGCGCACGAACGTGGCGATGCGGTAGCCGATGGCGAAGTCCTGCACGATGTGGCGGATGCCGTTACACAGGTGGTAGGCGAAGGCCCAGGTCCAGCCGAACAGGAATACCTGGCCGTACCAGGCGCCCGCATGTCCGGTGAAGCAGTTCCAGGCATCCGGGCCGATCATCAGCGCGACGAGGCCCGCCGTGATCAGCAAGGCGCCTGCGGCGAGGACGATGCCGGTGGCACGATGCAGGATGGAGGTCACCATCTGGATCTGCCAACGGTAGACCTGCAGATGGGGGGAAAGCGGACGTTGTGGAGTCGCCATTCGTTGCGCTCGTTGTCTCGGCTGGGCGGTCAGGACCGCGTTGGCTTTACGTGCACTGCTCAGAAATCGATGCAGCGCCCGTTCTTTTCCCAATCCCCGTAACGCGTGGGCTCGGGCCCGTCGCGGCCACCGATCTCCTTCTGCACGGCCGTGCCTGCTGCCCCTTCGCCGGGTGTCGGCGGTGAGGAGTAGGACGGCTGTGTTCCGGGATCGGGGTCGGGAGTCGGGGGAGTTTGACCTATCATGGCGGTCTCGCAACGCACAAAATTTTAATCCCCGCCCCCTTGGCTTACAACCTTTCCCCTACCACTACGCCGGTTTTCAGCCTGCCCGACCATGCGCTGGTGACGCTGGAAGGCCCGGATGCCCTGGCTTTCGCCCAGGCCCAGTTCGCCAACGATGTCGCCGCGCTGGCGCCGGGATATTGGCAATGGAATGCGTGGTTGACGCCCAAAGGGCGCGTGATCGCGGTGTTCGCGTTGGCCAGGCTGTCCGGAGACCGACTGTGGCTGGTGCTGCCCGATCATCCCGCCGGCCCCTTCGTCGAGGCGCTGCGCCGGTTCGTGTTTAGACGAAAGTTGAAGATCGATGTCCCGGACGACATCGCGGTCAGCGGCGCTTTCGCCGCGCCGATCCGTGCGCAGGGTGCCATGCTGGACAAAGCCGAAGGCGCGATCGAGCTCGATGCCGGTGGCGATGGCGGTCCACGCATGTGGCGCATCGGTCCTCCCGCCACGGAGGATCCGGCGTCGCAGGCTGCCTGGCAGGTCGCCGACCTGCGCCATGGCCTGCCCCGCCTGCCCGCCTCGCAGCGCGAACAATGGACGCCGCAACAGCTCGCGCTCGATCGCCTGTCCGCGTACAGCGTCAAGAAGGGCTGCTATCCAGGCCAGGAGATCGTGGCGCGCACGCATTTCCTCGGCAAGGCCAAGCGTTCGCTGCAGTGCTTCAGTGCCGGCGGCACGGTCGCCGTGGGTACGCCCGTGCGCGAAGGCGATCGCGATATCGGCGAAGTCGCCTGCGTATCGACGGATGGCGAAGGCAGCGTGCTGCTGGCGGTGATGCCGCTGGAGCATGCAGGCACCGGCCTTATCGCCGACAGCCATCCGCTCACCCGGCAGCCACTGCTGGACGGCCTGCGCCGCTGACGCCTTCTGCGCGTGGATTGATCCACGTCAATGACGCCTGCACGCAGCCGCCTAGACTGCTCCGGAACCCGAGCGGAGGCATGCGCATGCATCATGACGTCATCATCATCGGCGCCGGCCCGGCCGGCCTGTGCCTGGCCAAGGCCCTGTGCGACCTTGACCTGAAGGTGGCGCTGGTGGAACGCCAGCCACGCGCCGCCATCGCCGAACCCGCCTTCGATGGCCGCGAGATCGCCCTGACGCATGCGTCGATGCGGTTGCTGCGCGATCTCGGCATCTGGCAGCACCTGCCGGAGGATGCCTGCTCGCCACTGCGCGCGGCGCGCGTCATGGAAGGCGACTGCCTGCACGACATGCGCATCGATGCCGGCCTGGCCGGCAAGCCGGAGCTGGGAATGCTGGTGCCCAATCACTGCATCCGCGAGGCCGCCTGGAAGGCGGTCTGTGACCTGCCCGGCGTGGACGTGTTCGACAGTGCGCGGATCCATGCCGTCCGCACGACCGATGACCATGCCTGCGTCACGCTGGGAGACGGGCTGCGACTGGAAGCGCCGCTGCTGGTCGCCGCCGACAGCCGCTTCTCCGAAACGCGCCGCGCGATGGGCATCGGCGCGGACCAGTACGATTTCGGCAAGAGCATGCTGGTGTGCAGGATGCATCATGAGCAACCGCACCGGGGCGTGGCCTGGGAATGGTTCGGCCACGGTCAGACGCTGGCGCTGCTGCCGCTGCAGGAACACCAGTCCTCCATTGTCGTCACCCTCCCCGACAGCGCGGCGAAGCGGCTGGCGGGATTGGACGTGGACTCCTTCGCCCGCGAGATGGAGCAGCGCTACGGGCATCGCCTCGGCCACATGCGGCTTGAGAGCAGCCGCCACGTGTACCCGCTGGTGGGCGTGTACGCGCGCCGCTTCATCGGCTGCCGCTTTGCACTGGTGGGCGATGCGGCGGTGGGCATGCATCCAGTGACGGCGCATGGCTTCAACCTGGGACTCGCCAGCGTGGAACGGCTGGCCGGCACGGCGCGCGAAGCGTTGCGCTGCGGCGGTGACCTTGGCTGCGCGGAAGGCCTGGCGCGTTACGAGCGCCGCCACCGCCGCGGATCGCGGCCGCTGTACCTGGCCACGCGCGCGATCGTGGAGCTGTACACGAACGACCGCGCCCCCGCCCGCATCGTGCGCGAGACGGTATTGCGTGCCGGCCGTCGACTCACCCCGTTCCGGCGCGTGCTGGCGCGCACGCTGGCCGACGAACGACCGCTGGACCGGCACCCGCTGCAACGCCTGCGCGATGGCATCGCGCTGCTGCGTCCCGGCTGAGGCTCAGGCCAGCCAGGCTTCGAAGCGGTCGAGGAACAGTTGCAGCCGCTTGCGCAGGCGCTCGTCGGTGATGGCGCCGTCCGCGTCGATCTGGCCTTCGCGGTACTGGATGGCGATCTCAGGCTGCGGCAGCAGCGCGACATCCACCGCCGCCAGTATGTTGCGCAGGTGCTGCTGCGCGGACACCGTGCCGTGCGCGCCAGGCGACGTGCCGATCACGGCAGCGTACTTGCCCGCGAACGAATTGCTTCCCACCGGGCGCGATCCGATGTCGATGGCGTTCTTCAGCACGCCCGGGATGGAACGGTTGTACTCCGGGGTGACGAACAGCAAGGCGTCGCAGGCTTCCACCTGCTGCTTGAAGCGCCTGCCGGCCACGGGGAAGTCTGCATCGTCGTCCTGGTCGTAGAGTGGCAGGTCGGCGATGCCGATCTCTTCAAACGCGAAACGATCGCCCGCCAGCGCACGCACGGCGCCGGCCAGCTGGCGGTTGAAGGAGCCGGCGCGCAGGCTGCCGATGATGACGCCGATGCGACGCGTGGACATATCTGTTCCTGAGCGGGCGGGGACCGCCATCATGCCAGCCGGTCGGCCGCCGCGACGATGTCCTCGTCGCCCGGCAGCACCAGGAACGCCGCACCCGCCAGCGGGGTATAGGTGTCGGCACCGACCACGCGTTGGAAGGGCCGCGCACGGTAACCCGCTTCCGCGATCGCGGTGATGATGCCCTCGCCCACGCCGGCGGCATGGCGGCCCTCGTCGACGACCAGGATGCGCTTGGCGGACGCTGCTTGTCTGGCGATGAAACCTTCGTTGAGCGGCACCAGCCAGCGAAGATCGACCACGCGCACCTTCCAGCCATGCTTCTTCTCTATGCTGCGCGCCGCACGCAGGCTCATCGGCACGCCGTTGCCGTAGGTGAAGACGACCAGGTCCTCCGCTTCCTCGCCATACACGCGACCTTCGCCCAGCGGCATCGCCTGGTCCTGCGCGGGATACGGGAACAGCCATTGGCCATCACCGGCCTCGTGCAAGTCCTTCGTCATGTAGAGCGCGATGGGCTCCAGGAACACCGTCACGCGGCCGTCCACCTTCGCCAGCGCGGCGAGGGTACGCAACATCATGGCGGCATCGTCGCCACGCGACGGGCAGCCGACCACGATGCCGGGAATGTCGCGCAACGCGGTGATCGAGTTGTCGTTGTGGAAGTGGCCGCCGAAGCCGCGCTGGTAGCCGAGGCCCGCCATGCGCACCACCATCGGATTGCGGTACTGGTTGTTGCTGAAGAACTGCAGGCTGGCGGCTTCTCCACGGATCTGGTCGCAGGCGTTGTGGAAGTACGCCAGATACTGGATCTCCGGGATCGGCAGCATGCCCAGGTTGGCGTAGCCCTGGGCCAGGCCAAGGATCATGGTCTCGTCAAGCAGCGTGTTGAACACGCGCGTGCCCTTGAACGCCTTCTGCAGTCCCTTGGTCACCGTATAGACGCCGCCCTTCTGCGCCACGTCCTCGCCGAACAGCAGGGTCTCCGGATACTTGCAGAACAGATCGTGCAATGCATTGTTGATCTGGATGGCCAGGTGGCGCGGCGGCAGTTTCTCCGGCAGCTTGTCTTCGCTACCGAATGCCGCAACGCGCTTGTCGTGCGGCGCCGTGCGCGCCGCCTCCGCCGCCACGGCATCGGGCGTATACGGCGCCAGTGGCGCCATCACGTGCTCCAGCGTGGTGATGCGCGGACGACGGTCGGCGTCCTCGGCCGCGGCGAAACAGCGCTTGCGCGTGGCTTCGTACAGGCCGAGCAGCCCGTCCTTGGACACGAGTCCGGATTCCAGCGCGATCGCCGCCGAACGCAGCAGAGGATCGGTTGCTTCCACTGCGCACAGTTCTTCGAGCGGACGCCATTCGATCTCGAAGTCGGTACCCGCGTGGCCCATGATCCGTGTGGTGCGCAGGTGCAGGAAGGTCGGTCGGCGCGTACGCCGGCAGTGATCCACCGCCGCCTGCACCTGCCCGTAGCCGCTGGCCAGGTCGAGGCCGTCGGCGTGGAAGTAGTCCAGGTCCTTGCGATCACGGAAATTGCGGCCGATCCAGCCGTCCGGCGTCTTCACCGAGATGCCGATGCCGTTGTCCTCGCAGACGAACAGTACCGGCGCAGGCAGCTTCTGGTATGCGGTCCATGCCGCCGCATTGAACGCGGTCTGCGCGGTGGCATGGTTGCTGGAGGCATCGCCGAACGAGCAGATCGCGATGCTGTCGTCGGGGATCGGCAGCGCATGGCCGATGCGGCGCGCCTGTTCGATCGCCACTGCCGTGCCCAGCGCCTTGGGCAGGTGCGAGGCGATGGTCGAGGTCTGCGGCAACACCCACAATGGCTTGCTGCCCCACACCTTGTGGCGACCACCGGAGGCGGGATCGTCCGCACTCGCGGCGAAGCTGAGCGCGGAATCCATCACCGGATCCATGCCCGGCAGCTTGCGGAAGCGTTCAGCCATGAAGCCGCCGCTGCGGTAATGTAGGAAGGCCGGATCGGTATGCCGCGTCAGCCGCGCGACCATCGCATTGCCCTCGTGGCCGGAGCTGCCGATGGTGTAGAAGACCTTGTTCTGCACGCGCAGTACGCGTGCCATCAGGTCGAGGTGGCGCGAGATCAGCTGGGACTCCAGCAGTTCGATGAAACCTTTCGCATCCAGCATGCTGCCGGGCAGTACCGCGTCGCCGGCTGCCGGCTTCGCGCCGACACGCCCGCTCCAGTCCTTCACGAACTCGATGAAGTTCTGGTCGCAGATCTCGGCACGGTTGAGGCCCTTCATGCGGGCCGGAATCGGATGGTGTGCAGTCATGTGGTCGCTCAGGATCAGGAAGACGCCAGGCGCGCCGCGACGTCGTCGCTCACGCCCGGCATGGGAACGAAACCCGGCGTGGCGCACACGCGCGCCAGCCAGTCGGTGATGCGTGGATACGCCGACAGATCGAAGCCGCCGTCGTCCGCACAGTGGGTGTACGCGAACAGCGCGATGTCGGCCACCCCGTATGCGGGACCCGTGAACCATGCTGCCTCTTCAAGATGCTTCTCCATCACGGCCAGCGCCTGTGCGCCGCGCTCGTGCAGGCGCGGCAGGTCGGCGCGACGCGGCGAGTCCAGCGGCGTCCAGCCGCGGATGAAGCGTGCCACCGCGACATAGGGCTCATGGCTGTACTGCTCGAAGAACAGCCAGCTCAGCGCCTGTGCCCTTTGCCACGCATCCGCGGGCAACAACGATGTCCCGTCGGCCAGCCAGCACAGGATCGCGTTCGACTCCACGAGAACGGCGCCATCCCCGCGTTCCAGCATCGGCACCTTGCCGTTCGGGTTCTTCGCCAGGTAGCCGGGCGTGCGGGTGCCGCCATTGGCGCTGTCGACCTCGATCCAGGTGTAGGGCCGGCCGAGTTGTTCGAGCAGCAGGCGCACCTTGTAGCAGTTGCCCGAGGTGGACATGCCATGGACGGTGACGGGATCAGGCGACATGCGGATACTCCGGCGGGACGGGAATGCGGGCGGCCTTGTCGAGATCCTTCCCGCGACCGAACGCGAGCAGGATGCGGCGTTGTTCTTCCAGCGTCGGAAGGCGCACGGCGATCCCTGCGATGTCGATGTGCATGTCGTCCTGCACCCGTACGGGCTGCCATCCCGTCTCCGTCATCAGTTCCAGCCCACCCATGACTTCCACGGGCATCGGCAGGTGCGCGAAGCGCGCGAAGGTGGAACGGAAGCGGGTTCCGTCCGTGGGACGGTAGGTCGTATCGACGTGCTCTTTCCACGCCTCGCGCAATCGCAGCGCATCCTGCCGGCCGCAGAGCACATCGATGTCCTGCGGCACGATGCCGGGGATGCCAGCGAGCACCATCGCCGCGCTGCCGATGATCCACCAGGGATCGCGGAACGTCCGCGCCATCTGCGGCAAGGCATCGTGCAAGCCTGCGTGCAGCGCGGACGTCGGGGTCACGCCTGGGCGACCCTGCGGGCGTGCCACTGGGCCCGTGCCTGACCCCATACTTCGACCGATTTCTCGTGGTGTGGTTCGGGCAGGCGATCCATGCGCAGGTAGCTCGATCCGAGCTTTGCGGCTACCGCCTTGGAATTGGCGTTGGCCGGGTCGATGGTGTGGATCACCTCGTCCCAGCCCAGATGCTCGAACGCCCAGTCGATGCTGGCCGCGGCCGCTTCCGGGGCATAACCGCGACCCCAGGCTTCCCGCGCGATGCTCCAGCCCACCTCGGTGCCCGGCCAGCCTTCAGGTTGCCATGGCCCTATCCGGCCAACCCAGCGACCCGTCGCCTTCTCGATCACCGAGAACATCCCGAACCCCTGCAGGTGCCAGCTGCCCAGCGTTGCCGCGAGGCTTCGCCACGCGGGCGACCGTGCCTGCATGCCACCTATGAAGCGCGTGGCTTCCTCATCGGCGCCGAACGCCGCCCAGGCTTCGTAGTCGTCCCGCCGCGGCAGCCGCAGCAACAGGCGCGGAGTTTCAAGCTGGAGATCGGAAAGGTCCATCGACGCCACACCATCCCACCAGAGAACCGGACACAACGAGCAGCGACGCTCGACTTCCCTGCACGCACGCCAGCGTCAGAACGCGTTGATGCCCGTCAGTTCGCGACCGATCACCAGCTGATGCACGGTTTCCGTGCCTTCGTAGGTGATCACCGATTCCAGGTTCAGCGCATGACGGATCGCGGCATGTTCGGTTGTGATGCCGGCGCCGCCCAGCAGGTCGCGGCATTCGCGCGCGATGTCGATGGCCATGCGGCAGTTGTTCCACTTCGCCAGCGACACCTGCGACGGCTGCATGGTGCCGGCATCCTTCAGGCGGCCCAGCTGCAGCGATAGTAGCTGCGCCAGGGTGATGCGGCGGGCCATCTCGGCCATCTTGATCTGTGCGCTTTGCGTGGCCGCCACGGGGCGGTCGAACAGGATGCGTTCCTTGGTGTAGGCCAGCACTTCGTCGAGGCAGGCGATGGCAGCGCCAATCGGGCCCCACGTGATTCCGTAGCGCGCCTGGGTCAGGCAGCCCAGCGGGCCCTTCAGGCCCTTCACGTTCGGCAGGCGGCTGCTGTCGGGCACACGCACGTTGTCGAAGAACAGCGCGCTGGTGACCGACGCACGCAGGCTCATCTTGTGCTTGATCTCCTGCGCGGTGAAGCCGGCCATGCCCTTCTCGAGCAGGAAACCCTGGATGCCCTCGTCGGTCTGCGCCCAGACAATGGCGATGTCGGCCAGGTTGCCGTTGGTGATCCACATCTTGGAGCCGTTGATCACCCAGTCGTCGCCATCGCGGCGCGCGTGGGTCTTCATGTTGGCCGGGTCGGAGCCGCCGTGCGGTTCGGTCAGACCGAAGCAGCCGATGACCTTGCCGGCGGCCATGTCCGGCAGCCAGCGCTGACGCTGTTCCTCACTGCCGTAGGCATAGATGGGATACATGCACAGCGAGGACTGCACGCTGACGAAGCTGCGGATGCCGCTGTCGCCGCGCTCCAGCTCCTGGCAGATCAGGCCGTAGCTGACCGCGTTGAGGCCGGCGCAGCCGTACTTCTCTGGCAGCGAGGAGCCCAGCAGGCCGAGTTCGGCGATCTCGGGCACCAGTTCCTTCGGGAACCGGCCCTGGTCGAAGGCGTCGCCGATGATCGGACGCACCCGTTCGTCGGTGAAGCGGGCCACCGCGTCCTGCACGGCACGTTCTTCTTCGCTCAGCAGGGAACGGACATCGAACAGGTCGTACGGGTTCAGAGCCATCGTGTTTCAACCGGCGTTTGAGGTATCCGGCGATTGTATGCGGTGGCTTCCGCGCCGGTAAGCGCCAGTCCGCAAAGCGAAGGCCGGCGAAACGCCGGCCTTCGAGGGGTGCCACGTTGAAACGCAGGTCCAGGCGGGGACCCCGGCTTCAGCCCTGCTCAGGCGTGTCCACGCTGGCGGTCTGGGTCACGACCTGGCCATCGATCACCGGCAGGCGTTCGCCCGGCTTCTGGTCCATCCGGATGGTCTTGTCCTGACCCTCGAAGCGGTAGGTCACGTCATAACCGATGACTTTGTCGGTGGTGCCCATGGCGATGCGGGTACCCGGCTTGCTGTCCATGCGCATGGTGCCGGTGGTGCCATCCGGATTGCGGTAGGTCACGTTGTAGCCGGTCACACGCGAGGACTCGGAGGTCGCATTCTCGGTGTGGCACTGCCGTTCGGTGCGGTTGACGACCTTGCCACCCACGTGGCGCTTGTCCACCTGGTTGCCGATGGCGCCGCCCGCGACGGCGCCCGCGACAGTGGCGGCCTTCTTGCCGCTGCCACTGCCCACCTGGTTGCCCAGCAGACCACCGATCACCGCGCCGGCCACCGTGCCGCCGACATTGCCGTCGCGCTCAGGCGCACGCTCCTGCACCACCACGTCCTCGCAGACTTCCCGCGGCATGCTGGTGGTGGTGGTTTCACGCACGGGTTCGGTGCCAATCACCGTGGCGTACAGCTTCTCCGAACTGGTCACCGGATCGGCCTTCACGACGGTGGCGTACTGAAGTGTGCCCATCGGGATTTCGTTGTCGGTCGCCGCGGCATCGTCGGCGATCAACGTGCCATCTGCATTTGTCGCCAGTTCGCCCTGACCGGCAGCGCCCTTTTCGTCGCCCTTGAGGAAGGCGGCAGTGGCCACGGCACCCACCAGCAGCGCGCCGACGGCGACCAGAATGGTTGTTGTATTGCTCTTCATCGCTGGCTCCAGGTCGGGCGGCGCCCGATTCACATTGGCCATCATTGCACCATTGCCAACCTGAACAAAGTACCCGCTCATGGGCACGAAAACCAACGAAAAGTGAACGCTTCCACCACGCGCCGATCATGCTAGCGTGATGCCCGTTCCATACCGCCAAGAGCCTTCACCACCATGCCCAATCCCCTGTTGCTGCCCCTGCTCGACTGGGCGCGAAAGCTGCGTTACCCCACGCTGTTCAAGATCACCGCTGCGCTCTTCATGGTCACCCTGGTCCTGCCTGATCCGTTCCCGTTCGTTGATGAAATCCTGTTCGGCCTCGGCACGTTGTTGCTGGCCAACTGGAAACGGCGCAAGGACCCACCAAAGACGATCGAACCTTCGAAGCATTGATCGAGATGCTGGTCGACAGCCACAGTCATTTCGACGCGCCGGAATTCGATCCGGACCGTGACGCGGTGCTGGCGCGCGCACGCGCGACGGGCGTCACCCGGCAGATCGTACCCGCGGTGGCGGCGAACAGTTGGTCCAGGCTGCGTGATGTCTGCGCGCTTGATCCAGGCCTGTTCCCGGCCTATGGACTCCACCCGATGTACCTGGCCGAACACCAGCCCGCGCACTTGGGCGAACTGCGCCAATGGATCGAGCGCGAACGGCCCGTAGCCGTCGGCGAGTGCGGCCTGGACTTCTTCGTGGAAGGCCTCGATGCGGACGATCAGCAGCGCTACTTCGATGGGCAGCTGCACCTGGCGCGCGAGTTCGACCTGCCGGTGATCGTGCATGCGCGCCGCGCAGTCGATGCGGTGATCGCGTCGTTCAAGCGCGTGGGCGGCCTGCGTGGCGTGGTGCACAGCTTTTCAGGCAGTCCGGAACAGGCACGCCAGCTGTGGCAGCTGGGCGTCCTGATCGGACTCGGCGGACCGGTAACCTACGAGCGCGCGAATCGCCTGCGCACGCTCGCCCGCACGATGCCGCTCGATTTCCTGCTACTGGAAACGGATGCGCCGGACCAGCCTGATGCCGGCATCCGTGGACAACGCAACGAACCGTCGCGGCTGACCGTGGTGCGCGATGCCATTGCAGAACTGCGTCGCGCTTCGCCGGGCGATATCGCAGCGGCGACGACGCGCAACGCCGAGCGACTGTTCGGGCTACCCGCGTAGTAGGCGCGCCTACGGGGCTTTGCGGGGCTTGGCCAGCAGCTCCAGCGCCTTGCCCACCATGGCGAACGCGAACGCGCCGGTGATGTGCGTCGCCGCTCCCAGGCCGACGCCGCAGTCGAGTTTGAGTGCGGCATCCGCACCCAGTTGCGGGCGCAGGCCGCAGACGGAGCCATCGGCCTGCGGATACTTGACGTTCTCCAGCGAGTACACAGCCTGTACGCCGAAATAGCGGTCGCGGTTCTTCGGGAAGTTGAACTCGGCACGCAGCTTCTTGCGCACCAGTGCGAGCAGCGCATCGTGTTCGGTACGCGACAGGTCGCGCAGACGGATCTGGGTGGGGTCGGTACGCCCGCCCGCCGATCCGGAAACCACGATGGGCAGTTTGCGGCGGCGGCACCTCGCGATCATCTCCACCTTCACCCGGAAACTGTCGCAGGCGTCGAGCACCAGATCGAAGTCCCGGTCAAGCAGTTCGACCATGTTGGCGCTGGTCAGGAACTGCGGCACGACGTCCACGTCGATCAGCGGATTGATCGCGCGGCAGCGTTCCGCCATCGCCTCGGCCTTGTTGCGACCGTATTGACCCTCCAATGCCGGCAATTGCCGGTTGGTGTTCGACACGCAGATGTCGTCCGCGTCGATCAGCGTCAGATGACCCACGCCCGAGCGCGCCAGCGCTTCCACCACCCACGAGCCCACGCCACCCATGCCGACCACCGCCACGCGCGCAGCGGCATGGCGGGTCACCGCCCCCACGCCGTACAGCCGGTCGATGCCGCCGAAGCGATCCTTGAGTTCTTTCTTCATGTCACCAGTTTAAAGCGTGGCGCGAACCGTGACGCACGTCGTACCATCGCGGCGTCAACCACATGGAGCCCGCCGCATGGCCAGCCAGCCCGAGATCAAGAAGCCTTCCGCCGCCTCACGTTACCTGTTCCTGTTCCTGATCGGCCTGGTGGTGGGCGCCGTCTGCACGGTGATGGCGATGCGTGCGTTGCAGGCACGACAGGATCCATTCCCGCACGCGGTGATGCACGTGATGGCCAAGCACTCCGGGCAATTGTCGGACAAGGTGAAGCAGAATCGTTGCGCCGCGACCGACACGATTCCGCACGTACGCACGCTGCGGGCGATCGCCAACGACCTGGAGGTCGCTTTCCCGGGCCTGGCCGACGACTCGCGCTTCAAGACCCACACCAGCCAGTTGCGGGCAGACCTCGACGCCGCCCTGAATGCGCCGCCGACCGACTGCGTCGCCGCCGGGGCGGTGGTGGAGAAGATCGGCACGGATTGCAAAGCCTGCCACCAGGACTTCCGCGGCTAATCGCACGGCCGGCGTCTGAATCGCAACTGAGAACCGGGCCGCTCATGCGGCCCGGTTCTCATCATGTTCACGCGATGCTGTGGAGCATGGCCATCGAACGGCCCCATCACCACGCGGGGCCGGCCATCCACAGGAGATTTCCATGAACATGCGCCTGCTCGTCATCGGCCTGACCGCCACCGTCGCGCTCGCCGGCTGCGCCAGCACTTCGCCGGGCTACGGCAGCGGTTATGGCGGCGGTTACAGCAACACTGCCCCCGCCAACCGGTACTGCGCGGATTGCGGCATCGTCGAACGCATCGATGTCGTGTCGTCGGGCCGCAGCGCGCCGTCCGCCACCGGCGCGGTATTGGGCGGTATCGTCGGCGCGGTCGCCGGCCGCCAGATTTCCGATCGCACCGGCGGTAGTGAAGGCAACAAGAATGTGTCCACCGTGGCCGGCGCCGTCGCCGGTGCGGCCGCAGGCAACGCCATCCAGAACCGCACCACCGGCGAAACCTACAACGTGACCGTGCGGATGGATGACGGTCGCCGCGTCACGATCAGCCAGCGCGATCTGGGTGGCATCCGCGAGAACACTTACGTGCGTATCCAGAACGGTCGCGTGGTACTGCGCTGATCGCAACCGCGACCAAGAACCAAGAAAAAGCCCGGCATCAGCCGGGCTTTTTCTTGTGGAGCACGCGCTGTTGCGCGGTTCGGCGGTCGGGTCAGACGGGCTGCACGGCATCCGCCTGCAGGCCCTTCTGGCCCTGCACGACGGTGAAGCTGACCTTCTGTCCTTCCTTCAGGCTCTTGAAGCCCTGGGTCTGGATGGCGCGGAAGTGCACGAACACGTCTTCGCCATTCTCGCGGCTGATGAAGCCGAAGCCCTTGGCATCGTTGAACCATTTCACGGTTCCGGTTTCACGATCAGACATCTACTTGCTCCTTGAAACGGGTGGTGGATACGCCTGCTGGGCGGCTGGTTGCAAGGAGGAAGCGAGGTACAAGGATGCAGCGGATCATGGATCTACCCCATCAGGCCACGATTCACGGTGACCTTGGCAACGGCAGCGGCCGCACAGTAACCCGGCATTTGGCAAAATGCAAACGCTTGAACGAAAAAGTCAACCCCCTGCCAACCCCTTGATTCACTAGGAGAATTGTTTGGATATCCAGATGCTTTACTACGCCCTGGCCGTGGTGCTGATCCTGGTTGGCATCGCGGGGGTGATCCTGCCTGCCCTGCCCGGCCTGCCCCTGGTCTTCGGCGGCATGCTGCTGGCTGCCTGGGCGGGCGATTTCCAGCAGATCGGCTGGGTCACGCTGGTCGTGCTGGGCCTGCTGACCGCGCTGTCCTTCGCCGTCGACATCTTCTCCACCGCAATCGGTGCGCAGCGGGTCGGCGCGAGCCGCAAGGCATTACTGGGGACCGTGCTGGGCACGTTCGCCGGCCTGTTCTTCATGCCTATCGGCCTGCTGGCGGGCCCCTTCATCGGCGCGCTGCTGGGCGAACTCTGGCATGGCCGGGAATTCCGCCAGGCCACCAAGGTGGGCCTGGGCACCTGGCTTGGCATCCTGTTGGGCGTGGTGCTCAAGCTGGGCTTGGCATTCGCGATGCTGGGACTATTCGTGTTCGCCTGGATCTTTTGAACACCACGTCGCACGTCCCATCCGCGCCGGCTGGCAGAATGTCGCCGCCCCCACCTTCGAGCCCCTGCATGACGCACCCCACCCGGCTTCTGCCCCTGGTAATCGGAGTTACCTTCGCACTGAGCGCCCAAGCACAGGAAAACGCCCCCGCCGGAACGGCCGCCGAGGCCTGCTTCTCGCTCGAGAACGACGCCGCACGCCTGGCCTGCTATGACGCGGCACTCGGGCGCACTGCGGCCGACACCCGACAGGCCGACGAACAGGCGCTGGCTGCCAGAGAAGCCGAAATCCAGGCGCGCGCGCAGGCCCGTGCCGAAGCCAAGGCGGCCGCCGACATGGAGACCGGCCAGGATCTTCCCCTCAGCCAGCGTACGCGCCGCCGCCTGGGCGCATGGTTCCGCACCGACGATCCTGCCGACGCCGACCTGATCGCCAATGCGGGGCGCGGCTCGCTGCTCGACAGCCGTTGGGAGCTGGCCAAGGACTCCAAGCTGGGCGTGTTCCAACTGCGCGCCTACAAGCCCATGTACCTGCTGCCTGCGTTCTGGACCAGCCAGGTCAACGAGACGCCGTCTTCGCCCAACCCGGACAACACCGTCATCGAGCCGCAGGACCTGCAGGACATCGAGGCGAAATTCCAGTTGAGCTTCAAGACCAAGTTCGCGGAGAACCTGTTCGGCGACAACGGCGACGTCTGGGGGGCCTACACCCAGAGCTCGCGCTGGCAGGTCTACAACGGCGACGAATCGCGCCCGTTCCGGGAGACGAACTACGAGCCGGAAGTGATGCTGGTGTTCCGCAACAACTACAGCATCGCCGGCTGGAAGGGCCGCATGGCCGGCATCGCGCTCAACCACCAGTCCAATGGCCGCAGCGATCCGCTGTCGCGCAGCTGGAACCGCGTCATCGCCACCATCGGCCTGGATCGCGACAACTGGGCACTGGTGCTGCGCCCCTGGTATCGCGTGCCGGACGGCAACGACGACGACAACCCCGACATCGAGGACTACATTGGCCGCGGCGATGCGATGCTCACCTACGCGCGCAACGGCCATGTGTTCACGGTACTGGGCCGGCATTCGCTGCGTGGAGGCGACGACTCGCATGGTGCCCTGCAGGTGGACTACGGGTTCCCGATCAACCGGAGCTTCCGTGCACACGTGCAGCTGTTCCACGGCTACGGTGAAAGCCTGATCGACTACAACCACAAGGCCACCTATATTGGCCTGGGCATCTCGCTGCTGGACTGGTACTGATGGGCGAGGTGACGATCTACCACAACCCGGCCTGCGGTACGTCGCGCAACACGCTGGGATTGATCCGCAATGCCGGCATCGAGCCGCACGTCATCGAGTACCTGCGGACCCCGCCGGATCGCGCCACCCTGCTGTCGCTGATCGCCGCGATGCAGGTGCCGGTTCGCGAGGTGGTGCGCGCCAAGGAGGCCCTGTACTCGGACCTCGCCCTGGCCGATGCGGACGACGACGCGCTGGTCGATGCGATGCTGGCCCACCCGGTGCTCATCAACCGGCCGATCGTGGTGACACCGATGGGAACCACACTCTGCCGCCCCTCGGAGCGTGTGCTGGACATCCTGCCGCGACCGCAACAGGGCGCCTTCGCGAAGGAGGATGGAGAGCCCGTGGTGGATGCGGCCGGAAATCGCATCGTCTGACGTAAAATCGGGCGCAGGAAGCCACTCGACCTGCCAAGGAAGCACCATGTCCCGCCCGCGCCGTTCGTTCTTCGCCTACGCCTCCGCCCTGCTCGGGCTGCTCAGCCTGATGGCGGTGCTCTGCTTCCACCATCCCGAACTGCTGACCAGCAAGGAGTTCCGCGCGGTCTACAACGAGCAGTTCGCGCGCCACCTGTTGCTGGTCGGTCTGGCAGCGGCGTTCGGCATGGGCACGCTGGCCATCCTGCGCGACCGCAACAAACGCATCGCCCTGGTCGGCGTGGGCGGCGCCACGCTCGCCGTTCTGCTGGGCGGCACCAACGTGCAGTTCGATGCCATCGGCAAGACGCCCTACTCGCTGGGCCTGGACTGGTTCGTGATCTCGCTGTTCTTCTCGGCGCTGGTGTTCGTGCCGCTGGAGCACTACCTGGGCAAGCGCCGCATTTCGCCGTTGCGCCCCGGCTGGCGCACGGACGTGGGCTACTTCTTCATGAGCCACGTGCTGGTGCAGTTCATCCTGATCCTGGTGACGGCATCCACCTCCACCATCGCCGGGTTGGCGGCTTTCCCGGCACTGAAGGACGCTATCCAGTCCTTGCCTGTGTGGGCGCAGTTCCTGATCGCGGTGTTCGTGGCCGACCTGGCCCAGGCGCTGCTGCACCGTGCGTACCACAACATTCCGTGGCTCTGGCGCTTCCATGCCGTCCATCACTCGAGTCGCGAAATGGACTGGCTGGCAGGTTCGCGCATCCACTTCGTCGAAATCGTGCTGACCCGCAGCGCGGTGCTGTTGCCGCTGCTGATCCTCGGGTTCTCGGCACCCGCGGTGAACGCGTACGTGATCCTGGTCGGCCTGCAAGCCGTGCTGGCGCATGCCAACCTCGGCATCCGCTTCGGCGTGCTGGAGTACCTGCTGGTGCTGCCGCGCTACCACCACTGGCACCATGCGCGGCACAAGGACTACCTGGACGTGAACTACGCCATCCACCTGCCGCTGGTGGACATGCTGATGGGCACGTTCAAGCTGCCGCCGAAACAGGAAGACTGGCCCGAGGAGTACGGCGTGATGAAGCTCGAAACGGTGCCGCGCGGCATCCTGCGCCAGCATCTGATGCCGTTCCAGGGCGGGCGGAAGTTCGACGAGTATGTGGACTGAGCGTCCGCTGTTGCCTGCTGTAGGAGCGACGTAAGTCGCGACCACATGCCTAGACGGGCAGGAACGCTGCTCCAGGCGATGTATTTCAGGCGCACGCCGCTCATGGCCACGGCGTCACGCGATTTCCCGATCCACGGTCGCGACTTACGTCGCTCCTACAGTGGATTGCGCGACCGTCAGGTCCAGTCGGTCAGTCCTTCGCGGGTATAGACTTCCCTGAAACTCGGCAGCGCCTTCATGCGCTGCGCATAGGCCTGCAATACCGGCCAGCTGTCGGTCGGCTTCGGCATGTTGCGCGACCAGCGCATCAGCATGGTCAGCAGGAAGTCCGCGGCGCTGCGTTGTGCGCCCAGCAGGTAGGGGCCGTGCGCCTCCAGGTGGTCGGCGACCTGTCCCCACGCCTTCTCCAGCTTCGCCCGGGCGTGCTGCTGCGTGGCCTCGATGTTGGCCTCGCCGGCGATCTCGTCGGAATAGAACCACGCGCGATACGCGGGCATCAGCGTGTTGGCGCAGAACAGCATCCAGCGGTAGTACTGGGCGCGCTGGGTGGTTGCCACCGCGGGCGCCAGCTCCGCACGCGGATGCGTGTCGGCAAGATGCATCAGGATGGCGGCGGTCTCGGTGATCACCTGCCCGTCCATCACCAGCGTGGGCACCACGCCGGCGGGATTGAGCTTGAGGTAGTCGTCCGATTTCTGGTCGCGCTTGTCGAAGTCCAGCTCGTGCAGTTCGTGCGGAATGCCGAGCTCGATCAGCAGCCAGTGGACGACCAGGCTGGCGGTGCTGCGGGAGTAGTACAGCGTCGTCGACATGCAGGACCTCTTGAAGTTTGAGCCCCTCTCCCTGCGGGAGAGGGGTTGGGGTGAGGGGTAACGCAAGTCCGAATGATTCAAACATCCTGACTCCGCTTTCCCTCATCCGCCCTACGGGCACCTTCTCCCGAAGGGAGAAGGGAAACGCGACTACGCCACCACCACCGGAATCTTCCCGATCCGCGCCTGCCATTCCTTCGGGCCGGTCTGGTGCACCGAGGTGCCCTGCGAATCGACGGCGACCGTCACCGGCATGTCCTGCACGGTAAATTCGTAGATCGCTTCCATGCCCAGGTCCGCGAAGCCGACCACCTTCGCCGCCTTGATCGCCTTCGAGACGAGGTACGCCGCGCCGCCGACCGCCATCAGGTAGGCCGACTGGTGCTTCCTGATCGCCTCGATCGCCGCCGGGCCGCGCTCGGCCTTGCCGACCATGCCCAGCAGGCCGGTCTGCGCCAGCACCTGCTCGGTGAACTTGTCCATGCGGGTGGCGGTGGTCGGGCCTGCCGGGCCAACGACTTCATCGCGCACCGGATCGACCGGGCCGACGTAGTAGATGAGGCGCCCCCTCAGATCGACCGGCAAGGCCTCGCCCTTGTTGAGCATGTCGACCATGCGCTTGTGCGCGGCGTCGCGGCCGGTCAGCAGCTTGCCGTTGAGCAGCAGCACCTCGCCCGGCTTCCAGTTGGCCACGTCTTCGCGCGTCAGCGTGTCGAGGTCGACGCGACGGCCCTTCGACGCGTCGTAGGTCAGTTCCGGCCAGTCTTCCAGTGACGGCGGGTCCAGCATCACCGGGCCGCTGCCGTCGAGGGTGAAGTGCGCATGGCGGGTGGCGGCGCAGTTCGGGATCAGCGCCACCGGCAGGTTGGCCGCGTGGGTCGGGTAGTCCTTGACCTTGATGTCGAGCACGGTGGTCAGGCCGCCGAGGCCCTGCGCACCGATGCCAAGCGCGTTGACCTTTTCGTACAGCTCCAGGCGCAGTTCTTCGGCGCGATTGGACGGGCCGCGCGCCTGCAGGTCGGTGATGTCGATCGGCTCCATCAGCGATTCCTTCGCCAGCAGCATCGCCTTCTCGGCGGTACCGCCGATGCCGATGCCGAGCATGCCCGGTGGGCACCAGCCGGCGCCCATGGTCGGCACGGTCTTCAGCACCCAGTCGACGATGGAGTCGGAGGGGTTGAGCATGGCGAACTTGGATTTCGCCTCGGAGCCACCGCCCTTGGCGGCGACGATCACGTCGACGGTATTGCCCGGCACCACCTTGACGTTGACCACGCCCGGCGTGTTGTCCTTGGTGTTGGTGCGCTTGCCGGCCGGGTCGGCCAGCACGCTGGCGCGCAGCTTGTTGTCGGGATGGTTGTAGGCGCGGCGCACGCCTTCGTGGACCATGTCCTCCACGCCCATCGTGGCGTCGTCCCAGCGCACGTCCATGCCGATCTCGAGGAACACGGTGACGATGCCGGTGTCCTGGCAGATCGGGCGGTGGCCTTCGGCGCACATGCGCGAGTTGATCAGGATCTGGGCGATGGCGTCCTTGGCCGCGGGCGATTCCTCGCGCTCGTAGGCAGCGGAGAGGTTCTTGATGTAGTCGACCGGGTGGTAGTAGCTGATGTACTGCAGGCCATCGGCGATGGACTGGATGAGGTCTTCCTGCTTGATCGAGGTCATGGGGCGGGCAAAGCCGGGGCTGCCGGTGGGTAGCGGGCGGAAGCGCCCATTTTAGGCCAAAGTGACACGTCGCCCGCCTGTCACAGCCAGGTACCCTTCCCCGTCTTTGGTCGCATGAACGCCGAAAACACTTTCGAAGCCCACCGTTCCCGCCTGTTCGGGCTGTCCTACCGCTTGTTGGGCAGCCGCAGTGACGCCGAGGACGTGGTCCAGGACACCTGGCTGCGCTGGCAGCAGGCCGACAGGACCGGCATCCGCGACCCGGAAGCCTGGCTGGTCACCGCCGCCACGCGACTGGGCATCGACCGCCTCCGCGCCGCACGCATGCAGCGCGAGCACTACACCGGGCCATGGCTTCCCGCCCCCTCGGAGATCGACGAGTCTCCGACCCCCGAGCATTCCGCCGAGGTCGCCGAGCAGGTTTCGCTGGCCTTCCTCGCCGTGCTGGAGCGGCTGGGTCCGGAGGAACGCGCGGCCTTTCTGCTGAAGGAGGCCTTCGACTACGACTACGCGCAGATCGCGCCGCTGCTGGGCCAGAGCGAGGCGAATTGCCGGCAGATGGTCCACCGCGCCCGCGAGCGCGTGCAGGCGGGTCGTCCCCGCTTCGATGTGGCGCCGGAACACCATCGCCATCTGCTGGAGCGTTTCATGCGCGCGGCACAGCGCGGCGACCAGCCCGCGATCACCGCCCTGTTGAGCGAAGACGCACGTCTGGTGTCCGATGGCGGCGGCAAGGCGGTGGCCGTCATCCGTCCGCTGCTGGGGGCGGCGCGCATCGCACGGTTGTTCTGGGCGGTCTACCGGCGGCACGATCCAGCCATCGCGTGGCGCATGGGCACGGTCAATGGCGAACCCGCGATCCTGCGCTACCGCGACGGCACACTGGCCGCGGTGATGGTGGCGGTCAGCGATGGCGAGCGCATCAGCGAGCTGTTCACCGTCGCCAATCCGGACAAGTTGGGCACGGCTGTCACGGCGAAGGACGGTGGCGCGTCCTGGTAGTGAAGGCGGCCACGGTGGCCGCCACGGAAGCCCTGCCATGAGCCAGAAGTTCCATCGCGTCGACTATCCCAAGCACGTCCCCGAAGCCTTCCGCGGCCTGTACGCCGCCAGCACCGCCCTGCACAACGGCGCGCTGGGCAAGGAATTCCTCGAACTGGTCTTCCTGCGCGTCTCCCAGATCAACGGCTGCGCCTACTGCATGGACATGCACGGCGGCGCCTTGCGCAAGGCCGGCGTGGAGCCGCGCAAGCTGGACACGCTGGCCGGCTGGCGCGACAGCCGCTTCTTCGACGCCCGCGAAGGCGCGGCGCTGGCGTGGGCGGAGCAGCTGACCACCCTGCCCTCGGGCGCCCCCGCCGATGCGACCTACGAGGCGCTGAAGGAACACTTCGATGAATCCGGCATCGCCGAACTGACCATGGCGGTGGCCACGATCAACGCCTGGAACCGGCTGGGCGTGGGCATGCAGCCGATCCTGCCCTGATCGCAAGAACGCCTCAGGCGGCACAATGGGGACCATGGAAACTCTGGTCCTCATTCTCGACCTGGTCGGCACGTTCGTGTTTGCGCTCAGCGGTGCCACGCTGGGCGTGCGTCGCCGGCTGGACATCTTCGGCGTGCTGGTGCTGTCGTTCATCGCTGCGACCGCAGGCGGCATCACCCGCGACCTGCTGATCGGCGCCACCCCGCCCGCGGCGCTCAGCGACTGGCGCTATCCGGTCACTTCACTGGCCGCCGGCGTGGTGACGTTCTTCCGCGCGTCGCTGATCGAGAAGCTGCACCATCCGGTGCGGCTGTTCGACGCCATGGGCCTGGCGCTTTTCGCCGTGGCCGGCACGCAGAAGGCCCTTGAGTACGGCATCTCGCCCCCGATGGCCGCCGCGATGGGCATGCTCACCGGCATCGGTGGCGGCATCGCCCGCGACCTGCTGCTCGCCCAGGTGCCGCTGGTGCTGCGCGCCGAGCTTTATGCGGTCGCGGCGCTGGCTGGCGCGCTGATCGTCGCCGTCGGCCATTGGCTGGCGCTGCCCATGGTGCCCTGCGCCGTGGTGGGCGCGGCTCTCTGCTTCGGGCTGCGCATGATGGCGGTGACGTACGGCTGGCACCTGCCGGTGGCGCTGCAATCCGGTGGCGATGGCGAGCCGCCCGGTCCGCTGAAGTAGCGCAACGCCGGCGGTCTTGCGCCCAAGCGTGGCCCGGCACCGACGAACCGTGCGAACCGCCGCACCCGGTGGCGTTAGCATGGCGCCACCTGCGTCCTGATCGACACCATGGCCATCGCCACCTCCCATCCGCTGGACCTTCCCCGCCAGCGCGTCTTCTGGCTGCTGCACCTGTCGGGCTGGGGCGCCTACTTCGCGCAGGGCTGTCTGTATGCCGCCGCCCACGGCAAGCCGTCCGGCTACTGGGTGGTGCCCGCGACCGCCGCGACCATGGGCGCCCTGGTCACGCTGGGCCTGCGCTTCCTGCTGAGGACCTACTGGAGTCTGCCGCCCCGCCAGCTGCTGGCGTTGATGATCCCCGTGGTCCTGGCCAGCTCGGCGCTGATCGATTTCGTCACGCGCGAAGTCCTGGTGGATTTCTGCGAGACCTGCAAGCCGACCACCCGGCTGGAGTTCATCGCCTATTCGCTCGGCTACATCTATGTGGTGCTGGCCTGGGTCGGCGCGTACATGGGCATCAAGTATTACCAGCAGCTGCAGGGCGAAACCGAGCGCACGCTGGCCGCGCGCAGCATGGCGCACCAGGCGCAGCTGAAGATGCTGCGCTACCAACTCAATCCGCATTTCCTGTTCAACACGCTCAATGCGATTTCGACCCTGATCCTGGACCGCGACAACGTCACCGCCAACCGCATGGTGCAGGGCCTGTCGTCGTTCCTCCGGCATTCACTGGACAACGATCCGATGCAGCGCGTCACGCTGCGCCAGGAACTCGATGCGCTGACGCTGTACCTGGACATCGAGAAGATCCGCTTCGCCGAACGGTTGCGCATCGAGACCGACATCGACGAGGACTGCTGGCGTGCGCTGCTGCCCAGCCTGTTGCTGCAACCGCTGGTGGAGAACGCCATCAAGTACGCCGTGGCCAAGCAGGTCGCAGGTGGCCTGTTGCGTATCGAAGCCGAGCGGGACGGCGCGCAACTGGTGCTGCGCGTCACCGATGACGGGCCCGGCTGCGGGAGTCTGGAGGGCGACGAATTGCCGCCCGGCAAGGGCGTGGGCCTGCGCAATACGCGCGAACGCCTGAGCGTGCTGTACGGCGGGTCCGGTGGCTTCTCCGTACGCAACCTGGAGCGCGGCATCGAAGTCACCCTGCGCCTGCCGTTCGAAACCTCGCAGACGCTGGCGGACTGAGCCGATGGACCACGCCACCTCACCGCCCCGCCCGCCACGATTGCGCGCCTTCATCGTCGACGACGAACCGCTGGCCCGGCGCGGGCTGGAAATCCGCCTGGCCGCGCATGCCGACATCGACATTGTCGGCCAGTATGGCGATGGCGCATCGGCCATCGCCGGTCTGCGCGAACACCGGCCGGACCTGGTGTTCCTCGATGTGCAGATGCCGGGGATGGACGGCTTCCAGACATTGCGTGCGATTCCCGCCAGCGAGATGCCGCTGGTGGTGTTCGTCACCGCCTACGACCATTACGCCATCCGCGCCTTCGAGGCCTCGGCCACCGACTATCTGCTCAAGCCCGTGGACGATTCACGGCTGGCGCAGGCCCTGTCGCGCGTGCGCCAGGCGCGTGCGCAGCGCGAGGCCAGCGGCCATTGCGCCACCCTGCTCGGCCTGCTGGGCGAGCTGAGCGGCCGCCCCCCCCTGCACCTCGACGAGGCCCTCAAGCCCGATGCGCTGGACCTGTTGCGGCGCGAGGAAAAGCTGGCCATCCGCGACGGTGGCCGTACCGTGCGCGTGGACCTGCACAACATCCGCTGGATCGATGCCGCGGGCGATTACATGTGCATCCACGTGGATGGCGAAGGCCAGACCGGCACCACTCTGATCCTGCGCGCCACCATGCGCGAGCTCGAGAAGCAGCTGGATCCGCAGCGCTTCCCGCGCATCCACCGCTCCACCATCGTCAATGCGCGCCGGGTGGTGGAGATGCGGCCACATACCAACGGGGAGAGCTTCCTGCGGTTGGACTGCGGACAGGAGCTAAAGCTTTCGCGCAGCCATCGCGACAAGCTGGCGGTGTTGCTGTAGCGATCGTGCCTCCGGTTCCGGTCGACCCTGTAAATCGTCCGTCGTCCCAGCGAACGCTGGGACCCATCTTGCCGTCGCTCTTGCGGTCCGCCATGACATCGAAGCAGAAGCCAAATGGATCCCAGCATTCGCTGGGATGACGAAGCTCACGCTTGCGGGCCGCTTCTGCGTAACGCGGATTCTCGATCTTCGGTTCATCGCGCCCGCTCCACCACTTGCCGCAATATGGCACGTGGCATGACTTCCGGGCCATAACCATCACTGGAGACGCGCGCATCGTGCGCACCGCCGACCACCACGCGGACCTGCACGATGAAACTCACCGAAGCCTCCCTGCGCAATCCCGCTGCCGTCGCGGTGGTCGTCGCCATGGTCTGCGCCTTCGGCCTGATGAGTCTTATGAAGCTGCCCCTTCAGCTGTTCCCCGACATCGAGCGGCCGCAGATGTCGATCCAGACCGGCTGGCGCGCAGCATCGCCGCAGGAGATGGAGTCGGAGATCGTCGAACCCATCGAAGCCGTGATGCAGGGCCTGCCCGGGCTGGAGGAAATCTCTTCCAACGTCAACGCGGGCAACAGTTTCATCAACCTCACCTTCGCCGTCGGCAGCGACATGGACGCCATGCTGGTTGAAGTGCTGTCGCGCATGAACCGGCTGCAACCGCTGCCGCGCGATGCGACACCGCCGGTCGTGCAGGCGGGCGCCGACAACGCCAACAACTCGCTCACGTACTTCTTCGTACAGAAGCTGCCGGGCACGCGTGGCGACATCCTCGACTACCGGCAGATGATCGAGGACCGCATCGTCCCGCGTATCTCCGCGGTGCAAGGGGTGGCCGGCGTCGAGATCAACGGTGGCGCAGAGGAAGAGCTGACCATCACCCTCAATCTGGAACGTGCCGCCGCGCTGGGCATCCAGATTCCCGACATCGCCGCCGTCGCGGCGCGCGCCACCGACGTGTCCGGCGGTGTGGTGGAAGCCGGACGGCGGGAGTACGTGCTGCGTTTCGCCGGGCGCTATTCGCCCGAAGCCCTGGGCGAGCTGATCCTGGCCTGGCGCAATGGCCGGCCGGTACGGCTTGGCGATGTCGCACGCGTCGAAGTGAAGCGACCGGAGCAGCGCTTCTTCGCCTACCAGAACGGAAACTCCGCCATCGGGCTGCGCATCCTGCGCGAGAACGGGGCCAACGTGCTGGACACGCTGGATGAAGTGAAGCGCGTCGTCGCGGACGTCCGCGAGCAGGAACTGAAGCCGCTCGGTCTGGATATCGCGCAGAGTTTCGATGCCTCGGTGTTCATCAACCGTGCGCTCGGCCTGCTGTCGGGCAGCCTCACCGTCGGCGTGCTGCTTGCGGTGGGCTGCCTGTGGTGGTTCCTGCGCGATGTGCGCGCCACCGCACTGATCGCATGCGCCATTCCCATTTCGTTGCTGGCCACCTTCATCGTGCTTCAGCTCACCGGCCGCAGCCTCAACGTCATCTCGCTGGCGGGGCTCGCGTTCGCGGTCGGCATGGTGATGGATGCCGCCGTGGTCGTCGCGGAGAACATCGTGCGGCTGCGCGAGGAAGGCATGCCGGCTGCGCGCGCCGCCCTGGAGGGTACGCGCCAGGTGGGTGGCGCGCTGGTGGCGTCCACGCTCACCACCGTGGCCGTGTTCCTGCCGGTGATCTTCATGGATGACGTGGAAGGCCAGCTGTTCGCCGACCTGGCGCTGACCATCTCCATCGCGGTGGGGATCTCGCTGCTGATCGCCGTTACCGTGCTGCCCGCCGCTGCCGGCAGCTGGCTGCGCACGCGTCCCGGAGATGCCACGCAGCACCGTGCCTGGTCGCGCGTCAGCGACTGGTCGCTGCGTGTCACCGAGGGTCGTCCGCGTCAACTTGCGTGGGTCGGCGCACTGGTGCTCGCCCCCGTGCTGCTGGCGACGCTGCTGATGCCGCAGATCGACTACCTGCCGCCGGTGAAGCGTGCCGCGGTGGATGCCTTCTTCAACTTCCCGCCCGGCATGAGCCCGGAACGCGTGAACCGCGAGATCGCGCCGGTGGTGCTCGAGCGCATGCGCCCGTACATGGAGGGCGAAAAGGGGCCGCAGCTGAGCAACTGGTACCTCAACCTGTGGCCCGGCGGTGGTTCGCTCGGTGCACGCGTGGTCGATCCCGCCGATATCGGCGAACTGGAACGCATCGTGCGCGACGAGATCGTCGTCGGCTTTCCGGACACGCGCGCTTTCGCCAGCGAAGGCGAACTGTTCGGCAGCTTCGGCGGGTCGGCACGCGCCATCGCCATCCACCTGCAGCACAGCGATGGCGACGCACTGGCCCGGGCGGCGGAAGCAGGACGCAAACTGCTGTCGGAGCGCTTCGCCGGCGCCAACGTGCAGGCGTGGCCCAATGCCGATGCCGGCACGCCGGAGCTGCGGGTGAATCCGGACGACCGCCGCCTGGCGGAAGCGGGCTGGCGGCGGCCCGAGCTGGGCACCGTCGTACGTGCGCTAGGCGATGGCCAGTGGCTGGGCGAGCATTTCGACGGCGACCGCCGGCTGGCCATCATCCTGCGCAGCGACCGCGCCGACGATGTCGAACGGCTGGGCGCGGCGCCGCTGGCGACACCCCAGGGCGGCGTGTTGAGCCTGGCCGAACTCGCGCAGGTGGACACGGTGCTCGCACCCAACCAGTTGCGCCGCATCGACCGTCGCCGCACGGTGACGCTGACCGTCGATCCGCCCGCCGCGATGTCGCTGGAAGAAGCGCTGGACATCGTCAATGACGAGATCGTGCCTGCATTGCGCGATGGGCTGCCGCCTGACGCCGCCATCCGCATTTCAGGCAGTGCCGACCGGCTCGGCGAAGTGGTGCGCAGCATGGGCACGAACTTCGTGATCGCGCTGGCGGTGCTGTTCATGCTGATGGCGGCGATGTTCAAGTCATTGCGCGACAGCGCCTTCGTCATGGCCACCCTGCCGATGGCGGTGCTCGGGGGCGTGCTGGGCCTGCGCGTGCTGGACCTGGCCGCCGGACAAACGCTGGACCTGCTGTCGATGATCGGCTTCATCATGCTGCTGGGCATGGTGATCAACAACGCCATCCTGCTGGTGGCGCAGGCACGCGAGGCACAGGCGGGCGGCGCATCGCTGGACGAAGCGCTGAAACAGGCCCTGGACCAGCGCCTGCGACCGATCCTGATCGCAGCGCTGACCGGTGTGCTGGGCGCATTGCCGATGGCGATCAATCCCGGCCCCGGCGCGGTGATCTACCGCGGCCTCGCCGCGGTCTCGGTCGGCGGCGTGGCGCTGAGCCTGCTGTTCACCGTGGTGCTGGTGCCCGCCCTGCTGCGGCTGGCTGGCTCACGCGTCGCCCGCGCGGACGTACGCGACACCCCCGTCACGCCGCTTCCGTCCCCTGCGACCTGATTCCCTCCCCCTTCCTGGAAAACGACATGCGCACCCTGCACAAGACCCTGATTGCCGCCGCATTGGCGGGTGTCCTCGCCCTGCCCCTGCTGAAACTGGACGCCGACGCCAGCGCCCCCGAAACGCCGGATGCACCGCCGGCGATCGTCAGTGTCGCGCCGGCGGTGAATGCGGAGTTCGCGCCGCGCCACTGGGCGCCCGGCAGCGTGATCAGCCGGCAGGACGCGCGCGTCGCCAGCGAACAGGGCGGGCGCGTCGTCGAGGTGGTCGAGGTGGGCGAACGCATACGCGCCGGCCAGGCGCTGGCGGTGCTGGACGACACGGCATTGCGGCTACGCGAGCAGGAAGGCCGCGCCGACCTGGCCCGCATCCAGGCCCAGCTCGACCTTGCGGCCCGGCAGGAACAGCGCTACGCGCAACTGGCCGCACAACAGAACATCGCACGCGCGCAATACGAACAGCTCCGCGCCGACCGCGACATGCTGGTGCAGGAGCGGGCACGCGCACTCGCGCAACTGGCGCAGACGCGTCACCAGCGCGAACAGATGGTGGTGCGCGCTCCGTTCACCGGGATCGTCGCCGAACGCCACACCCAACTGGGCGAATACCTGACCACCGGCGCGTCCGTGGCGCGCCTGGTGGACACGGCATCGCAGGAAGTCCGTGTGCGTGCGCCGGTGGACCTGGCGCAGCACCTGGGTACAGGCACCTCGGTGCTCGTGCGCGCGGGCGACACCGAGCGCGCGTGGCCGGTGACCGCCCTGGTGCCGGTCGGCGACGAATCCTCGCGCCAGCTGGAACTGCGCATCGCCATCGATGCCACCCAGATGCCGGTGGGCAGTGCGGTGGACGTCGGACTTCCCAGCGCAGGCACGCGCAGCGTGGTCGCGGTGCCGCGCGACGCGGTGATGCTGCGTCGAGAAGGCGACTTCGTGATGCGCGTGGATGGCGCCGGCAAGGCCGAACGCCTGCCGGTGGAAACCGGCGCCGAAGTCGATGGCCTGGTGGAGGTGACCGGCGATGTGCGCGTCGGCGACCGTTTGATCGTACGTGGCGGCGAACGCGTCGAGCCCGGGCAGGCGGTCAGCATCCAGCCGGCATCACTGGCGGTCGCGATGCGCTGAGCCTGGTGCGAGGCGGCGCGGATCGCGGCTGGCGTTGTCCGTCACCTGGAGAGGTCCGGTCGAACGGGGTCATACCGCTTCCCCGAACAACTGGATACGGATGCACGGAGAACGTCCAGTCGCGATCCGCGTCGCTTCCCGATGATGCCCCAGAGGCCACTGTGGGAGCGACGTCAGTCGCGATCGGACCAATGCAGTGCCTGATCGCGACTGACGTCGCTCCCACCGTGCAGATAGCCGCGCTTTCACCCCAAATCCATCCGGGGCAGGCACAATCCACGCATGGCCTCGTCACCCCCGCCCGCGGGCAAGCCCCAGGGCGCCGCCCCGCGTCCTGCCACCAAGCCGAACCTGCGCGAGCGCTTCGATGCGATGCGCAACCTGGCGCCGTTCCTGCGCCAGATCTGGCAGACAAGTCGCGTCCTGACCACCGCCAGCCTGGGCCTGCGCGTGATCCGCGCGCTGCTGCCCATCGTCACGCTGTACATCGGCAAGCTGATCATCGACGAAGCCATCCGTCTGGTCGGCTCCGGCGTGCCGCAGGAAGGCCTGTTGACTGCGTGGCGGAGCGGCGTGCTGGACCACCTGCTGTGGTTGCTGGCGGTGGAATTCGCGCTGGCGATCCTGTCCGACCTGCTGGGCCGCATGGTGAGCTATGCCGACGCCCTGCTGTCGGAGCTGTTCACCAACGCCACCAGCATCCGCCTGATGGAACACGCGGCCACGCTGGACCTGGAAGACTTCGAAGACCCGGACCTGCAGGACAAGCTGGACCGCGCGCGCCGCCAGACCATGGGCCGCATGAACCTGATGAGCCAGCTGTTCGGCCAGGTGCAGGACGCCATCACCGTAGTCGGCTTCGCCGCGGGCCTGCTGGTCTACGCGCCGTGGCTGATGGTGCTGCTGGCGGTGGCGCTGATTCCCGCCTTCATCGGCGAAGCGCACTTCAATGCGGTGGGCTACTCGTTGAATTTCCAGTGGACGCCGGAGCGACGGCAGCTGGAATACATGCGGCAGATGGGCGCCAGCGTGGAAACGGCGAAAGAGGTGAAGATCTTCAACCTCCACCGCTTCCTGATCAGCCGTTATCGCACGCTGGCCGACAAGTTCTTCATCGCCAACCGCGCGCTGGCGCGGCGCCGTGCGGTCTGGGGCACGCTACTGGCGGCGCTGGGCACGCTGGGGTACTACGTTGCCTACGGTTACATCGCCTGGCGCACGGTGCGTGGCGACTTCAGCATCGGCGACTTGACGTTCCTGGCAGGCAGTTTCCGCCGCCTGCGCCAGTTGCTGGAAGGCCTGCTGGTGGGCTTTTCGCAGGTCGCGGGCCAGGCACTGTACCTGGACGACCTGTTTTCGTTCTTCGAGATCGAACCGGAGATCACATCGCCCGCCGATCCCGTCCCGGTGCCGAAACCGATCACCCGCGGCTTCACCTTCGAGAACGTGGGCTTCCGCTATCCCGACGCCGAACGCTGGGCGGTGCGGGGTCTGGACTTCGAGCTGCGCGCCGGCGAAGTGCTGGCGCTGGTCGGCGAGAACGGCGCCGGCAAGACCACACTGGTCAAGCTGCTAGCGCGCCTGTACGACCCGGACGAAGGCCGCATCCTGCTGGATGGCCGCGACTTGCGCGACTACGACATCGATGAGCTGCGCGCCAACATCGGGGTGATCTTCCAGGACTTCGTGCGCTACCACCTGACCGCCGGCGAGAACATCGGTGTCGGCCAGATCGACGCGATGCACGACCAGGCCCGCATCCGCGACGCTGCCGCACGCGCCATGGCCGACGAAGTCATCGCCGGGCTGCCCCAGGGCTACGACCAGATGGTCGGCCGCCGCTTCAAGAACAGCGTGGACCTGTCCGGCGGGCAATGGCAGAAGATCGCCATCGCGCGCGCCTACATGCGCGATGCGCAGGTGATGATTCTGGACGAACCGACCGCGGCGCTGGACGCGCGCTCGGAATTCGAGGTCTTCCAACGCTTCAAGGAATTGTCGGACAATCGGACGGCGGTGCTGATCTCGCACCGCTTCTCCAGCGTACGCATGGCGGACCGCATCCTGGTCCTCAACGAAGGACGCTTGGAAGCGAGCGGCACGCACGAGCAGTTGCTGGCCGAGGGCGGCCGTTACGCCGAACTGTTCGAACTGCAGGCCGCCGGCTACCGCTGATCCGGCTACCGCTGACTATGTTCCCCACAGGAGATACGACGTTGCGCAACGCATCCCACCGACTCGCCACCGCCCTGCTTCTCGCGCTGCCCCTGGCCGCGTGCAATTCACCCGCGAACGGTGAAGCCAGAGGCAACGCCACCGCCGCGGCGGAGCAGCCTGCACCCGCGAGCCAGCCCGCGCAGACGCTGACCAGTGCCAAGGGCCAGGTCCGGGCCACGCAGGTGGCGGGCGGTCTGGATCATCCCTGGGGGCTCGCGTTCCTGCCCGACGGCAGCATGCTCGTCACCGAACGCAGCGGGCAGTTGCGCCGCGTCGGTGCCGACGGCGCGGTGTCCGCACCGGTCACGGGCGTACCCAAGGTCTTCGCCACCGGCCAGGGCGGCCTGCTCGACGTGGTGCCCGCGCCGGATTTCGCCAGCAGCCAGCGCATCTACCTGAGCTATGCCGAGCCGGGCGACAACGGTACCGCAGGCACCGCAGTGGCCTACGGCACGCTGGCCGACGGCGCGCTCGCCGACGTCAAGGTGATCTACCGCCAGGAACCGAAGGTCGACGGCCCGAACCACTTCGGCTCGCGTCTGGTCTTCGATGATGCCGGCCACCTCTTCATCAGCCAGGGCGAGCGCAACAAGCGCGCGATGTCGCAGGAACTCGACAAGCTGCAGGGCAAGCTGGTGCGCCTCAACCTGGACGGCAGCGTGCCGCAGGACAATCCCTTCGTCGGCCAATCCGGCGCGCGCCCCGAGATCTACAGCTACGGCCACCGCAACATGCAGGGCATGGCGCGCGACCCGCGCACCGGCACGCTCTGGCAGAGCGAGCATGGCCCACGCGGTGGCGACGAGATCAACCTGCCCCAGCCTGGAAAGAACTATGGCTGGCCGGTCATCACCCACGGCATCAATTATTCCGGCCAGCCGATCCCGGAAGCGGAAGGCAAGGCGAAGGACGGCATGGAACAACCGCACCACCTGTGGGAGAAATCCCCGGGTGTGTCCGGCATGGCGTTCTATACCGGGCGACCGGAGAGCCCCTGGAACGACAGCCTGTTCCTCGGCTCGCTGGCCGAACGCAACCTGATCCGCCTGACCCTGGACGGCGACAAGGTCGTCGGCGAAGAACGCCTGCTCAACGAGATCGGTGAGCGTGTGCGCGACGTCCGCGTCGGGCAGGACGGCAACGTCTACGTGGTCACCGACGAAGACGACGGCAAGATCTGGCGGATCGAACCGCCGAAGGCGCCGTGAGGAACATCCGGTGATGAAACACCTCCTGTTCGCATTCGGGTTGTGCTGCGCTTCCGTGGCGCACGCACAGGCAACGCTCGACTACACGCAAGCCAAGCAACGCGCGGATGCCGACGAAGCCGCGCTGGCGCCGGAGCAGGCGGCATCGCTGCGCGATGCACAGGCCATCGCGCTCGATGCCGGCGTCAGCGCATGCGCGACCCCCACGGCGGACACCTCGCCGTTCGTGGTCGTGGCGGAGCTGGACGCCACCGGCAAGGTGGTACGCACGTGGCGGGAAGGCGCGACGCCCCTGGCGATCTGCGTGCAGAAGCAGATCGCGGGCAGGACGCTGTCGGCGCCAGGGCGCGCGCCTTTCTTCACCTCGTTCGAGTTGAGTTTCACACCATGAGCGACGGCACCGACATCAACGCCCTGCTGCGCGCACGCCTGCCTGCCGGCGCACCCCTGCAGATTCCGCCGCCGTGCCTGCTCGACATGCAGGGCGAGCCGGTCGCCTACGTGGAAGGCGAATCGCTGGCGATGCGTTTTCCCGTGCTGCCCCGCTACCAGAATCCGATCGGCCACATGCAGGGCGGCTTCATCGTCGCCGCGCTGGACAACACGCTGGGCCCGTTCTCGTACCTGATCGCACCGCCCAGCGTGACGACCTCGCTCAACACGCAGTACCTGCGCCCGGTGACGCCGGACATTCCGCACATCACCTGCCATGCGCGGTTGGTGGAACGCACGCGCAATCAGCTGTTCCTCGCGGGCGAGGTGCGTGACGACGCGGGCCGCGTGCTGGTGATGTGCCAGGCGGTGTGCCAGATCCTGCCTCCGAAGAGCGGCTGACTTCACGCGGCCAGGCAGAGGCGGCTCTGAAGCCCCTCTCCCTGCGGGAGAGGGGTTGGGGTGAGGGGCGACGAAGTCAGTCAGTCTCGATAACCGGCGGCCTGACAACATTCGCGATTCACCGAAAACGCTCACGCGCGATGGACCTTTTACGTGCATCTTTCGGTGTGGGTCTGCTTTAGGTCACGCATGGCGTCGCTCGCCGCGGGGGCCCTACTTTCTTTGCTTGTGCAAAGAAAGTAGGCAAAGAAAGCACACCCCGGCGGTCCGCCCGCCGCTTCGCGGCGGGTTCGCAATCCCGGCGGGAATTTCCGGAAGACACATCCTGTGTCATCCGGAAACGACGCACATCCTTGCGCGTCGCCCCTACGGGGTTTGACCCGCCGTGACTGCCGGACCTAAGGGGCCCCGAAGCTGGGCCGGACATATCCGTAGCAAGTGCTTTGCTGTGGCTGTTGCCTTCGGGCCCCCATGAGGCACGGCGAGCGGGCCGGGTAAAACCCGTAGGGCGCCGCCCTGGATGGGCGGCGTTTTCGTATGGCACAGGGATGTGCCTTACGAAAATTCCCGGACCGCTCGCGGACACGGAGCGAAGCGCAGGGCGTGCCGCCTGGGGTGTGCTTTCTTTGGTTACTTTCTTTGCACAAGCAAAGAAAGTGACGCCTCGCGGCGAGCGCGCCATCTATGCGGAAAGAGAAAAGCCATCACGCAAGGCCACGAAACCAGTGCCATCGCGGATGTGGCTCAAGGCTGACGGCGAGAGGGATACGGACTTCGTTGCCCCTCACCCCAACCCCTCTCCCGCAGGGAGAGGGGCTTAGAAGCCGAGCTCAGCGCAACTCGAACCGATCCGCATCGAGCATCGCCGGAAACTTCTCCCGATGCGCCGCCAGCGCCTCCGCCGAGATCGTCGACGTCGCCACACCCTCGCCTGCCGGCAACTCCACCACCGGCTGCCCCAGGAAATCGATCACCGCACTGTCGCCGCTATATTCGTGCCCATTGCCATCCGTCCCCGCACGATTGACCGCCGCGACGTAGCAGAGATTCTCGATTGCCCGCGCGCGCAACAGCGTCTTCCACGGATACGCACGCGCCGCCGGCCAGTTTGCGACAAACAACTGCAGATCGAAGTCGAGCTGGCCCGGACGCTCCACGTCGTAACGGTTGCGCGCGAACACCGGGAAACGCAGGTCGTAACAGACCAGCGGATTGATCCGCCAGCCCTTCCATTCCAACGTCAGCCGCTCGTTGCCGGCTGCATATCGCTTGTGCTCGTTCGCATAACGGAACAAATGGCGCTTGTCGTAGTAATGCAACGCGCCGTCGGGCGTGGCGAACAGCAGACGATTGAACACCCCCTCCGACGTGCGCAGTTGCACGCTGCCGGTAACTGCGGCACCCAGCGTCCTGGCCTGCTCACAGATCCACGCCACCGTGGCGCCGTCCATGCCCTCGGCCTGGTCGATGGCCTCGTTGCTGAAACCGCTGGTGAACGTCTCCGGCAGGATCACCAGATCGGTCTTTCCGGCAAGCGGCGCGATCAGGCCACCGTAGTAGTCGCGGTTGCCCGCCGGGTCATGCCAGCGCGTCTCGCCCTGGACAAGGGAAATGCGGAGGTCCTGCATGCGTTCTGTCTCCAAGCCGCCATCATGACGATGGTCGCGATGTGTCCGGCGTCATCCCAGCGCACGCTGGGATCCATCTTGCTTTTGCGTCTTTCCAAAAAACGAAGAAAAAGCCAATGGGTCCCAGCCTTCGCTGGGACGACGGTCAGAGCTTCTTCAACCGCTCAATCGCCGCATCCAGCGTCGCTTCGTTCTTGGCGAAGCACAGCCGCGCCAGGCGCTGGCTGGCCGGCGGCGTCTCGTAGAACGGCGACAGCGGGATCGCGGTGACGCCATGCTCGATGGTCAGCCACTTCACGAACTCGGCATCCGGCAGATCGCTGACCGCTGAATAGTCGACCAGCTGGAAGTAACCGCCCGGCACCGGCAGCGGTGTGAACTTCGTGCCCAACAACTGCTCGTGGAAACGGTCGCGCTTCTCCTGATAGAAGGCGCCCAATTGTTCGTAATGCTCGGGCTCCTGCCGGATCATCGCGGCGAACGC
Organism: uncultured Pseudoxanthomonas sp.; assembly: GCF_946886695.1. The sequence goes on along the minus strand of NZ_CAMPJD010000015.1, from coordinate 38,148 downwards.
GTACTGCGCCGGCGCGAAGGTGCAGAACACGTTGTACTGGTGAACCTTGCGGAACTCCGCTGTCAGCGCCGGCGGTGCGATGGCATAGCCGATCTTCCAACCTGTGCAGTGGTAGGTCTTGCCGAAGCTGGACACCACGAACGCACGCGCGGCCAGTTCGGGATAGCGCAGGATCGATTCGTGGCGGCGGCCATCGAACACGATGTGCTCGTAGACCTCGTCGGAGATCAGGTAGATGCCGGTGCCCTCGAGCAGCGCGGACAGCGCGCGGATGTCGGCTTCGTCGAACATCGCGCCAGACGGGTTGTGCGGGCTGTTGATGATCAGCAGGCGCGTCTTCGGGGTGATGGCCGCGCGCACGCGATCCCAATCCACCGCGAAGGTCTGCGGATCCAATGGCACGTGCACCGCACGCGCGCCGGCCAGGTCGATGGCCGGCTCGTAGCTGTCGTAGGCGGGGTCCAGCACGATGACTTCTTCGCCCGGGCGCACTACCGCATGGATGGCGTTGAACAGCGCCTCGGTAGCACCGCTGGTCACGGTGATCTCGGTGTCGGGATTCACCTCGCGGCCGTAGCAGCGCAGCACCTTCTCCGCGATGGCCTGGCGCAGCGGCGCCACACCGGTCATCGGCGCGTACTGGTTGTGGCCGGCGCGCATGGCGGCATCCAGTTCGTCCACCAGCCGCGGCGGCACCGCGAAGTCCGGGAAACCCTGCCCCAGGTTGACCGCGCCGTGCTCGGCGGCGAGCTGCGACATCACGGTGAAGATGGTGGTGCCCACCTTGGGCAGCTTGGTCTGCGGCTGGGACATCCTGGTTCGGGCACTCGATGAAGGGGAACGCGGAGTGTACGCGCTGGGCGTTACGCGCGATGATGCGGCCATGGCCGACCACCGCGTTCCCGCTGCCGGCACGACCCTCGGGGATGTCCCCGAGGCGGAACGCGCACGGCTGGCCACGGCCTGGGCTGCCGCGCACTACTTCGTCACGGTGGGTCGGCAGGAATGGCTGTTCCGCACCGGCTCGACCGCGCCGGACGTCGAACGCCAGGTCATGGCGACCCGCTATCTGTTCATCACCGCGTGGAATCCTCCACCCGGCGAGGCGCCGCGCCCGGTCAACGACGTCGCGCAGGAACGCCTGCACGCACGCCTACACACGTTGGGGTTGTCATTCCTCCCGGCGCTGGGCTGCAACAACCAGGGCGGCATGGTCGAACATGGTTGCCTGGTACTGGACGCCACGCTGGAACAGGCCGACGCCCTGGCGCGCGAGTTCGGCCAGGGCGGCACGCTCTTCTGGCACGCCGACACACCGGTGCGACTGCGGATGATGTGGCCCCGGCCGCTGCAGGCCGACGGCGACCCGCATACCGACTGGGTGGGGTGACGGACCGCGACCGTCTGTCGCAGGCGGCCGGACCGGCCCCTCCGTTTAGAATGGGCGATTGAGCCTCCAGGACACCCCAGCCTCCCGCCCGGGAACGCCCGATCCGATGACCGACGCCGCTTCCCGCCACCCGCCGCTGCTGGCTGCCCGCGCCCTGGCGTTCTCGCGCAATGACGAGCCGGTGTTCGGGCCGCTGGACTTTGCCGTGGATGCGGGCGAGGCGCTGCTGGTGCAGGGCGGAAACGGCGTCGGCAAGACCACCCTGCTGCGCGTGCTGGCCGGCCTGCTTCGCGCCGATGCGGGCCAGATCGACATCGACGGACAGCCCGCCGGCCCGTCGCGCCGGGCACATGCGATGGCCTATCTGGGCCATCTTCCGGCACTGAAAGCCGACCTGAACACGCTGGAAAACCTCAACTTCCTCTGCGGCCTGCATGGCCGCCGCGCCCGCCAGATGCCCGGCAATGCCTTGGCGATGGTGGGACTGGCCGGCTACGAAGACGCCTTCGCTCGCCAGCTCTCCGCCGGACAGAAGAAACGCCTCTCGCTCGCCCGCCTGTGGCTGTCGCCCTCGCCGCTCTGGCTGCTGGACGAGCCCTACGCCAACCTCGACCTGGACGGCATCAACCTGGTGAACCGGATGATTTCGGCCCACCTGCGCGATGGCGGTGCGGCCCTGGTCACGACGCACGGCGCCTACGCCGCGCCACCGGTGCAGACGCGGATGCTGGTGATGGAGCGCCCGGCATGAGTACCGCGCCGTCCCTGCTGCAAACCGCGCGCGCGCTGGTCGTCCGCGACGTGCAACTGCTGTGGCGCCGCCGTGGCGACGCACTGCAGCCGGCATTGTTCGCGCTGCTGGTGGTGGTGCTGTTCGCCCTCGGCCTGGGCACCGCACCGCTGGTGCTATCGAAGGTCGCGCCCGCCGTGGTGTGGGTGGCCGTGCTGCTGGCGGGCCTGCTGTCGCTGGACACCCTGTTCCGTGGCGATGCCGAGGACGGCTCGCTCGAACAGTGGATCCTCGCACCGGTGCCGCTGGCCTGGCTGGTGCTTGTGCGCGTACTGACCCACTGGGCGACCACCGCCCTGCCACTGGTGCTGGCCACGCCGCTGCTGGGCGAGATGCTGCACCTGCCACACAGCCAGTTGCCGATGCTGCTCGCCACGCTCGCGCTGGGCACGCCGCTGCTGAGCCTGCTGGGCGCGGTGGTCGCGGCCCTGACGGTCGGCATGAGGCGCTCTGGTATCCTTGTGGCCCTGCTGGCGCTGCCGTTGTACGTCCCCGTGCTGGTATTCGGCGCCGGCGCCGTGGCCGCCAGCGCACAAGGACTGGATGCCTCCGGTGCCCTCCTCTGGCTGGGTGCCGGCCTGCTGCTCTCGCTGCTGCTGGCGCCGCTGGCGGCCGCTGCGGCGATCCGCATCGCCCTGACCTGAAGACCCCCGCTGCATGAATCCTCTCGTCCGCTGGTTCCACCAACTCGGCTCGCCCCCGTACTTCGACCGCTTCGCGGCACGCTGGACGCCGTGGTGCTACCTGGCGGCGATCGTGCTGCTCGGCCTGGGCCTGTGGCAGGCGCTGTTCGTGGTGCCTGCCGACTACCAGCAGGGCGACAGCTTCCGCATCCTCTACATCCACGTGCCCAGCGCGTGGATGAGCATGTTCGTGTTCGGCCTGATGGCGTTCTACGCGGCGATCGCGCTGGTCTGGCGCATCAAGCTGTGCGAGATCCTCGCGATGGCGTGCGCGCCCACCGGCGCGGCGTTCACCGTCATCACCCTGGCCACCGGCAGCCTCTGGGGCAAGCCGATGTGGGGCACGTGGTGGGACTGGGACCCGCGCCTGACCACCGAACTGATCCTGCTGTTCCTCTACCTGGGCGTGATGGGCCTGTACGGCGCCATCGACGACCGCCGCAACGCCGCGCGCGCCGCCGGCCTGCTGGCTATCGTCGGCGTGGCGATCCTGCCGGTGATCCGCTACTCGGTGGTCTGGTGGAACTCGCTGCACCAGGGCCAGACCATCCGCGTGTTCGGCGAATCCAGCATGGACGACAGCATGGTCCTGCCGCTGGTGCTGATGGTCATCGCGACGAAGTTCTGGTTCGCCGGCTCGCTGCTGGCGCGTGCCCGCGCCGACAACCTGCGCCGCGAAGCCGGCAAGGACTGGGTGGCGAAACTCGCCGCCGCGAAGGAGGCCACGCCGTGAGCTACCTCGAATACGTCATCGGCGCCTACGCCGTGTTCGCCGTGGTGCTGGGCTGGGATTTCCTCGCCCCGCGCCTGCAGGTGCGCCGCGAACTGCGCGCCGCCCGCCAACGCGTGGCGCGCGATGCGCGCCGCAGCGCCGCCCCCGCCGACCTGGAACGCTGACCGATGAATCCCGTTAGACGCCGCCGCCTGCTGTTCGTGCTGCTCGCCATCGTGGTGGCGAGTATCGCGACCACGCTGATCGCGATGGCCCTGCAGCGCAACGTGGCCTATCTCTACACCCCCGCCGAAGTGCTGCGTGGCGAAGCCGGCGAATCGCGCTTCCGCCTGGGCGGCATGGTCGAGAAAGGCTCGTTCAAGCGCGAACCCGGCTCGCTGGTCTCGCAGTTCGGCGTGACCGACGGCGATGCGCAACTGACGGTGCGCTACGACAAGATCCTGCCCGACCTGTTCCGCGAGGGGCAGGCCGTGGTCGCCACCGGCTCGATGCAGGACGGCGTGTTCGTCGCCACCGACGTGCTGGCCAAGCACGACGAGGCCTACATGCCGAAGGAAGTCGCCGACAAGATGGGCAAGGCGCACCAGAAGCACGACGTGCCGGCCGCGCCGGCAGGGTCGGCGAATTGAGCGCCAAGCCCACCGTGATCTCCCTTCTCCCTGCTTGCGGGGAGAAGGTGGCCGAAGGCCGGATGAGGGGCGCTCTTGCTTCTCGGCGTGTGGCCGACGGGGAAGCCGCTGGCCATCGCATCCGGATATCTTCCCGTTGCTCTTATCTCGGCGACTCCGCTCGCCCCTCACCCGCCTTCGGCACCCTCTCCCCGCGAAGCGGGGCGAGGGAATGGATGACTGATGCTGCCTGAACTCGGACAAATCGCGCTGATCCTGGCGCTGCTGGTGGCGATGCTGCAGGCAGTGCTGCCGCTGGCCGGCGCGCAGCGCGGGAAGGCGTCATGGATGGAAGTCGCACGCCCGGCGGCCTACGCACAGCTGTGGCTGGTGATGCTGGCCTTCATCGCGCTGACCGTCGCGTTCGTGCAGCAGGACTTCTCGGTCAAGTACGTCGCCGACAACTCCAATTCGCTGCTGCCGATGGTCTACCGCTACACCGCGGTATGGGGCTCGCACGAGGGCTCGCTGCTGCTGTGGGCGCTGGTGCTGGCGCTGTGGACCGGCGCCGTGGCGTTGTTCTCGCGTGGCCTGCCCGACGTGGTGATGGCGCGCGTGCTGGGCGTGATGGGCGTGGTGGCCATCGGCTTCCTCGCTTTCCTGATCTTTACGTCGAATCCCTTCGTGCGCCTGCTGCCTTCCCCCGGCGAAGGCCGCGACCTCAACCCGCTGCTGCAGGACCCGGGGATGATCATCCATCCGCCGCTGCTGTACGTGGGCTACGTCGGTTTCGTGGTGCCGTTCGCATTCGCCATCGCCGCGCTGCTCGACGGCCACGTCGATGCGCGCTGGCTGCGCTGGACGCGGCCGTGGACCAACGTGGCGTGGGGCTTCCTGACCCTGGGCATCGCGCTGGGCAGCTGGTGGGCGTATTACGAACTGGGCTGGGGCGGCTGGTGGTTCTGGGACCCGGTCGAGAACGCCAGCTTCATGCCGTGGCTGGTCGGCGCGGCGCTGATCCACTCGCAGGCGGTCACCGAGAAGCGCGGCGCCTTCCGTGGCTGGACACTGCTGCTCGCCATCGCCGCGTTCTCGCTGTCGCTGCTCGGCACGTTCCTGGTGCGCTCCGGCGTGATCACCAGCGTGCACGCGTTCGCCGCCGATCCCACGCGCGGCGTGTTCATCCTGATCTTCCTCGGCATCGTCATCGGCAGCTCGCTGCTGCTGTATGCGCTGCGTGCGCCGCAGCTGGCCGATGGCGAGTCGGAGAAGTCGTACTTCGCCGCCAGCTCGCGCGAGACGCTGCTGCTGGCCAACAACCTGCTGCTGACCGCCGCCTGCGCGATGGTCCTGCTGGGCACGCTGTACCCGCTGATCGCCGACGCGCTGGACCTCGGCAAGATCTCGGTCGGCCCGCCGTACTTCAGCCTGCTGTTCATCGTGCTGATGGCGCCGCTGGTGGCGCTGGTGCCGTTCGGACCCCTTGCCAAGTGGCAGCGCGACAAGCCCGGCAAGCTGGTGGCGATCCTGCTGCCGTGGGCCGGCCTGGCGCTCGTGGTGGCCGCCATCGCGTACGTCATGGCGCCGCAGGGCAAGCTGAAGGTCGCTGCCGGCATCCTGGGTGCGGCCTGGGTCGGCCTGGGCACGCTGCGCTTCGTCTGGCAGCGCCTGCGCGCCAACGGCCGCTTCACGCCCGAGATGCTCGGCATGACGCTGGCGCATACCGGCGTCGCGGTGTTCCTGGTCGGCGCATTGCTGGTGGAAGCGCTGAACGTGCAGCGCGAACTGGCGGTGAAGCCCGGCCAGACGGTCGAGGTCGGTCGTTGGGGCTTCCACTTCCAGGGCGTCGATGAAACCCAGGGGCCCAATTACCTGTCCGACCGCGGCCACGTGCAGGTGCTGCGCGACGGCCAGCCGGTGGTGCTGCTGCATCCGGAAAAGCGCGCCTATGCCAGCGGTGGCCAGGTGATGACCGAAGCCGGCATCAAACCCGGCGTGCTGGGCGATGTCTACGTCGCCATCGGCGAACCGCTCGGCAATGACGCGTGGGCACTGCGCGTGCACATCAAACCCTTCATCCGCTGGATCTGGCTTGGCGCCGCGCTGATGGCCCTGGGCGGCTTCGTCACCGCCGCCGATCGCCGGTTCCGGAACCACAAGAAATCCGAGGCGCGTCCCGCATGAACAACGCTTCCGAACTCCCGCCTTCGCCACCGCGCTCGCGCGGTGCACTGACGTTCGCACTGGTCATCATCGGCCTGTTCTTCGTCGGCCTGATGGGCCTGCTGTACTACGGCGTGTCGCAGTCCGACCGCGCCGGCCGCGATGCGCTACCGTCGCCGCTGATCGGCAAGCCCGCGCCCGCGTTCGAGCTGCCGCTGCTGCACGACCCCGCCAAGCGCGTCACCAACGCCGATCTCGCCGGCCAGCCCTACGTGATGAACGTCTGGGGCAGCTGGTGCCCCGAATGCCGCGTCGAACACCCCATCCTCACGCAATTCGCGCTGACCAAGCGCGTGCGCTTCATCGGCTACAACCTCAAGGACGAACGCGAGGACGCGCTGCGCTGGCTGGAGCAGTTCGGCAACCCGTACATGATGGTCATCGCCGACCTCGAAGGCCGCACCGCGATCGACTGGGGTATCTACGGTGCGCCGGAAACCTTCCTCGTCGACGGCAACGGCGTGATCCGCTGGAAGCACGTCGGCGCCATCGACCAGGCCATCATCGACCACCAGCTGATCCCGGCGCTGGAAAAGATCGAAGCCGGCCGATGAACACCGCTCCCGTTCGCCTGCTGCGCGCTCTGCTGCTGGCCCTGCTGGTCGCCGCCGCGCCCGCCTTCGCGCAGGCCAGCGACCCCACTCCGCTGCAGTTCAACGACACGACCGAGGAAGCCCGCTTCCACAAACTCACCGCCGAACTGCGCTGCGTGATGTGCCAGAACCAGTCGCTGGCCGACTCCAATGCGCAGATCGCGCACGACCTGCGGCGTGAAGTGCTGGACCTGATGCGCCAGGGCAAGGACGACGCACAGGTGAAGCAGTTCCTGGTCGATCGCTACGGCGAGTTCGTGCTGTACAAGCCCGAGGTCGCGCCCAGCACCTACATCCTGTGGTTCGGACCGCTGCTGCTGTTGCTGGCCGGCGGCGTCTGGGTCGGCCGGATCGTCGCCAAGCGCGCGAAGCAACCCGCGCCAACCACCGACGACGACAACCAGGAGTGGTGATGACCACCTTCGTGATCCTCTCCATCGTGCTCTCCGCCGCCGTGCTGCTCGCGGTGCTGTGGCCGCTGTGGCGCGATGCACGCGGGCTGGTGCTGGGCGGCGTCGCCGCGCTCGGCATCGCCACGTTCGCGCTGTACCGCGTGGTGGGCACGCCTGCCGCGCTGTCGCCGCAGGCCACCGCCACAATGCCCACGACGCTGGACGATGCCGTGACCCAGCTCGAAGCCGAGCTCGCGAAGCAGCCCAACGAACCGGAAGGCTGGCGCCTGCTGGGCAAGTCCTACGCTGCGCTGCAACGTTACGACGACGCGCAGAAAGCCTTCGAGCGCGCCGTACAGCTGCTGCCCACCGACGCCGACCTGCTGGTCGAAGCCGCGCAGGCACGGCTGTTCAACAATGCCGAACGCAAGCTCGACGCGCAGGCGATGGCGCTGCTGGACAAGGCCATCGCCATCAATCCCGATCATCAGCGCGCGCTGTGGTTCGTCGGCCTCGCGCAGCGACAGGAAGGCAAGCATGCGGATGCGGCGAAGACCTGGGAGCCGCTGCTGGCCAAGGTCGACCCCAACACCGCCGCCACCCTGCGCACGCAGATCAACGAAGCCCGTGCCGACGCCGGCCTGCCGCCACTGGCGGACACGGCGCCCGCACCAGTCGCCGACGCCACACCTGCACTGCTCACGGTCACGGTCGATCTGGCGCCGGCCCTGAAGGACAAGCTGGCGCCGGGCGACACACTGTTCGTGTTCGCCCGCCAGGTGGGTGGCCCGCCGATGCCGGTCGCCGCCAAACGCCTGCCGGTGGATACCTTCCCGGTAACCGTGCCCCTCGGCGATGGCGACAGCCCCATGCCCACGCTCAAGCTGTCGCAGCTGCCGCAAGTACAGCTGGTGGCCCGCATCGCCAAAGGCAGCGGCCCCGCCGCCCAGACCGGCGATCTGGAAGCCGCTGCCGTCACTGCCGACGTCAAGGCCGGCAACACCTACACACTGATGATCGACCGCGTGGTGCCGTGAGGCGCTGTGTGTCGTTCCCTTCTCCCCGCCTGCGGGGAGAAGGTGCCGAAGGCGGATGAGGGACGCTCTTTGCGCAGCACTCTCCCCATCTACTTGCAGACGCGCGTCGACCGTTGATCGATGCGCAAGGCCTGCGTCTCCGCTCGCCCCTCACCCGCCCTCCGGGCACCCTCTCCCCGCTTCGCAGGGCGAGGGAAAGCGACGCACCACGGCGTGCGCACGCAACACCACGATGTACACATGAAATGGCATCGCCCCGCCGCATTGCCTACACTCCCGCGATGACCGAATTCATCCCCCCCGGCACCCGCTTCCATCCCCTGCCCTCGCCGTTCCGCATGAAACGCGGCGGTGCGCTGCACGGGGCGCGGATGGCGTATGAAACCTGGGGCACCTTGAACGAGCGCCGCGACAACGCGGTGTTGATCGTCACCGGGCTGTCGCCGGACGCGCATGCGGCGCGCAATCCGGGTAACGAGGCGGAGGGCTGGTGGGAGGCGATGCTTGGCCCGGGCAAGCCGATCGACACCGACCGCTGGTTCGTGGTCTGCGTGAACTCGCTGGGCAGTTGCAAGGGCTCGACGGGCCCGGCCTCGGTGAATCCGGATACGGGTGGCCTCTACCGCCTCGATTTCCCCGAATTGTCGGTGGAAGACGGCGCCAACGCGGCCTTCGACGTGGTGCGCGGGCTGGGCGTCGAGCAGTTGGCCTGCATCATCGGCAATTCGATGGGCGGCATGACGGCGCTGGCCTACCTGCTGCTGCACCCGGGCGCAGCGCGCACGCACATCAACATCTCCGGCAGTGCGCAGGCGCTGCCGTTCTCCATCGCGATCCGTTCGCTGCAGCGCGAGGCGATCCGGCTGGATCCGCAGTGGAACCACGGCCAGTACGACGACGAGACCTATCCGGAATCCGGCATGCGGATGGCGCGCAAACTGGGTGTGATCACTTACCGCTCGGCGCTGGAGTGGGATGGCCGCTTCGGTCGCGTGCGGCTCGAATCGGACCGTCCCGATGAGGATCCGTTCGGACTGGAGTTCCAGGTGGAGAGTTACCTGGAAGGCCATGCGCGTCGCTTCGTGCGCCGCTTCGATCCCAATTGCTATCTCTATCTCAGCCGGTCGATGGACTGGTTCGACCTGGCGGAATACGCCGGTGAGGACCGCGCGGACGGCGACGTGATGAAGGGGCTGGCCAGGATCCGCGTGCAGCGTGCGCTGGCGATCGGGGCGGCCACCGACATCCTGTTCCCGCTGCAACAGCAGCAGCAGATCGCCGAGGGGCTCGCGGCCGGCGGGGCGCAGGCGGAGTTCCTGCCGCTGGAATCGCCGCAGGGGCATGATGCCTTCCTGGTGGATTTCGAGCGGTTCGGACCGGCAGTGGCGGGGTTTCTGGCAGGGGTCTGAGCACCCGCTGTTCCCTTCTCCCGGAGGGAGAAGGTGGCGCGCAGCGCCGGATGAGGGTGTGCAAGCCGCCGAATCCTCACCACTCCGCCGCCCCTCACCCCAACCCCTCTCTCCCACAGGGACTTCCTTCGGTCGCCGACGGGAGAGGGGCTCATCCAACCCATCCCGCACCGCACGACGCCCTCCCCGCCCCACGCGGCTAAAATGGGCCCACACTTTCACCGGGCTCGCCCCATGACCCTCGATTTCCCCGGCGCCGACAAGCTGATCGCATCGCTGGACGCCGCCGTCGCCCTCGGCGACGACCGTGCCGTCACCGATGCGCTGCGCAAGTCGCTGTGCGAACTGATCTGCGACGAGGACGTGCATCTGCCGTCCTGCGTGCTGGAGCCGATCTCCGACCATTACGCGCGCCGCGAGCTGTACACCAGCCCTGAGCATGGTTACAGCGTGATCGCGATGACGTGGGGCCCGGGCCAAGGCACGAAGATCCACGATCATTCGGGGATGTGGTGCGTGGAAGGGGTGTGGCGCGGGCGGCTGGAGATCACGCAGTACGAGCTGGCGGAGCACGACGATGTGCGGTACCGCTTCGTGCCGGCGGGCACCATCGAGGCCGGTACGGGCTCGGCGGGCAGCCTGATCCCACCGCACGAGTACCACACCATCCGCAATCCCAGCGACAAGGCGATCGCGGTGAGCCTGCATGTGTACCAGCGCACGATGGTCCGCTGCGGGATCTTCACACCAGAGGAAGAGGCCGGCACGGACGGTTGGCAGCGCCGGGGCGAGCGGTTGCTGGGCACGGACCAGGTCAACTGAGGCGGGCTGGGTCCGCGCCCCTGTCGGCGGGGGCCGGGGTTCGGCTATACTCCGCGTCCGCGCCGAAGTGGCGGAATGGTAGACGCAGCGGACTCAAAATCCGCCGCCCTTAAAAGCGTGTGGGTTCGAGTCCCACCTTCGGCACCAAGATCAAACCCCGGACCTCCGGGGTTTTTTCGTTTGTGGCCAAAGTGCCATTAGTAGGATGGGTTGAGCCGCAGGCGATACCCATCAATCTCAGCGTAGCGGCATAGCGATGGGTATCGCTACGCTCAACCCATCCTACTCGCTATCCAGAAGTTTCCAACCCAACATGTAGGCAGGCCCAGAATCGGCGAAGCGGACCTCTCGATCCAGATAAGTCATTTCCGCGACGGCTCGCCTGGCAGATGCCGGAACTTCGTCCCTACTGGGCTTGAGAATGGCCTCGATTTCATCCCAGCGAGCGTTCGTTCCGGCATACCCCGGGTGGGAATCGCTGCTCACCCCGCCTGATTGGTAGCGAGCGTTCCAGCCAACGAATATCTGCCATTGCTCCCGCTCCAGATCGACTACGTCTTTCTCTATCGGCCAGACGAGGAACGTCCCCAAGTACTCATCATCCTTCTCGTCGAAAAGTGACTTGAGGCGATGTGGCACGCCACCGATGTCGGCAACGCCGGCACGCGGGCCGTCGTACCACTCATTTTCCACATGCACTGCTTCGGGACGACCATAACCGGTCATTTCTTCTCCGTCGCACAGTCTCGTAGGTCGGGTTGAGCGAAGCGATACGCATCAATCGCAGCGCGCCGGCATCATGGCGATGGGTATAGCTTCCCTCATATGATGCGCTATACCGCATCACAGGCGCCGCCGCTTAGACCTGAAGATGCTCGGGCGAGCCGCCTAGCGCTTGATAAAGCTCACGGATTCTTCCACGAACTTCATGCCAGGGTCATCTGCAAAATAAGGCTCCAGCTGAGCCTGCAGCTCCCTAATGACCTTACGCGTTCTCTGCGATCGCTTGGTGATATTGCCCGCCCGCTGCCGCGTCAATTTTTCTGACGTTCCCAACGCCGCACGAGACGATGGCCGTGTGAAGGTTCGCCAGATAGTTAGCATATTAAGGAGCGCCGCAGCGTCGGTGCGTGAGAAGCACTCCACTTGGTCAATAAACCGGGTCAGCAGAGGTAGCGGCTCCTGCTGCATTTCATGAGCCATGAACTGCTGTACCGCCTCAATCGGATGAGCTGGATTCAGTCCATACTCGATGAATTCTAGGTCGGAGTTGGCAAACCAAAGCTCCTTATGCAGCGCGCGGGCTAGCCGACGCGCCCATTCGCGCTGGCGCGCTTCGGTCCGATCCCACTCGTCGTTTCGCAGTTGCAGCGCGCGCTCGTGCTCCTTTCGACTTGCCGTCAGAGCTACCCAGACTGCGGCGACCGTGCCAATGGCGGCAGCCCAACCGGCGGACTCCTCACTCCATAGAAATTTGGCGATTGATCTGATCAACGCCGGCACATGAACGTCAATCTGCCCTGTCCCAATAACGGCGCAAACGTAGCCAGCAGCAGCGCAAAGGCCAGCCAACCAGAACGCTTGCCTTGATTTGAGCGAGTATCGACTCATGTCCGCACCTATTAGTCGAGGAAACAGGGGGCAGAGTGCGAATTCTTCTGGGCTACTGGTGAAGCCCACCATCACGCGCTTTCCGACATCCCGATGTTGAGCTTCGCAGGCTCACTCCAACCTATCTAGGATCGCGAAAATAGCGAAAATAGAGCTCAGAGTGCAATTTCTTCTGGACTACCGGTGAAGCCCGACATCGCGCACCTGCCGACATCCCGATGTTTGGCTTCGCAAACTCACCCCCAACCTATCGCGGCGATCGCGCAGAAAACGAAGGGGGCCAGGCGACCCCCTTTGCTATGCGCTTACGCAACACCTGACGGCTTTCCTTACGCCGACGCATCACGCTCCACCGTGGGTTCTACGTCCTCCGGCTCATCCCTCGCCCGCTTGCTCTTGAACCGCACCGACAACGGCTTGCGCAGCGTATCCAGGCCGCCGCTCTTGCCAGCCAGCTTGAGCAGCTGATAGCCCTCCACGCTGTTCGACAGGATGGCGCCTGCGCAGCGCCAACTCGGTGTCCAGCATCCGCTGGTACAGACGCATCACCGGTACCGTGCATTCTCAGCAGCGCCTCCAGGTGGTCTACCTCCTGTGGGATATGGCATGCCGAGCCGCAGCCTTTCGAGATGCGCCACTTCGTACATCGGCTGCGGCTGCGGCTCAAGTTCGCGAACATCGGACTCATCGCCGCGGGAGATATCTCGCCCATCGCCATAGGGAAACGGCCCCGCCAGACGTCTACCGTGATGGATGGGCGCTATTCGCGGCCCGTGCACTGTCGAGCGATGATCAAAGACCACCCGAATCCATACATCCAGGCCTCGCTCCGCGAGCTATCCGCTGCCCTACATCGGTGTGCAGGCCAACTGCAGACGGCGAATGGGACAGTAGAGCGCCAGGATATGGCACACCTGCTCCTCGCCGCCGCCAAGCGCCTCGCCCCCAAGGACAAAGGCCTGGGAGAGCCGGTCAGTCGCGTACGCGCAGGTGCAGAGGTCCTTCCAGAGTTCTGGCCGCGCTACGAACTCGAGAAGCGCGCAATTCGCTGGCACCTGTTCCACCAAGCCGCCGAGGCCGCCGGAGTCACGCCTGCGGACTTCGGTGCGTACTTCACGCTGACAGGGCGGCCCCTTACGGACCGCGTCCTGGAAAGCGAAGACGGCTACCGCGAAGCCCTGGATTGGATTGAAGAAGCCCGCCGTGCAGGTGACTGGGCCTCTCGCCAAGTTGAGTAGAACCCCAGGTTGGGCCAGGAAACTGGGGGCGGAGTGCAATTGCTTCCGGACGACCGGTGAACCTCGCGACGCCGTAGCACCGCGCATGCCGGGTGTCCGTCATCAGCCAAGCGCCCTCTAGGGCTGGCCCTGGAACACCAGCGTCACCTTGGGCCTCGCCGGATCACCCGCGCTGTACTGCGTCTGCGGAAAGTCGGGATAGTCCGGGTAGCTCGCATGCAACGTCTCGTTGGACAGCCACCGCAGCTTCAGCGGTGCGTGGTCGAAGGGGGCATCGAACCCGGCAACGCCAGTGGAGGCCATGCACTCGGCCTTGCGCGAAGACTCCAGCACGGTGACCTGCGTGCGGCGGTAGGTGGTGATACTGCAGCCGCAATGGCGCAGCTCGGCCTTCAGCGTGCCGTCGGGAGATGGCAGCGTGTCGACGTATTCGTCCACACAACCGCAGGCGGTCAGGCCGCACAGCAACACACAAGAAACCACAACGCGGGACAGCTGCTTCATGACTGACCGACTCCCTAGCGACACGACATTGCTGCCTCCATCCTGCCAGCCATTCGCGTCATCGCAAAGCACAAAAAAGGAGGCGCGCTGCGCCTCCCACCAAGAATCTATATAACGCCGGGGGGCTTGCGGCAAGGCCCAGGTGCGGGCTGCAGTGCAGCAGGATGGGTGAGCCGCAGGCGATACCCATGAACCGCGGTGCGCCGGCATCACGACGATGGGTATCGCTTTACTCAACCCGTCCTACGTGCGTTTTCCGGCAAGGCCGAAAGCTTCAGCAATGCGCGGGTTCGCACCACCGTGTTCATGACCTCATCCTTGAATCCGCTATCAGACAGCAAGAATTTCTCCAGTTCGGCGGATCGCCGCTTGAGTTCGATGACCCAAGGCCATTCATCGGGGCAAGACTTCACTTCCGCGAATGATCGCTTGCTCTGATCCACATCACCCGCCAAGCCAGCGGACACCGCCAAGTGGTAGTGATTCCATAGCGTGCGGGGCGCCTCGCGCGTGAGCCAGTCCTGCACGCGGGAGGGCGACGGGAAGCGCCTTCGAAGATCGACCACCTCCTTCGCCGCACGCTCTACAAGCGCCTGAGCTACCGCAGCAAACTGCTCATCGCTCTCGTACGGCTGGAAGCTCTCGACGCGATACTCACCGGCATCGAACGACACGTAGTCCTTCTCGTACCAGAGCCAGCACGCGCCCACATTCAGGTAACTGCCCCGTCCCCAGGCGGAGGGCTGAAATTCGATCACCCCGACCCAGAAGGACTGATCGTCAAGCCAGATCCTGGAGCGTCCCTTCTGTATGCAGCCGAGTGGCTTCAGAACCGATTTCGCGGCGGCATTGATCAGGCGGGCGGACGCAGGCCTTGGCATAGGCCGCCAGCGTACGTCATTCACGCAAATCGAGGATGCTTCCGGGAGCTGAGGCAGGCTAGGCGGCGCACTCTGCAAAACCCGTACAGGACCGTGGCAGTGCCGCTGAACGGCGAGTGCGTACAGCAATGTGGGCACGGAGTGAAGAGTCCTGAAAGCGCGCTTACGTACTCATGCCGTTGAATCCACTTCCGCTCCCCTTGCGTAGAGCACCTGCCTACGGTGGGTAGGCGTTACCGTTCTGATGGGAGAGAAACATGCAGATCAAACTTCTTGGCGCTGTCTTGCTGATGGCGGCAGGCCCGGCATTCGCGGCAGGCCCCGGGCAGGGAAAATTCTCGATGTCGGTGCTTGGCGGCGCCGACTTCCCTGTCAGCGGCGACGTCCACTCGGGCGCCGTGGCGCCGGTGCCGGATCTCGGTCCGTTGAATCCCGCACTTGCAGGCGTCAGCGCGGAGTTGCGCATTCGCCCCCGCAGCCACGAGCAGATCTACGGCAACGCCATGTCGTGGGGCCTGGAGTTGGGCTACGGACTGAGTGACCGGAGCGAAGTATTCCTTCAGGCCAGGGAGACCAGCGCCGACGACGGTCGCGTGCGCGTCGGTGCCGCCTACGTGCCGGCGCTCGATACCGAGCTCGACGTCTTCGGCACGTTCTCGGGCTATGACGCGTACGCGTGGGAGGTGGGTTACCGGCACTTCTTTCGCGATGGTGGCCGGGTCAGACCGTTCGTCGCGGCGCGGCTGGGTGCGACCGAAACCGATGTCATCCGGGCCACGTTCGAGATTCCCGACGCCGCGATCACGATCCCGGATGCGCCGTTCTACGAGAAGGGCTGGGCGCTGAGCGGCGGGCTCGAAGCCGGTGTGCACATCCCGTTCACCGATCGCTTCAGCATGAAGCTCGCCGCAGGGGTGAACTACATCGACGATCTTTCCGACGACGATTCCGCGATCGCCGGACTCGGCCTGGCAGCCATCAACGATACCGGCAGCCGCGTCTCAGTTCCGCTGTCCATCACCGGCCGCTGGGACTTCTGAGAACATCCAACGGCGGGCACGGCAACGTGCCCGCCGACCACCGAAAACGACGCCAGGAACCGAGGCTCAACGTCAACGGCTGACGCAATGGAGGCGCCCACCAGGCAGGCACCTCCGTTGAACCCGATCCGTGTCCGCTTGCGGCCAGAAGCGGACATCGGGAACGTCTTGGTTAAGCAGTCCCTGTGGAAGGCAAGCTGTGCGCGAGCGCTGCACTACCAGCTGAAGCCGGCGCCGGCTGACACGCTCTTTTCTCCGCCACCGAATGCAGCGCCCAGCGACACACTGGCGCGATTGCCGATGACGCGCTGGTAGCCCACCGCCATCGCCTGCTCACCACCCTGTGCGCCAATGCCCACGCCCACGCGGTTCTTGCCTGCCAGACCGGCGGTGTTCATCGCCATGCCCGCATAGGCGCCGCTCATGGCCGCCATCGTGTCGATGCGGCGGTCCAGGTGGTTGATGCGCCGGTCCACGTCGCCGCGGAAGGCGTCGAAGTCGTCGCTCAGCCCCGTGAGTTCGGTGAAGCGCGCATCGGTATAGGCATTGGCAGAGGCCAGCGTGGCAGCGTCACCGGTGTCGGCATAGTCCTGCGCCGTCGCCAGCGTCGCCGCATCGCCCGCCGCCATGTCGGAACGCACGACGGCTTCGCGGGTATCGGTATAGCCGTTGGCTGTCGCCAGCGCGGCGGCATTGCCGGCCGCCATGTCGTTGCGTACCGCTGCTTCACGCGTGTCGGTGTAGCTGTTGGCCGTCGCCAGCGTCGCCGCATCCCCCGCGGATATGTCGCTGCGCACCGCCGCTTCGCGCGTATCGGTGTAACCGTTGGCCGCCGACAGCGTCGCCGCATCCCCTGCGGTCATGTCGTTGCGAACCGCCGCTTCGCGCGTGTCTGTGTAACCGTTGGCCGCCGACAGCGTCGCCGCATCCCCTGCGGTCATGTCGTTGCGAACCGCCGCTTCGCGCGTATCGGTGTAACCGTTGGCCGTCGACAGCGTCGCCGCATCCCCTGCGGCCATGTCGTTGCGAACCTCCGCTTCGCGCGTATCGGTGTAACCGTTGGCCGTGGCCAGTGTCGCCGTATCCCCTGCGGCCATGTCGCTGCGCATCGCCGCTTCGCGCGTGTCGGTGTAACCGTTGGCCGTGGCCAGTGTCGCCGCATCCCCTGCGGCCATGTCGCTGCGCATCGCCGCTTCGCGCGTATCGGTGTAATCGTTGGCCGTTTCCATGGCGGTGTTCAGCTGTCCGACGTTGACCGCATCGGTGGTGGCGGTACCCGCCGCGACGTTGGTGACCTGGCGCTGCTGGCCCGACGAGCCGACCGACACCACGTTTGCCCGCCCCCCGTCACTGCTGTTGTAACCCAGCGCGACAGAGCCGCCGCCATTGGCCGATGCGCCGGTACCAAGCGCGATGTTGTTATGGGTGCCGGCGGAACCCGAGGCGCCTGAGAAGCCACAGCACCCGTCCGCGCCCGATCCACCCGTGCCGGCGCTGCTGCCGTTGCCGATGGCGATGTTGTTGTTGCCGCCCGCCCCGCCTGCGCCGCCGGTGCCCCCTGCGGAACCGTCGCCTGCCGCGCCGCCATTGCCTGCGCTACTGTCCGCGCCAAGCGCCAGATTCCCTGCACCACCTGCGCCGCCCGTGCCGCCCGTGCCACCGGCACTGCCGTTGGCGCCCTGACCGCCATTGCCTGCACCGCTGTTTTCGCCTATGGCGACGTTGCCAGTTTCGTTGCCTGGCCCGCCGGGCGAGGACGACCAGCCTGGCTGGGACGGACCATTTGCACCATTCGCGCCCACTGTACTGCCCGGCATGCACGCCATGCCGCCGCTGGCCGAGTTCTGACTGCACGGCTGCGTCGGCGCGGTCCCGCCCACCACTTGGGCGTCGGCGGACATCGTCAACAAGAGCAGGCTGCCCCCCGCGACAAGCGGCAGCATGAGGTGACGGACAGCAGTTATGTTGCGGCGATACGTGCGCATGGCGATGCCCCCTGTGGCATGCCGCCGGCCGCTGCGCCCAAGGCGCGGCCACCCACCGGCGACGATGGCCCACACGGTAGGTGCCGCCCCCGGGCCGGGGTATCCCTGAAATCAGGTAACGCACGCAGGATCCGCCGTCGCGACCGTGCTCAGGCAGCCAGAGGCAGATCCAGCTCGAGGGTGGTGCCGTTGCCATCGGACGCGCCCGCGATGCGCAACTCCGCCCCAAGCCGCTGCGCGCGGTGGCGCATGCTCGCCATACCGGCGCCAGCGACGCGGGCTTTACCAGTCGCCGGTGCCGTTCCCGACAGGCCGATGCCATCGTCGTGCACGCGCAGCTTCAGGCGATCCCCCGTACGGCGCAGATGGACATCGACCCGTGCCGCGCGACTGTGTTTGAACACATTGGTCAGCGCCTCCTGCAGCAGGCGCAGTAGGTCCAGGCTGCGGCCAGGCCCCAACTGCAGACCCTCCAGCCCTTCCACCCGCCAGTGGGCATCGATGTCCGCCGCTTCCAGCAGGCGACTCGCGCGATGGCGAAGCGGCGCTATCAGCGCGGCCAGGTCGGCCTGCTCCTGCGCGGTGGTATCGATCACCAGGCGCAGGTCATCGCGCATGTCCTTCAGCAGGTCCACCACCTCATCCCTCGAGGTTTCGTGCGGTGCGTGCTGCAAGCGGGTAATCGCGCCCACCAGCGTGCCGCCGAATCCATCATGCAGGTCGCGCACCAGCTGCAGGCGTTCGCCGGCGCGGCTATGCGCCAGTGCCAGCGCATGCTGCTGGTTGAGCGTGTCGGCCAGCGTCGCGGTGGCAGTCTGCACTTCGCGGTGGAGTTCGGCATTGAAGCCTTCCACCCGCTTCATGGTCTGCGCGAAGCGATAGGCCAGCACGAACCCCATGCCCAGCAACATGACCGGCGAGGTAAACGCACCCAGGTAGCTCACGCCGCCGTACCATCCCATGTACACGCCGAGGTCGTGCAGCGACACCAGCAACGGCACGCTGATGCAGGCCGCCAGCACCTTGTAGTCGCGGCGATCGCTGCGCAGCGCGAAGATGACGAAGACCACGCTAACCACGTAGAGGAATAGGATGGCGGGGGTCACGTACAGGTTGCGCAGTGGACCCATCACCTGCGGCAGCAGGAATGCCAGCAGCAGGATGGCCGCCGTCACCACCAGCAGCAGTCGCTCGAAGCGCGGCCAGTGCCGCTCGGAGAACCGCAGCAGGAAGATCGTATGCGTCGCCGCGGAGGCGACGAACACCGCGGCGATGAAGGCCTGCCATCCATCGGTGGTGCGGAAGGGCCACGGGCTGCCGGCGATGAAGTTCCAATCGTACAACCGCCCGAACAGAGCGCTCAACGCATACCAGCCATACAGCGTGTCCTGCGGGCGTAGGAGCCAGAAGATGCCGATCATCGCCGCCAGCACCAATCCTACGGCGACGTCGAGTATCTGCATATCACGACGTGCAAAACGCTCCTGCTCGTACTGGCCGCGCAAGACGATGGGATCGCCCACGCTGACGGTACCGAACGCAGGCTGATAAGCGGCTAGGCCGGAAACCCGAACGAGCAGTTCGTTCTGCCCTTCGCGCAGCAGCGCCGGTGGCACGGTGTAATAACGCGGGACATGCCATTTGCGTGACAGCGGCTCCACCAGCGAGGCGTCCCGGTCGATCGGCTGGCCATTGAGAGAGACCGCAGCCGCCAAGCAGGTGTAGTCGAGCAACAGCCCGACCGGCTGCGATGCATCCGCCTGCTGCCAGCGGACGCGGTACCACACCACGCCGTCATGGGCGGGCCAGCGCTTCTCCCACAGGTCGCGCAGTCCTACCAGTATCCAGCCCTGCCGCGGTGGCGCCTGCGCCGACCAGTCTGAACGTACGGCCTCGGCGCGATCCAGGCGGATAACGCCCTGTGCCAACTGCGCCAGCGCAGGACATGCCACGAGCAGCAGCAAGAGCCAAAGCAACGCCAAACCGCGGGCCGTGCGCCTCACGTCAAGAGGCCTCGCGCCCGCGCCTCGTACACCGCCTCTGTGCGCGATCCGACGGCCAGCTTGCGATAGATGTTCTTGATGTGGCTTTCTATCGTCAGCCGCGACAGCGAGACCAGCTCGGCAATCTCTCGATTGGTAAATCCTTGCGCCACCAACTGCAGGATCTCCATCTCCCGCTGCGACAATGGCGGCACCGGCGAGGATCGCTGCGTCGGATGGGCGCTGACAGCGAGCAGCGCCAGGATGCGGCGCGCGATGGAAGGATCGATGGGCGCCCCGCCGCGTTGCAGGCTCTTGAGCGATACCACCAGCTCCTCGTCGTCGCGCTCCTTCAACAGGTAGCCGACAGCGCCGCTGCGCAAGGCCGTCAACACACTTTCCTCCTCCGCGAAAGAGGAAACGATAACCGCGGCAGCCTCGGGCATGTGCGCTCTCATCCAGGCGATCAAACTATTGCCATCGCCATCAGGCAGGTACATGTCGACCAGCGCCAGCGGGTAAGCATGCGCCTTGAGTCGCGATCGCGCCTCCTCCAGCGTACCGGCCACATCGATCCGTGCCTGATTGGCGAGGCCTGCCACCAAGCGCCGCAAGCGCAGCGCGGCATGCATATTGTCCTCGACAATCAGCACACCCGACATGACGATCGGTTGCATCTCGATCAAACCCCAGCGCTGATACTCAATCAAGTCTAGCGGCGCCACTGCCCGCAAGCCAGCTGCAGGTCTAGGAATATAGCTAGGCGCACGCCAGCGTGAGCCCTGCCATTCCCACGTTATGGACGGTAGCCCACAACGGAAGAGCAAGCGCGCAGCCAGAACGAGCTGCTCGCAAAGCTGATGACGTCCGCTTGCGGCCAGACGCGGACGCGTCCCAAGGCCGTGCCAGGCTGCCTATTTACTGCACGCAAAGGTGATTCATTTGTTGCGCAGGTCACGCAGGGTGAGTCGAGCGGCAGGCGGCTTTCTAGCCGCTTTGCTCACCCATCCTGCGTGCTGGCGGGCCGCGCCTCGCGCCCGATATCGCAATCCGCACAAAAAAAGGAGGCGCGCTGCGCCTCCCACCATCAATTTATATAACGCCCGGGGGCTTGCGGCAAGGCCCGTTGCGGGCTGCAGTATCGCCGGCCTGTCGATATGGCAGGCCACCAGAGCCATACCCCCATGCGCGATACCGAGATCTACTACCACGGCACCAAGGCGAAACTGGCTCCCGGCGATCTGATCGCCGCGGGCTACACCTCCAACTTCGGCAAGCGCCGCATCGCCAAGTACGTCTACCTGACCGCGATGCTGGAAGCGGCCACATGGGGCGCGGAGCTTGCGGCCGGCGAAGGCCGCGGGCACATCTACATCGTCGAGCCGACCGGCCCGTTCGAGGACGATCCCAACCTCACCAACCAGCGCTTCCCCGGCAATCCCACCCGGTCGTATCGGACGCGCGATCCGCTGTACGTGGTGGCCGAAGTGAAGGGCTGGATCGGCCACACACCCGAGCAACTCACCACCATGCGCGATCGCCTGGCGGAACTGGGTCGACAGGGCGTGGAAGCCATCGAAGACTGAGACGCGACCGCCTGCGCATATCGCATAGTCAGGGGAGAACACACGCCATAGCGTGTGCTGAACGAAGTGAAGCCCAACATCGCGCATCGTCCGACACTCCGATGTTGGACTTCGCAGGCTCAGCCGAACCTATCCCGCTGACCGCGCGCCCACCGCCTCACGACGCCGGATCGAACATGAACACCCGCAGTTCCTGATCGCAGCGACACGCCTTCGCGATGCGCGCCGCCCAGGCGATGGCCTCCTCGCGGGATGACAGTTCGAGTACGGTGAAACCACCGTTGAGCGGCGGCGCCCATGGGTATCCGCCCTCAGCGACAGCGCCATCGCCCGACACGAGCACCGGAGGCACGCCCTCGTCGATGCCTCCGCCGAAGACGTACACCCCCGCGACTTTCGCCTGCTCGATCACCGCGCGCGACTCGCGACCCGCCGCTTCAAGTTCGTCGCCGGATACGACCATCGCAGCACTGGGAAAGGAAATCAGATACTTCATCGGGCGTCCTCTGCTGGGTGGGGTGACGGAACCGGTCGCGCGTCGACCTACCCGCTGCTTGCGCCGCTGCGCCGCTTCACAAGATACGGCAGCGCGAACAGATACAGGCACGTGAGCAGCAGCAACGCCAACGGCAGCAGCGTGAACAGCCCGACATACAGCGCGATCTTTTCCTGCCCCATGACCAGCAGGTTGGCGATGACCGCCAACGTGAAGGTGATGGACAGCCAACGGTGGAACTGACGGATCCACGCGCTCCCGTTCATAGCGATCTCCTGTGCAAGCGACACGATGGCGTGGACAGTCAGTGCGGCGCGCGCCGGGACTCGATCATCTTCCAGCCGTTCCCCGAGGGGTCGCGGAAGTTGGCATCGACATTGCCGTAGCGCGCTTCCGGTGGCTGGGTGAACTCCACGCCGTTGGCTCGCATGCGCTCGTACTCGGCGCGGCAGTCGTCCACGTTGAGCACCAGCGGCGGCATGGCGCCCTTGGCGACGATCTCGTTGACCGCCTGTGCGGTGGCGTCGTCCAGCACCGGCACCTGCGCCTTGAACAGGCCGAGCTGCACGGATGGCTGGTCCGGATGCTGCACGGTCAGCCAGCGATAGTCGCCGTTGCGTGCATCGGTGTGCACGCGGAACCCGACCTTGTCGACATAGAACGTCAGTGCTTCGTCCTGATCGCGGACATACAGACCGACCACCCCGATACCCTGACTCATGGAACCTCCTGCGTGGATGAGGGCGCTTTTGTATCACCGCCCTCCTGCCGTCGCTTCTCCGAAACTGCGGTGGTGAGGCCCGGCCGGTAGGCGGCGCTGACATAGCAGTGCGGCACGCACTCCAGCGCGTGGTGGGCGGCCTGTTCACGCGCGCGCAGTGCACCGGGGCTTTCGCCGGTGATGTCGCGGAAGGTGCGGCCGAACGTGCCCAGGCTGTTCCAGCCGGTCTGCAGGGCAATGTCGAGGATGGGTGTATCGGTGTCGCGCAGCAGCGCCTTGGCGCGCTCGATGCGGCGCGTCAGCAGGTAGCGGTGCGGTGGAATGCCGAAGGCTTCCTTGAACGAGCGTGCGAAGTGCGCCTCGGACACATGGCTCACGCGCGCGAGGCGCTGCACAGGCCAGGCCTCGTGCGAGGCGGCATCCATCCGGTCCTTCGCCCTCAGCAGGCGACGCAGCAGGTCGGGATCCTGGCGCGCACGGCCTTGTTCTTGTAACGGTGTGCTCACGTGGCGTATTCCATGGCGAGCGGCTCCCTTCCCGGCGTTATCCGGGCGCACGATACTCCACCCCGTGCCCTGCCCGCCCACCTGCCCAGGACCAACGCCCATGACCCGGCCCTCCACACCTTACGCACCGATCAGCTGCGAATTCCACGACGTACTGGAAGCCACGGCGACCCGGCGCCGCACGGCCTCGCTCCGGTTCATGGATGAAGACGGCGTGCCGCAACAACGCAATGCACGGATCATCGCGCTGTACGCGAACGGGGGCAGCGAGTATGCCGAACTCGACACCGGCGAACGCATCCGTCTGGACCGGCTGGTCTCGGTGGATGGCGAAGTGCTGGCGGACTACACGCCACCGACGTGAGCGCGCGCGCGTTCAGGCGCGCGGGGCACAGGTGAAGCCCGCGTTCCTGTGGGGTGCTGCGTGCTCTGCGGTGCGCGTCGTCACGCGTCAGGAACGCCATTCATGCGAGGGTGGCGCACGCCTGAGGGGAAACCACCGTGTCCACGCGCATATCAGCACCTTTGCCGGATGGCTTCTCGTGGAGAGTGGAGGATCAACGAAGAACCCTCGTCTGCCATGGCCAACCCATCGTCGAGATCGGCCCCGAACGACAGGGATGGATGGCCAGGATCCTGATCTCCGGCAAGGGTATTTCGCAGGAGCAGGTGGCAGTACGTTCGCTGGATGCCGGCGCTGGCTGGGCCGCACGCTGGATGATGGAACGCCAGACCGCCCTGCTCCGCGCGGTCGCGGAACTGCCGCCCGCGTCCTGACGCCGCCGCTGGCCGGCCATGCCCGATACATCGAAGTCCCTCGCCCGCCCCCATCGGAGCGCGGTTCCCGATTCCGACCGTGACCCCGCGCATGTGGGTGACGCGCCGGACAGCGGGACCAGTGGACACCTTCCGGACATCGAGGAACGGCAGCTCAAGCGGCTGATCGACGGCGTGGTCGATTTCGCCATCTACATGCTGGACACCGAAGGGTATGTGCGCAGCTGGAATACCGGCGGCGAGCGCATCAAGGGCTACACCCGGGATGAAGTCATCGGCACCCACTTCTCGCGCTTCTACACCCCGGACGACATCGCCAGCGATGCTCCCGCGCGGGGCCTCCGCATCGCGCGTGAGGAGGGACGCTTCACGGCGGAGGGCTGGCGCGTGCGCAAGGACGGCGCCGTATTCCATGCCAGCGTGGTGATCGACCCCATCTGGCAGGACGACATGCTGGTCGGCTACGCGAAGGTCACGCGCGACATCACCGACCGCCTCGAACACCAGGAACGGCTGGAACAATCCCGCGATGCGCTCCTGCAGTCGCACAAGCTGGAAGCCGTCGGCAAGCTGACGCTGGGCCTGGCGCATGACTTCAACAACCTGCTCAACATCATCATCAACAGCCTGGAGCTCGTGGATCACTACACGATGCAGCCCAAGGCGAAGAAGCATCTGCAGGGCGCGATGCGGGCGGCCGAGCGTGGCGCGCTGCTCACCCGGCAGTTGCTGACCTTCGGCACCGGACGCGTGCTGGTATCGGAACGGCATTTGGTGGCCACCGTCATCCATGATGCGATGGACACGTTGCGACGCGCATGCCACGACGGCGTGACCCTGCATGCCCACTTCGATGACGACCTGCCCGGAATCGATGTCGACCGCGAACAACTGGAGGCCGCCCTGCTCAACCTGGTGTCCAACAGTCGCGACGCGATGCCTTCCGGAGGTCACATCGCGATCACGGCGACGCTGCGAGACTGCGCGCTCCCGCACGCGGCGGATGCGCCACCCGGTCGCTTCATCTGCATCCGGGTCAGCGACAACGGCGAAGGCATTCCGGTGGAAGACCAGGCACGCGTGTTCGAGCCATTCTTCACCACAAAGGAGGTTGGCAAGGGCAGCGGGCTGGGCCTGAGCCAGGTGTTCGGGTTCGCGCGCCAGTCCGGCGGATTCGCGGAACTGAAAAGCGCCTCTGGCGAAGGCACCACCGTTTCCGTTTGCCTTCCCGTCCCACGAGATTCCGAATGACCGACGCCAGACGCCTGCTGCTGATCGACGACGAAGCCGACCTGCTCGACATCCTTTCGGATGCGTTCGAGATCGCCGGGTTCGAGGTCGTGACGGCCATCGATGGCCAGAAGGCCATGGCCTGCCTGCATGACGGGACGCATTTCGACGTCGTGATCTCGGACGTGGCCATGCCGGGCCACATCTCCGGCATCGATGTGGCCCGGGAAGCCGCTGCCCTGCACCCCGACGCCCGCGTGATCCTCGCCTCGGGCCATCCGCGCGCGGAACTGCCGCCGCTGCCGGACCGCGTGCGCTACCTGCCCAAGCCCTACCGGGTCACCCAGCTGCTGCAGACGATCAACGCTGCGGACTGAGCAGCAGGGCGCGCAGACGTTTCGTCCACCGTGCACCGGGCTTGGTCGCCCGTGCCGTGCTTTCGTCGCGCGCGCATTGCCCGCTACATCCTGCCCCGGCACGCTGACGGCCTGTCGCCCGTTGGTGGCGCGCCGACCCAAGGAGCCTCTCCGTGAAGACCCTCATCGCCCTGCTCGCCTGGTGCCTGTTGTTCGTCCTGTGCTGGCCGCTCGCCCTGCTGGCGCTGGTGGCGTGGCCGCTGGTGTGGCTGCTGTCGCTGCCGTTCCGTCTGGTGGGCATCACCTTCTCCGCCCTGTTCTCGTTCCTGCACGCCGTGCTGATGCTGCCGGCGCGGCTGCTGGGCGGGCGTCCGCGCGCACCGCTGGTGTCGGCATGAGCGCCGTTCGGTCACGCGTGGCGAAGGCCGCGCTGTCGGGCCTGATGGTCACCGTGCTGCTGTTCGGCGCGGTGGAGTCCGCCGCTGCGGCCGAGCGCACGCCTGAACAGCTCACACAGGTGATCGATGCACTGGACACGGCGGTGTTCGATACCTTCAACACCTGCGCCGACCCCGCGCAACTGGTGAAGCACGCCGCCTACTTCGACGAGGCCGTGGAGTTCTACCACGACAACGGCGGCGTCACCTGGACCCGCGACGAGATGATCGAGCGCACACGCGCCAACGTGTGCGGCAACTATCGGCGCGAACGCGTACCGGGCACGCTGGCGGTGTTCCCGATCAAGGGCTTCGGCGCGATCGCGCAGGGCACGCACCGGTTCTGCGCGCTGTCGTCCGCCACCTGCGAAGGCGAAGCCGACTTCGTGATGATCTGGCGCGAACGCGATGGCCACTGGCAGGTCACCCGGGTACTGAGCTACGCGCACCGGGCGGCCGCGGCGGCACCGTGACTTCGCACTGGCTTCACACAGCCTCCGCCGCCGGCCCATCACGCCACCCCAGCATGTCCCCGCTACCCCGCCGGGGATCCGGGAGACATGACGATGACGAGCGACACCCTGCCTGACGCGACACCCTGGATCCGCCTGCTGCGTTCCCTGGCGTGGGGCGGTGCCGCTGCTCTGTTGCTGCTGCCCTGGGTGGCGATGCAGTTCACCGCCGACGTCGCGTGGACGGCATCCGATTTCGCGCTGTTCGGCGCCATGCTGCTGATCGCCTGCCTCGCGTTCGAAGCGATGGCGCGGGTCGCGCGCGTGCCGGCCTACCTGGCCGCGAGCGTGATCGCGATCGGTGCGGCGTTCCTGCTGGTGTGGGCGAACCTGGCCGTGGGCATCGTGGGTGAACCGGAACACCCGGCGAATCTGCTGTTCATGGGTGTGCTGGTGATGGGAGGCGTGGGCGCTCTCCTCTCAGGGCTGCGCCCACGCGGCATGTCGATCACGCTGGCGACGATGGCCGCGATGCAAGCACTGGCGGGCATCGCCACCCTGATGATGGGCGTGCACGAACCGGCGGCATTCGTGCTCGTGCTTACTGGAATCTGCGGGGCGGTGTGGCTGCTGAGTGCGGCGCTGTTCGACAAGGCGGCGGTGCAGCGCACCGGCTGAGCATCAGCGCGGCTTCGAATGCCACAGCGCATTGACGATGATCCAGCGTCCATCGAACCGCCCCATGTGGAAGTGGTCGACGAACCACGGGGTCTCCAGGCGCACGGCGGCCGTCTCGGCGGTGACGTCGAGTACGCGGCAGGTGCGGTTCCAGGCCTCCTTCGGCGTTTTCAGCACGCCCTGCCGGGTCAGGCTGACCAGTTCTTCCTTCGACATGCGGCGCAGGCCGAGGCGCTCGTCCGGCGTATCGCCGATCACGGCGCGCTTGGCCAGGTCCGGATGCAGCGCGCGCGCCACGCGCGCCGGGTCGCCTTCCAGTTGGCCGTCGACGTAGTCGAAGCAGGTCGCCTCGATGGCAGCGAGCGTGGCGGGATCGGCTGCAGGCGTGGCCGGAGCGGAAGCACTGGCGGCGGCCAGGACGAGGGACAGCAGTGACATGGCGTTCGCCTTCGGTCGCGTCATCGATGGAAGGCGATCATGGGGGAGGTCCGCGCGCGGGACACGTGCCGGAAGTCCACGCCGGGCCGGCATCTACAGGTACGACGGCGATGCCGGCGGATGGTCCCAGTCGTCGTGGCGCCCATCCTCGTACTGCACGGGGATGGCAGCGAACCGTGCATCGTCCATTCCGTCCAGGGTGGCAACGTTGACGGCGTGGAACCAGCCGTTGAAGGGCGCCATCTCCAGATATCCCTTGCTGAAACCGCGCACACCGCAATGGCGGCAGAAGTAGTGGTGCACATGGCCGGCCGGCCATTCCGAAGCGTGGGCCTGGTAATCCGACAGGGCGTCGGCGCCGTGGAGCAGGCGGAAGCCGTCGCCGAGGGCGAACACCTTCCACATGCGCGTCTTCAGGCAGAAGCTGCAGTTGCAGCGACGCGTGCCGGCGGCGAGGTCGAGGTCGCACTCGAAGCGCACGGCGCCGCAATGGCAACTGCCGGTATAGGTCTGCATGGGGCTTCTCCTCGGGTCAGCCGGCGATGAGGGCGTTGGCGGGCGGTTCCTCGATGGGGCGTACTTCGCACTCGATGTCCCATTCATCGCCATGCACGTCGAGGAAACGGCGGGTGTGGGCGATGGCATCGTCGAGCGAATCGGCACGCAGGATCGCATAGCCGCCGATGACCTCCTTCGCCTCGGTGAACGGGCCATCGGTGACCCGGACGTCGCCGAAGCGCGAGCGGACGCGGGCGCCTTGCGCGGTGGGCAGCAGGCCTGCGGTATCGAGCAGGATGCCTGCTGCGGACATCTCGCCGATGAGCGCCATCATGTCGGTCATCAGGCGCTCGCTGGGCTGCTGGCCCGTGGTTTCGTCGATCCGGATCATCGAAAGGAATCGCATGGTCTGCCTCCTGGGGCATGGGAACTGACCTTGCGACGAACGGGTGCGGCCGGGATCGACAGCGACAGGCGCTCAGGGCAGCCAGAGTTTTTCCAGGTCGCGGAAACCCCACTTGGCAGGCGATTCCACGCCGACGATGCGCTCGCGATCACCCGCGGTGGCCAGGTCCACGTCGACCCTCAGCAGGTGCGTGCGCGACTTGGCGGAATAGAACACGCGCACGCGCGGCGCCAGCAACGTGGCCGGGTTCTGTTCCACCACCACCGCCAGGCGATCGCTGGACAACCGCACCAGGGCGCCGATCGGGTAGATGCCGATGCTGCGCACGAACGCCTTCATCAGCATCTCGTCGAAATGGCCCTGCCAACTGGCCATGCGGCGGAGCGACTCTGCCGGATCCCAGCCGGCCTTGTACGGACGGTCGGAGGTGATGGCGTCGTAGACGTCGCAGATGGCACTCATGCGGGTCAGCAGCGGCAGCTCCGCAGCAGACATCCGCTGCGGATAGCCGGTGCCATTGACCTTCTCGTGATGGTGGCGGGCGATGTGCAGGATCGCCTCCTGGGTCACGCCACCTTCGCGCAGCAGCCGTTCGCCATGGACCGGGTGTTGGCGGACGAGGTCGAACTCTTCATCGGTCAGCTTGCCGGGCTTGTTCAGTACCTCCTGCGGCAGCATGGCCTTGCCCATGTCGTGCAGCAGGCCGCCCAGCGCCGCATCGCGCACCTGGTCCTCCGGCAACTGCAGCTGCCGCGCCAGCATGGCCATCAACGCGCCGACGGCAACCGAGTGCAGGTAGGTGTAGCTGTCGGCGTCCTTCAGCCGCGCCACGCTGACCAGCGCCGTGGGGTGGCGATCGACCGAACCGGTGATCTCGTCCAGCAGGGGCAGTACGCAGCCGGCATCCACGCCATTGCCCAGCCGCACTTCGCGGAACATGGCTTCCACGGCTTCACGGCCCTCGTCGCAGATGCGGCGGGCGCGGGCCAGTTCCGAGGCCAGGCTGACCGTGCTGTCGGGCACGATGAGGCGTCGCCGCGCTTCCGCCGGTTCAGCCACGGGCACGGCGTCGACGGGCGCGGGAACGGCCTCTTCTTCGCCGCCGTCTTCTCCGTCCCCATGACTGCGCGACAGGTCGACCACCACCTGCTCCACACCGCTGTCCTGCAGCTGCACCAGCCGCGCCTCGTCCAGCACGAACGAGGTGCGCCAGAACGGGTGCTGCATCCACGGCCCCAGCAGCTTCTGCACGTACATGCCGGGCCGCAGCTCGGCAACGTCGAGGGTCTGCAGCATGCGGGGCTCCGGCTGTGGAGGGGTCCGGTATGCTCCCGCCCATCGGCCAGGCACGGCGGGGCGACCCCGTCAGCCCCCGGAACGATATCGGCACGGGAGGCCGCATGCTGAAGACCTATCGGGGAAGCTGCCATTGCGGCGCGGTCCGCTTCGAGGCGGACATTGACCTGACCCTGCCCACCTACCGCTGCAACTGCTCGGTGTGCCGGCGCAACCGGTTCTGGCCTGCCATCGTGATGCCGGACGCCTTCCGCCTGCTGGCGGGCGAAGGCGAGCTGGTCGAATACCGGTTCAATTCATTGCGCAACTCGCATCACTTCTGCCGTACCTGCGGCGTGCGGCCGTACGGGATCGGCAACAACGTGCCGGAGGGCGAGCGGATCTACGGCGTCAACCTGGGGTGCCTGGAAGACGCCACGCCCGAGGAACTGGACACCGCCCCCATCACCTACGTGGACGGGGCACACGACAACTGGCAACTGGCAACTGGCGCCGGCGATCACGCGATACCTCTGAGCCGCGCGCGGTTACTCGACGGCTTCGTACTGGATCTCGCCCGCGCGCATCACCCACACCACGTCGGCCAGCGCCAGCATCTCGGTGGCGGGGTCGTGCCCCAGCAGCACCAGGTCCGCATCCATGCCCGGCGCGATGCGGCCGCTGCGCGCGGCATGGCCGAAGCGGCGTGCCGGTTCTGTCGTCAGGCTGGCCAGGATCGCGCGCCAGTCCATGCCGGCGCCGGCCATCAGCGCGTACTCGCGATGCGGGTCGCTGTCGGTGATGTAGCCCACGTCGGTGCCGAACAACACCTGCCCGCCCGCCTCGCGGAACGCGCGCAGCTGCTGCTGGCCGATGCCGAGGAAACGTTCGATGACCGGCGGCGGCAGGCTTTCCTTGCGCAACTCGACTTCGAACAGTTTCAGCGATGGCACCAGTGCGACATCGGCCGCCACCAGCCGTTCCGCCATGTCCTCGGGCCAGGGACCGTCGATGGGCGTGCTGTGCGCCAGCACATCCACGCCCGCCTGCAGGGCGATCTCCAGCCCCTGCGTGGTGCTGGGATGGGCAAATACCGGACGGCCCACAGCATGCGCCGTCTCCGCCACGGCGCCTGCGACCGCCGGCGTCATGTGCACGACACCCCGGGGCCCGCCGACCAAGGCACCGATGAACAGCTTGGCGCCGTCAGCGCCCTCTTCCAACTGCGTGCGCGCACGCACGCGTGCCTGCTCCGGTGTGGCGACCTCGGCCGACGGGGCCCCGTGCTGCTTCATCACGTCGCGGACGTAGTGCGGCGTGCCGTCGGCAGGATAGAAAGGTGCATCCACCGTCAGGATGCGCGGGCCGCGCAGTTCGCCCGCATCGATGCGCGCGCGCAGGCGGCGCGCATTGCCCGGCAGGCCGCCCAGGTCGAACACACTGGTGAAGCCCCAACGCGACAGCAGCGAGCGGACTTCAAGCTCCAACACCGGGGCTGGCGCCTCGGCCACCTCCGTCAGCCCGGGCAGGAGGAAGTGGACGTGGCTGTTCCAGAAGCCCGCGACCAGCACCCGGCCAGCCGCGTCGATACGCCGCGCATCGTCCGGCACCTCCACCTCGCTCCTGGAGCCGACCGACGCGATGCGGCCGTCGCGTACCACCACCACGGCGTCGGCCAGCGGCGCGGCGTCGGGTGATGCGACCACCGTCGCCCGCTCGATCACCCAGGTTTGCGCCCACGTCGTCTGCGTGGTCACGCAAATGCATAGCAGGACGCCCAGCGCCCATCCCGATATCCGCCGCATTTCCACTCCCTTCCGTCGGCCCGTGGGCCCCGACACGCAGTCTAGGCCACGGCCGCGAGGCTTCGCGCCTGTCGGGCGTCCGCCGGGTCACCCTGCGGATGTAACGCCGTTGCAACAGTCAGATGACCTTTTTGCTAGGCTGCGGATATCGTCGCAACCGGACGTGTGCAGGGAGTTCCCGTGAGCATTTCTTCCGAATATCTGGAAAACGTTTTCAACGATGCGTCCTCGACGGCTTCGCCGCTGCGTCCGCGCCCGCAGGTGGACCTGTGCCGCCGCGGTGAGATCCGTGCGGAGAAGTTCCTCGACGCCGCTACCGAAGTTTTTGCCGAGAAGGGTTATCAGCATGCGCGACTGAGCGAGATCGTCGCCCGCGCCGGTGGCTCTCTGGCCACCCTGTACCGGATCTTCGGCGACAAGGAAGGCCTGGCCAGCGCGATCCTCGAGCGCCGGCTGGACATGCATATCCACCTGCTAAGCGACCTCAACCTGACCGAGCTGCCGCCCGAACAGGCGCTGCGCCGGGTGGCGATCCGCATGGCGCAGGTGATGGCGCGTACCGATTCGCAGGTGGTCTACCGCATCGTGATCGGCGAAGGGCAATCCTTCCCCGCCCTGCGCGACTGGTTCCTGGACCACGCGGTGGCGTCCATCCGCGCCACGCTTGCGGACTATTTCGAACAGCAGGTGGCCGCCGGACGCATGCAACTGGCGTCGCCCAAGGCGGCGGCGGCTCAGTTCTACATGAGCCTGTTCGGCGATCAGATCTTCCGACTGGCCGCCGGCAGCCCGCAATTGCCGGATGTCGACACGCTGGAAGCCCAGGCGCTCGCCTCGGTGGAGCTGTTCCTGCAGGGCGCATTGCCGCGCTGACGGAACACCACGCCTTCACCGTTCCGTCCCGCCTTGCCTGCCAGCATGGCGTCGTCGTCACGGCGCGGGACAGGCATGGATCTCAAGAGCGGATACCCCTTCTGGGCGGTCAGCAACGGCCTGATGCAGGCCTTTCCGCCGCTGGCGTCCGACCACCGCTGCGATGTCGCCGTACTGGGCGGCGGCATCACCGGTGCGCTGATCGCAGATGAACTCGCGCAACATGGATTCGATGTCGCGGTACTCGAGCAGCGGGACATCGGCTGGGGCAGTACGGCCGCCAGCACGGCGCTGCTGCAGTACGAAATCGACACCCACATGGTCGACCTGGCCAAGCGCTATGGCGAAGACGATGCCGCCCTCGCCTACCTTGCCTGCGCCGGGGCCATCGACCAGCTGCGGGAGGTCGCTGCGCCGTGGCGCGACGTCGGCTTCGCGCGCAACAAGAGCCTTTACTACGCCAGCCGTCGTCGCGACGTACGGCCGATGGAAGAAGAGCATGCCCTGCGCGTGCGTCACGGACTGGAGGTGGAACTGCTGTCGGCGGACCGGGTACGCGAAGACTACGGCTTCGAGGCGGCAGCGGCATTGCTCAGCACCCAGGCCGCGCAGGTGGATCCTTACCGTCTGACGCACCGGTTGCTGCAACGCCTGCATCGCCAGGGGACCGCGGTATTCGACCGCACGCGTGTGACCGACCTGCATACGACATCGCGCGGCGTGACGCTGCGCACGGTGACAGGTTCCAGTGTGCGCGCCGCTCATCTCGTGGTCGCGGCCGGGTACGCCAGCCAGCACTGGCTGCGGCAGAACATGGCGCGCAACCACAGCAGTTATGCCGTCATCAGCGACCCCTTGCCCGACGAGCAGCTCGGCTTCCTCCGGGACACGCTTCTATGGGAAACCGCACGCCCTTACCTGTATGCACGCAGCACCGCCGACGGTCGGCTGCTGCTGGGCGGTGAGGACGATGCCGTGGACATCCCGGCCAAACGCGATGCGCGCGTCGAGAAGAAGGCGCGGACGTTGCTGAAGCGGCTGCACCATCTGTTCCCGGCGTGGGAGGTCACGCCGGCTTTCTCATGGGCCGGCACGTTCGCCGAGACCGCCGACGGCCTGCCCTTCTTCGGCCCGCACAAACAATGGGGGCCGCGCGTGCACTTCGCCATGGCCTACGGTGGCAACGGCATCACCTACAGCATGCTCGGTGCCGGCCTGCTGCGCGCACTGATCGAACGCCGCAAGCATCCGCTGTGGCCGCTGTTTTCCTTCGAACGCCTGGAACGGTGACCGGGGCAGCGACGTTGCGCACCTTTGACGTTACCGTCATGCGGCGAATACGCGGGAGTCCGCAAGCTGGCCACTCATCCACACCGGAGCACCGTCATGCCCCGTGGCGACAAATCCGCCTATACCGGCAAGCAGAAACGCCAGGCGGAACACATCGAGGAAAGCGAGCGCGACCGCGGCCGTTCAAAGGAAGAAGCGGAACGCATCGCCTGGGCCACCGTGAACAAGCAGGACGGCGGCGGCAAGAAATCGGGCTCGGGTCGCGCGAAGCACCACTGACTAGGGCGAACCCGAGGGCCACCAGCCCTTGCCCGTCAGCGCATAACGGTCGGCGGCGCGTTCGAAGGGATTGCGCACGCTGACACCGCCGCACAGCAGGTAGACCGGCAGGAACAGCGGGCCCAGCACCATGTACTGGTAGACGTGCGCACGCTCATGGTCGCCCAGGCGGATGGGCGGGTGCTGCCGATGGCCGGCACGGTGCTCGTAGGTGATGCACTCGGACTCCAGCGTGTCGCCTGTGTGCAGGATGCTGTTGCCGAAGGTGATGGCGCCACCGGGTCCCCACGGCCAGCGGTGGAAGACCAGCGCGAAGTCGCGCCGGCTCCATTCCGCGCGCGCGCCGAACGCCATCCCCGCAACACCCGCCATCAGGCCGATCAGCGTATTGGGCACCGCCCACACGACGCCGAGTATGCGCGCGATCCAGAGCCCGGCCGGCGCCATGGGTCAGTCCTGTTCGTTGGGCATCAGCAGCCAGAGGATCAGATAGACCAGGATGCCCGGAAACGCCGCGGAGGCGATCGACACGATCACGAAGATCACCCGCAGCAACGTGGGGCTCCATCCATAACGGTGCGCGATGCCGCCCATGACGCCCGCGATCATGCGGTCATTCAGTGAGCGTGCGAACGGTTTGGAAGCAGTGTCATTCATCGCCAGCAACTCCCCACGATTTTCCGTGACCAAGTCTAGCGCGTCAGCCACCGGGTGCGCCTGAACCACGCAGCACATCGAGCTTGGCCTTGAACCACGTCGCCGCCGGTTGCGCCGGCTGCCCCGGGCACCGCACCTGGTAGGCACGCCCGCTCATGCTGCTCTTGCTGGCGGCGCGTTCGATGAACTGCTCGGCGGTGTCGGCCAGGTCGCGCTTCAGCAGGTAGTCGTATTTGCGCTGCAGGTGCTTGCGCGCCTCGTCGCGGCCATGCCAGGTCCCATTGCGCTGGAACTCGCACGACGACGCCGACAGCGCTTCCATCAAACCCTGGATCTCGTGTTTGGCGGTCGCCGAAGGTGCAGACTGCACCGGCCCGACGAAGGCAAGCAGAACGGCAGCGACGGTGAGGCGTGACAGCATGTGGTTACCCTGGCGCAAGACAGGTGAAGGAAGCGTGCCGCTTTCTTTTGCAGGAGCGACGTGGGTCGCGACCGCACGGCTCGATGCTCCAGCATCCCATCGTTCGCCTACCGGGCGCGTTGCGACGCGTTCATTATCGCGCTACCCGAGATCTATCGGGGCGCGGTCGCGACTTACGTCGCTCCTACAAAAAGCGCAGCGCGCGGTCAGCGCGCGCGCTGGCCCAACCAGTGGTGGATCGCAGTGGGCACTTCGCGTTGTGCACGACTGGACACGTAGATGCCGATATGCCCGCCCTTGAAGCTCAGCTCGGTGTAGTCCGCCGTACCCACGACACCCTTCAGCGCGCGCGAGGCATCCGGTGGCACCAGGTGGTCCTGTTCGGCGTAGATGTTCAGCACCGGCATGTCGACGAAGCCCAGGTCCACGGCCTCGCCACCGATCTCGATGCCACCCTTGATGAAGCCATTGCGCTGGTAGAACTGCTTGATGAACTGCTTGAAGGCCTCGCCCGCCAGGTCAGGCGAGTCGAAGATCCATTTCTCCATGCGCAGGAAGTCCTCGATGGCGCGCTTGTCGTCGAGGATGTCCACCAGGCCCACGTACTTCTGCAGGTTCAGGCGGAACGGCTTCAGCATCAGGTAGCAGGCGTTCATCATGTCCGCCGGCACGTTGCCCAGCGCTTCGACGAACAGGTCCACGTCCAGTTCGCGCGTCCAGTGCGACAGCATGTTGTCCGGCGTGTGGAAATCCACCGGCGTCACCATGGTGATCAGGTTCTTGACCTTCTCCGGGTGCAGCGAGGCATAGCACAGCGAGAACGCGCCGCCCTGGCAGATGCCCAGCACGTTGACCGCATCGCGGCCGCTGCTGTCGCGCAGGTGGTCAACTGCGCCGTCGATGAAGCGGTTGATGTAGTCGTCGAGCTCGAGGAAGCGATCCGATCGGTCCGGATAGCCCCAGTCGATGACGTAAACGTCCTCGCCCTGCGCCAGCAGACCCTTCACCAGCGAGCGGTCGTGCTGCAGGTCCACCATGTACGGCCGGTTGACCAGCGCGTAGACGATCAGCAGCGGGACCTTCGCGGTGGGTGCCTTCTCGCCTATGAACCGGTACAGCACCACTTTGCCGTCGCGCCAGACTTCCTGCTTCTGGGTGGCGCCATAGTGGACATCCTCCACCTCCGGCAGCGTGTGCAGGCCGGCGGAGAGTTTCTGCGTCAGCGTGGTGGCCTCGTGGGCCAGCGCTTCGGCAGTGAAGTTGAGCGGTCCGTTCATTTGCCACTACCCCGCTTGGCCTTCTTGCCGGCCTTGGGCGTATCGCTCGTTGCACCTCGCGTGGCGTTGCGCGCCACCCAGTCCTTCATCGACACGACCGATGCCGGCTTGGCAGCGGGCGGGGCAGCTTTCTTCGACGCTTTGGGGACAGGCGCTTTCGCCGCCTTGGCGACGTGTTTCCTGGTCTTGGCCGGCTTGCGCGCGGCAGCCTTGGTCGCCGTGAGCATGCGCTCCTTCTTCGTCACGACCGGCGCTGCGGCGGCCACCGCCCGTCGCGCACGCTTTCCGGGTGCCTGCCTCTTGGCGGCGGCGCGCTTCTTGGGCGCAGCCTTCGGCGCCGGTGACGGCTTGCGACGGACCGACGCACGCTTCTTCGCAGCTTTCGGTCTTGCCGGTGCCGGCACGACGGATTGAGGTGTTTCGGCGACCGTGGGCGTGTCCACCGGCGCCGCGGCACGCTGCGCCGGTGCGCGACGGACGGGCGCCGCCTGAGCGCGGGTCAACTTGCGCAGTGCGCGCTCCAGTTCGACGACCTTGCGGTGGGCGGAATCGACTTCGGTCCGCGTCGGCATGCCGAACAGGGTGCAGACCTGTTCGACTTCACGCTGCACACCCAGACGCAGCCGGGCCTGCGCGTTCGCCAGTCCGCCATAGGCGTGGCGGAAATCGCTGGACATGGCGACCTGCGCATAGGCCTCTTCGGCCGCATCGATCCACAGGTCGAACAGGGCACGGGCGTTCTGCAACTGCCGGCCGGGTTCGGCGTGCTCCTCCAGCTTGCGCTCGAAGCGCACGAAGGCATCCTGCGCCACCTGCAGCATCAGCGTGTCGTACTCTCCGACCTGACGCTGGTAATCCTGGTACGCCTGCGCCAGGTGCTGCCAGCGTTCCTGGTGCTCGCGCGACAGGCCGAACGTCGGCAGGTGCATCCAGCGATCGCCATCGCGCTGCAGATTCTCCAGCCAGGGGCGTACCTGCTGCATCCACCCGTCCATGCCATGCGCACCGCCCTGCATGCTGCGGAAGATGTCGGCGAACGGGTTGTGGGCCGGCGTGGGGTCGGCCATGCCGAGCGCCGACCGCCATGCGCGGCCGATGTCGCTGGCGTCATGGTCGCGGCCGGTGAACTGCGCGGCGACCTGCTGCATCTGCCCGAACCACTGGCCGGCCTGTCGCTGGAAACGGCCGACGGCTTCATCCACCTGCGGTTGCCCGCCGGGCACCAGCTTCGACCACCAGTCCACGGTCTGCTGCCAGCCGGGCGCTGCGCCCGGCATGGCCATCGTCGGCGTTACGCCGGACTGTCGCAGGGCATCGCCCCACAGACTCCAGTACTGCTTGGCCACCGATTCGAAATCGCCCGGCCACGGTGGAACGGAATTTGCCATGTGCCCTCCCTTCCCGACCGATTCTAGCCGCGGTGGGCGGCGCGTGCATGACGCGCCCTCACCTCACGGGTCTCAGGGCTTGGGAATGCGCAGTGTCTTGCTGATCATCAGCGTGCCGGACACGGCATACAGCAGCACCAGCGGGTGCAACAGCCAGGGACCGAGCTTGACCTCGCCCAGCCACAGCGCCGGGCCGACATGACCCAGGTACGCGGCGATGGCCAGCACGATGACCAGCGCCAGGCTGGTGGGGATGGGCGTGCCTTCGAAGAACTTCACCTTGTCGCCGCCTTCGGCCAGTGTTTCGGCGGTGACGTTGTAGCGCGCCAGCCGGCTGACGCCACAGGCGACGAAGTACGACAGCACCAGCCAGTCCCAGCC
>NZ_CAMPJD010000014.1 GCF_946886695.1 uncultured Pseudoxanthomonas sp. | reverse complement strand
GGGGAGTTGGTGATGCGCGTTCTCCGCCATCTGTTCGCCCGTTCGGCGCGCCGGTTGTTCCCGGAATCGACTCTGCACCACATCACCGACGCCATTGCCGAAGGCGAGCGCAGGCACCGCGGCGAGGTGATGTTCGCGGTGGAGTCGGACCTGCCATTGGGTGCGGTACTTTCCGGGGTGGATCCGCGCGAGCGCGCGCACGAGGTGTTCGGGCGGCTGCGCACCTGGGACACGGAAGCCAACAACGGCGTGCTCATCTACCTGCTGCTGGCCGACCACCGCATCGAGATCATCGCCGACCGCGGCTTGAACGGCCTCGTCAGCGACGCGGCATGGCGCGAGGTCTGCCATCTGATTGAAGTGGGCATGGCGGAGAACCGGGCGGAACAGGCCGTCATCGACGGCATCCGCGCAGTCTCGGACCTGCTGGCGCTGCATTTTCCGCAGTTGGACGGCCATCCTGACGAGGACGAACTGCCCAACCGGCCGCACGTGCTGGACTGATCCGCCGATCCCGGATCAGTCCGGGATCCGCCACGCGCGGGCAGGGTGGGGCAAAATAGCCCATCTCCACCGGCCAAGCCGAGGCGCATGATCTACCTCCACCAGATCGATCCGATCATCCTTTCGCTGGGGCCGCTGAAGCTGCACTGGTACGGCCTGATGTATCTGCTGGCGTTCGTCACGGCCTGGTGGCTGGGACGCATGCGTGCGTCGCAGGGGCGATTGCCCGGCGTGGACGCCAACGCGTTCTCCGACCTGATGTTCTACGGCATGCTGGGCGTGGTGCTCGGGGGCCGCATCGGGTATGTGCTGTTCTACGGCTTTGGCACCTTCCTCGAAAATCCCTTGTCGATCTTCAAGGTCTGGGAAGGCGGCATGAGCTTCCACGGCGGCCTGCTGGGCGTGATGGCCGCAGCATGGTGTTGGTCGCGCAAACATCGCCTGCATTTTTTCGACACGATGGATTTCGTTGCGCCGGTGGTCGCTCCCGGGCTTGGCTTTGGCCGTCTGGGCAACTTCATCGGCGCCGAACTGTGGGGCAAGCCGACCGGTGGCGACTGGGGCGTCATCTTTCCGACCGATCCCGCGCTGCGCGGGCTGGATGCGGCGCAGCTGCAGGCCCAGTATGCGGCGGGCGCGCTGGATCAGTTCGCGCGCCATCCTTCGCAGCTCTACCAGGCGTTCCTCGAGGGGCTGGTGATGTTCGTGGTGCTGTGGACAGTGTCGCGCAAGCCACGCGCGCGCTACACCATCTCCGGCCTGTTCGCCCTGATGTACGGCGTGTTCCGTTTCGTGGTGGAGTTCGTGCGCGTGCCGGATGCGGACATCGGCTACCTAGCCTTTGGTTGGCTGACGATGGGCCAGGTGCTGAGCCTGCCGCTGGTGGCCCTGGGCCTGTTCCTGCTCGCGTTGTCGCGTCGCGCCCCCACCCTGCAGCCCGTCGCGCCCACCCCGGCCGCCGGCAAACAGACCGCATGACGCCATTCGCCGGAGGCAGATGATGAAGCAGTACCTCGACCTGCTGGGCCACGTGCTGGAGCAGGGCACCGAAAAATCCGACCGCACCGGCACCGGAACGCGCAGCGTGTTCGGCTGGCAGATGCGCTTCGACCTCAATGAAGGCTTTCCGCTGGTCACGACGAAGAAGCTGCACCTGCGCTCGATCGTGCACGAACTGCTGTGGTTCCTGAAAGGCGAAACCAACGTTGCCTACCTCAAGGACAACAAGGTCAGCATCTGGGACGAATGGGCCGATGCCGACGGCGAGCTCGGCCCGGTCTACGGCAAGCAGTGGCGTCGCTGGGCCACGGCCGACGGCGGCGAGATCGACCAGATCAAATGGGTCGTCGACGAGATCAAGCGCAACCCGGACTCGCGCCGGCTGATCGTGTCGGCCTGGAACGTGGCCGACCTGCCGAAGATGGCATTGATGCCCTGCCATACGATGTTCCAGTTCTACGTGGTGGAGGGAAAGCTCAGCTGCCAGCTCTACCAGCGCAGTGGCGACATCTTCCTGGGCGTACCGTTCAACATCGCCAGCTATGCGCTGCTGACCCACATGGTGGCGCAGGCCTGCGGGTTGGGTGTCGGCGACTTCGTGCACACCCTGGGCGACGCGCACCTGTATTCGAACCATTACGACCAGGCACGCGAGCAACTGGCTCGCGAACCCCGCGCGCTGCCCAAGCTTCACCTCAATCCCGAGGTCGCCGACCTGTTCGCCTTCACCTACGACGACATCGGGATCCACGGCTACGACCCGCACCCGGCGATCAAGGCGCCGGTGGCGGTCTAGACAGATTCTAGGGAGCGTTGTATGGCGCGCCGCATAACGAAAGATGATGAGCAGGAGTACTCCCAGCTCGAAGCATTCGTCGGGTTCTACGCTACAACTGTCTGGGGAATCGATCCGGACAGCGGAATTCATCCGACAAACGTTGGACGCAGGATTATGATTGAAGTGGGTAAGTCCAAGGCACTGGCTGGATTGCGACAAGCGGCAAACGATTGCCTGGAAGGCATACAGGACTTGAGTGTCGAAGAGGTGGCTGCATTGGATGCGCAATTGGAAGCGCGCGGCATATTGACCTCGACCGAGCTGCTCTATCGGTATTCGCGCAAGTACAGGGTCGTGGTTGAGCGCGGGAAAATCCGCAACGAAGCTGAGTGCCACGTGATTGCGGCGGTGGCATCCAATATGGCGATAACCATCGAGGAGCAGGAGCGCCAGACATTGGATGCCATGCTTGCCGGGTTTGTGCGATGAGGATTTCGATGATTGTGGCGCTTGATCGCCATCGCGCCATTGGTCGCGACAACGATCTGCCGTGGCGACTTCCGGATGATCTGAAACGCTTCAAGGCAATGACGCTGGGCAAGCCGGTGTTGATGGGGCGCAAGACGGCCGAATCCCTGGGCCGTGCGTTGCCGGGCCGGCTCAACCTGGTACTGACGCGCCATGGCCGCGTGCCGTTCGAAGGCATGCAGGCGGTGGCCTCGTTTGATGAGGCGATCCGGATCGCGGCAGAGCAGGGGAGTTACGAGTTGTGCGTGATCGGCGGCGGCGAGATTTACGCGCTGACCCTTGGCCGTGCGGACGTGCTGCACGTGACCGAGGTCGATGCCGTGGTCGAGGATGCGCATGCCTTCTTTCCCGAGGTCGATGCCGCGCAGTGGCATGAGATCGCGCGCGAACGGCATCCCGTGGACGCGAAGCACGCGTTGGCCTTTGACTTCGTCGAGTACCGGCGCACCTGAAAGCGGGCGGTACGCCTTCGCCCCTGGTCCGTCATGCCGGCGAAAGCCGCAATCCATTGATTGTCAGCTGACGCACATCTGACCGCAGGATCAAGATGGATTCCGGCTTTCGCCGGAATGACGGGCGGAGTCCACCCCTGCCGTCTTTGGGTGGGTCCGCAATGAGCGGACGGTCTGTGGTATCGAGCGGGTCCCGCGCTATTGAAGCGCGCCCGGCGTACGTGCGTCCGGTTGCCGGTAGTGTCCGATGATGGCGTGGCGGAACAGGATATCGTCTTCCTGCGTGCCGGCGTTGATGTTGTGCAGGATCAGCGGCGTGCCGTCGTGGCTGCGGCGGTCGGAGACGATGCCGATGTGCAGCAGGCCATTGCTCGTCAGTGTCCACGCGACGATGTCACCAGGCGCGAAGTCGTGGGCGCTTCGGCCGGTGGGCTGGCTCCATCCATGCCGCTCGAACCAGCGCATCTGGTTGGGCACACGGCGGTGGTCGATGCTGCGGTCGGGTTGGCTGAGGCCCCATCGGTTCGGATAAAGATCGAAGTGGGAGAGCATGTCCTCATGGATCATCTGCTGCAGGTCGAGCCCCTGAGTCCGCAAAGCGCGGATCACGACGTCCGTGCACACGCCACGGTCGGCCGGCACGTCCCCGCCGGGATACGACAGTCCGAAGTAGGTGGGATCGTAGGTGCGGACTACACCGATCTGCGCACGTGCCGCCGCGACCAGAGGAGGCGATGTGGGTGGCTGGGCAACCCTGTGTCGAAGCCTCCGCCGGCATGGGCGTGGAGGCCGGCGGGGTGCCGTCGCCGCAGGCGCACAAGAGGGCGGGCAACAGGCACAGCGTCAGGAGCCGCGCCAGCCGCATGCTCAGTCCTTCGGCAGTTCGCCCTTGGGCGGTGGCGGCACGTCGCGGCCGGGTACCTGCACGAGCCGGATATCGTCCGTATCCAGTTGCAACGCGGTGAGCTTGCCGCCCCACACCGCACCGG
The DNA here is from genome assembly GCF_946886695.1 of uncultured Pseudoxanthomonas sp. Next base: position 76,931 of record NZ_CAMPJD010000014.1, on the reverse strand, counting down.
TGTCGATCGCATGCACGCCGTGCCCGATCATCAGCCCCAGCGTGGACCAGTGGCCACAGACGATCTTCAGGTCGCGCTCGGCGCGGCCCGGCACTTCGTACCAGGGATACAGACCCTGGGCCTGCCGGCCCGGCGCACCCTTCTCCTCGATCGCCATGCGTCCGCGGGGCGTGCAGTAGCGCATGCGGGTGAGCACGTTGATGATGGCGCGCGAACGGTCATGCCCGGACAGGTGCGGTGCCCAGTTCGGCTTGTCGCCGTACATGTTGCGGAACAGCTTGCGGTAGGCGTTGCCGTGCAGCTGCTGCTCGACCTCGCGCGCATGCTTCTCGGCGAGCGTGGTGGTCCACTTCGGCGCCAGGCCGGCGTGCACCATCATCCAGCCCAGGTCGCGGTCCACGTGCACCAGCTTCTGCAGGCGCAGCCAGTCCAGCAGCATGCGCGCATCGTCTGCCAGCACCACGCGCTGCAGATCGGGATTGACCTTGCGCTGCTCGTCCGGCGAACGCTCGCCGATCGCGAGCAGGGACAGGTCGTGGTTGCCGAGCACGACGACGCTGTGCTCGCGCAGCGAATGCACCAGCCGCAGCGTTTCCAGCGACTGTCCACCGCGGTTGACCAGGTCGCCGCAGAACCACAGCCGGTCCTGCGTGGGATCGAAGCGGATCTTCTCGAGCAGTCGCTGCGTGGCGTCGTAGCAGCCCTGGAGGTCGCCGATGGCCCAGACCGTCATCGCGGCGGGCTCAGTGCAGCGTCCGCGGAACGGACAGGGTGAACGTGGCGATGGGGGCGTCGAAGCGGGTGCCGTCGTCGGCCAGCATGTCGTAGCGGCCGTGCATGGTGCCCAGCGCGGTTTCCAGGATGGCACCGGATGTGTAGCGGAAATCTTCGCCCGGTCTCAACCAGGGTTGCTCGCCGACGACGCCTTCGCCTTCCACTTCCTCCACCTTGCCGTTGGCATCGGTGATGACCCAGTGGCGGCGCAGCAGCTGCGCGGGTACGCGGCCGCGGTTGTGGATGCGGATGGTGTACGCGAACACGTAACGCCCGTCCTCGGGCGCGGACTGGTCGTCCAGGAAGCGCGTGGCGACATCGACGTCGATGGCGTAGTCGGGGGAATCCATGCGGGCAGTGTATTCAAACCCGGGTGAAAGCGGAAACCATCCGCCCCGTCTCAGGCAGCGGCCACCAGATTCGCCAGCCGGATGAAGTTTTCCACCGCGACCTGCTCGGCACGTGCATCCGGACGCACGCCGGCGGCTTCGATCTGCTCGCTGGTGCAGACATCCGACAGTGCATTGCGCAGTGTCTTGCGGCGCTGGCCGAAGGCGGCGCGCACGACATGCTCGAAGCGCTTCGGGTCGCGGATGCCGATGCTCGCGGGATCGCGCGGCACCAGGCGGGCGACGGCGGAATCCACTTTCGGCGGCGGACGGAAGGCGCCCGGCGGCACCACGAACAGTGCATCCACCCTGCAGTACGCCTGCAGCATCACGCTGAGGCGGCCGTAGACCTTGCTGCCCGGCTCGGCAGCCATGCGGTCGACCACCTCCTTCTGCAGCATGAAGACCATGTCGGTGATCGCCGCCGCATGTTCGATGGCGTGGAACAGGATCGGGGAGGACAGGTTGTAGGGCAGGTTGCCGACCAGGCGCAGCTTGTCTTCGCCGGCCAGCTTGCCGAAGTCCACCGACAGCACGTCCTTGTGGATGATGGTCAGCCGCCCGATGCCTTCCGATGCTTCCATCAATGGCGTGATCAGGTCGCGATCGAACTCGATGGCGGTCAGCTCGCCATGCTTCTTCAGAAGCGGGAAGGTGATCGCGCCCTGGCCCGGGCCGATTTCGACCAGGCGGTCGCCGGGCTGCGGATTCACCGCCCTCACGATCTTGTCGATGTAGCTGCCGTCGGTCAGGAAGTGCTGGCCGAGGGACTTCTTGGGAGGAGCCTTGAAATGCGACATGGGCGGATTATGCGGGAACGCTCGCGTACTGCGTGGCGTCAAGCGCGGCCCGCGATGCGTTGGGCGGCCATCCGCGCGCAAGTAGCGACAGCCGCGAACAGGCTGGACGGGTCCGCGATGCCTTTGCCGGCCAGGTCCAGTGCCGTGCCGTGGTCGACCGCCACGCGCGGGTAGGGGAGCCCCAGGGTCAGGTTCACCGCCTGCTCGAACCCGCTGTACTTGAGCACGGGCAGGCCCTGGTCGTGGTACATCGCCACGACCGCATCGAAGCCGCGCAGCTTTTGCGGGAGGAATGCGGTGTCGGCGGGCAGTGGGCCTTCCACGCGCATGCCTTGCGCACGCAGCGAGGCGAGTACGGGCCCGATCACCTCGATCTCCTCGCGCCCGAGGTGCCCGGCTTCGCCTGCGTGCGGGTTGAGTCCCAGGACGGCGATGACCGGATCATCGATACCGAAGTCCATGCGCAGGGATGCGTGGGTGATGCGCAGGATGTCTTCCAGCAAAGCAGGCGTGATCGCTTCCGGGACATCTCGCAACGGCAGGTGGGTGGTCGCCAGCGCGACACGGACGATGTCGTTGGCGAGCATCATCACGACCTTGCAGCCGGCATGTTGCGCGAGCAGTTCGGTGGTCCCGCTGTAAGCGATCCCGCCGGCATTGATGGCCGCCTTGTGTACGGGGCCGGTCACCAGGCCGTCCAGCGATGCCTGCAGGCACGCATCGGCGGCCTGCGTCAGCGCATCGATGACAGCGCGTGCATTGCGTGGGTCGGTGCGACCGAACATGTTGGGTGCCACGTTGGGCACCGCCCGCAGCCGCAGGTCGCCTGGTTCGACGGCGACGACGGCTTCGTCGAGCAGGCGCAGCGGCAGATGGAGTGCGTCGGCCGCGGCGCGCAGTGTGCCGGGGTCACCGAACGCGAGCAGAGTACAGTCGCTGCGCGGGTGCTGCGCGAGCCGTACGCAGAGTTCGGGGCCGATGCCGCCCGGCTCGCCCGGTACCAGCGCCAGCCGCGGAATCACCTCAGCCGCCCGGCGTGGTCTCGGCGCGGTCGCCGCTGCGGAAGCTGACGTAGGCTTCGCCGCGCAGCTCCTGCAGGTAGCGGTTGTACTCGTCTTCGGCCTTGCGGCGGCCGATGGTGTCGCGGATCTGCGCGCGGCGGTTCTGGTCGGTCACGTCGGTCTGGCGGCTGCCCACGCGCTGGACGATGTGCCAGCCGGCATCGGTGCGGAACGGTGTGCCGACTTGGCCGTCCTGCAGCGCCGTCACCTGCTGGCCGAAGGCCGGACCGAACGCGTCGGCGGGGAACCAGCCCAGGTCGCCACCATCATCCCGGCTGTTCGCATCCTCGGTGGACTCCTTCGCCACGGCGACGAAGTCGGCACCGCCGGCGATGCGGGCACGCAAGGTGTCGATCTTGGCCTTGGCGGCTGCGGCATCCTGGGTTTCGGTGATCCGCACCAGGATGTGCCGCGCGTTGTACTCGGTCACGCTGCGCTTTTCGGCCTGCGCTGCATCGCGTACTTCCACCAGTTTGAGCAGCTGGAAGCCACTGGGGCCGCGCAACGGGCCGACCGACTGGCCCGGTGACATGCCCTTCAGCATCTCCACGAAGGCGGTGGGAATCTCGTCGAGGCTGCGCCAGCCGAGGTCGCCTCCTTCCAGTGCATTCGGGCTATCGGAATAGCGGACAGCGGCGGCGGAAAAGTCCAGCTCACCCTTGTCGATCAACGCCTTGATGCCATCGATCTTGCCCTGGCCGGCGGTGATCTGCTCGGCGGTGGCACCGTCCGGCAGGCTGACGAGGATATGCGCCAGATGGTATTGCGCACCGCTGTTCGCCTGCATGGCCAGCGCGGCGTCAACTTCACCCTCGCTCACCTGTACGCGGCTCTGCGCGAAGCTCTGCTTCAAGCGCTGGATGGTGATTTCGTCGCGCATCGAGTTCCGGAACTCGGCGAACGACATGCCATCGGCTTCAAGCCGCTGGCGCAGGCCGTCCGGCGTGGTTCCGTTCTGTTGGGCCACGGCATTCACGGCGTTGTTGAGGTCGGCATCGCTGACGCGGACACCGGTTTCTGCGGCCCGTGCCACCTGCAACTTCACCAGCACCAGACGCTCCAGCACCTGGCGCTCCAGCACGGCGCGCGGAGGCAGCTGGCCAGGTTGATTGGCATACTGGGCGAGGACGTTGCGGACGGCGCGGTCCAGTTCGCTCTGCAGGACGACGTCTTCGTTGACGACAGCGGCGATCCGGTCCAGCGGCTGCATTTTCTGCGCCGCCACGGGTGTTGCAGCTGCCGACAAGGCCAGCAGGCCGGCGATCAGGAGGTGGGAAAGAGGCTTGTTCATGGCATCGGATCCGGATCGTAGGTGTTGTCGTCCGAACGCGGCGCGATATTGCTCGGCGGGACGAGATAGAGGTCGTCTCGGTAGTAACCGAGAATAGCACGGCGCAGGGTGCGGTCCGTGTTCTGGCCCGCCGAACCCAGGCCCTTCAGGACGAATTCGACCTGGAAGCCGGTGTTCATGTCGCCCTCGCGATTGCGGACATAGCGGCGGACCAGCGCACGCACCGCGAGGCAACAGCTGTCCCATTGCACGCCCGCCACGCCTTCCAGCAGGCCGGGCTCGATATCGCGCTGCTCGTTGCGATAGAACGAATGATAGTAGCGTCCCACCACGCTCCATGCCGGCGTGACCGGGTACAGGAACGAGAAATCGGCCTGTTCCAGCAGGTCGCGGCGACGGCGGTAGGTGATGTTGACCACGCCATCGTCGGGCAGCAGGTAGCGTGCACGCACGCTCGCCAGGTCTTCGCGACGGAACTTCGGGTCCCACTGGTAGGAAGCGCCGATCGTCCACCGGTCCGTGGGTGCGTAGTTGGCGTCCACCACCCAGGCCGACTTGCCCTGTTCCAGCGGCACCTCGTTCGGTGCGGTTACGCGACTGTCGTCGAAGTAGCGGATCTGGCCGATGCTGGCCGACAGCCGTTCGAAGCCGTCCTTCTGCCGCAGCAGGCGTGTGCTCAGCGCAAGGGTCAATTGGTTGGCATCTGTCTGCCGGTCGGGACCCGTGTAGCGGTTGTCCCGGAACAATTGGCCATAGCTGAAATTGAACGGACGGGTATCGAAGATCGGCAGCCCTTCCTGCTCGCGGTACGGCGCGTTGAGGTAGAACAGGCGCGGTTCGAGCGTATGCAGGAAGCGGTCACCCTTGATCTCGGTCTCGCGGTCGAAATAGACACCCGCATCCAGCGAGCCGATCGGCAGGCTGCGGCTGGGCGATCGGTCGTAGAATTCCGCCACCATCGCGGGCGTCACTTGTGCAGCGGGCACGCCGTAAGCTTCGACGGCGCGATTGGTGGCGATCTGCTGCGCCAGATCAGCGTCAAGACGATACTCTGTGTGGCGATAGGCGAGCGTCGGCGTGATGTACCAGGATGCTCCCTGCAAAGGGAATGAGATGGTCGGCTTGATGTCGATGCGGCTGCCGCCGGGCTTCTCGTCGTGCTGGAATTTCACCGCTTCCGCGTGCCCACCCACGCTGATCCAGCTGCCCAGGGGCTGATTCCAGTTGAGGTAAGTGCGCGGCAGGCGGTTGTAGGGCAGTGAACGCTCGGTGCTCAGGTAATCGGCCAATTGCCAATGGTCCGCCATCAGGCCGGCAGTCCAATATTCACCAGACCCATAGATACCTGCGGTGCTGGTAACCGACGAGTAGGCTTGGCCGTACAGCGAGCTGCCGAAATCCTCCTGGTAGCGCGCGTCGCTCAGCCAGATCAGGTTGGCGCGTGCCTGCCAGTTGCGACTGAACCGGTGCGAGCCGGCGTACGAGAAATAGCCTCGACCGTCGTCCGGATCAGGGTTGTTTGGATTGAGCGGGTCGTAGTCCGCCTCATTCATGCGGTCGCGGATGAGATCGTCCTTGTTCATCCAGGCGCCCTGGATCTCGCCGCGGCCTTTTTCGTACAGGTAGCGGAATTCCGCACCCAGCTGGAATCCGCGCTCGCTCATGTAGCGCGGCTCCAGGGTGGCATCGTAGTTCGGTGCCAGGTTCAGGTAGATCGGCTGTTGGTAGTCGAAGCCGTTGCGGCCGGATAGTCCCACTGCCGGGTACAGCAGGCCGGTGTGGCGCTGGTCGTCGATCGGGAACTTCAGGTAGGGCACGTAAAGTACCGGCACCTTGCCGAGCCGGATCGTCGCGCCGCGCGCCACGCCCCAGCCGTCGTCGGTGTTGATGTCGATCCGACGCGAGCGCAGCTCCCAGCGGCGGTCCTCGGGATCGCAGGTGGAGTAGGTGGAATGCAACAGGCTGCCTTCCGGCCCCTTCATGTCGATGCGGTCGGCGCCGCCGTTGCCGCGCCGGGAGACCAGTTGGTAGCGGACGTTGTCGATCTGGTGTGAGTCGGCGCCCTGGTCGCCGCGGGCGCTGTCGGCGATCAGGCGGATGCCGGCATCCTGGTACCGGATGTGGCCGTCAGCGACGTAGGTGTCCTGCTCCTGGTCGTACTTCAGGTTGTCTGCGCCCAGGAACTGGTCCCCGCGGGTGAGGACGACCTCGCCGCTGTACTGGGGATTGGCCTCGGTGCCGGAGAGCTGGTCGCCCTCGATCGCGGTCGGCTGCTCGGCGCGCTGTTCCCGCGACGCCTGGGCGCTGCCGGGCACCGGTGGCTGCGGCGCACCCCCGAATGTCGGAATCACATCCTGGATAGGACACAGCGCCCAGCTTTCGGGCTTTTCGTCAGCCGCCAGCGCGGGCAGGCACAGGGCGATGCTGAAGGGCAACGGGAGCAGGCGAAGGGCAGGGCGCACGCGGTGCTGGGCTCGCTGTCGAACGAAAAACGGTCGTTAGCTTGCCCCATCCCATGCATGCGGGCAATGAAGGCCTTCGGCCGATGTCGGGCGGGGTTCAGCGACAGGCCTGGGGCCTCAGCGCAGCGCGTCCAGGTGGACCACGGCACACTCGCGAAGGGCATCCAGGTCGTAGCCGCCCTCGAGCATCGAGACGATCCGCCCTCCGGCATGGCGCTGTGCCAGAGCGCGCAACTGCCGGGTCAGCCATCCGAAGTCTTCGGTCTCCAGCATCAGGTCCGCCAGCGGATCGCGCATGTGCGCGTCGAAACCGGCCGAGACCAGCAGCAATTGGGGTTTGAAGTCGTCCAGCGCAGGCAGAAGTTCGTCCGCCCAGGTGTTCTGGAAACGGAAACCGCCACTCCCCGGTGGCAGCAACGCGTTGAACACGTTGCCCACCCCGCGCTCGTAGGGTGCGCCGCTGTGCGGGTAGATGCCCGATTCGTGGCTGCTGAAGTAGGCCACCCGCGGGTCGTCGTAGAAGATCGCCTGGGTGCCGTTGCCGTGGTGCACATCGAAGTCGACGACCGCCACGCGCTCCAGCCCGTGCTTGTCGCAGGCATACGCGGCCGCCACGGCAATGTTGTTGAACAGGCAAAAGCCCATGGCGGCACCGCTGGTCGCGTGGTGGCCGGGGGGGCGTACTGCGCAGAAGACGGTCAGGTCCTCGCCATTCATCACGGCATCCACCGCTGCCACACCGGCACCGGCGGCACGCAGGGCGGCGGCACGGGAGGCCGGGCACATCACCGTATCCGGATCGAGCATGCGGTAGCCGGACACATCCGCTTCAAGCACTTCGCGCACGAGCGCCTCGTCGTGCACTCGGCGCAGGTCGCCCAGCTTGACCATCGGGGCCTCGCGCCAATCAGCGTCGCCGTGGTGCAGCCGGAGCGCCTCGAGTACCACTTCCAGCCGCGCTGGCCGCTCCGGATGGTCGGGGCCGGGATCGTGCAGCAGGCAGGCGGGGTGGGTGAAGATGATCAAGGTGCCGGCGTTGCCCTCGACGGGGCGGGATCCGCCTCTCCGCAATGGAAGTCCGGCGCCATTCTAAGCGCGGGGCCGGGTACGCCGGCATCCGACCTTGGGGGAAGACGCGAGCTCAGGAATGGCGTCGTTCGTGGTTCCACAGCACTTCGCCCTGGCCGTCGGCGCGCGCGAGCACGCGGGCCAGCACGAACAGCAGGTCCGAAAGCCGGTTGAGGTAACGGATCGCTTCCGGCCGCACCGCGTCGTGGCGGGCCAAGGTCACGGTCTCGCGTTCGGCGCGGCGCACGATGGTGCGGGCCAGGTGGCAGCGCGACGCGGCCTCGCCGCCGGCAGGCAGGATGAAATCCTTCAGTGGCGGCAGGTCGTCGTTGTAGTGGTCCAACTGCCGTTCCAGTGCATCCACGTCGTCGCCGGTGATCGCGGCATGTCCGGGGATGCACAGCTCGCCGCCCAGGTCGAACAGCTGGTGCTGCACCGTGGTCAGCAGCGCGCGGATGTCGTCGGCCACGCTGGTGACGGCCAGCAGCACGCCGATGGCCGAATTGGCTTCGTCCACCGTGCCGTAGGCGGTGACGCGCGCGCAGTCCTTGCCTACGCGCGTGCCGTCGCCGAGGCCGGTGCTGCCGTCGTCACCGGTGCGGGTGTAGATCTTCGAGAGCCGGTTGCCCATCGCGAAGCCGGGTCGGTCAGTCGGCGGTACGGCCGTGAGGCCGAGCCAGGCGGACGACCTGCTCGACCACCACGTGCACGATGACGGCCAGGCCCACGTAGATCGCGGCCACGCGCAGGTACGGCAGGTACCAGTCGCTGAAGTTCTTCGACCAGCCGGCCAGCGTCGGTTCGCTGACGACCGGGCTCAGCCAGTAGAAGCTGCCCTGGCTCAGCAGGTGGCAGACGGTGACCGAGGCCAGCAGGCTGCCGACCAGCAGCGCCAGCGTGCGGCCATGGCTCTCGGTCTGGTAGCGGCGCAGCAGCGTGCCACCCAGCCACAGCGCGCCGTAGGCCGGCAGCAGGAACCAGTACGCCGGCGAGACGCAGTAGTGCGTCCAGAAGTTGATGCCCTGGCCGCTGATGACGATGTAGTCCACCGCGACCGCTGCCGCCATGAACAACGGGAACGCCCAGCGCGACCAGGTGCGCAGGTAGTAACCGCCGATGAAGAAGGCGGCCCAGCTGGCATCGGGCAACGGGCCGATGTGGCCGAACGTGGTGGGCAGGTGCAGGCGGGTGAGGACCAGCAGGGCGGCGACCAGCGTCAGCACGAGGGCGCGTTGGAAAGTGGTGTTCATCGGCAGGGTTCCGGAGACTCAGCCCCGCATTCTACCGGAGCCTGCGTCCGGCAGGCCGCAGGACGGGGCCTGGAGACCGGGGCGGTATCATGGCCGCATGACAGAACGGCATGACGTGGTGATCGTGGGTGGCGGGCTGGTCGGTGCAAGCTTGGCCATCGCCCTGGACCGGCAGGGACTGGACGTGGGTCTGGTCGAAGCGACGCCTGCGGGCCAGATGCCTGCGGTGTTCGACCAGCGCAACCTGAGCTTCGCGGCGGCCACCGTCAATGCGTTGACCGTGCTGGGGGTGATGCAACAGTTGCGTGCGCCGACCGGCCCGATCCGCCGCATCCACATCAGCCGGCAGGGCGATTTCGGTCGCGTGCAACTCGAAGCCGGGGATTATGGTCGCGAGGCTTTCGGGCAGGTGGTCGTGGCGCGTGATTTCGGCGAGGCGCTGGAGGCGCGGCTCGACCAACTGGCGCGGCTGACACGGTATCGGCCGGCGCGCTTTGTCGGGTTCGCGCCGGGCGATGCGGGAAGCCGCGTCCTGCGCATCGCCGATGCATGCGGCGGGCGCGAACTGCGCGCGCGGCTGGTGGTGGCTGCCGATGGCACGCGCAGCGCCGTACGCGATGCGCTCGGCATCGGAGTGGACGAACACGACTACCTGCAGACCCTGTTCGTCGCCCGGGTGCGTGCCACGCGTGCGCCGGATGGCACGGCATACGAGCGTTTCGGTGATGCCGGTCCCACGGCATTGCTGCCACGTGGCGATCGCCACTGGGGCGTGGTGCACGGCGTGGCACGCGCGGACGCCGACGCCGTTGCGGCGCTAGGCGAGGCTGCGTGGCTTGCGCGCCTGCAGCGCGAGGCAGGCTGGCGCATCGGCCGGCTGATCGGCAGCGGAGAGCGCAGTGGATACCCCATTGTGCGTGTCGTTGCGCAGCGCCTGGTCGCCGAGCGGGCAGTGGTACTGGGCAATGCCGCGCAGACGATCCATCCGATCGGCGCGCAGGGCTTCAATCTGGGCCTGCGGGATGCGCTGACGCTGGCGGAAGAAATCGCACGCAGCGACGATCCCGGTGATGCGGGCAGCCTCGCGGCCTATGCGGGACGCCGGCATGAAGACCGCGAACGCACGCTGGCGTTCTCCGATGGGCTGGCGCGGCTGACCGCCAACCCGTCGCCTCTGCTGAAGCCGCTACGCAGCCTGGGCCTGGTGGCGGTGGATGCGCACGCTTCGCTGCAGTCGTTCCTGGTGGGAGGCGCCATGGGATTCCGCGGGGATGTGCCGGCGTTGTGTCGCGGGGAGACCGCATGAAACGTCGCGGACAGATCGATGTGGCCGTTGTCGGTGGCGGCGTGGTGGGTGCGGCATGCGCCCTGGTGCTGGCGCGCGAAGGATTGCAGGTGACGCTGGTCGAGGGCCGCGAGCCTCCACGCTGGTCGCAGGATCAGCCGGACCTGCGTGTGTACGCGTTCGCGCCCGACAATGCGGCGCTGCTGGATGAGGCCGGCGCATGGCGCGCGGTGCGCGATGCGCGCGCGCAGCCCTACCGGTGCATGCGGGTGTGGGATGCCGCCGGAGGCGGTGAACTGCAGTTCGATGCCGATGCCCTGGGGCGTTCGCAACTGGGCTGGATTGTCGAGAACACGTTGCTGGTGGACCGGTTGTGGGCGGCCCTGCCGGCGGCGGGCGTGCAGGTGTGCTGTCCCACCCGCGTGGATACGATGGAGCAGGACGAAGCGGGCGTGACGTTGATGCTGGACGACGGCGCGCGCGTCGACGCCAGGCTTGCGGTCGCCGCCGATGGCGCCGACTCCACACTGCGCCGGCTCGCGGGCCTGGACGTCACCTCGCACGATTACGCGCAACGCGGCGTCGTGGCCTTCGTGCGGACGCAGCGGCCGCACGAGGACACGGCGTGGCAACGATTCCTGCCGACCGGCCCCCTGGCTTTCCTGCCCTTCACCGACGGCCGCAGCTCGATCGTCTGGACGCTCCCCGACGCCGAAGCCGTGCGCGTGCTGGCGCTCGACGACGCGGCGTTCGGCCATGAACTCACGCTGGCGATGGGCGGGCAACTCGGCGAGGTGGCGGTGGCGTCCGCGCGGGCGGCCTTCCCGCTGCGGCGGCAACTGGCGAAGGACTATGTCGCCGGCCGCGTGATCGTTGCCGGCGACGCAGCGCACGTGGTGCATCCCCTGGCCGGGCAGGGCGTCAACCTGGGCCTGCGTGACGTCGCCGCCTTGCGCGAAGGTATCCGTGACGCGTTGGCCCGGCATGCGGACTGGTCGGCGCCCCACCGGCTGGAACGATGGGCACGGCAGCGTCGCAGCGAGAACGCCACCGCCGCCCATGCCTTCGACGGCATCAACAAGGTGTTCTCGAACGATGAGATGCACCTGACCCTGGTGCGCGGGCCTTTGTTGGGCGTCGCGGGCAGGGTGCCGCCGCTGGTGGATTTCCTCTGGCGGCACGCAGCGGGACAGCGCGCGCGCTGACGACGGCCATGCAGCGCATGCGGTAGCCTCGCCGTTCCCGGCCGGAGTATCCGCGATGAATCCTGCGCATCCCCCCCATGACCCTTCACGCCGCCGTGTGCTGGGCGGGCTTGGCGCCGCCGGCCTGGTCGGCATGTTGCCTGCCGCGCGGGCGAAGGATCGACGCCCGCTCGGCGTCGCCCTGGTCGGCCTGGGTTACTACAGCCGCGACCTGCTCGCACCTGCGCTGCAGATGACGAAGCACTGCCGGTTGGCCGGCATCGTCACCGGTACGCCGGCCAAGGCGGAGGAATGGCAGCGTCGTCACCGCATTCCCGACCGCAACGTCTACGACTACGCGGGCTTCGACCGCATCGCCGACAACCCCGCCATCGATGTCGTGTACATCGTCCTGCCGAACCACCTGCACAAGCCGTTCACCCTGCGCGCGGCGGCGGCGGGCAAGCACGTGTGGTGCGAAAAGCCGATGGCGATGGATGCGGCAGAGGCGCGCGCGATGATCGAGGCCTGCCGGCGCCATCGCGTGCAGCTGACCATTGGCTACCGCATGCAGCACGAACCCAATACGCAGGCGGTCATGGCATTGGCCCGGTCGCATCCGTTCGGGCGCCTGCAGCGGATCCGCGCGGAAGCCGGGTTTCGCGGATTCGACGGCGCGAGCGGCGACAACTGGCGGCTGGATCCCGTGCGTGGCGGCGGCGCGATGTACGACATGGGCGTGTACGCATTGAATGCCGCACGCTATACCGCCGGTACCGAGCCCATCGCGGTGACGGCGACGCCGCATGTGGAACGCGCCGACATCTTCCGCGGCGTCGACGAGTCGATGCACTTCCTGCTTGAATTCCCCGATGGCGTCGTGGCCGACTGCGCGACCAGCTTCGGTCGCAACATGAACCTGCTGCACGCCGACTGCGTGGACGGATGGTACGAACTGTCGCCGTTCCAGGCCTACGAAGGCGTTCGCGGCGAAGCCAGCGACGGGCGTCGGTTCGACGCCGTGATCGGCGCGACGCCCGCGCAGCAGGCGAGGCAGATGGACGCCGACGCGCTGGCCATCCTGCAGCGCACGCCGCCGCGCGTGCCGGGCGAAGAGGGGTTGCGGGACATGGTGGCGCTGGATGCGATCTTCGCGTCGGCACGCGCTGGGGGTATGCGCGTGGAGATTGTGGCGGCCTGAAATCCGTCAGCCGGGGATGAAGGGGAAGACGATCTTCAGCACGCCCTTCAATCCGCCCTCGGCGGTGCTGGCAACGGCCTTGGCGCCGAGGCTGTTGAGCGCGTTGCGCGCATCCTGCCAGCGCAGTTTGGTGACGTCCTTCTTCAGCAGATCGGCCACCTCTTCGGCCGTGGGTACCAGCCTTTTCAGTTCGGCCGTCACGGCAGCGGGATCAGGTTGCAGATAGCCCCATCGCTCCGCGATGGCGAGCAGCGTATCGAAGCGCACCGCCACCACGTCGCGGTTGCGCTCGTACACGGGCAGCGCGCCCACGTCGAGGATGGCCTGTTCGAACTGCTGATGGTCGTCGGGATGCTCGATGCGGATGGCGAGGAAGCCTTCCTTGCGGCTGCGTTCGCTGACATGCTTCGCACCCGATTTCAGGTTGGTCTCGGTCAACGCCGTCGCGACGATGCGTTGCAGGGCGGCATCGCGCTCCTCGGGTACCAGTGCCCGCCAGCGTGCATAACCATCACGACGCAGCGCCTTGATCTTGGTCGGCGTCACCCGCAGCTTGCCGGCCACAGTGAAATTGGATTCGTCGCGGCCGATGGCGCCGTCGCGTTCCAGCAGCACGAAGATCAGCAATTCCAGGTCGCGCTTGGTCAGCGACTGGAAGCCCTGCAGCAGGGTCAGGCGCAGGAACTCGTTGCCGAAGCCGGCGGGGTCCTTGAGTTCGATCGGCAGCATCGCGGGTCTCCTTGTCAGAGAGGCATCTTGCCACGCCGGGATGTCAGTGCCTGAGACGTCCGCGGCACGCCGTCACAGGCCGGTCTCGCGCCCCGGATAGTCCGCGCGGAACGCTTCGATGGCGCCCCGGTCCTGAAGGGTGACGAAGACCGTGCGTCCATCCGGTCCGCCGAAGGCGACGTTGGTGGGTTTCTGGCCCTTCAGCTTCACCTCGCGCAGGACCTCACCCCGTGGCGAGACCACCACCACCGTGCCGGCCCCGTAACGGGCGATATAGAGGTTGCCCCGAACGTCCGTGCGCATGCCGTCCAGGCCATGGTCCGGAAAGGCGATCAGCAGGCGTTTGCCGGATATCCCGCCGCTGCCGTCGAGGTCATAGGCCCACACGCGTCGCTGCACGCTTTCGTTGACGTACAGCACATCGCCCTCGGGGCCGACTTCCACGCCGTTGGTGGTACCCATGCCGGTTTCCAGCAGGGCCGCCCTGCCGTAGGGCAGGATCCGCCACAGCTGGCCGGTACCGGTGCGCCAGTCGGGATCGCTGGCGTAGAACATGCCATTGGGCGCGAACGCGATGTCGTTGGGCTGGTGCGCGCCGGGCAAGGTGGCGAACACGCCGATCGTGCGATCGCGGGGATCGATGCGCAGGATCTGGTGGCCGGTGTAGTCGGCCACGTACATGAAGCCGTCCGCATCGAAGCGGATGCCGTTGCCGGTGCTGCCCTCGGGCAACGTCATGAACAGATCCACGCGCCCGGTGCCGTCGGCATCGAACGTTACCCGACCGATGGTGCCGTCACGGCCGAAACCCACCGCATAGAGTGCGCCATCGGGACCGGATGCAGGCCCCTCGATGCCCGCGCTGAACACGCCATCGCCGACCACGTCGTACGCGACGTGCAAGCTTTCCTGCGGCGGGGTGCGCGCGGCTTCTTCCGTGTGGGTGCAGCCCGCCAGCCCTGCGGCCAAACCGAGTGCGAGCAGCTTCCTCATTCCGTGCAACGTCATCCGTATCCCCTCGGGTGGCGTGTAGGCCATTCTCCACGGCTCAGCCGGGCGTGGCGAACACCGTGATCTCTTCGCGGTCGTGGTAGAGCTGGCGCGCGCGGACCTCCAGCGACCTGCCGGGCTGGTCGGCGAACAGGTCCAGACACAGCCTGGTCTCGTCCCAGCGTTTCTTCATCGGCAGCTTGAGGTTGAACACCGCGTGCCGGCACCACCCCTCGCGGAACCACTGCGCCATGCGTTCGGCGACGCGGCGCGGCTGCTCCACCATGTCGCAGACCATCCAGTCGACCGGCTGCGAGGGTTTCCAGTGGAAGCCGTCGGCGCGCAGGTGCTCGACCAGGCCGGTCGCCAGCACATGCTCGCGCAGCGGGCCGTTGTCGACGCTGGTCACGCGCAGGTGATGGCGCGTGAGTACCCAAGTCCAGCCGCCCGGTGCGGCGCCGAGATCGACGGCGGTCATGCCGGGCCTCAGCAGCGCCTCGCGCTGGCGTTCGTCGAGCAGCGAGAGGAAGGCTTCTTCCAGCTTCAATGCAGAGCGCGACGGCGCATCGGGCAGCAGCTTCAGGCGCGGGATGCCGAGCGGCCATGGCGCGCTGTCGCGTGCATCGGCGACGCACAGGAACAGGTGGTCGCCCTGCACGAACACCACATGCAGGCGCGGCAGGCGGACATCGTCCTTCTCGCTCAGGAAGCCGGCCTTGCGCAGCGCCGGGCGAAGCGCGTTGCCGAAACTGCGCGCCAGCCCGGCCAACGGCTTCGCGCTGTCCGAATCCGGATGCTCCACCCACAGGTCGCCATAGCGTCCGCTGCCCGCCAAGGCGGCGAGGAGCGGCGTGATGCGGTCCTTGGGGTCGATGCCGCGCAGTTCGGCGAGCAGCCGCAGCTTCTGCCGGGCGAAGATCAGGTCGCGCCAGGGCAGCGCGCGGTCCAGCGCCTGCGCTTCATCGCAGACGAACACGACATGGCCATCGTTGCGCTGCGCGCGCGCATAGCCGGCGAACCCGGCCAGCGCGGCGCGCTCGGTCAGTTCGGCAGCAAGTTCGGGTTCGAATCCCTGGCGGCAATAAGCCAGCAGGCCGGTCGTCGATGACATGGCGCGGTCGCGTGAAGCGGATGGCTGCGGCTCCTGCCGCGAGGACAGGGTACAGGAGAAGCCGGGTGCGATGGCTTCTCCGCGCGTCGCTCAGTACTTGTCGCCGCCCGACTCGCCATAGTGCCTGAGCACCGCGCGCGCATCCTCGCGGCGCAGGTCGCGCACGACCTCGATGCCGCGCTTGTTGAGCTCGCCGATCCAGTCCGTCGGCAGCGGCCCTTCATCGAACTCGGTCAGTTCCATCACGTCCTCGGCGCGCGCGCCGATCAGCAGGCGGTCGATGCCGGCCCACACCGTGGCGCCGTAGCACTGGCAGCACGGCTGCGAGGACGTGGCCAGCACCACCGGCGCGATGCGGTCGTTGAGGCGCGGCGTCTGCAGGCGCTGCTGCGCCAGCATGTAGGCCATGTTCTCGGCATGCGCCAGCGAGCAGGTGTGGGGCATCACCCGGTTCACGCCGAGGGCGATGACGCGGTCATCGGGGCCGAACACCACCGCGCCGAACGGACCGCCGGTGTTGGCGTCCACGTTGCGGCGCGACAGGTCGATGGCCAGCGCGACCTTGTCCTCGTCGCTCGGGAACGTCGCGGCGGGATCGAGAAGGTCGTGGGTCCAGGCGGGCAGGGTGAGATGGATCTGTTGGTAGAGCATCAACGTGCAGGCAGTTTCGAGGAAGAGGAATCGGATTCGCAGCGGCCGCTGACGCATTGGCACGCGGTCACGTCGGCGAAGCCGCAGACGCTCATGCGACCGCTGGCGGCGCATTGCGCCTGCACGCCCTGCGGATCGGTGGGGCTGTTCTTGTTGACGCAGGCCGGCATCGCACCGCAGCAGTTGCCCACGTTCTTCACCGCGCAGTCCGCGCTGGTCTTGCAGGCGTAGTCGACGGTGATCGCGCCGGCCTCGCGTGGTGGCAGATTCCCGCCCGTCGGTTTTGGGGTTGGCGTGGGCGTCGATGCTGGCGGCGGTTCGGCCGCCACGCCATCGGAGGATGCCGGTGCCGCGCAACTCGCAAGTGCGAGCAGAAACAGGCAGGACAGCAGGGCAGGCAGCGGGCGCAGCGAGATGCGGGACATGGCGGACTCCTTTGCTCGATGATGGTGCGCGCCAGCCTGCCGGCCACCGCCTCAACGGGCGGTGAAAGCGGCCGGCATCAGGCCTTGGTCGTCCAGGTGTCGCGCAGGGTCACGCTGCGGTTGAACACCGGGCGCTCCGCCGTATGGTCGTAACGGTCGGTCACGAAATAGCCGGTGCGCTCGAACTGGAACGACTGCTCGGGCGCGGCGCTCGCCGCCGACGGCTCGACATACCCGGTCACCGTGCGGCGCGATTCGGGGTTCATGTAGTCGCGATAGGTCTTGCCCTCCGATTCGTCGTCGGGATTGGCGACGGTGAACAGGCGGTCATACAGGCGGATCTCGGCAGCCAACGCGTGCTTCGCGCTGACCCAGTGGATGGTGCCCTTGATCTTGCGCTCGGCACCGGCCATGCCGGGGCGCGATTCGGGGTCCAGCCAGCCGCGCAGCTCGACGATCTCGCCGGCCTCGTTCTTGACCACTTCATCGCAGCGCACGATGCCGGCGCCACGCAGGCGCACTTCGCCGCCCGTGGTGAGGCGCTTGAAGCCCTTCGGCGGCACTTCCTCGAAGTCCTCGCGCTCGATCCACAGCTCGCGCGAGAACGGCACGCTGCGCTGGCCGAACGATTCGTCCTTCGGGTGGTTGGAGAACGTCAGCGTTTCCTCGTGGCCTTCCGGCAGGTTCGCCAGCACCAGTTTCACCGGATCGATCACGCCCATGCGGCGCGGCGCGGCGGCATCCAGGTCCTCGCGCAACGCGCCTTCCAGGATGGAGATGTCCAGCAGCGAGTTCTGCTTGCTGATGCCCACGCGGTCCACCATCAGGCGCAGCGCCGCCGGCGTGTAACCGCGGCGGCGGATGCCCTGCAGGGTCGGCATGCGCGGGTCGTCCCAGCCGTCGACCAGCTTGTCTTCCACCATGGCGAGCAGCTTGCGCTTGCTCATCACCAGGTAGTTGAAGTTAAGGCGCGAGAACTCGATCTGGCGCGGCTTGTTGGCTTCCTTCGGCAGGCCCTTGGCCAGCAGCGGCGCGATCAGGTCCGGCGAGTTGGCCAGGTCCACCTTGTCCACGCACCAGTCGTACAGAGGACGGTGATCTTCGAACTCAAGCGTGCACAGCGAGTGGGTGATGCCTTCTACCGCATCGCTCAGCGAGTGCGCGTAGTCGTACATCGGGTAGATCGGCCAGTCGTTGCCGGTGTTCTGGTGCTCGACGTGCTTGATGCGGTACAGCGCCGGGTCGCGCAGGTTGATGTTGCCGCTGGCCATGTCGATCTTGGCGCGCAGCGTGCGCGCGCCGTCCGGGAACTCGCCCGCGCGCATGCGGCGGAACAGGTCCAGGTTCTCCTCGACGCTGCGGTCGCGGTAGGGCGAGTTGCGGCCCGGCTCGGTCAGCGTGCCGCGGTACTCGCGTACTTCTTCGGCGCTCAGGTCGCAGACGAACGCGTCGCCCTGGCGGATCAGCTTCTCGCCGGCCAGGTACAGCACCTCGAAGTAGTCCGACGCATGGCGCAGGTCGTGCCAGTCGAAGCCCAGCCAGCGCACGTCGTCCTGGATGGCGCGGACGTACTCGGGGTCTTCCTTGGCCGGATTGGTGTCGTCCAGGCGCAGGTTGCACACGCCACCGAACTCGCCGGCGATGCCGAAGTCCAGGCAGATCGCCTTGGCGTGGCCGATGTGCAGGTAGCCGTTGGGCTCGGGCGGGAAGCGGGTCTTCACCGAGGTGTGGCGACCGCTGGCCAGGTCCTCGCGCACGATCTGGCGGATGAAATCCCGTTTCTCGGGAGCGACATCATCCGGAAGGGCGGCAGGGCGGGCGTCGTCGTTGGACATCGGGGCGGACAGGCTCGGAAAAACGCAAGTTTAGCCGGTCCGGCGCTCGCACTGGTCTATCCTGAACAGCCCGACGCGCGTGGATCTCCGCATGAGCCTTTCCGTCCTGGTCATCGGCAACAAGAACTACTCGTCCTGGTCGCTGCGGCCGTGGCTGCTGCTGCGGCACTTCGGGGTGGGCTTCGAGGAGGTCCGGTTGCCCCTCGACACGCCGCAGTTCGCCGATGAGGTCCTGCGCCACTCCCCGACGGGCAAGGTACCGGCACTGCATGATGGCGACGTCCAGGTCTGGGATTCGCTGGCCATCTGCGAGTACGCCAACGAGCGCTGGCTGGACGGCCGGGGGTGGCCGAAGGACCTGGCCGCCCGCGCCATGGCGCGCGCCGCGGCGGCGGAGATGCACTCCGGCTTCGTCGCACTGCGCACGCAGCTGCCGATGAACAGCCGGCGGACCCCGGACGCCTACCGCTGGGATGCCGCCGCCCAACGCGACATCGACCGCGCGCAGGGACTGTGGCGCCAGCTTCGTGACGCGCAAGGCGATGGCGGGGACTTCCTGTGCGGCGATTTCGGCATCGTCGACGCGATGTATGCGCCGGTGGCGGTCCGCTTCGACGGCTACGGCGTGCCGGTCGACGCCGTCGCACGCCGCTACATGGATGCGCTGTTCGCGCTGCCGGCGATGCGGGAATGGCGCGCAGCGGCGGCGGCGGAAACTGAATCGGTCGCGGCCACCGAGGCACTGCGCTCCCCGCTGTAGAGGACACCCGGTGTAGGCTGGTCCCGGAGGATACATCCATGCGCGTGGTCTACCTGGCCGACAACCTGTTCGACGCCCATCTGGTCAAGCACGCGCTGGAGGAGGCCGAGATTCCCGCGTTCGTGTTCGGCGAATCGCTGTTGGGCGGCATGGGTGAACTGCCTCTTTTCGGCGTGCTGCGTGTCTGCGTGCCGGACCCGGCGTTTCCTGAAGCAGAGGGCATCGTGAAAGCGCTCGGACTGGAATCGCGCGACGACGGCCCCATCTTGGAAGGCGACGATGAGGGCGTCGGCATCCTGCCCGCCTGACCCGTGCTTCCCCACGATCAAGAGGTTCGCCATGCTGGGTATCGGAGCCTACAAGCAGCGCATGCCGCGCACGGAAGACATGCTGCCGGGACGCGAGACGCCGCTGCTGTTGCACAACGTGCATTTCGTCAACGGCCATCCGCTGCGCGACGCATTCGAGGGATTGCTGCAGGTGGAGTTCGGCCTGGGCTGCTTCTGGGGTGCCGAGCGCAAGTTCTGGAACCTGCCGGGCGTGTACAGCACGTCGGTCGGCTATGCCGGCGGCGGCACGCCGAACGCGACCTACGAGGAGGTCTGTTCCGGCCAGACCGGCCATAACGAAGTCGTGCGTGTGGTCTACGATCCGGCACAGGTGTCGTTCGAACGCCTGCTGCAGGTGTTCTGGGAAAGCCATGACCCCACCCAGGGCATGCGGCAGGGCAACGACGTGGGCACGCAGTACCGCTCCGGCATCTACTGCCATACACCGGAACAGCACGCCGCGGCCGAAGCCAGCCTGAAGACCTATCAGCAGACGCTGCATGCCGCCGGCTACGGCGATATCACCACCGAGATCGTCCATCCGGCGCCGCCGTTCTACTACGCCGAGGACTACCACCAGCAGTATCTGGCCAAGAATCCCAATGGCTATTGCGGGCTGGGTGGTACCGGCGTGAGCTGCCCTGTCGGGCTGGGCGTCTGATCCGGCGCCCAGCCGGCCTCAAGGCAGGTGTTCGCACCAGTACTGCAGTTCGCTGCTCTTGGTGGGTTCGTAGACGGCATGGAAGCCGGTGAAACCGCGTCCTTCCTGCTTTCCAGCGAACGGAGGCGAGTGCGTGGCCGCATGGACCAGCACGGGCTGACCCGTGGCCATGCCGTAGACATAGACCTTGACGGCCTTGCCGGTGGCGGCGCGGTCCACGTAGACCGGCTTGAACTCGAAGTAGCGCCCGATCTTCTTGCCGGTTGCCCGATAGGGATCGTGGGTCGGCGCTGCGTCGACGGTGAAGTGCTCGCCACCGTAGACGATGTGGCAGCGCACGCTGGCGGCTTGGGCCTGTACGGCCAGCGGCCCCAAGGCGAGGAGGGTCAGCAAGCGTCTCGCCTTCATGTCATTCGCCCGAGCATTGATTGACGGCCTTCCGGTCGGGGCTGGCGCAGGGACTGCTGGCGGTCGGGTCCGGATGCGGCACCCCGTTCGCGTCGAGCTTCGCTACGTGCGTGCGCCAGTCCACCACGCCGGTGCGGTCCACCCTGGCCGACAGCACCCAGCCGGTGGTCGTCGCCGGCGTGTCGAATCCGTTGAACAGGAAGTTGCCCAGGCTGTAGATGATCGGCTTGCCGCGGTAGTACTCGGCGCCCTGGGTGACATGCGGATGGCCTCCCACCACAAGGTCGGCGCCCGCGTCGATCATGCGCCGGGCAAATGCGCGCAAGCGCGGACTGGGATCGGGTTCGTCCTCCCAGCCCCAATGCATGAAGGGGATGACGACGTCGGCGCGATGCACGCGCCGCGCCGCGATGATGTCCTCGATCACGTCGTCGTCCTCGCCGCTCCAGGCTACGCCGGGACGGCCGGCATCGGCTTCGAAGGAACGGGGTTTGAACTCCACATAGCCCAGCAGCGCGATGCGCACGCCGTTGCGCTCGACGATCCAGGGCGCATGGGCTGCCGTGGCGTCGCGACCGCCGCCGAAATAGGGCAGGCCCGCCTTGTCCATCAGCGCCAGCTGCTCGGCGAATGCGGCCTTGCCGAAATCGCCCGAGTGGTTGTTGGCCAGGGACACGGCGTCGAAATGCCGCTTCAGGACCGGCAGCGTGCGTGGCTCGGCCCGGAACGTGTACGGTTTTTCTTCCGCCGTGCCCGTGGTCGCGACCACGCACTCCAGGTTGCCTATCCGCACATCGTGCGAGAACAGCAGCGACGCGAAGGGCTGGAAGGGATCCTCGCCGCGTGCGATCAGCTCACCGGGCGTTTCCGCCACCATGATGTCGCCGACGAAGATCAGGCTGGCATCGCCCGATGACGCATGGGCCATCGGGGATGCTGCGAGGAGGGTGGACGATAGCAGGAGGGCGCGCATGCGCCCGATCATCCCGTGTCCCGCGCTAGGGCGCCAGCCCCGCCGCGCCGCCGCGCAGGGCGGCAGCGGGTCGGAGTGGCGTCAGGCGGACAGCTTCTCGCGAACCGTCGTGCGCAGGGCGGCCAGGTCCTTGGCGAAGGTCTCGATGCCGGTGGCCAGCTTTTCCTTCGCCATCGGATCGGCTTCGATCGCGGCGGCGAAACTCTCCGCCGTGACCGGCGCCGCGCTGACAGGCTCGGCAATTGCGGGGGACAGCTTGCGCGGCAGGTCGCCGTGCTCCTGGTCCAGCGTCTCCAGCAGGTCTGGCGAAATCGTCAGGCGGTCGCAACCGGCGAGTGCCTCGATCTGCGCGGTGGAGCGGAACGAGGCGCCCATCACCACCGTCGGCGAGCCGCGGCGCTTGAACTCGGCGTACACGCCGCGCACGAACACCACGCCCGGATCCTCATCGATGTTCGCCGGCGCCTGGCCATTGGCCACGTACCAGTCGAGGATGCGACCCACGAACGGCGAGATCAGGAACGCGCCGGCTTCCGCACAGGCGATGGCCTGGGTGGGGTTGAAGATCAGGGTGAGGTTGCAGTCGATGCCCTCGGCCTGCAGCACGCGTGCGGCTTCCACGCCTTCCCAGGTGGAGGCGACTTTGATCAGGATGCGGTCGCGGCCGATGCCCTGGTCGGCATACATCTGCACGAACTTGCGCGCCTTGGCCACGGTGGCGGCGGTGTCGTAGGCCTGATCGGCATCGACCTCGGTGGAGACGCGGCCGGGAATCAGCCCGGCAAGCTTCGCTCCCACGCCGACGGTCAGGCGGTCCACTACTTCGTCCACCAGCGCTTCTCCGCCGCCCTGCGCGCGCGCCCATGCCAGTTGCTCTTCGATCAGGTCGGCGTACACCGGCAGGTCCAGCGCCTTCTTCACCAGCGTCGGATTGGTGGTGCAGTCCACTGGCTTGAGGCGCTTGATGGCGTCGTAGTCGCCGGTGTCGGCGACGACCACGGACAGGTCGCGGAGCTGTTGCAGCTTGGAGGGGGCGGTGTCGGTCATGGGCGGTCGATGGGAGGGGGGAAATCGGGTGACAAGTATGCCTTGTCCCGCAGGGACGGGCCGGCTGCGGGAGCGTACTTTTCGTGGATTGACGCGATAGCGTGGCCGCCGATCAGCGATGCAGGTCGCCGCTGGCTTCGGGCTGGTAGTCGATCGCGGTGACGCGCAGGCGCAACGGCCGGTTGCCGGACGCCTGCCAGTCGATCGTCTGTCCCACTGACAGTCCCAGCAGCGCGCTGCCGACCGGTGCCAGCACGGATACCAGTCCGGTCTCGACGTTCGCTTCGTGGGGATACACCAGGGTCAGGCGGTGGTGTTCGCCGGTGAGCTCGTCCTCGCACTCCACACGCGAGTGCATCGTCACCACATTGTCCGGCATGTCGTCCGGCGTACGCACGTCGGCGCGGTTCAGTTCTTCCATCAGTGCAAGCGCGGCGGGATGCCGGCGCAGCACGGGCGTGTCGAGCAGGGCCTCCAGGCGTGACAGGTCGCGGCTGGAAATGACGAGCGGGGGCAGCGACGGCGGCAGGCCGCTGGTGCGGGTGTTGTTCATCGTGTTTTCTCTGGTTTTGGGGTCGCGCAAAAGGAAACGGGCGACGCGTTGCCGCGCCGCCCATCGGAGTCCTGTTTTGCGTGCCTACCGTAGCCCGGAAGCGGCGAGGGTTCAAGCCAGCGACGGCGGCCGGGACGATGGGGTGCTGTCGTGCGCTGCCTGCGCGCTGACGAAGGGCGCGTCCGGTTCGAAAAGGCCGGGCGGCAGCTCGCGGAACACGTTGGCGAGCTCCAGCAGGAAATCGTTCATGGCCGAGCTTTTGCGCCACACCATCGCGATCTGTCGGCTGGGATGGGAATCGCTGAACCCCAGCAGGTGGATGTTCTCGTAACGCGCGACGGGTGGCTTCACCGCGAGGGTAGGCAGCAGGGTGATGCCGACGTCGGCGGCGACCATCTGCCGCAGCGTTTCGAGGCTGGTGGCGCGGAACTCGGACTTCTCGTTAGCGCCGGAGAGGCGGCACACGTCCAGTGCCTGTTCGCGCAGGCAGTGCCCGTCTTCAAGCAGCAGCAACTGGTACTGCGAGAGTTCGGCCAGCGTCAGCGACTCGCGTTTCGCCAGGGGGTGCGATTCCGGCACGGCGAGCAGGAAGGGTTCCTCGAACAGGAACTCGGTATGCAACTGGTCGTCCGCCACGGGCAACGCGAGCAGGCCGGCATCGAGCTTGCCTTCGCGCAGGCGCGACAGCAGCACGTCGCTCTTCTCTTCGATCAGCAGCAGTTCCAGATGCGGAAACCGTGCGCGCAGCCGCGGTACCACATGCGGCAACAGGTAGGGGCCGAGGGTGGGGAACAGTCCCAGGCGCACCGTACCGGCTTCGGGGTCCTGGCTGCGGCGCGCGGCTTCCTTCATCTGTTCGACTTCGGCGACGATGCGGCGCGCGCGGTCGGCAGCATCGCGGCCGGCGGGCGTCAGCATCACCTTGCGGGGCGCGCGCTCCACCAGCGACACGCCCAGTTCGTCTTCCAGCTTCTTGATCTGCGTCGACAGCGTGGGTTGGCTGACGTAGCACGCCGCCGCAGCGCGACCGAAATGCTTGTGGTCGGCCAGTGCCACCAGGTACTTCAGGTCGCGGAGATTCATCGGACTCCTCCCTCAGGGAACGGCGTTGCGTGCGACGGGGCACGGACCAGCATACGGCCCACGCCCATGCATCATGCCGCTACCGCGTCCGGCGTTTCCACAGGTGCCGACGTGCGGATCAGATGATCGAATGCGCTGAGCGCGGCCTTGGAACCCTCGCCCATGGCAATGACGATCTGCTTGTACGGTACCGTGGTGGCGTCGCCGGCGGCGAACACGCCCGGCACGCTGGTCTGGCCGCGGTCGTCGACGATGATCTCGCCGCGCGGGCTCAACGCCACCACGCCCTTCAGCCATTCGGTGTTCGGCAGCAGGCCGATCTGCACGAAGATGCCCTCCAGTTCCACGCGATGCGTATCGCCGCCGTTACGGTCCTTGTAAACCAGGCCATTGATCTTGCTGCCGTCGCCCAGCACTTCCGTCGTCTGCGCGCCGGTGACGATGCGCACGTTCGGCAGACTGCGCAGCTTGCGCTGCAGCACGTCGTCGGCGCGAAGCTGACTGTCGAATTCGATCAGCGTGACGTGCGCCACGATGCCAGCCAGATCGATCGCGGCTTCGACGCCGGAGTTGCCACCGCCGATCACCGCCACGCGCTTGCCCTTGAACAGCGGGCCGTCGCAGTGCGGGCAGTAGGCCACGCCCTTGTTGCGGTACTCGTTCTCGCCGGGCACGTTCATCTGCCGCCAGCGGGCGCCGGTGGAGAGGATCACCGTCTTCGACTTCAGCGACGCGCCATTGGCAAGCTGTACTTCGACCAGGCCGTCCTTGCCGGCCGGCACCAGCTTGTCCGCACGCTGCAGGTTCATCACGTCGACCTGGTAGTCGCGCACGTGCTGCTCCAGCGCGGCGGCGAGCTTCGGGCCCTCGGTGTACGGCACGGAGATGAAGTTCTCGATCGCCATGGTGTCCAGCACCTGGCCACCGAAGCGTTCGGCTGCCACGCCGGTGCGGATGCCCTTGCGTGCGGCGTAGATCGCGGCCGCGGCACCGGCGGGGCCACCCCCGACGACGAGCACGTCGTACGGCGCCTTCGCCCTGATCTTCTCGGCCTCGCGGCTGCCGGCGTTCGTATCCAGCTTGGCGACGATCTCTTCCACGCCCATGCGGCCAGCACCGAAGACTTCACCGTTGAGGAAGATCGTCGGCACCGACATGACTTCGCGCTGCTCGACCTCCTGTTGGAACAGCGCGCCGTCGATGGCGACGTGCTGGATCTTCGGATTCAGCACCGCCATCAGGTTCAGCGCCTGCACCACATCCGGGCAGTTCTGGCACGACAGCGAGAAATAGGTTTCGAAGCGGTAGTCCCCGTCGAGCGAACGGATCTGTTCGATCACGTCCTGCGCCAGCTTCGACGGGTGGCCGCCGACCTGCAGCAGCGCCAGCACCAGCGAGGTGAACTCGTGGCCCATCGGCAGGCCGGCGAACGTCAGGTGGATGTCATGGCCGGGCGATGTCAGCGCGAACGACGGCGTGCGCTCGCCGCCGCGTTGTTCGGTGACGCGGATCTTGTCCGACACGTCCTGCAGATCCTTCAGCAGCGCCTGCAGTTCGGCCGAACCGGTGCTGTCGTCCAGGTGGGCGGTGATGTGGATGGGGCGCACGGCTTTTTCCATGTAGGCCTTCAGCTGCGTCTTCAGATTGGCGTCCAGCATGGCGAACGTCTCCGTGTAGGAAATCGGGGGAAGGGAAGGTCAGGCGTTTGCAGGAGCGGCATGCGCCGGGGGAGGGAGCCGGCCAGGGAGGGGGAACCGGCAAGCGGCACATGCCGCTGCTGCAAACGTCCGTCGGGGAGGCCGACCTCCGGGCGCGTGGCCCGGAGGTGGCTTGATGCGTGTTCGTGGAGCGCGGCGCATCCATCGGACAGATGCGCCGGTGTTGCGGAGCGACTTAGATCTTGCCCACCAGGTCCAGCGACGGGGCAATCGTCTGCGCGCCTTCCTTCCACTTGGCCGGGCAGACCTGGCCGGGGTTGGCGGCGGTGAACTGCGCGGCCTTCAGCTTGCGCAGGGTTTCCGACACGTCGCGGGCGATCTCGTTGCTGTGGATTTCGGCGGTCTTGATGACGCCTTCCGGGTTGATGACGAAGGTGCCACGCAGTGCCAAGCCTTCTTCTTCGATGTGCACGCCGAAGGCGCGGGTCAGCTGGTGGGTCGGGTCGCCGACCAGCGGGAACTGGGCCTTGCCCACCGCCGGGGAGGTTTCGTGCCACACCTTGTGCGAGAAATGCGTGTCGGTGGTGACGATGTAGACCTCGGCGCCGGCCTTCTGGAACTCGGCGTAGTTGGCGGCGGCGTCTTCCACTTCGGTCGGGCAATTGAAGGTGAAGGCGGCCGGCATGAAGATCAGGACCGACCACTTGCCCTTCAGGGTGCCGTCGGTGACTTCGACGAATTCGCCGTTGTGGAAGGCGGTGGTCTTGAACGGCTGGACCGCGGTGTTGATCAGGGACATGGAAGATCCTCGTGAGTGGAGTGGGTGTGGTGAAGCGATGGCGCCATGGTAGGCAGGGACTATTGATATCTCAAATCGATTGATGGAATTGAATGAATAGTTTTTGACTATCGAAATCCCGGCGCCGATGCGCTACCTGGCGATCGTGATACCTGACGTAGGGATTAAAGTCATGTTTTTCAACAAGTTGATGGAGATCTGGCCTGCTTATCATTCATGCCTGCTACGCGCATGCGATATCCGGCGGGCGCCCGGCACGCCGTGAACAGGGAAATGGTCCGGAGCAGGGTGGCCAGCCAAGCTCCATACGCGATTGAGCACCATGATGGTGCGCCGCGGCGATGCGGCCGCGTCCTGCGGGCCCCGGCCCGCTACCATGCGCGGCAATGCCTGCCGACCTGATCACTGCCCGACTCGACCTGGCCCTGCGCGCCGCCGCGTCCCGCTTGTCCGGACCCGACGCGCGGCACGAGGCTGAGCACCTGCTGCTGCACGTGCTGGGTCGCGACCGGGCGTGGCTGTTCGCGCATGGCGACGACCCGTTGCCCGACCGGGAGGCGGCGGCGTTCGACGCCCTGCTGGCGCGGCGTATCGCGGGCGAGCCGCTGGCGTACCTGCTGGGCCGGCGCGGGTTCTGGACGCTGGACCTGCAGGTCTCCCCCGCCACGCTGATCCCGCGCCCCGAGACCGAGCGGCTGGTGGAACTGGCGCTGGAGCGGCTGCCGGGCGAACGCCCGCTGCGCGTCGCCGACCTGGGTACCGGCAGCGGCGCCATCGCGCTCGCGCTGGCCAGCGAACGACCGTTGGCGCAGGTCGTCGCGACAGACCTCAGTGAAGACGCCCTGCGAGTGGCACAGTCGAACGCGCACACGCACGGTCTGGCCAACGTGGTGTTCCGCCGCGGCAGTTGGCTGACACCACTGGCGGGAGAGCGCTTCGACCTGATCGCCAGCAACCCGCCCTACATCGCCGACGGCGATCCCCACCTGGTGCAGGGCGACCTGCGCTTCGAGCCGCCCACGGCACTGTCGTCCGGCGCCGACGGACTGGATGCGATCCGCGAGATCGTGGCCGCGGCCCCCGCGCACCTGCTGCCGGATGGTTGGTTGCTGCTGGAGCACGGCTGGGACCAGGGCGAGGCGATCCGCGCGCTGTTGGCCGGTTCGGATTTCATCGACGTGGCGACCTTCGCCGACCTTGAAGAGCGCGACCGCGTCACCCTCGGGCGCGTCACGGAAGCGCAGGACCGCAGCCGCTAGACTGTCGCTTTCATCCAGGACAGGCCGCCCATGCGCACGCTGTACCCCGATATCGAGCCCTTCGACACCGGCACGCTGAAGGTCGACGACCGCCACACGCTGTACTACGAACAGTGCGGCAATCCGCAGGGCAAGCCCGTGGTGCTTCTCCATGGCGGGCCGGGCGCCGGCTGCAGCCCGAAGATGCGTCGTTTCCACGATCCGGCGAAGTACCGCATCGTGCTGTTCGACCAGCGCGGTTCCGGCCGCTCCACGCCGCACGCGGATCTGGTCGACAACACCACCTGGGACCTGGTGGCCGACATCGAAAAGCTGCGCGGGAAGCTCGGCATCGACCGCTGGCAGGTGTTCGGCGGCAGCTGGGGTTCCACGCTGGCGCTGGCCTATGCCGAAACGCATCCGCAGCGCGTCAGCGAACTCGTGCTGCGTGGCATCTTCATGCTGCGCCGCTGGGAACTGGAGTGGTTCTACCAGGAAGGCGCCAGCCGCCTGTTCCCGGATGCGTGGGAGCACTACATAACCGCGATTCCACCGGTGGAGCGCCACGACCTGATTTCCGCCTTCCACCGCCGGCTGACGTCCGCCGACAAGGCGACGCGCCTGGCCGCCGCGAAGGCGTGGAGCGTGTGGGAAGGGGCGACCAGCTTCCTGCACGTGGACGCGGACTTCATCAGCGGGCACGAGGAGCCGGAGTTCGCGCTGGCGTTCGCGCGCATCGAGAACCACTACTTCGTCAACGGCGGCTTCTTCGAGGTCGAAGACCAACTGCTGCGCGATGCCTCGCGCATCGCCGACATCCCGGGCGTCATCGTGCATGGGCGCTACGACGTGGTCTGTCCGATCGCCAATGCATGGGAACTGCACAAGGCGTGGCCGAAGGCGAAGCTCGAGATCACGCCAGCCTCGGGCCACTCGGCTTTCGAAGCCGAGAATGTCGACGCCCTCGTGCGCGCGACCGACGCCTTCGCCTGACGCCCCATCGCAGACGGGAGAACACCATGGAGCATTCGCGCGCCACCGCATCCGCGTTCGACCCGCGTGTGCTGGACCTGTACGACGACTACGTCCATGGCCGCGTCGACCGGCGCGGTTTCCTGGCCGGCGCCGCGCAGTTCGCCGTGGGCGGCACCACGGCGGCCGCGCTGCTGGCGGCGCTGACGCCGCAGTACGCGTTCGCGGCACAGGTGGACGTGGATGATCCACGCATCACCACCGTCTACCGGACGTTTCCCGCGCCGCAGGGCCATGGCGAAGGCCGTGGCCTGCTGGCGATGCCGCGTGCGGAGGGCCCGTCTCCGGTCGTGCTGGTAGTGCACGAGAATCGCGGCCTGAATCCTTACATCGAAGACGTCGCACGCCGGCTGGCGGTGGCGGGCTTCATCGCGTTCGCGCCCGACGCGCTGTATCCGCTCGGCGGCTATCCCGGCGACGACGACGCCGGGCGCGAGATGCAGGCCACGCTGGACCGTTCAAAGGTGCTGGCGGACATGGAGGCTGCAGCGCACTTCGCGCATGGGCTGCCGCGCAGCAACGGCAAGTTGGGCGTGGTGGGGTTCTGTTTCGGTGGCCTGGTCACCAACCTGCTGGCGGCGCGGCTGCCCGACCTGGTGGATGCCGGCGTGCCGTACTACGGCGGCCAACCCACCGCGGAAGAGGCAGCGCGCATCAAGGCGCCCTTGCTGCTGCAGTTCGCCGAACTGGATACGCGCGTCAATGCGGGTTGGCCCGCCTACGAACAGGCGCTTGAAGCCGCCGGCGTGTCCTACGAGACGCACGTCTACCCGGGCGTCAACCATGGATTCCACAACGACACCACGCCCCGTTACGACCAGGCGGCTGCCGACCTCTCATGGCAGCGCACGCTCGCGTTCTTCCGCCTGCAGCTCGCCTGATCGACGTGCGGCCCACTGCGCCACCCGTGAGGAGCCGGGCGTGTCCGGTGCGCGCACAGCGGTGCGATCCAGTCGTGTGGGTGCCGCTCCTTCCTTGAAGCGTGACGGCGTAGGCCACGTGATTTGGGGTGGATCGAGCGATGACGGCACACGCAGCAATGCAGGCGGGCGAGGCGAGGATCGGGCTGGAGGATGTCGACATCCCGCGGCTCGGGATGGCGGCCATGCGGTTCATCAAGGCAATCGAGCAGGGTCAGCACGACGTCCTGTGGGATGCCGCCTCCGCATCGATCCGTCGTGCGATGGGGCGTGAGGCGTTCGTCGCGTTGATGGCGCAGCGGCACGGTGCGCTGGGTCGGGGGCGAAGCCGTCGCTGGGCGGCCGTGCGGGTCGACCAACCCAGCCAGCGGCCGCGATGGCAGCCGGGCACGTATGCCGTGCTCGAGTTCTCGGTGATGTTCGGCGAAGCCGGCGCGCCGCATCGCGAAACGGTGACACTGCGGCGCGAGGATGAAGGCGTCTGGCGGCTGGCAGGCTACGCGGTCAAGGCGGACTGAGGCGCGTCAGTCGCGCGGCGTGCCGTCCAAGGTGTGGTCGATCATCCAAAGCCCCGCCCAGAGCTTGGCGTCCAGTTCGTAGCCCCCCCGCATCTTCTGCACCAGCCACGCAGCTGCACGCACGCGCGGGATCGCATGCACGGTGATGTCCTCATCACCGTCACCCCCGCCTTCTCCGATCCTGCGCAGCCCGGTCGCCCGGACG
Organism: uncultured Pseudoxanthomonas sp.; assembly: GCF_946886695.1. The sequence goes on along the minus strand of NZ_CAMPJD010000014.1, from coordinate 46,241 downwards.
AAGGCGATCTTCTCGCTGCTGCTGCCGGAGGATGTCGGACCGATCATCAACACCTCGGCCTGCTCCGCCGTCCAGCCGGTTTCCTCCTCCAGTTCCCGGATGGCGGAGACCTCGATCGACTCGCCGGCATGGATGTCGCCGACCAGGCCCGCCGGCATCTCGATGGTCCGTGCCTGCAACGGCACCCGGAACTGCTCCACGAACAGCACGTCGTCATCCGGCGTCACCGCGATGATGATCGCCGCCAGTCCGCCGGCATGCGCGCGTTCCACGTATTCCCACGTGCCGCGCACCATCATCCGCTGATACTTGCCCTGCCACACCACGTGGGCGGGCTGTTGGCGCTTGTCGTCATCACGATCATCCATGGGGCGATGCTATCGGGTGCGCGTGACGATTCACAGCGGTCGATCGCGCGGCTATTCCAGCCCCGCCGCCACCCGCAGCCGGCGCCGGGTCATCGGGCCGAAGCGCAACGCATCCGAGAGGCCTGCCAGCATGTCGCCATCGGCCTGGCCACGGACGTGACCGGTTTCCACCTCGCCGAGTGGCGCATCCAGGGCGATCGTGGTGAGCTGGCGCCATAGCAGGGCATGCTCGCGCTGTTCGCGCAGGCGCACGGCGAGCGTCGCGGCACCGCGCAGCCGCAGGAACGCGACTTCATCCATGCGTGCGAGCAGGGTGTCCAGATCGCCGAAGTGCGCCAGCAGCACGGCGGCGGATTTCGCGCCGATCCCGGTCACACCGGGAATGTTGTCCACGGCGTCGCCCGTCAGCGCCAGGTAGTCGGCGATCTGCCGCGCTTCCACGCCGTGCCGGGCCTTCACGCCCTGCATGCCCCAGCGCTGGCCGCGGGCGAAGTCCCATTGCTCGTCGTGCTCCTGCAGGAGTTGCGACAGGTCCTTGTCCGCGGACACGATGATGCCGCGGAAACCCTGTGGCCTTGCGGCATGCAATGCGCTGCCGATCAGGTCGTCTGCTTCGTACTCGCCATGGGCGAGCACGCTCAGCCCGAGCGCGGCACAGAGCGCCTTGCAGTGCGTGAACTGTCGTCGGAGCTCTTCCGGCGCCGGGTCGCGATTGGCCTTGTAGGCCGGATAGAGCCGATTGCGGAAGCAGCTGTCCAGTGCCTCGTCGAAGGCGATGGCGATGTGCGCGGGGCGCTCCTTTTCGAGCAGCTCCAGCAGGAAGCGCGCGAAGCCGTGCACCGCATTGGTGGGCCAGCCATCGGCATCCTGGAATTCGTCCGGCATCGAGTGCCAGGCGCGGAACACGTACAGGCTGGCGTCGACCAGGTGGAGCGGACGCATCACGGCCTGCTCAGGCATGGGGCGTCCAGTCGCTGAGCAGCGCGGCGGGATCGGGGCGTTCGCGTTCGGGGGCGTCCAACTGCGGTGTGCCGATGTGGATGAAGCCGGCGATCTTCTCGTTCGCAGCCAGGCCGAGCGTTTCCGCCACGGCATCGTCGTACGCCATCCAGCCGGTCAGCCATTGCGCGCCGAAGCCGAGTGCCTGCGCGGATTGCAGCAGGGCAAAGCAGACGCTGCCCGCAGTGAGCAGTTGCTCCTGCTCCGGCACCTTGTGGCCCGAGGTGAGGTGCGCGACCACGGTGATGACGACTGGTGCATGCGAGAAGCGCGCGCGGTCCTTCGCGACCACGGCGTCCGCCGCAGCGGGATCGAGATGCAAGGTGCGTGCCGCCAGGTGTTCGCCGAGCGCATGCCGCGCTTCGCCCTGGATGCGGAGGAAGCGGAACGGCACCAGCTTGCCGTGATCCGGTACGCGGACCGCGGAAGCGAGCATCCGGAGCAACGTGGCATCGTCAGGGCCGGGGGTGCCGAGCTGTTTGGAGGGCACGGAACGGCGTGCGTCGAGGAAGTGCAGGGGATCGGTAAGCGACATGCGTCAAGTTTACCGTGTCACATCTTGTTGCATGGCACTAAAATGACGAGGCCATCACGGTTGCCGGTCCGCCGGATTTCCTACGATGTCATCGCGGATCCCCGGTCCGTATCCCCCGAACTCCTTTCGCCTGCCAAGGCGGGGAACCTTGCGCATGTCGAACGTCCTCAATATCGCCGATCGGCCCGGTCGCGACACGCGTCTGCTGGATCAGGCGCGTGATGCGGCGATCCCGCCGCTGGTGGACGCCTTCGCGGTGGCGCTGGGTCGTTTCGACGATGCGCTGTTCGACCGCGCCGAGCGGGCCGGCCCCTCGCAGATGGCCTTCCTGGATGCGATGCGTGAACTGCGCCGCCGCCGCGAAGACATCATCGTGCGCTTCCGCGCCCATCTGCAGCGGGCCTGGAGCGCGCTGCAGGAAGGGCAGCCACTGTCCATGGAGCGCGCATTCGCACAGGGGTCGGAAGACGGACTGACCCTGATAACGGACCAGGAGCTGGAATCCCGGCTGGCCGTACGCAACCTGGCCAGCGTCATCCAGCGCGACTGCAAGCCCGTCCTCGCCCGGCTGGACCGCCGCCTGGGCTGGATCGCCGGCAATGTCGTGCTGGACGTGGAGCTCAACCCCATCGGCCCCGAGCACATCGGCGTGGCCGTCCACCAGGCGTTCTCGGCGTGCGACCTCACGCCCGAGGTCCGGCTGGTGGTGATCAAGCTGTGCGAGCGGGACCTCGTGCCCGCGATCGCGCGCATCTATGCGTCGTTGGACCAGCGGCTCATGCAGGTCGGCGTGATGCCGGACCTGCCGTCGCGCCGCGCGCCGAAGCCGGAAGCGGGCGCGGCGCCGGACATGGAGAACGAGGGTGAAGGCGGCGAGGAGCCCGGCGCACCTGCGTGGGCAGCGCGTTTCCTCAATCGCATGGCCGGCGTGAGCCGTGGCCTCGAAGCCACGCGCGCCGCCCCGATGATGGGTGGTTTCGGCGACGTGCCGCCTGGCTACGGCGCCGCACCAGGCGCGCAAGGTGTCCTGCTTGAAGCGTTGCATCACCTGCTGCAGGAGTCGCGCCGTGGTCGCGATGCGGGCGATGCGGCGGAAGCGCGCGCGGCCGACCAGCGCCAGCGCGACCTGTCGCAGCGGGAAATGCTCTCGGTGCTGTCCCTGTTGCAGGCCACGCCCAGCGCCACGCTGCGTGCGGCGATCGGCGACAACGGGGAATCGCTGGCGCAGCGGCTGAAGAACGAAGTGCTCAGCAGCGCCATGCAGCTCGGCGTTGACCCCTCCACCGCGCGCCTGGCGCCCGTGGATGAGGACGCAATCGACCTGGTCGGCATGCTGTTCGACGTGATGCTGGACGAGCGCGACCTGGAGGGCCGTCCGCGCGAACTGATCGGCCGCCTCGTGGTGCCGTTCGTCAAGGTGGCGCTGCTGGACCGGCGCATGTTCGTGCAGAAGACCCATCCCGCGCGCCGCCTGCTCAACGTGTTGGCGGAGGCCTGCGAGGGCAACAACGGCGAGAGCGCCGCCGAGCGCACCCTGCTGACCAAGGTGGAAGAGGTGGTCGACCGCCTGGTCGCCGAGTTCAACGAGAACCTCGCAATCTTCCTGACGCTGGAAGAAGAATTCCGTGCCTTCCTGGAGCAGCATCGCCGCCGCATCGAGATCGCGGAACGCCGCGCCGCCGAGATCCAGCGCGGGCAGGAGCGCCTGGAAGCCGCGCGCGCGCGCATGAACACCGAGTTGGACGAACGCCTCGCGGATCGCCGCGTGCCTCAGGCCATCGAGGATTTCCTGCGCCAGCCGTGGGCGCACCACGTCACCATGACGGTGCTGCGCGAAGGCGAGGAAGGCGAGGGACTGCGCGAATCGCTCACACTGGCGGATGGCGTGCTGGAGGAACTCACCGAAGCGCAGCGCCATGTCATCGGCAAGCCCTGGTTGCAGGCGTGGCGACCGGCGTTGTTGAAGGTGTTCGCCAGCGTCGGCATGAATCAGGATGCCGCGGGCGGCGCCGTGGATGCATTGCACGACACGCTGCAGGCGGTGGCCGCAGCGCGTCCCGACCTGGAGAAGGCGCTGCCGGAACTGCCGCAGGTGGTGCTGCCGAAGCCGGTCATCGACGAGGAAGCCACGCCGATCCAGCTGGTCGCGGGCGCGGATACGCTCGAGTTCGACCACAGCGATGCGGACCATTTCCGCAATCTGGCCATCGGCACCTGGCTGGACTTCATCGACAAGGACAACAAGGTGCAGGCGGGCAAGCTGTCGTGGGTCAGCCCGATCTCCTCGCGCCTGCTGTTCGTCAATCGTCGCGGCGTACGCTTCTGCGTTGCCTCGCCGGAAGAACTGGCCGCGATGGTGCGCTTGGGCCGCCTTCGCACGCACCAGAGCGAGGACGCCTTCGACAGTGCCATGCAGGGCGTGATCGAGCGCCTCGAGCCCACCCCGTCCCCCGCCGCGGCGGTCTGACCGCCCGACCCACTGCCGGTCCTCCGCTTCCGCGCGGGGATGCCGCGCTCTGTTAGCATCCGGACACGGATGACCTAACGACGAGGGGCGCATGGCGGTCGAAGTTCGGGTACTGAAGGAAACCGCGACCGGTGAGCGCCGCGTGGCTGCGACGCCGGAAACGGTCCGCAAACTGCTGGCCGCAGGCGCACGGGTGACCGTGGAGCGCGGCGCGGGCCAGGCGGCCGGTTTCGTCGATCAGGCGTATGCCGATGCGGGGGCGGAGCTCGTCGATGGCGAAGGCCGGGAGGGTGCCGAGCTGCTGCTCTGCGTGCAGCCGCCGGCGCCCGACGCCATCCGCCATTTCAAGATGGGCGCCACGCTGGTGGGCGTGCTGCAGCCATCCGCCGATCCCGCGCGCGACGAAGCGCTTCGCGCACGCGGCATCCAGGCGTTCCCGCTCGAGCGGCTGCCGCGCACCACGCGTGCGCAGGCGATGGACGTATTGAGTTCGCAGGCGGGCATGGCCGGTTACAAGGCGGTATTGATCGCCGCGCAGCTGGCCCCGCGCTTCTTCCCGATGCTGACCACGGCCGCCGGCACCATCCGGCCATCGAAGGTGTTGATCGTGGGCGCCGGCGTGGCGGGTCTGCAGGGCGTGGCCACAGCCAAGCGCCTGGGCGCGCAGGTTGAGGGCTTCGACGTGCGTCCGGAAACGCGCGAGCAGATCGAATCGCTGGGCGGGAAGTTCCTGGACCTGGGCGTCAGCGCGGCGGGCGATGGCGGGTATGCGCGGCAGCTGACGGACGAAGAGCGTGCGTTGCAGCAGCAGCGGCTGGCGGATCATCTGAAGGGTATCGATGTGGTGGTGTGCACCGCGGCGGTGCCCGGCCGGCCCGCGCCGAAGATCATCAGTGCCGCGATGGTGGCGGGCATGAAGCCCGGCAGTGTCATCGTGGACCTCGCCGCCGAAACCGGCGGCAACTGCGAACTTACCCGGCCGGGCGAGACCTACGAGCACCAGGGCGTGACCCTGGCCGGACCGCTGAATCTCGCCAGCCTCGGTGCTGTCCACGCCAGCGAGATGTATGCCCGCAACGTGCTCAACTTCGTGTCGCTGTTCGTCAGGGAAGGTGCGCTGCAGTTCGACTGGGACGACGAACTGCTGGCGAAGACGGTGTGGCCGGAGAGGCCATCGGCGACGCCGGCTGCGGCCTGACGGCCGCCCTCAATGGTCTGGCCGCCGGTCACGCTCGCGCGGCGGCGGCGCGTTGTCGCGCATCCAGGCCTCGCGCTGTTCGGGCGTCATCTTCTTCCACTGCTCGCGCAGGTCGGCGCGCTGCTCGGGGGTGAGCGTCTTCATGCGGCCGTAGAGCGCACGCGCCTGGCGGCGTTGCTCCGGGTTCATGCCCTCGAAACGCTTCATGCCATGCCGTGCCTGTGCACGTTGTTCCGGCGTGAGGGCCTGCCAGCGCTGGGCGCGCTCCATCATGCGCCGACGCTCGTCCGGCTCGCGGTTCCAGCGATCGCGCACGGGTGCGATGAGCGTTTCGCGTTGCTGGGGCGTCAGCTTCTCCCACTCGGGCAGCGGCGCGGGCGTGGACTGCGCCCATGCGTGGCCGCTGGCAAGCAGCAGGCCAAGGACAAAAAGGCGGGTGGCGCGGGCAATCATGGGGTCGACTCCATGGCGAGGGGTTGGGCATCGGCGGAGGCCAGCCACAGATACAGGTCGGGATCTTCATCGAGCGCGCTCGGGACGCCGAGCGCGTCGGCCGTGATGTCGCTGGCCTGGGCATTGGACGATGTCGTGGCCACCGGGGAGGGCACAGGTGTGTCCGGCGCACGCGGCAGCCACTGCAGTCCAAGCCCCACCGCGAGCACTGCGGAGAACGCTGTCGCCGTCAGCCAGCCCCAGGCGCGCGGGGTACCGGCCGCCGGCGCGCGACGCTGGTTTTCGTGGCGGGCGGTCCGCAGCCGCAGCAGCGTCTGTGGCGACACCTGCGCCACAGCAGCCTGGTGCAGGCGACGGGCCTGCTGGTCGAAGCCGTGGCCGTTGTCGTGGGTGGGGTTCATCGGAATTCCTCCAGTTGCCGTTGCAGGGCATCGCGCGCACGGGACAGATGCGTCTTTACCGAGCCCTCCGAGCAGCCCATCGCGCGCGCCGTGTCGGCCACGTCCAGTTCTTCCAGCACGCGCAGGGTGAATGCTTCGCGCTGCCGGGCAGGCAATGCACGCAGGGCATGCACGAGGCGCGTGTAGGCTTCGCGCTGGTCGTGCGCCTGCGAGGGGCCGGCGCCGTGGTCGGGCGCCCAGTCCACCGGGCTTTCTTCGCCGCGGTCGCCGGTCGGCAGCAGCCAGCGCAGCCGGAAGCCAGCGCGGCGCTGCAGGTCGACGATGCGCCGGCGCAGGATGCTCCAGAACAAAGGCGTCCATTCCGCGGCAGGGCGGTCGGCGTACACCAGCATCTTCATCATGGCGTCCTGCACGGCGTCCAGCGCATCCTCGCGATGGCGCAGGCCGGCTTCGGCGAAACGGAACGCGCGCGGCCCGATGTCAGCCAGGAACAGATCGAGCGTCGCCGCCAGCGGGCTGGACGGCGACGTTTCCGGCGACGGACTGGGGGCGGTGCTCACCAACATAGCTTAGCGGCCAGTGGCGTGAATCAGCCGCGACGATCCAGGCGGCGGTCGATGCGGTCGCCGCGACGGTCCCAATGCGCTTCGGCGCGCTCGCCCTTGCGGTCCAGGCGGAGGTCGATACGGTCGCCACGGCGCTCCAGGTGCTTCGCGGCGCGGGGATGGCCATGGGTGTAGGCCCACTGCGCGCTGCGGTCGAAGCGCCGTTCGATGCGGTCGCCGCGCGCATCCATGCGGTGCTCCACGCGCTCGCCCTTGCGATCCAGCCGGTGGTCGATGCGGTCTCCTGCATCGCGCGCGGAGGCGACGCCGGTGGTGCCCAGCAGCAGTGCAACCAGGGCCAGCAGTGACGTGTGCTTCATGGTCGGATCCTCGGGGCGGTGGGGTGCAGGCATGGGAACGCATCGCGCGGAGCACGGTTGACAGGCCGGGAGGCGACGCCCGCCGGGTTCAGGTACGGTTATGATGCGGGGCACACCCTGCGCGCCGCGCTGCGGTGTCGACAACGTGGACAGGATGGGGGAGCGGATGAGCGACGGGTTCGTGGCGCTGTACATCTTCATGCTGGCGGCCATCGCCGGGCACGTGATCATTTCGCGGGTGCCGGTGATCCTGCATACGCCGTTGATGTCCGGCTCCAACTTCATCCACGGCATCGTGCTGATCGGTGCGATGGTGGTGCTGGGCCATGCCGATACCACGCTGGAGAAGGCCATCGGCTTCATCGCCGTGCTGCTGGGTGCCGGCAACGCGGCCGGTGGCTACGTGGTCACCGAGCGCATGCTGGACATGTTCAAGAGCAGCAAGAAGCCGGGAGACGCCAAATGAGCGCGCTCACCCTGGTGAAACTGAGTTACTTCGTGGCCGCCACGCTGTTCCTGCTGGGCCTGCAGCGCATGGCCAGCCCCAAGACCGCGCGCAGCGGCATCCAGTGGGCGGGCGCGGGCATGCTGATCGCCACCATCGCCACGTTCTTCCTGCCGGGGCTGCACAACATCGGCCTGATGATCGCCGCCATCGTGATCGGCGTGGGCCTGAACTGGGTCTGGGGCAAGAAGGTCGCCATCACCGACATGCCGCAGATGGTCGCGCTGTTCAACGGCATGGGCGGCGGTTCGGCGGCAGCGATTGGCGCCGTTGAACTGGTGCGCTATTCCTCCGGCGAGCCCGCGCCGTCGACCTTCACCCTGTCGCTCGCCGTCATCGGCGCGCTGATCGGCGCGGTGTCGTTGACCGGTTCGGTGATCGCCTGGGCCAAGCTCGACGGACGCATGGACAAGCGCTACACGTTCCCGGGGCAGCAGTGGTTCAACGCCCTGGTCGCGCTGGCGGCGGTGGTCTGCGGCGTGATGGCGCTCACAACGTTGGCGATGCCGTGGATCATCGCCTTCTTCGTGCTGTCGCTGGCGCTGGGCGTGCTGATGACGCTGCCCATCGGCGGCGCCGACATGCCGGTGGTGATCTCGCTGTACAACGCGTTCACCGGCCTGGCGGTCGCGTTCGAAGGCTACGTGCTTGGCAACGAAGCGCTCATCATCGCCGGCACCATGGTCGGTGCGGCCGGCATGCTACTGACGCGGCTGATGGCCAAGGCCATGAACCGCAAGATCACCAACGTGCTGTTCTCCAACTTCGGCGGTGGCGGCGCGGCCATGCAGGAGATCGGCGGGTCGATGAAGCCCATCGAGGCCGCCGACGTCGCCGCGATGATGGCCTACGCCGAACGCGTGGTGATCGTGCCCGGCTACGGCCTGGCCGTGGCGCAGGCGCAGCACAAGATCTGGGAGCTGAGCCAGAAGTTGATGGATCGCGGAGTGAAGGTGAAGTTCGCCATCCATCCGGTCGCCGGCCGCATGCCGGGCCACATGAACGTGCTGCTGGCGGAAGCCGGCGTGCCGTACGACCTGATCGTCGACATGGACGACATCAACCCCGAGTTCGCCAATACCGACGTCTCGCTGGTGATCGGCGCCAACGATGTGGTCAACCCGGTGGCGAAGACCGATCCCGCATCGCCGATCTACGGCATGCCGATCCTCGATGTGGTGAATTCGAAGAACACCATCGTCATCAAGCGCGGCAAGGGTACGGGCTTCGCCGGCATCGAGAACGCGCTGTTCTATGCCGACAACACCCGCATGCTGTATGGCGACGGCAGCGAGATGGCCAATGCGCTGGTCAGCGAACTGAAGGCGCTGGATGGCGGGCACTGAGCGCGCGCGCCCACGACGGGGGCAAAGAAAAAGCCGGGCATTGCCCGGCTTTTTCTTTTCGGGATCGCACCCGTATCAAAACCTGACCTTCGCCGTGATGCCGTATGCGCGCGGCTGGCCGGCGACGAACGTGGGGGTACCGAACTGGCGGCCGGTGTTGCCGGCGTCAATCAGGTATTCCTCATCGGTGAGGTTGCTGCCCCACACGCCCAGGTCCCAGCGGCCATCGGCCAGCGTCACGCCCATGCGCAGGTTGAACAGGCCGTAGGCGTCCTGTTCCAGGCCGGGGGTGTTCTCGTCCTCGAAGTACACCTTCGACTTCCAGCTGTATGACGGACGCAGGTAGAAGCTGGCGCCGCCCATCGGCACGCGCCAATCCATGCCGATCGCGGCGGCGTGGTCGGGCGTCAGGCGGAAACGGTGGCCGGCGTAGAGCTGGGCGTTGCCGTCGTCGTCGCGGTCGTCGAAGCGCGCATGCGTCCAGGCGTAGTTGGCGAACAGCACCAGTCCGGTCGCCAGCTCGCCGGTGATCGAGGCTTCCACGCCCTTGGCCGTGGCGTTGCCGCCGTTGGTGGGGATCAGGAATGGGGTGCCGCCGCTGGGGTTGGGGATCTGCGTCTGGAAGTCGCTGTAGTCGTACCAGTACGCGGACACGTCATAGGCCAGGCGGCCGCCGGACGTGCCGCCTTTCAGGCCGATCTCGTAGCTGTTGACGATCTCCGCCGGCAGCACCTGGCTGCCTTGCGGGTTGATGTCGATCACGTTGGGGCGGCGACCGCGCGACGCGGTGGCGTAGCCGCTCAGCGTCGGCGAGAACGCATAGCGCGCGGCGAGGCGGCCGACGATCGCATCGAAGTCCTCGCTGCGCTCCAGCTTGCCGGCCGTGGCGCTGTTGAGGATGTTGTTGCCGGCCAGCGGCACGGGCGCGCCGGCGCCCAGACCGTTGAACAGGGTGGGCGCGTTGCCGGCGAAGCCCTGGTAGCCCGCAGTCTGCTTCTCCCACGTCGCACGCAGGCCCGCGCTCAGTTCCAGCGACGGCGTGACCCGCCAGGTGCCGTCGACGAACACATCCCAGGCCTTGGTCGTGCCGTAGTTGGCGAAGGCTTCGCGATGGTCCGGGTTGAGCAGCGTGTGCAGGCCACCCGGCAGGGTGTAGCCCACCAGCGGATCGCCATCGGGCCCGAACAGCGGGATCGCCGGGAACGGGATGCCGCCCAGCAGCGCGCCGATCTGCTGGCGGAAGGCCGCGTTCTGCGACAGCAGCGCCAACAGGCTGCGCTCGTCGGTGGCGAACGGTACGTACTGCGAGCCGTCCTCGACGAAGTAGCTGGCGCCGAAGAAACCGGCGAACGTTTCGCCGTCGTCGAAGCTGAAGCGGACCTCCTGGCTGAACTGGTCGCCTTCGGCGATCTCGGCGAACTCCATCGCCTTCAGGCGCGAGCCGTCGGCATCGAATTCCTCGTGCGAATCGAAGCTGCGCCAGCCGCCGATGGTGTCCAGCGTCCAGGTGTCGCCCAGCGGGAAGGAGCCCAGTGCGGTCAGGCTGCGCACGGTGCGGTCCAGGCCGAGTTCGTCGCCGCGGTTGAGCTCGGCGTCCGCGTACGGCGTGGTGCTGCCCTGGCGGTTCGGAATCGTGCCGCTGATGAAGGCGGTGCCCGGCGGCGTGTCCTTCTGGTAGTTGGCGATCAGGTCGATCCGGCTGGCCTCGCCGATCATCGCGCCCAGGCTGGCGCGCAGCGCGGTGGTGTCCTTGCCGTTGAGCGTGCCGCCGGCGGCGTTGTCGATGCTGCCGTCGCGTTCTTCGTGGAAGACCGCCACGCGCGCGGCCAGGGCTTCCGGTGCGATCTGCGCGTTGAAGTAGCCGCTGGCCAGGCGCTGGCTGTCGCTGCCCACGCCCAGTTCGAAGGCGCCGCTGGTGGCGTCCTTGGCTTTGTTCTGGATGTAGTGCACGGCGCCGACTTGCGCGGCGCGGCCGAACAGCGTGCCCTGCGGGCCGCGCAGCACTTCCACGCGCTCCATGTCGAACAGGGCGGCCGAGGCGCCGCGCGAACGGCTGATCGACACGCCGTCCTGGAACACCGAAATGCGCGGCTGCACGTTGGCTTCTCCGCTGTCGGAGGTGATGCCGCGGATCACGTAGCCGGGATTGTTCGGGCTCTGTTCCTGCACCTGCAGGCCGGGCACGAAACCGGCCAGATCGCCCAGCGTGGTCATGCCCTGGCGGTCGAGGAAGTCGCCGGAATACGCAGTGATCGCGATCGGCACTTCCGACACCTGCTGCTCGCGCTTCTGCGCGGTCACGACGATGGTGTCCAACTGCGTGGCAGTGCCGGCATCGGGTGCGTCGGCCTGTTGCGCGAGCGCGACGGCAGGACTGGCCAGCACCACGCAGAGTGCGACGGTGAGGGAGCGGCGGGCAGGGTGACGCGTTGTGCGGGTGCTGGGAGTCATGGCAGGCCGGTGGAGGGGGGAGGGAAGGCGATGCGCCGCGCGCGATGCATGGCGAAGCGACGGCACAGGCTGACCGCTTGATGTTGCTGCGCCATGACGGGCTCGACTGCCATATCACCGCAACCTCCGCCGGCGATGCTGCGCGGCTTCGTGACATGGAGCCATGCGTGAACGCATCCGATCCTTCTGCGCTGCGCCCGTCGCGGCGCACGTTCCTCAAGCTGACGCTGATCGCCGCCAGCCTGCCGTTCGCGAGCCGCTGGTTTCCCGCGCAGGCCGCGCCTGCGGTGAGGCGCGATGCGTTCCCGCAGTCGGTCGCGTCGGGTGATCCGCGGCCGGACCGCGTGCTGCTGTGGACGCGTGTCCCCGATGCGGCGGGTGGCGATGTCGCCGTGCGCCTGCAGGTGGCGGACGACGCGGCGTTCTCGCAGCTGCGCATCGAGCGCGAGCTCTCCGCGCGCGCGGAGCACGACCATTGCTTGCGCGTGCGCGTGCAGGAGTTGCAGCCGGGACGGCGCTACTACTTCCGCTTCCTGCGCCGCGAGGGCAGCGCGTGGATCTCGTCGCCGCTGGGCATGACGCGCACCGCACCCGCCGCCGATGCGCCGACGCCATCCCTGCGCTTCGCCTTCATGAGTTGCCAGGACTATGGCGGGCGCTGGTACAACAGTCTGGTGCCGTTGCTGCAGGAAGACCTCGACTTCGTGCTGCACCTGGGCGACTTTGTCTACGAGTCGGTAGGCGATACGAGTTTCCAGCGCGCCGATGGTGCGCGCGGCATCGTCTTCGACGACATGGACGGTGCGTTGCGGGTCGGCGCCGAGGGCGGCGGCTACCTCGCGGCCGCCAGCCTGGACAACTACCGCCAGTTGCATCGCCAATACCGGACCGACAGCGTCCTGCAGGCACTGCTGGAACGCGTGCCGTTGGTCGCTATCTGGGACGATCACGAGTTCAGCGACGATTGCTGGCAGGACCACGCCACGTATGAAGACGGCCGGCAGGAGGAACGCGATGCGCGTCGCCGCCGCAACGCCGAGCGCGCCTACTTCGAGTACATGCCCGTCGATGTCGAGGTCGGCGAGGTGGACGCCGCCGGCATGCAGACGGTGGACGAAGCGCGCCTGCATCCGCATGTACGGCTCTGGCGACGGCTGGACTACGGGCGCGACGCCAGCTTGCTGCTGCTCGACTACCGGAGCCAGCGGCCGGACCATCCGATCCCGGAAGATGCGTTCCCCGGCGCACTGGCGTATGACGAAGCCGCACTGCGGCGACTGGCCCCGCAACTGGGCATGGCATGGCCGACGCTGGCGGCCGCGCTGATGCCGTATCTCGATCTCGCCGACGACAGCTGGAAGGCCCTGCGCAAGCCGCTGCGACGCGCGCTGACGAAGGCCTACCTCGACGCCGGCGTGGACAGGAAGGATGCCGCGGCACGGGCGGCCACACTATCCACGCAGCCGATGGCGGTGTACGTGGTCCGTGACGTGCTGGCGCGCTACAACGCCGCGGTGCCGGGCTTCATGGAAGTAGATCTTCCGCCGGAAGCCCGCGACGACTACCCGCGCGGCCTGCCCTGGCTGGCGTTCGGCAAGAGCGCGCTGTTCAGCCACCTCGGCAGCCGCTACATGGTGGTGAAGGAGAGCTACGACCTGCTGCTCGCCCTGCGCCAGGCCGACAATGCGTTGCCGCCCGCGCTGGGCGAGGCGCAGCAGGCGTGGCTGGCCGCGCAGTTGGAGGAGGATGCGTCGCGTGCGTTCTTCGTCGCCAGTTCGGTATCGATGACGCCGATGGTGCTGGACCTGTCCCATCCCGCGCTCGATGCGCCGCCGCTGCTGCGACGGAAGTTCTACCTCAACGTCGATCAATGGGATGGCTTTGGCGTGCAGCGCGATGCGCTGGTGGCGGCGCTGGACCGCACGGCCAGCGCGGTGGTGCTATCGGGTGATATCCATGCCAGTTTCGCCACCCAGCATTCCAGCAAGACCGTGGAGTTCACGGCGCCGGCGATCTCGTCGTCCACGCTTTCGGCCATCATGGCAGACGCGGCGAAGGCGGATCCGGCTTCCGCAGCGGCGGGCGAGCGGCTGGTCGCCGGACTGGATGCCCTGCTGGTGGCGGGAGAACCGCGCATCCGCCATGCGCAGACACGCCACCATGGGGTCGGTGTGTTCCAGCGTGAAGTCGACGGTGCCTGCAACGTACAGTTCCTGCTGCTGCCGGCAGACCTGTGCGGCCAGCGGCTCTACGACGACGCGACGCGCATCGGTGCCGCACTGGTGCGCGAAACGTTCACCGTCACCTCGGCGCCGAACGGTGGGCGCGTGCTGCGGACGCCGGCCTGATGCGGCGTCAGCGCGTCCACCAGGCCGCCAGCAGCGGCGCTGCCGCCAGTGCCGCGACATCCAGCGGCGTGGTGGTCAGGGACACCAGCGTCCACGCATGGTCCGAGCCCAGCCGCAGCACCGAATCCCATGGATTGAGTCCGAACGCGAAGCCCATCTGGGTCGCCGCGATGGTCCACAGCGCCAACGCGGCGATCGCGCCGGTGGCCAGCGCCCCCAGCACGGCACGACGCGGTCCCGCGGGCATGCCGCACAGGCGCAGCACCAGCACCACATCGAGCGCGGCGACCAGCGCCATCCAGCCGGCCTGGCGCTGCAGGTAGAGCGCCAGCGCCACCCAGATCACCAGCACGCTGCCGCCGGCCAGCACGAGCATCAGGGGAACAAGCCACGGGGCGGTACGACGCAGGGCGGGGGACATGGAGACTCCGGCAAGGCCGCCAAGGATACGGCCTGAACGCGACCACCGGGGCGCGGCGCTACAATAGGTCGCCTTGCAGCGCCCCACGCGCGCCCCCATCTGGTCCGGCATGTACTCCCGCAGCAGCGAACCCGTCCAATTCTCCCGCGATTGCGCCGCCGTGCTGGTGCCGCAGGGGGAACTCGTCACCCTGCCGGCCGGCAGCTATGGCTACATCACCCAGGCGCTGGGCGGCAGCTATACCGTCTTCGTGGAAGGCAACCTGATGCGCATCGCCGGCAGGGATGCGGATGCCATCGGCAAGGAACCCTCCGAACCCCTGTCGCTCCCCGACAACGCCAGCGACGAAGAAGTCGAGGCGCTGGTGTGGAACCAGCTGCGCACCTGTTTCGATCCGGAAATCCCCTTCAACATCGTCGACCTCGGCCTGGTCTACGAGGCCAACCTCACCACCCGCGAGGACGGCCAGCGCGGGGTCGACGTGAAGATGACGCTGACTGCGCCCGGCTGCGGCATGGGCGAGATCCTGGTCGATGACGTGCGCAGCAAGCTGGAAATGATCCCCACCGTGGCCGAGGCCGATGTCGAACTCGTGTTCGATCCGCCCTGGGGCCGCCACATGATGTCCGAAGCCGCCAAGCTGGAAACCGGCATGCTCTGAGCCGCCGGCTCACCCGAAGCAGAACCCGTCAGGAAGGAAGAAATGAACGTGATGAACGCCGCCCCGTTGACCTACCGCGTGACCCGCAACGAGAAGGCCCGCACGGCCGCCGAGCGCGACGCCATTCTCGCCAGCCCCGGGTTCGGCCTGCACTTCACCGACCACATGGTCGCCATCAGCTGGGACAAGGCCCAGGGCTGGCACGGTGCGGAAGTGCGCGCCTACGGTCCGCTGTCGCTCGACCCGGCTGCGTCGGTACTGCACTACGGCCAGGAGATCTTCGAAGGCATCAAGGCCTACCGCCACGCTGATGGTTCCATCTGGACCTTCCGTCCCGACGCCAACGGCGCGCGCCTGCAGCGTTCGGCCGCACGCCTGGCGCTGCCGCAGCTGCCGGTGGCCGAGTTCGTCGAATCGCTGCGCCAGCTGGTCGCCATCGACGGCGACTGGGTGCCGTCGGCGCCGGAAACCAGCCTCTACTTCCGTCCCTTCATGATCGCCACCGAAGCCTTCCTCGGCGTGCGCGCCGCGCATGAAGCTGGCTACTACGTCATCGCCAGCCCGGCCGGCGCGTACTTCGCCAAGGGCGTGGCGCCGGTGTCCATCTGGCTGTCCGAGGACTATGCGCGCGCCGCCAAGGGCGGTACCGGTGCCGCCAAGTGCGGCGGCAACTACGCGGCCTCGCTGCTGCCGCAGCAGGAAGCGCAGGCGCAGGGCTGCTCGCAGGTGCTGTTCCTCGACCCGGTGGAAGGCAAATACCTGGAAGAACTGGGCGGCATGAACGTGTTCCTGGTCTACAAGGACGGCCGCATCGTCACGCCGGAACTCTCGGGCAGCATCCTGGAAGGCATCACCCGCTCCAGCATCCTGCAGATCGCACGCGATCGCGGCCATGCGGTGGAAGAACGCAAGGTCTCCATCGACGAATGGAAGCAGGGTGTCGCGTCCGGCGACATCGTCGAAGTGTTCGCCTGCGGCACCGCCGCGGTCATCACCCCGATCGGTCAGTTGAAGGGCAAGGATTTCGCCGTGGGCGACATCAGTGCAGCGGCAGGCGAGGTGACGATGGGCATCCGCAAGGAACTCACCGACATCCAGTACGGCCGCATCCCCGACCGTCATGGTTGGCTGGTGAAGTTGCGCGACTGATACGCGTCATGATCGATGCGGGCAGATAAAGTACGGCCCGCATCGCATTCAGTTTGACCGACCGGCTTGGGCCGCGACGCCGCACGGCGTCGTCTGCAGCAATCACTCCCGTCGCTTCGCGGGACGATATCGCCGTTTTTCGCCGTGTGGGCTTGCCGTAGGATCGATGTTCACGCAGATGCGTCCGTCACAGAGCATCGCGTCAGATGCCGCATAGGCCTGCAGGATGGGAATGGCTTGTTCATGATGCCGCAGCTCCGATTGCACCGTCTGGAGTTCGCGTCGGTAATAGCCCAGCAGTAGCCACCCCACAAGCAGGAACAGCAGCAACGAGCTGCCCGCGAGCGCAAACGCTACGGAGACGGTTCGTTGCGCCGCCTGGAGTTTCACGCATACGCTCTCCACGGCGCGGTCGTACCTGATCGCGGCGGGAGCGAGCGCGGATTGAGCCTGGTCGTGCAGCGATTGCATCTGCTGGTGGAACCGGTCCGCCGTCTGCCGGTCGCGCTGTTCAAGCTTCGCCATCAGCGCCGCCTGCAGCCTGATGCTGTTCTGCAATGAGGAAAGTACTTCTTCCATGTCGCTGTGCGTCATGTCCACGTCCTTGTTGGTGGAAATCTAGAGCGTCCTTGCTGGCGCTCCCTGTTCAAGCGCTGTTCCATGCTCCATCGACTGAGCATGCCGCGTAGCGTGATCTCGTGCGTGCGCATCCTGGGCGATCAAGGATGCATGGATATCTTCGCAAGCCGTCGAGACGGCGCGTTCATCGCCAGAGACCAATGCCTGCGCCAAGCGATCCAGATCCGGGCTGCCGGTCCCGCCGGCCCCGCCGGCCCCCGCCCTTCGTCCGTTGACAGGGGGTGGCAGGGGTTCCGACAATTGCGGGCGATGATCAGGATGGCTGGGATGCCCGGGTGCACGCGGCCCCGGGGGATGAACATCTAACGGGAGCGGTTCGCGGCCGCGAAGTGCCGGGTCGAACGGCGGTGGCCCAAGTCCGCCTTCGCGGAGTGCAAAGCGCGATGTCTGAAGATCGATGTCACCCGTTTGCGGAACACCGTGAGCGCGCTGGAAGTCCAGCACGGCCCCCTGCATCGACGCACGGTACACGCCGTCCTGGGGCAGTGTGCCCCCTCCCTGGGCGCGGTACCCTTCGATATCCAGGGTGCGCTGCAGATCGAGTACGCGGGCATCGGATTCGCCGAGACGTACTTTGCCGTCTTCCACGATGGGGCGCGGGTGTATGTTCTGCCGGTGCTCGGACTGGACGGGCAGCCGCCCGCTGACCAGATCACCGATATAGTTCTCGTACGCTTGGTAATAGTGGGTATCCACTTCCATGTGCACGTGTACCGCCCCGGTCTGCTGTCTTCCCTGAGTGCCAAGCGATTCGCCATAGACGACGGTCTGACCTTCGGAGACAGCGATCGGACGCATGTGCCTGATGCGTGCTATGACGTCTCCGTCCTGCCTGTCGTAGACGTCCACCAGCCCCTGGCGTTCGTTCACTCGGCCGACGTAACCCGCGACCGGCGAAGGGACATCGACGGCGCGCGAGGCTGCGGACCCGGCCGGCCGATCCGGATCTTCCAGAATGAAATCCTTCTTCAGCAGAACCTGGTCCGGCCCCAACCCTTGCGTCCTTCCCGGTCGCGCCATCTCGATTTCCTCGACCTCACCTCCGAAGATCGCGTGGATACGGCCAGGCTCGCCACTGATGATCCGGCCGTCCACCATCTGCGCATGCTGGTTGGCGCGTGGGTGATGCGTGACCAAGCTGTCGAAATCAGTGACCAGCTCGTTTGTCTGGAATCCATCCGGTTCGCGCGGCGCGCCCAACTGTATGACGCGGTAAGTGGAAGGCGTCCTTGCGTTCGTCATGACATGTCCTCTGTCGTCTTTTCGTCAGTGGTGGCAGGGTGGACATCGGGCCTGACTGCGTCACACCTGAAGTAGGTCGATGAGGGGCTGCCAACTCGTGCAGGCGATTCCCAGCTGAGCTTCCCGCCGTGCAACGAAAGGTGCGATACCGCGCGATCCTCCCCGGCTTGCTCATCGGGCATGGCATCGATGCCATGCCGCGCGACGACACGCCACGCGCCGCGGCCTTCTGGCTCGACGCGTTCGACCACATGGAAGTCCCCTTCACCATACTCGGCGAACACGTGAATCAGGTCAGGGGTCATCACCAGACTGCCGACAAGCACCATGACAGCTTCATCATGCCCCTCCTTGGCGCCCAACACTGCGCGATATCTCCGGCAGCTTGCGACGCCTTCCGTGTCATCGGGGTACCAAACGCCGGTCAGCGCATCCGGCAAACGGGTTCTGACGGTGCTTTCTTCTTGTGCCGTGACCTGGATGCCGTCAGGCGCCCTGGTAGGTGCGCGGCATCCGGAGCCTGCTATCACCAGAGCCAGCAGCAGACATTCCACTATGCATCCTTTCATTTCACCTTCTCCCTGACGAATCCTCTGACCGTGTACGCCATCAATACACGTTCAATCACGCGATGGCGAGTCACAGATGCGCAGGTCATCCAGGAGCGTTCTTCCACCAGGGCCCATCTGCACGGGGCATCGAAAGGTGATTCCGTGCCGGAGCGGGGAGGGGCAAGGGTTTCGCCGTCGGCGACCTCAGTGCAGCGGCAGGCGAGGTGACGATGGGCATCCGCAAGGAACTGACCGACATCCAGTACGGCCGCCTGCCCGACCGTCATGGGTGGCTGGTGAAGCTGCGCGATTGATCGTCATCGAGCGAAACAGAAAAAGCCCGCTGAGTAGCGGGCTTTTTTTGCGTAATCGCATGGCATCAATGCGAATAAAAAATTCGCTTTGCTCACGCGTGCAAGACGTAAATGAATCTACCTACGCATGTCCACCGGTAGCTTCGCTACATGCGTGTATTCCGACGATTACGTTTGCAACATGTCGCTGCGAAGTGTGTCTTTCATCGCTGATTCATCTCCGTGCTCTCCGTTAGCGTCGTCGTTGCGTCGTGCGTTGCACGACGTGCACCTGGTCGAACGCAACCGCCCGTCCACCCCCTCCCGTAGCAGCCCTGCGCCCTCGACCGGGCCATTGCCGCATTGGCGGCTTTTCATTTCATCGTTGAGGGAGAGTCTGATGTCTGGAATTGCAAAGCGTGGTTCGCGTGTCCGCCTGCTGTGCCTGTCGTCCGCCGTGCTCGCATCGCTCTACGCGTTGCCGGCGATGGCCGGTCGCGTCGACATGAGCGGTCTGCAGGTCGAAGAACCCGGTGGCTACGACCGTTTCATCGTGAAGTACCGCGATGGCAGTACGGAAAGTTCCGATGCGGCACAGTTGCAGCGTTCGCTCAGCACGGCTGCCAGTACCGGCGTCGCCAAGCGCGGCGGTCGTGCGCTGGGCGTGCAGAAGCTGCGCCGGCTGGCGGCGGGGGGGGCTGACGTCGTGCGCGCCGACCGCAAGCTGGACCGCGTGGAAGCCGAATCGCTGATGCGGCAGCTGGCGGCGGATCCGAATGTCGAGTACGTGGAAATCGACCAGCGCATGTACGCTGTTCTGACGCCGAACGACACGCGCTTCTCCGAGCAGTGGGGCTTCGGTACCACGGCGTCCGGCATCAATGTGCGTCCGGCCTGGGACAAGTCCACCGGCGCGGGCGTGGTGGTGGCCGTCATCGATACCGGCATCACCAACCATGCCGACCTCAACGCGAACATCCTGCCCGGCTACGATTTCATCAGCGACACGTTCGTCTCGCGCGATGGCGACGGCCGCGATTCCAACCCCAACGACGAAGGCGATTGGAACCCGGTGGCGAACGAGTGCTACAGCGGTTCGCCGGTGACCAACTCCAGCTGGCACGGCACGCATGTGGCGGGCACGGTGGCGGCGGTGACCAACAACGCCACCGGCGTGGCCGGTACCGCGTTCGGCGCCAAGGTGGTGCCGGTGCGCGTGCTGGGCCGCTGCGGTGGTTATACATCCGACATCGCCGACGCGATCACCTGGGCTTCCGGCGGCACGGTCAGCGGTGTGCCCGCCAATGCCAACCCGGCCGAAGTGATCAACATGTCGCTGGGCGGCGGCGGCACCTGTTCCAGCACCTACCAGAATGCGATCAATGGCGCGGTGGGTCGCGGCACCACCGTCGTGGTCGCGGCCGGCAACAGCAACACCAACGTGTCCAGCGCCGTGCCGGCGAACTGCCCGAACGTCGTCGCTGTCGCAGCGACCACATCGGCCGGTTCGCGTGCCAGCTTCTCCAACTACGGCACCGGCATCGACATCTCCGCGCCGGGCGCGAGCATTCTGTCCACGCTCAACACCGGCACCACCACGCCGGGCAGCGCGAGTTATGCGTCGTACAACGGTACGTCGATGGCGGCACCGCACGTGGCGGGCGTAGTCGCGTTGATGCAGGCGGCGGCCGCGTCTCCGCTGACGCCGGCGCAGGTGGAGAGCACGTTGAAGAGCACGGCGCGTCCTCTGCCCGGCACGTGCTCGGGCGGGTGCGGTGCGGGCATCGCCAATGCGGATGGCGCAGTGACGGCGGTGCAGGGGGGTGACCCCGATCCGGATCCGGGCACCCAGACCTACACCAACGGCACCGATGTGAGCATTCCGGACAACAACAACACCGGCGTGACCAGCACCATCGCCGTGTCGGGGCGTACCGGCAATGCGCCCAGCAACGCGCAGGTGGCGGTGAACATCGTGCACACGTACAAGGGCGACCTGATCGTCGACCTGCTCGCGCCGGATGGCTCGGTGTACACCCTGCACAACCGCAGCGGCGGCAGTGCCGACAACATCAACCAGACCTACACGGTCAATCTGTCCAGCGAAGCCCTCAACGGCAACTGGCGCCTGCGCGCCCGCGACCGTGCCAGCATCGACACCGGCTACATCAACAGCTGGAGCATCACCTTCTGAGGATTGCCCCCGAGGGGAGCACAGGGAGGTGCAGGAAGAACCCCGGCTTTGGCCGGGGTTCTTTTTTTGTCACTTTCGCCACCGGAGACGGAGGCTTCGCATCAATCACATTCTCTGCAGATCCTGCCAAGTCGCACCGGCCTGTGGCGCCAGCCAGGATGAGGCACATGCATTCGATGAGCGACTGATGTAGATATGGCAGTGAGCGCGGACTTGCTCTGGCGGCATTGAAGGACCAGCGATGGCGCGCCAGCATTGATCAACAGGAGGTTGTAGATGCAAAGGAAGCTTCTCGCCATTCTCACAATGGCGGCGGCCATGAGCGCGTGCGGCGCCGTTCACCGCAACGCATCCAACCAGCCGGGGACGCTCTCTCCAGGACCCTTCTCGCTTGGCTCGATACTTCCGAGCGCGCCGCCCATTGCTCCCGATCCCTGGACTCCCTATGAAGTGGAGAAAGGCATGGGCGCGGAGTGGTGTCCGGAAGACCCCGGCGACGATAGCGGCAGAACACGATATGGCGGGCTCAGCAGAGCATGCTTGGGTTTGCTGCCGCGGCATCTTGCCGAAGTGCTCATCGCCATCCCGACAGAGCACATCTTTCTCCCGACTGACGTCCGAGCCGATCAGGCACGCCGACCGCAGCCCTACCTGGCGCTGCCAGGGCGTGGGAAACGGCCAGACTTCATGGCAAGTATCGATATTCTGGAAGGCATCCAGGTGCGCTCGTTCGAGGGAACGCAGCCGTCCGACACCGTCTATCTGGTGATCGGTCCTTTCAAGTGCATCGATGACGATCCCTTGATAGCACGGGAAGGCGAATATCTGGTGGAGACGGAAGCCTGCAAGTCGGCACATGCCGAGCCGCGGCTTTACAAGTGGTCGTCCAAGGGAAGTTTGCGCGACGTTACCAGGGAGTACCTCCCAGAGCCTGCGATGACGCAGGCTGAGCAGGCATTGACCGCGCCCTTTATGCCCCATTTGGAGACCACGAAACTGGAGCGTGCGCCGGTCATGCGGTGGACCATATCCCTCAAGGACGCCTCTCCTCCCGGTCGGGCAGACGACCATGACTACGATCCGGTCCCGATGCCCGACTGGGTACCTGAGGCCCGGCGATTGGGAAGTAGATTGCATCTTGGCTTTGCGGTCTGGAACGGGAAGAACTTCGAGCTCCAGCAGCGAGTCCCCAGAGTGCTATGGCCCCTGCCCAACTGCGATCCACTGCGGCCGGATGTGAGATGTCGTGCGAGTGACCCGGTTCAAGGTCGAAACGAGGATCCGTTCGTCGACAAGGACGACATTGAGCAAACGAGGGGGCCAACCCTATGACTAACCCCCATTCCACGGATGTAACGGATATCGACATTCGTGCCGTCGCGGATCGAGTGATCGCACAGATGCGGCAAGGCCAACCCGACCAGGCATTGCACCTACTTGAAACCGAAAGGCAGGGTGAGCGCAGGGTCGTGCAGGAGGCGTTGGATCGTTACGTGTCCGTTGGTGCACGGGCACAGATCGATGAGATTCATCAGTCTGGTGGATTGCGATCGCCGGAGTTCGTGCTCGCGCTCGAACGTTTGAGGCAGGCTGGGCAGCCCCCCAGAGTCCCGGACTACAACGGTCGAGAGATCAACCAGCCCAATGAACTGGTTGGCCTGACCAATGCGCAGAAGTTTGACGTCTATGCCAGCATCGTGGAAGCGCGAGGAAGCCAGGCGGCATCGGATGCACTTCAGAACGAGGAGAGCGTGCTGCTTGGATTGCGCAAGGAAACATCCACGTTGGCCTCGATGGGTGATCGTGACTCGCGCGGAACTGGGGTCTATGACGACCATATCGTCGTGCTTCGAAAGCAGGCGAATGGCGAGCGTCACGTGTTCATCGCTGATCGCGCGAGTACCGAGCCAACCGCCCAATATGACGAACGCGCGCAACCTGGTCCGCGCCGCGAGAACACGCCATACGCCAATGTGGCATGGCGCCGAAGCGAGGGCGAGGACGTTAACCGGGATGGCATCAGTGATATGGGTAGACTGGCCGAGGGGACCATCGAGATGGCGGATGCCGACCATCCGAACCCGCGATTGGCCAGGACAACTGACGCATTCAGGCCTTCAGCCGAGCAGTTGAGGGCGCCGCGAGACGCGCATCGGTTGCAGCGCGACAGCAATGGCGATGGCTGGTTCACCCACAATGACATCAACGGTGTGCAGGACCTGAATCGAAGCTTCAAGATTCATAGCGGCTCGCGCGCGAACACAGATTCGGCCGGTTGCCAGACGATCCACCCCGAGGATTACCTCGCTTTCAACAATGCTGCCCGAGCCAATCCTCAACAGACCCGCTGGCAATACGTGCTCACGTCGACGGAGGGAGGCCTGTTTCATGACGTGAACCGCGGCGGTGAGCAGGAGCAGGAGCCACGGCAACTGCCACTCCCTCAGAGGCCCGATGCTCCCGCTGATGACCGGCAGGGCCGACAACGGCATGAGTTGGGTTCCAGTGACTCCTCGGTAGATCGCTACCTCGCTGCGGTGATGTCTGGCGATAGTGCAGCCGCTGATCGAGCAGCAACCGAGTTCGCACGCTCAGCAGAAGGCCGGCACATGGAAGCGCAGGGAAGCCAATGGCTCGCCCAACACCAGGCCGCAGAGCAGGCGCAGTCGCAGGACCGGCAGATGGCGCGCTAGGTTATCGCCGGAAAGTCCCATCCACACGGAAATCGAGAACTAAGGAGTTGTCATGGAAGACATCAACGCTATGCCCGCCGCCGCGATACCACCCGAGGCCATCAAGGCGCTGATGACGCTGCGTGCCGAAATGGTCCAGCGCGAGGCGCGCATGAGCGCGACGATTAACGAGCACGTGCAGTCGTTGCGGCAGGAAGCAGGCCAGTTCCGTCGCGATCTGGTGGCTATCGTGGAGGGGGCCGGCACGCGGATTGCGCAGGATGCCCGTGAAGCGGTTTCTCCCGTTGCCGCCGAGTACGGCCATGCCGTATCCGCCACGTCCGCGCAGCTGCGCAGCGTTGGCAGAACGGTGTGGCTGTGGCTTGCCGCCATCGGCACGACCCTGCTGCTGGTGCTGTTGGTGGCCTGGACGGTGCTGGGCTACTACCGCCGCGAACTGTCCGCTACGAAAGAGGAACTCCATCGCTATGAAGACGCCGTGCCAGTCGTGCAGGCCTTCTACGCTTCGGACACAGTGATATGTGGGGGTGTCATCTGCACCCATGCCGATCCCGGCGGAATGCGTGCCGGTGACAAGGGTCAGTACCGCGCGGCGAGGCCGAGGGGAACACCCTGAGGGCGCCGCACGGCGGAGGATGAGGAGCGCATGCCGTGATGCGCAGGAAGAACCCCGGCCTTGGCCGGGTTTTTTCTTCTTGCGGCGCCCGCCATGGCGCGCGTCGCCGCAGGTGGCCGCCGTGGCAACCGCGGGCTGGCGCATGCGGTCCGGTCGGTGGGTGAGGGACCGGTGGGAGGTGGAGTGAAGGAGAATGGTACGATTGGTCAAGTTTTCTGGACGTTCGGTAGCTGATAGTCCTGGCGTGCGGTGCAAAGTATCCCTGCCGGCCGACGCGCCGCATACCCACCCACGCCAAGGACACGTCCATGTTCAAGTTGATCCCCGTTCTGCTCGCGGCCACCCTGGCCGCCACCCTTTCCCCCGCCGCACAGGCTGACGACGCCGTGCACGGCGCGCCCGTCGCCGTGAAGAACGTTGTGCTGGTGCACGGCGCCTTTGCCGACGGTGCCGGCTGGCGCCCGGTCTACGACGACCTGACCGCGCGCGGTTACCGCGTCTCGATCGTGCAGAACCCGCTGACCTCGCTCGCCGACGACGTGCAGGCCACCCGCCGCGTGCTGGACCGCCAGGACGGCCCGGCCATCCTGGTCGGCCATTCCTGGGGCGGCACGGTCATCACCGAGGCCGGCGTGCACGACAAGGTGGCCGGCCTGGTCTACGTCTCCGCGCTGGCGCCGGACGCCGGCGAAACCACGGCCCAGCAGTACACCGGCTTCGCGCCCACGCCGGAGTTCGTGATCGACACCTCCAGCGACGGGTTCGGCTTCATCCGCGCGGACAAGTTCAAGGCCGGCTTCGCCCACGACACCACCGATGCCGACGCCGCCTTCCTGCGCGATTCGCAGGTGCCCATCAACATGTCCGCGTTCGGCACCGTGCTGACGAACGCGGCGTGGCGCAGCAAACCCAGCTGGGCCGTGATCGCCACCGAAGACAAGGCCTTCGACCAGGCCATGCTCATCCACATGGCCGAACGCATCAACGCACGCATCACCAAGGTATCCGCCAGCCACGCCGTCTTCATGACGCAGCCCAAGGTGGTCGCCGACACGATCGACCGTGCGGCACGGCAAGCGGACCAAGCAGCCGAGTAACCGCGCCAGACAACGACGGCTCTGCGACGCCGAGCCGTTGCTGTTCGCACGAGAGGGCCGCGAGCAGCGGAGCCGGCATGTCGATCCGGCATCCGCTCCTTCGTCGGACAAACAGGGGCAGGTCATGGCCGCCAGCGTGGCGGCCACTGCCTCATTCCATTGAGGAGCGATGCATGACGACGAACGAGAAGGTGAAAGGCCCGGCTTCCTACTTCCCCTCGATAGAGAAGCAGTACGGCAAGCCGGTGGAACACTGGTTCAAGGTCCTGGATGCCGTCAGCGACCGGAAGCACATGGAGCAGGTGGCCCTGCTGAAGACGGAGCACAAGATGGGCCACGGACATGCGAACGCGCTGGTGGCATATCACAAGGCGAAGCGCGGGGGTTAGGGGGGACGCCCGTCACGCGAGTGGTGACATTCGCGGCAGAACACTGCGCTCACCCCAACCTATAGCCTTGGTCGCGCGGAACCGCTTGGAGAGGGTATTCTGGCCGCCGTTTCCGGACCCCTGTTTCCCCCTTGCCCTGGCCGCGAGGCGGCCCGGCTTGACTCAGGTGTTCGGCCATAGCAGACAAGTAGAGAACCATTGAAAGCAAACGATCTCCAAATGAAAACAGACTGGCGCTTCGAAGAGAGCGAGCAGCGGCGGCACTATGTCATTGAGCCTTGGCTCGATGGCCGCCGGGTAGGTCGTGCTCATGGCTGGTTCGAGCCCGGAGAGAGCTTCGTGCTGGAGAAGATCGAGATTGATTCACGGCAGCGCTCACGTGGCTATGGAAGTACGGTGATCGAGCAGCTGCGACAGAAGGCGCGTGACAAGGGGTGCCGTGAGCTTGTGATCAACAATGTGCGTTCCAGCAACTACAGGGCTATCGCGCTCTATGAGGCCATGGGCGCAAAGGCCGTCCCGTTGTCGGCAAGCCTCTACGCATTTGTCATTTCACCGCCATAGGCCAGTTCCGAAGCAGGGTCAGAGTAGGTTTTCAGGAGTCGGATACCAGTTCCCTTTCCCGCAAAAGCACAAGGCCCGCATCAGCGGGCCTTGTCGTTACTGAACACCCCACCCAGGTTTCAGCTTTACACCGCCTCAAACCGATTCACCGCCACATTCTTCCGCACCTTCGCCGGATCCCAGATCCGCCCGTTCAGGATTAGGGGTCAGAGTCGATTTTCCCCGGTGAAGTACGGCGATCTGGAAAAGGTACTCTGACCCCTGTTTCGACCCCTGTTTCGGAAAAAAAAGCCAAAGTAATGGTATTTATCTATGATCAAACAAGAATCCATGCCGAGGCTTTTCTTGCCTAGATTTTTCCGGCCACTTTTTTCGCTGCTGTCGGTCGCGGCACTGCTTTCGTGCGCGCCGTATGGCGCTGATGTCGAGGTTGAGCTTGATGTCGGGAAAAATCTCAACATTACGGTGAAGAACAGGTCTGACGATGTGTTGATCGTGGATGATCGATTGCTGGGGTTGATCAATGATTCGGTGATCAAGGTGGAAGTGGCGCATCCGAACGGGACCATCGTTCCGTTTTGCAGCTACATCGACTACGTGGCTTCTGGGAAGCGAGTGTCTGTGGTGCCTCATGGGGAGTCGGTCATCTCGATTCCCCTCACTGCCATTACCGCGACGCACTGCCTTCCAGCCAACAAACAATATCTGTTCCGAGCGGTACGGGTTTCTGGAGGCGAAGTGGTTTCGCGCTCCGACTGGGTGGCGTTCCAAGCCAAGTCTCTTTTTGAGGGATGAACAGCAGGCGATGGCCGACGGCAGTAGCCGAAATCATTGTCTCGCTTCACAAAGAACAAGGCCCGCATGAGCGGGCCTTGTTCTTGTGGCGGTATGGAAGCGCGCCGGCGTCAAACCGCCTCAAACCGATTCGCCGCCACATTCTTCCGCACCTTCGCCGGATCCCAGATCCGCCCGTTCATCGCGATGTAGACGCCCACCGGCAGCGACTGCACCGCACCGATCGCGCAGCCGATGTTGAACTCCGCATCCGAGCCGCGGAAGCGGGCCGGGCTGAGAGCGCCGGTCATCACGATGGTCTTGTCCGGGATGGAGGCCAGCACATGGCCCGTCTGCACCATGCTGTCGGTGCCATGGGTCACCAGCACGTGCTTCGTCGGCTGCGCGGCGATGGTCGCGCGGATCAGCTCGCGGTCCTCGTCGGTGATGTGCAGCGAATCCTTGCGCAGGATCGGGATGACCGTGAAACGGAACGTCACCCCCAGCTCGCGCAGGATCATGCCGATCTGCGGATCGCCGATCTGGTAATCGGACTTGTCGTCGAAGTAGATCTTGTCGATCGTGCCACCGGTGGTGACGATCAGCAGCTCGTCCATCTCTATGCTCCTGCCGGCGCTCACGGCGCGCCTGGCGTTGTATCCGGGGGTGTCAGGCGGTACGCCTCGCCGTAGTGCCGGCAGATCATGTCTTCCAGTCCTGGCGAAGGCGGTGCGACCACCACGCGATTATCGCCGCTTTCCCGCAGGAACGTGCATTGCGCGCCGTCGATGTTGCCGTCTTCGTCGCCCGTCGCATCCACCTGCACTCTCAGATCCATGCGGGTCCCGTCGAGCGGCAGGGCATGGGGCGCATCGAGTTTCCACAGCCGGTAGCTCCAACTGCAGCAGCTGCTGCGGCCGGAGGCCACCAGCCAGCCCTCGATGACCTGCAGCTCGTAGTAGAAATCGCTGAGGTAGTGGCGCAGCGTGCGCGTGGCCGGATCGATCCGGTACACATCGCCCTCGCAGTTGGGCCCGGCGCCGCACATGCCCCGGACTTCCACCTCGTGCATCCCGTCCCCATCCAGATCCATCAGGCCGGCGTGGCCCATCGGCGTCTCGGTGACATTCTGCTCGACCTGCAGGCGGTCGCACACAAGGCCGTCGGCACACATCAGCTCGACGACGTAGCGGCGCGTGGCGGAAGTGGAGCACTCGGCGCGCAGCGACAACGTACTGCCATCGCGGTTCTCCACGCGTGCCGGATCGCCCGGCTCGCAGGGGGCGTCCTGCGCCCATGCGCACGGCGACAACAGGCACAACAGCAGCGTGGCGACGAAACGCATCACCCCTTCCTGCCGAACCGCTTGGCGAAGGCGGGCCAACTGGTGGCCAGCACGATGCCGATGGACAGCGCGATGCCACCCCAAGCGAACGGCGCCTTCACCGGATCGGCCCACGCCACCATCACTGCATGCGAAAACCAGAACAACGCCGCCACGCCAGCCCAGAACGCAGCGGTGCGCCGGCGCGCCATCACCCCGATCATCAACAGGATCGGCGGCAGCGCGAACACCAGCAGCGCCAGCGTGTACTGGCGGTCGCCGTAGAACCACACCGCATAGAGGACGGCCAGCAATTGCAGCAACGCGGCCAGCAGCAGGCGCGAACGCTCCATCAGCGCACCTCCAGGCGGCGGGCGATGTCGGCCACGCGGCGCCCCAATGCACGTGCGAGTGCGGCTTCGTCATCGCTGGGATGCGGATCGTCCTCGCCACCGGCAACGTGGCTTGCGCCGTAGGGCGTGCCCCCCGTACGCGTGCTGCTGAGCTGGGGCTCGGTGAACGGAATGCCCACGATCACGCACCCGTGATGCAACAGGGGCACCTGCATCGACAGCAGGGTCGATTCCTGCCCGCCGTGCTGGGTGGCGGTGGAGGTGAACACGCCCGCGGGCTTGCCCACCAGCGTGCCGCTGGCCCACTCCGCGCCCAGACCGTCGATGAAGTGCTTCACCGGCGCGGCCATGTTGCCGAAGCGGGTAGGGCTGCCCAGCACCAGACCCGCGCATTCGGCCAGGTCCTGCCGGTCCACGTAGGGTGCGCCTTCCTCGGGCACCGGCGGTGCGGCCTGCTGCGTCACGGCGGCCACGGGCGGCACGGTGCGCAGCCGCGCGGACATGCCATCCACTTCGCCCACGCCCCGCGCGATCTGACGCGCCAGCTTCGCCACGGAACCGCCGCGGCTGTAGTAGAGCACCAGGATTTCGGGCATCGGACCGTCTTCGTCACCGGGGAAGTGCCTAGTATCGGCGATGTCGCCTCCATGACGCATCGGTTACCCTTCCGCCCATGGAGCCACTGGACTCGTTGAACCGCTGGACCGAACGCATGCGCGACCGCGCACGCATGGGCACGTTCTTCCGCTTCCTGGCCAGGCGCTTCCTCGACGACCGCCTGTTCCAGGCCGCCGGTTCGCTGGCCTACACCACGCTGTTCGCGCTGGTGCCGCTGGCGATGGTGGTGTTCGGCGTGCTGTCGGCGTTCCCGGTGTTCCAGGAGTGGAGCGCGCAGCTGCGCGACTACATCTTCGCCAACTTCCTGCCGGGGGCGGCGGTCAGTTTGAAGGAGAAGCTGGACGGCTTCCTCGCCAACACCGGCAAGCTGACCGCGGTGGGCGTGATCGCGCTGGTGGCGTCGCTGCTGATCACGCTCAACAGCATCGAGGCCACGTTCAACCGCATCTGGCGCGTGCGCAGTGCGCGGCCGAAGCTGTCGCGCTTCCTGGTCTACTGGACGGTGCTGACGCTGGGCGCGCTGATGGCCGCGGCATCGCTGGCATTGTCCGCGCGCTTCTACGCCTTGCCGGTGTTCGCCACCAGCGGGGGGCGCTGGCTGCAGACGCTGTCGCTGAGCGTGGCGCCGGTACTGATCGAACTGGCGGCCATCGTGGTGATCTACCGCGTGGTGCCGCACCGGACCATCAAGTGGCGCTATGCGATGGCGGGTGCCCTGTTGGCGACCGTGTTGCTGGAACTGGCGAAGTGGGGTCTGGGCGCCTATCTGGGCAGCTTCAACACCTACCAGAAGATCTACGGCGCGGTCGCGGCAGCGCCGATCCTGCTGCTGTGGATCTACCTGTGCTGGATTGCCGTGCTGTTGGGCGCGTCGCTGGCGTCGGGCATGGCCGCGTTCCGCTACCAGCCGGTCGCGTTGCGGTTGCCGCTGGGCTACGAGATCTATGGCCTGCTACGCATGCTGGGGCGCTTCGCGCAGGCACGCGAAAAGGGGCGCGGCCTGCACAGCGACCAGATCCTCGCCCTTGAGCCCATGCTGACCGATTCGCTGATCCAGCAGATGCTGGGGCAGCTGTCCGAGATCAACCTGCTGCGCCGCGACGAGGAAGGCGAATGGTTGCTGGCGCGCGACCTGGACGACCTGACCCTGTGCGACCTGTACGAAGCCTGCCAGTTGCGTATTCCCGTTGCAGAGGCGCATCTGCCGTTCCACGATGATGCGTTGGGCTGCGCGGCACGCCGTGCGCTGGATGATCTGCGCATGCCCTTGCGCGAACTGCTGAAGAAGCGCGTCAGCGATCTGTTCACCGAATCCCACCAGGAGCCTGCATGAAGTCCGTTCCCTCCCTTTCGCTGGCCGCCATCCTGTTGTTGGCCGCGTGCAACGCAGGGTCGGCCCCCGCCGAGGTGGCGGAACCGGCGATCGAGGCGCACGTGCAGGATGTCGATCCGGCCACGGAAAAGCCTGCGGACCGCACCGTCGACATCCCGGTGTTGCAGGTGAAGACGCTTGATGGCGCCGACTACGCGCTGGCCACGCACCGCGGCAAGTGGGTGGTGGTGAATTTCTGGGCCACCTGGTGTGCGCCCTGCCTGAAGGAGATGCCCGATCTTTCCGCGCTGGACAGGGACAATGACCATATCGAGGTGATCGGGTTGGCGTACGAGGAAATCGAAGCGGACGAGCTGAAGGCCTTCCTGGCCGAACGGCCGGTGGTGTATCCGATCGCCATCCTCGACGTGTACAACCCGCCGGCCGACTTCGCCACGCCGCGCGGCCTGCCGCTGACCTACCTGATCGCGCCCGATGGCAAGGTCGCCAAGCAGTTCCTGGGCCCGGTGACCGGCAAGGAGATCACGGCGGCCATCGCGGCGGCAGGCGGTCCGGCAGCGAAGGCCTGATGGCGGCGGCGCGCTTCCTGGTCAGCGGCAAGGTGCAGGGCGTGTTCTTCCGCGCGTCCACGCGTGAGCGCGCGTTCGATCTGGGGCTGAGCGGTCGCGCCACCAACCTTGCGGGTGGAAGTGTGGAAGTGATCGCCCAGGGCGATGCGACGGCACTCGATGCGCTGGAGGCGTGGCTTCGCCTAGGGCCACCCGCTGCACGCGTGGACGCGGTCGTGCGTGAGGTGTGGATGGGCCCGGTGAACGAAGGGTTTGTGACGGGCTGACGGGATCGAGCCGGGGACACGCGGGACAACACCATCAGGCACGCGTAGTCTTTCGGATGCCGTTCGTGGTGAGCCCGTCGAACCACGCTTTTCGCGGCAAAGCGGGGTTGTCGTGATCTGTGGATTCGATGCAAAGAGCGTGGTTCGACGGACTCACCACGAACGGGATCTGCGACAGACCCACTACGATATGGATTTGCAACAGGCTCACCATGAGCGGGGTCCACGACAAGCCCACCGCGAACGGAGTCTTCGACAGGTTCACCACGACCTGAGTCTTTGACGACCTCATCACGAACGAGGTCAGTGAATCAGCGATGGCCTAAGGCTGGTCGCCCGCGTTGTGCAGGCGCAGGGCGCGCGCGGCCTGCTGGTCGTCCAGCGGCGGTGGCCGCGCGGTCGCGGGTTGCTCCGGTTCTTTCCACCCGGGGATCTTCCGCGCACCCTTCTGCACCTGTTGTGCGGCCAGGCCGACGAGGACGGGCACGATGCCGCCGTTCTTGCCGAGTTGTTCCAGGCTGGTCGGTTCCTTCCACCGACGACTGAATACCGTGGGTGCGACGTCGACGGGATTCTCGAAGCGGTAGAGGTCCACCACTTCTTCCGGGTCCGGCCGCACGGTGAGGGTGTCTAGCGTCGTCGCGGCTGGGTCCGTGGTCGTGGCGACGTCCTGCGCCATCGCGGGCGCGGAGACCAGCCACAGCGTGGCCATCAGTGCCGATCGCATCGATCAGTCGCCGCGGCGCGGCTTGATCGGCTTCAGCACGCCGTAGCGCTCCTTGTGCAGCTTGCCCTTCAACGGTGGCAGGCCCAGCGGTTCCAGCGGCACCTGCGTATCGGGCAGGTGGTCCAGCAGGTCGCGGATCAGGGTGAGCCGGCCTGTGCGCTGGTCGTTGAAGTCGACCAGCGTCCACGGCGCGTGTTTCGTGTGCGTGGCCTTGAGCATGCTTTCGCGCGCGGCGGTGTAGTCGGCGTACTTCTCGCGCGCCTTCAGGTCGATCGGCGACAGCTTCCAGCTCTTCAGCGGCTCGTCGGCGCGTTCGGCGAAGCGCTCCTCCTGCTGCGCCTGGTCCACGCACAGCCAGTACTTGAACAGCAGGATGCCGTCGTCGGTGATGCCCTTCTCGAACACCGGCGCCTGCGCGAGGAACCGTGCATGTTGTTCGTCCGTGCAATAGCCCATCACCTTCTCCACGCCTGCGCGGTTGTACCAGCTGCGGTCGAATAGCACGATCTCGCCGGCGGCCGGCAGGTGTGTGATGTAGCGCTGGAAGTACCACTGCGTGGCTTCGCGTTCGCTCGGTTTCGGCAGTGCCACCACGCGGCATTGGCGCGGGTTGAGGTGCTCGGTGATCGCGCCGATGGCGCCGCCCTTGCCGGCGGTGTCGCGGCCTTCCATCACCACCACGATACGGGCGCCGCAGTGCGACGCCCAGCGTGCCATCGCCGCCAGTTCGAGCTGCAAGGGCTTGAGCTGGGCTTCGTAATCCTTGCGTTTGAGGGTCTTCATCGCGTGTCCTGTGCGGTGGCGGGGGATTCAGCGTTTGCGGCGGGCATGGCCTGCCATGCCGCGCGCGACTTCCAACAGTGCGCCTTGCTGGCGCGTGTTGAGGGCGCGGTAGGCCGCCAGCAGGTCATGCTCGCCCCGTGTGCGTGCGGGATCCAGCGTCGTCGCCAGTTCCGACAGCAGCGCGCCCGCGGGGACGCCGAAGGCGCGTGCCAGGGCGGCGAGCTGGTCGCCGCCGGGCAGCTTCTCGCCAGCCAGCCAGGATTTCACCGTGGTCACGCCGGCGCGCGGGATGGCGGCGGCGAGATCGGTGGCGGTCAGGCCGCTGGCCTTGGTCAGCAGGCGCAGGGTGGCATCGAGTGACATCGCGGGCTCTCCTTGCTCATTCCTTCAGGCGGGGACGCAGCGTGGCCAGGTTGCAGGGCCGTGTGCGTGCGTCGAGTTGGGCGCGGATGATCTTCTCCCACGCCGTGCGGCAGGCCGAGGTGGAGCCCGGCAGGCAGAACACGAAGGTCTGGTTGGCGAGCCC
This sequence comes from uncultured Pseudoxanthomonas sp., assembly GCF_946886695.1. Next base: position 12,463 of record NZ_CAMPJD010000014.1, on the reverse strand, counting down.
GGCGAACGCGCGCGACTGCAGCGACGACGTGCCGATCTCCTCGACGCTGACGTGCCGGAACAGTTCGCCGAAGCCCGGCATTTCCTTGTCCAGCAACGGGAGCAGGGCTTCCGGAGTGGAGTCGCGGCCCGTGAAGCCGGTGCCGCCGGTCACCAGGATGCCATCGACTGCGGGATCGGCGATCCACTGCGAGACCTGCGCACGCAGGCGGTAGCGGTCGTCGGGCAGCAGCGCGCGGTCATGCAGGTGGTGTCCTTCCTGCGCGAGTGCCTCGGCGAGGTAGTCGCCGGAGCGATCCTCGGCGAGTGTGCGGCTGTCGGAGACGGTCAACACGCACAGGTGCAACGGGATCAAGGCGTCGGCATGGCTCATGCCCGAAGGGTAGCGCAATCGCGGGTCAGCCGAGCGGCGCGGGTGGCAGCCCCTTGCGGTGCCGGTCAGCCATGCGCCAGGCGACGTCGGCGAAGCCTTCCGCGAACCGCGGCATGTCGAACAGCGGCGCGTGCGTGATCGCGGTCTGGAGGCGTACGCGCAGGTCCGCCCGTGCCGCGGCATCGCGGCCCAGCCGGATCCCGGTCGCGACGAAGGCCTCGTCGTCGGTCACGTTCATCTCGTCCAGGCCGAGATGATGATTGAGGCTGCCCGCGACGCGGGAGGCGAACGTCGCGCCCGGGCAGGTCAGCACCGGGCAGCCTGCCCACAGCGCGTCGGATGCGGTGGTGTGCGCGTTGTAGGGATGCGTGTCGAGGAACAGGTCAGCATGCCGGTAGCGCGCCAGGTACTCCGCATGCGGCAGCTTGCGCGTGAATACCAGGCGCGCCGGATCCATGCCGCGCGCCTGCGCCGCCGTGCGCAGGCGGTCGTCGGCCCGGCCCGGGCCGGACAGCAGCCACAGCACGCTGTCGTCGACGTTCGCCAGTATGTCGAGCATCCGGGCCAGGCTGCGTGGGTTCACCTTGTAGCTGTTGTTGAAGCAGGCGTAGACCACGCCGGTGCCGGGCAGGCCGCAGGCTTCGCGCGAAGGTGGCGTGTCGAGCGTGCGACGTGTGTCGGATGGTTGGAAGGCGCCGGGCAGGTAGGCGACGGCTTCGCTGTACGCCGGCACCAACGCCTCGGGCAAGGCGAAGCGATCCGCCAGCACGTAGTCGATCCACGGCGCACCGGAGGTGCCGGGATAGGCCAGCCAATTGACCTGCACGGGCGCGGGCCGCATGGCCAGCACTTCCGGCGTGCCGCCGCCACCCCAGCCGCGCAGATCGTAGAGCACGTCGATGCGCTGGTCGCGGATGGCCTGCGCGATGCGCGCATGTGGGAGGCTCGCGAGATCGTGCAGGTGCGTCGCCGTCGCCAGCCGCTGGCGGATGGGGCTGCCATCGTCGGGCGTGGGGGCGAACAGGTGCGTGGATACAGCTGTATGCGCTTGCAGGGCTTCGAAGAACGCCACCGTCAGCAGGCCGGTGGGGTGCGCGCCGAAACCGTTGGAGAGGAAGCCCAGGCGCAGTGGCGCGTCTGCCGGCGCGTGCGGTGCGGGCGGAAGCGGGCGGACGACCGACGCCAGCGCCTGCGCGCGTTGCCGTGCGCAGGCCAGCTGCTGCTGCGCGCTGGCGTCCTCGCTGAGGAAGGCGAACGGCTCCACCACGCCGCGGCCCTCACGCACGGCGCGCCGCACCTGCGACGACAGCGCATCGAGGTCACGCCAGTCGCAGAGCTTGCGGCGCCAGTTCAACAGGTGGGCGGCGAACATGGGCTCGCCCGGCAACAGCCGGTGGGCATGCTCGTAGGCCTGCGCGGCGGACTCGGCTTCACCGGCATCCTCGAGGGCGTGGCCGAGCCACAACGCGATGCCAGGGTGCTGGGGCGCCTGCGCAGCGGCCTCGCTCAACGCCTGGGCCGCCAGCGCGTGCCGACCCGACAGCCAGTAGCTGCGGCCGAGGCGCGCGAGGGCTTCGGGATGCCGGGGGCGCAGATCCAGCGCGCGCTCGGCGGCGCGCCGTCCCGCCTCGGCATCACCGTGGTCGAGCTCCGCATCCGAAAGCATGACCCAGGCGATGAAGTCCTGCGGCGCCTGCCGTACGTGCAGCTGCAATCGCGCGCGCTCGTCGCGTGGACCGTCAACGGTCACCGCGACCGCCTGGCTCGATGGTGCGGGTGGCGCGGGCGGGACGCGTGGCGACGATCATGGGAGGCAGCCTAGCGACCATCGACAGCGCGAGACAAGCCTTGCGCCACGTGCGATGCATCTGGGAGTGACGCCAGTCGCGAACGGGGCATCCAGGTCGCGACTGGCGTCGCTCCCACATCAGGGAAGCCGCCTTCCACGGTGCGCAGGCTAGAGTGGCAGGCGGAAACGCAGCGTGCCGTCGTACGGCACCCAATCCATCGCGCGGTACAGCGTCTGTGCGGTGGCGTTGTCGTGGTCGGTTTCCAGTTCCAGCCGCAACGCTCCGTCGGCGCGCGCGAAGTCGGCGGCGGCCGACAGCAATGCGCGCGCAACGCCCTTGCGACGCGCCTCCGGCAGTACGAGGAGGTCGTTCAGGATCCAGACCCGCGACGCGCTGACGGAAGAAAAAGCCGGATACAACTGGGTGAAGCCGACGGCCGCTTCGTCTACCCAGGCCAGCAGGATGACGGACTCGTCGCGCTCCATCCGCTCGCGGATGAAATCCCGTGCCAATGCCGGGTCCGAGGGCTGGCCGTAGAAGCCGCGGTACTGGTCGAACAGGCGGGCGACAACGTCCAGGTGCGTCAGTCCCGTCCGGCGGACCACCGTCGTCATGCCGCCTCCGTCAGGCGGGCGAGTTCGTCGGCCAGGTGCTCGCGACCGAGGCGGTCGACCAGTTCGTCCAGGCTGCCCTGGATGATGTTGGGCAGGTCGTACAGCGTGAGGCCTTCGACGCGATGGTCGGTGATGCGGCCCTGCGGGAAGTTGTAGGTGCGGATACGCTGGCTGCGGTCGCCACTGCCGACCTGCAGTTTGCGCGATTCGGCCTGCGCGGCCTGCTGCCTGCTGCGTTCCGCATCCAGCAACTGCGCCTTCAACCGTTTCATCGCCTTGTCGCGGTTGGCGTGCTGGCTGCGCTCGGTCTGGCATTCCACCACCACGCCGCTGGGCACATGGGTGATGCGGATCGCGGACTCGGTCTTGTTGACGTGCTGGCCGCCGGCACCGGAAGAACGGAAAGTGTCCACCCTCAGGTCGGCCGGGTTGATGACGATGTCGTCGACCTCGTCCACGTCGGGAATGATCGCCACCGTCGCGGCGGAGGTGTGGATGCGGCCCTGCGATTCGGTTTCCGGGACGCGCTGCACGCGGTGGGTGCCGGATTCGAACTTGAGCTTCGAATAGGCGCCGCGGCCGACGACGCGCGCCACGATCTCCTTGTAGCCGCCGTGCTCGCCCGGGCTGTCGGATTCGATCTCCACCTTCCAGCCCTGGCGTTCGGCATAGCGCGCATACATGCGGAACAGGTCGCCGGCGAAGATCGCCGCTTCGTCGCCACCGGTGCCGGCGCGCACTTCGAGGAACAGGTTGCCCTCGTCGCGGTTGTCCTTGGGCAGCAGCAGGAGCATCAGCTCGTCGTCCAACTGCACCAGGCGCTGCTGTGCGGCGGCGATTTCTTCGTCGGCCAGTTCGGCCAGCTCGGGGTCGCCACGCATCGCCTGCGCGGCGGCCAGGTCGGCCTGTGCACGCTTTTCTTCCGTCATCGCGGTGGCAACGGGCTCCAACTGGGAAAACTCGCGCGAGAGACTACGGAAGCGGTCGCTGTCGCCGATCACGCCCGGATCGGCGAGCAGGCGTTCGAGTTCTTCCCGGCGTTCGGCCAGCGCTTCGAGCTTACGGCGCAGCGTCGGCGTCATCGTCTTTGTCTTTCTTCAGGTGGGAGTAGGGCGGTTGCGCGGGGAACAGGCGATCGGCGGCGCGCGCCAGCTCGGCGTCGCCGCTCACTGCCGCCTCGCGCAATGCAGCGGTGGGCGGATGCAGCAGGCGGTTGGTCAGCGTGTGGGCGAGGAACTCGAGCACCTGCTCCGGTTCGCGGCCATTGGCCAGCTGCTGCCGCGCTTTCGCCAGCACGTCCTCACGCGTGGACTCGCCCAGCGCGCGCAGGCGCTTGAGCGGTTCCTGCCGGGAGCCGGCCAGCAGGCTTTCCATGAAGCGGCCGACCTGCACGTCGATGATAGCCTCGGCAGCGTCGGCGGCTTCACGCCGGCTGCGACGGTTGTCTTCGACCGCGCGCTCAAGGTCGTCGACGGTGTACAGATATGCGTCGCGCAGCTCGGCTACCGATGCTTCGATGTCGCGTGGTACGGCCAGGTCGAACAGCAGCATCGGCTTGTGCTTGCGCTTGGCCAGTGCGGCGGCGACCTGGGCTTGCAGCACGACGGGTTCGCGCGCGGCGGTGGCGGAGAACACCACATCGGCCTCGGCCAGGTGGCGTTCCAGTTCGGTCAATGGCAGCGCGTAGCCACCGTGGCGTGTCGCCAGTTCCTGCGCATGCGCCAGCGTGCGGTTGGCGATCAGCAGGCGGCGCACGCGGCCTTCGCTGAGGTGCTTGGCGGCCAGTTCGATGGTTTCACCGGCGCCGACCAGCAACACGGTGGAGTCGCTGAGGCGGGCGAAGGAGTTCTGCGCCAGGCGCACCGCGGTGGAGGCGACGGATACGGGATTGGCCCCCACGCGGGTGTCGGTGCGTGCGCGCTTGGCGACGGCGAAGGTCTGCTGGAACAGACGGTCCAGGCGGTTGCCCAGCGCGCCATGTTCGCGCGCCGTGGCCCAGGCGTCCTTCACCTGGCCGAGGATCTGCGGTTCGCCCAGCACCATCGAGTCCAGGCCCGTCGCCACCCGGAACAGGTGGCGGACGGCATCCGCATCCCGGTGGCGGTAGAGGTAACCTTCAAGCCCCTCGGCATGCGTGGCCAGCCAACTCGCCAGCACGTCGCCGTCTTCCGCCACCGCATACAGCTCGGTGCGGTTGCAGGTGGACAGCAGGGCGGCTTCGACCACGTCGGGTAGCGCCCGCAGCGACGACAACGCGTGCGGCACCGTGCCGGCGTCGAACGCCACCCGTTCGCGCAGGTCGACCGGCGCGGTCTGGTGGTTCAATCCGAGGACCCACAACGTCATCGTTCAGGCGCTTGCAGTAAGCTGCTGGCTCATATCAGGGCCGCCATTTTACGGCCGACGTGACGTTCATGCCCGAAATGATTCGCACCTTGTTTGCCGCGCTGGCGATGGCGGCCGCCATGCCCTCGGCGCTGGCCGCATCGTCGGGCTCGCCCGGCCAGCGGCAGGACGACGCGCTGACCACGGTGATGGCGGGCGAGTTCGCCCTGCAGGCGGGCCAGTTGCCGGATGCCGCGCGCTGGTACCTGGACGCGGCGCGGGAGCAGGACGATGACGCCGGGCTGGCCGAACGCGCCACCCGCATTGCGCTGCTGGCCAAGGACGATGCCCGTGCGGGCGAAGCGATCAAGCTGTGGCGTGAGCGTTCGCCGCGCACCCTTGCGCTGCGCGGTGCGGAGGCCACGCTGGCACTGCGCAAGGGGCAGAGGCGGGCTGCACTGCGCGAGTTGGCCGGACTGATGAAGGATCCCGACGAACTGGGTTGGCGTTACGCGCTGACGGCGTTGGCAAGTGGCGGGAAGGACCCTGAGCTGCCGGCGCGGCTGCTGCGCGACCTGCTCGACGATGGCGCCATGCCCGACAAGCTGCAGGCCTGGCTGGCGTTCACCGGGCTGGCCCAGCAGATGGACGAGCCCGCGCTGGCCGAGCGGATGGTTGGTGATGTGGTCAAGCGTTTCTCCGGCGAGCCGCTGGTCGCCCTGCTGCAGGCCAGCCAGTTATTGCAGGCGGATCGCAAGCAGGAGGCCCGCGCGGTGCTGGACGGTCTGCTTCCCAAGGCCGCAAGCGACGCAGCGCTGCGGCTGAAGCTGGCCGAGGAGTACGACAGGTTGGGCGATCCGGCGGCGGCCTCGCGCGCGCTGGGCCAGGGGCCGCAGGACACGCTGACCTATGGCCTGCGGGCGCAGTTGCTGGCCAAGGCGGACGATACGGCGTCTCTGGGCGAGCTGTATGAGGAACTGAAGCGGGCGGCTTCGGGTCTGGGGCAACCGACCCAGTACAGCCCGGATCGCCGGTTGCTGCTGGGGCAGATGGCGGAGTTCCTCAAACGTCAGGATGAGGCACTGGCTTGGTACCGCAGCGTGCCCGCCGGCGAGCAGCGGGCGGAAGCGCGTCTGCGCGCGATCAACACCCTGTTCGAACTGGGGCGGAAGGATGAGGCCTTCGCGGAGGCCCGAAAGCTGCAGGGCGATGCCAGCGTCGAAGACGGTACCCGCCGCGACGCCTATCTGATGGAGGCCGAGCTGCAGCAGAAAGACAAGCAGGACGAAGGCCAGATGGAGGTCTTCGCCCGCGGGCTGGCGGCGTACCCGGATGACCTTGCGCTGTTGTATTCCCGTGGGCTGGCCTGGGAGCGGCGCGATCGCATCGACCATGCCGAGGCCGACTTCAGGCGAATCCTGGTGATCGAGCCGGACAACGTGGCCGCGCTCAATGCACTGGGCTACACCCTGGCCGACCGCACCACGCGCTATCAGGAGGCGCTGGAGTTGATCGACCGGGCGCGGACCGCTGCGCCGGAAGACGCGGCCATCATTGACAGTTATGGCTGGGTGCTTTACCGGCTGGGGCGCAATGCGGAGGCGCTGGTGGAGCTGCGTCGCGCATTCACGCTGCAGAAGGACCCCGAGATTGCCGCCCATGTGGCGGAAGTGCTGTGGGTGATGGGGCAGAAGGACGAGGCGCGCCGGTATTTCGACGAAGCGCGCAAGCTGGACCCCGACAACCGCTCGTTGTTGCGGGCGCTGGAGAAGACAGGCGCATGAAGGTTTCCGGATTCCTGCTGGCGGGGCTCGCGGCCCTGTCGATGGTGGGGTGCGCCACGCGTGGCGCCACGGTGGACTCACCTGTCCTGCGCGACCCCGCGGCGCTGGCGGCGGCGCAGGCCGGACAGGCCACGCGCACGGCGTGGCTGGCCTCGCAACCCGACTGGTCGTTCGCTGGACGCGTGGCGGTCAATGCGAACGGGAAGGGCGGCAGCGGCCGCATCGACTGGCAGCAGACCGGGTCGAGCTACCTGGTCGCGCTGAGTGCCCCGGTCACCCGTCAGAGCTGGCGCCTCAGCGGGGACCTGCGCACCGGTGCCGCGCGGCTGGAAGGGTTGGAGGGCGGGCCGCGCGACGGCGCGGAGGCGGGCGATCTGTTGCGCGCTGCCACCGGCTGGGACATTCCGGTCGCCTCGATGGTCCACTGGGCGCGGGGCGTCGCGGATCCCGCGGCACCGGCGGAAGGCATGGAATATGGGGCCGACGGCAGGCCGAGGACCTTGATGCAGCATGGGTGGCGGGTCGACTACCTGGACTGGCTCCCGGCCGACGGCGCGCAGCCCGCCATGCCGCGTCGCATGGAGGCGCGCCGGCAGGGCGCCACGGTGAAAGTCGCTGTCGACCAGTGGCACCTGACGCCGCCATGAGCCCCTTCCCCCGGGAAGAGGGCTGGTCGGCCTGGCCGGCCCCGGCCAAGCTCAACCTCGCATTGCAGATCACCGGTCGGCGCGCCGACGGCTATCACCTGCTGCAGACCGTGTTCCGTTTGCTGGAATGGGGGGACACCGTCCACGTCCGCCTTCGCCCGGAGGGTCGCGTGTGTCGGGTCGGCGCGTCCGTGCCCGGTGTCGCCGAAGCAGACGATCTTCTCGTGCGGGCAGCCGAACTCCTGAGAAAAGAGGTCAATGTCGCGCAAGGCGTCGATATCGGCATCGAAAAGCGCATTCCTGCCGGGGGTGGTTTCGGTGGCGGGTCCTCGGATGCGGCCACCGTGCTCGTGGCGCTGGATTATCTGTGGGGCTGCCGATTGGGGCGGGGTGCGTTGGCGTCCCTGGGCCTGCGGCTGGGCGCGGATGTGCCCGTCTTCGTACGCGGTGAGAATGCCTGGGCCGAAGGGGTGGGCGAAGTCCTGACGCCGCTGGCGCTACCGCCGGCGTGGTATCTGCTGGTCGATTCCGGTGTCCACGTGCCCACGGCGGCACTTTTCGCATCACCGGATTTGACGCGTGATGCTGCACCCGCGAAAATATCGGACTTCGTTTCGGGATCACTGCTCGGCAACGCGTTCGAGCCGGTCGTGCGTCGCCGGGAGCCTGCCATCGAGGCAGTCTTCCAGGCCCTTTCGCACATCGGCACGCCACGTTTGACGGGTTCCGGCGGCGGCTGCTTCGTGGAGTTCGCCGACCGGGCCTCTGCCGAGGCCGCGCTGGCGACCTTGCCTTCCGGGCTGCATGCCCGGGTGGTGGAGGGCGCCGCGCGATCGCCACTGCTGCGCGCGCTTGAGTCGTGTCGCGAGACGGAGAAAAACGCCTAGGGGCGTCGCCAAGTGGTTAAGGCACCGGGTTTTGATCCCGGCATTCGTAGGTTCGAATCCTTCCGCCCCTGCCAATTCACTGTGTCCTAGCCGCACCTGCCGAGACGACCATGCAAGACGAACGCAACCTGCTTGTCTTCTCCGGCAACGCCAACAAGCCGTTGGCGAACAGCATCTGCCGCGAACTGGGCGTGCGCCCTGGCAAGGCGCTGGTATCCCGCTTCTCGGACGGCGAAGTCCAGGTCGAGATCCAGGAGAACGTGCGCCGGCAGGAAGTGTTCGTCGTGCAGCCGACCTGCGCGCCGAGTGCCGAGAACCTGGTGGAGTTGCTGGTCCTGATCGACGCGCTGAAGCGCGCCTCGGCCAGTAGCGTGACTGCGGTGGTGCCGTACTTCGGCTACGCCCGCCAGGATCGCCGCATGCGCTCTTCGCGCGTGCCGATCACGGCGAAGGTGGCGGCGAAGATGTTCGGCGCCGTGAGCGCGGACCGCGTGCTGACGGTCGACCTGCACGCGGACCAGATCCAGGGGTTCTTCGATATCCCGGTCGACAATGTGTACGCCTCGCCGCTGCTGCTCGCCGACATCTGGCGCGCCTACGGCACGGAGAACCTGCTTGTCGTGTCGCCCGACGTCGGTGGCGTGGTGCGTGCCCGCGCGGTCGCCAAGCGCCTGGATGATGCCGACCTGGCGATCATCGACAAGCGCCGTCCGCGCGCCAACGTGGCCACGGTGATGAACATCATCGGTGACGTGGAAGGCAAGGACTGCGTGCTGGTGGACGACATCGTCGACACCGCCGGCACGCTCTGTGCTGCTGCGGCCGCACTGAAGCAGCACGGCGCCAACAAGGTGGCGGCGTATTGCACCCATCCCGTGCTTTCCGGCCCGGCGGTGGACAATCTGAATAATTCGGTGCTCGATGAGCTCGTCGTCACCGACACCATCCCGCTCTCGCCGCAGGCGCAGGGCTGCAGCAAGATCCGCCAGCTGTCGGTGGCGGAACTGCTGGCGGAAACGATCCGCCGCATCGCCTTCGGCGAATCGGTCAGCTCGCTGTACGTGGATTGATTCTCCGCCGCGCGCCGGGACACCGGCGCGTGGCTTTCCGGGTTCATCTGGTCGCGGATGAGCCTTCATCAGATCGCCACACGGCGGTCCAACAACTAGGTAGTGAAGCAAATGGCTAAGACACATGAAATCAAGGTCGAGCGCCGCGAAGACGAGGGTAAGGGTGCGAGCCGCCGCCTCCGTCACGCGGGCACCGTGCCTGCCATCGTCTACGGTGGCGAACTCAAGCCGGTCAGCATCCAGCTGAACCACAACGAAGTCTGGCTGGCCTCCCAGCACGACTGGTTCTACTCGTCGATCCTGGACCTGAGCCTCAATGGCGACATCCAGAAGGTGCTGCTGCGTGACATGCAGCGCCACCCGTTCAAGCAGCAGATCATGCACCTGGACTTCCAGCGCGTGAACGAGAACGAGACGCTGCGCACCGCGGTGCCGCTGCACTTCCTCAACGAAGACAAGTCGCCGGCCGGCAAGTCCGCCGAAGTCGTGGTCACCCACGAGCTGAACGAAGTCGTCGTCGAGTGCCTGCCGAAGGACCTGCCGGAATTCATCGAGATCGATCTGGCCGACCTGGCCATCGGTGCGGTGGTCCACCTGTCCGAGGTCAAGCTGCCGGCCGGCGTGGTCATCCCCGAGCTGAAGCTGGGCAAGGAACACGATGTCGCCGTCGTGATCGCCAAGCACGGCAAGGAAGAGGCCGAGGAAGCTCCGGTGGAGTCGGCCGAAGTGCCGGCGGCCAAGGTCGCCAAGAAGGACGACAAGTAATCGCGTGATCCTGCGCCCGCTCGCGCGGGCGCAGGTGCGCGTTGCGTCCCCATGGCAGGCTTGCGCCTCATCGTCGGACTGGGCAATCCCGGTGCCGAACATGCCCGAACCCGGCACAATGCCGGGTTCCATTTTGTCGACGCCCTGGCGGAGCGGCAGGGTGAGCGTTTCGGGCTGGACAGCAAGCTGTTCGGAGAGACCGCCAAAGTGGTGGTGGCCGGGCAGCCGGTCTGGTTGTTGAAGCCCGCCACTTACATGAACCTGAGTGGCAAGTCGGTAGCGGCGGCGCTGCGTTTCTGGAAGATCGCCCCGGAAGAGGCGTTGCTGGCGCATGATGAGCTCGACTTGGCCCCGGGCGCGGCGCGCCTGAAGTTCGATGGCGGCCACGGCGGACAGAACGGCTTGCGCGACACCATGCAGCATCTTGGGCACGGCAAGTTCCATCGGTTGCGGATCGGCATCGGCCATCCCGGCCACAAGGACCGGGTGACCAGCTGGGTGCTGGGCAAGCCGGGCAAGGACGACGAAGTGCTGATCGCCCGCGCGATCGACGATGCGCTGGATGTGCTGCCGCTGGCGGTGGCGGGCAACTTCATGGACGCGATGACGCGGCTGCACACGCAGAAGCCGTGATTGGTGATTGGTGATTTGCAGGGCATGGATCGGCCCCGAATCACCAATCACGAATCACGAATCACGGATGTAGACATGGGCATCAAATGCGGCATCGTGGGCCTGCCGAACGTCGGCAAGTCGACCCTGTTCAACGCGCTGACCAAGGCGGGCATCGCGGCGGCCAACTTCCCGTTCTGCACCATCGAGCCGAACGTGGGCGTGGTGCCGGTGCCGGACCTGCGCCTCAACCAGCTGGCGGAGATCGTGAAGCCGCAGAAGGTCATCCCGACCGCAGTGGAGTTCGTCGACATCGCCGGCCTGGTGGCGGGCGCCGCCAGTGGTGAAGGGTTGGGCAACAAGTTCCTGGCGCATATCCGCGAAGTGGATGCGATCACCCATGTGGTGCGCTGCTTCGAGAACGACGACGTCATCCATGTCAACAACCGGATCGACCCGCTTTCGGACATCGACACGATCGATACCGAACTGGCGCTGGCTGACCTGGAGAGCGTCGAGAAGGCGCTCAACCGCGCCGAGCGCTCCGCCAAGGCGGGCGAGAAGGACGCCATCGCCCGCAAGCCGGTGCTGCAGAAGCTGCAGGCAGGCCTCAACGACGGCAAGCCTGGTCGCGCGCTGGGTCTGGACGATGAAGAAAAGGCGCTGGTCCGCGACCTGTTCCTGCTGACCCTGAAGCCGGTGATGTACGTGGCCAACGTGCTGGAGGACGGGTTCGAGAACAATCCGCACCTTGACGCTGTGCGCGCCCGTGCCGCCACCGAGGGTGCCCAGGTGGTGCCGGTGTCTGCCGCCATCGAGGAGGAGCTGTCCCAGCTGGATGATGCTGACCGCGACGCCTTCCTGACCGATCTCGGCCTGGACGAGCCCGGCTTGAACCGGGTCATCCGGGCGGCGTATACGCTGCTGGGCCTGCAGACCTACTTCACCGCCGGCGTGAAGGAGGTCCGTGCCTGGACCGTCCGGGCGGGTTCCACCGCGCCCCAGGCGGCGGCCGTGATCCATACCGATTTCGAGAAGGGCTTCATCCGGGCCGAGACCATCGCCTTCGACGACTTCCTCAAATACAAAGGTGAGGTGGGCGCCCGCGACGCGGGCCGCCTGCGGCTGGAGGGCAAGGAGTATCGCGTGCAGGAAGGCGATGTCCTGCATTTCCGGTTCAACGTCTGAGAAAAAAGTGTGTCCGGCGCGTTGACAGACGGACCGGTACACGCCAAAATCTCGGGCTGTTTCACCCTGGTTTGATTTGGCCCACCAGCCCAGTCAGTCCGGTGATCCCGGAGGGATACCCAAGCGGCCAACGGGGGCAGACTGTAAATCTGCTGGCTTACGCCTTCGGTGGTTCGAATCCACCTCCCTCCACCAGTTTTCGTTGTTGCTTCGCGTTGTAGTGGTCTCCCGGTGCGGGAGTAGTTCAATGGTAGAACTGTAGCCTTCCAAGCTACTAGTGCGGGTTCGATTCCCGTCTCCCGCTCCACTGAACATCCGTGCAGGATCTGCGGCAATCCAGGCAACACAACCGGTTTCACGCTCACGTAGCTCAGTCGGTAGAGCACCTCCTTGGTAAGGAGGAGGTCGA
>NZ_CAMPJD010000013.1 GCF_946886695.1 uncultured Pseudoxanthomonas sp. | reverse complement strand
AGCGGCGCATTCGTAATGCGTAGGTCGTAGGTTCGATTCCTATTTCCGGCACCAGCTGCACCAGAAGGGCCGCCCGCAGGGGCGGCCCTTCTGCTTTCAGCTCACAGCACGGCTCCCCGGCTCAATCCCCGATCGGGTTGATCTCGTCCACGAAGGTCAGCAGGTCCGCCATCGTGTACCGGCCCGCCGCCGTGGGCGTGGCCCCCGGCTTGAACAGGCTGGGCTCGAACAGCGGATTCTGCCGCCGGAACGACAGTGCATCGCTGTCCAGCAGCCCGATGAACGTCTCCGCCACGATCCGGCTGCCCACCTGGCCCAGCCGATCGCCGTTCTGCTGCACCTGGGCCTCCTTCAACAGGTAATACCAGAGCGGGGTATTGCCCCCCAGCCCCTGCGCAATGAGCACCTGCCCATCCGGCCCGCCGCCCAGCTCCTGCGGGGTCAAGGGGGTCAGCTGCATGGCTGCCGCCACCGCCTGGCCCGAGGGCAGGCCCATGCGCACACCGCGCATCAGGTTGCGCGTGGGCAGCGAACCACCCCCGTTCGGCAGCCCGTGCAACTCCGCCGCCAGCAGCGGATCGATCTTGCGCGTGGCATCGGGCGTCACGCCGCCACCGGGCAGGTCGTAGAAGCGCCGCCAGTCGATGATCCAATCGCTGGGCACCGGAATGTCCGCCGTGTTGCCGCTGCCCGACACACCGCTGAAGCGGAACAGCAGCGCAAGCGTCGCCGGCGCCACGCCCCCGGCCCCGAAGCGGAATACGCGGTTGTAGTTGTACGCATTGCGCACCTGCGAATGCCCGAAGCGGTACGCCGCCACCGAGAACTCCACCGGCATGAACGCCTCGCCGGCGAAATCGAAGAACCGGCGACCGTTCTGCACCACGTCGGCCAGCACCGCGGCATCACACAGCCGTCCCAGGAAATCGTCGATCACCATCCGCTGGTAGTGCCAGGTGACCAGCTTCCGCGCCTCGGTGAACAGGCCAGCCTGCGGAAAGCCCTCCGCCTCCAGCTTGTCGACGCACTTGTTGTGCAACTTGATGAAGGCCAGGTGGGTCTGCGCGACCACCAGGTTCTCATCGTTGCGCGGATCGCCGATCACCGCCGTGCCATTGAGCCGCAGCAGATCGTTCGGCATCCCGGCCGGGATCGATGCGTCGCCCTGGCCCGTCTGCGTGGCGCCCACGCGCAGCTTGCGTCGGCCGGGTTCGTACAGATACGGCTGCGTGGACGGGCCGGTGCCGTACACCGAATCGAGATCCAGCTTGGGCGTCCGGAAATTGAACACCGCCTGCGGATCCACCAGCACCTCCGGCATGGCGGTGGGGTCGAAAGTGATGTCGTGATCGATGAACTGCCCGAGATACGTGAAGCCGGAAGGGATGCCGGGATTGTCACGGGTGGGATCCGCGCCGGCCGGGTCACGCATGGCATCGCCCAGCGCTGCGAGGGCGGCATCGTCCACCACCAGCCCGGGCAGGTTCGGAAACATGCGCCCGAACCGGCCGGGATCGAACACCGGTCCCTTGGGCGGCGGCGTCTCGTTGCGGGGGTCGTAGCCGTGCTGCGGCCAACTGGCCGGCGATGCGCCGTAGCTGTAACTGCACTTGCCGTACGTGTGCGTGTTGCCGGCGGCGGGTGCGGCCTTCGGGATCACGCGGGCCGCCTTGGGGGCGCGCGTGGATGTTTTCTTTGCGGACGTCTTCTTCTTGACTGCCATGGTGAATCTCCATTTTCGGAAGTGGAGTGCCGACGACATGGCAGGGGCATGCCGCCGACACCACGTGCGATGGACGCGATGGCGTCTTCCGGGAAAGTGATCGCAAGACACGACCGCGACGTTTGCAGCGACATCGCGTGAATGCCAACGCGCCGATGGCGGTGCGGCGGCCTACCGTATGTCGAGAAGTGCTGGGTTTCGCGCGGTGTTAACGCTGTCCGGCGACACCACGGCGCGCGGGTGATTCAGTCGCTCAATGAAAGCGATAGGAGGTGCCTTCTGCGAGTGCCGTTCGCACCGTGCACAGGCGGCCGCATATTCGCGACGTGATGGGATGCGCCGACCTGCGCTTCAGCGACGTGGTCGCCTCGTCCGCACGCGATGGATCTCGCCAGGCGAGATTGCGGGCGGCTACAGTAGGTGCTCATTCGAGCATGAGCGTTCCGGTGGCCAAGACTTCCACGAAGACCCGCACCGCCTTCGTCTGCGGTGAATGCGGTGCCGACCACAGCAAGTGGCAGGGCCAGTGCGCCGACTGCGGGGCGTGGAATTCCCTCAGCGAGATCGTGCTGGAAACCGCTGCCAGCGCACCCGCCGCCGCCCGCCGCTCCGGCTGGGCCGGCAAGGCCGAGGCGCCGAAGGTCACCGCGCTGAAGGACGTGCGCCACAGCGAGGAAGCGCGCGTGAGCACCGGTATCGGCGAGTTCGACCGCGTGCTGGGCGGCGGCCTGGTGGAGGGTGCGGTGGTGCTGGTGGGCGGCGACCCGGGCATCGGCAAGTCCACCCTGCTGCTGCAGGCCGTGGCGAAGATGTCGGCCAGCCTGCCGGCGCTGTATGTCACCGGCGAGGAGTCGCTGGCCCAGGTCGCCGGCCGCGCCGTGCGCCTGGACCTGCCGCTGGACAACCTGCAGGCGCTGGCCGAGACCGGCATCGAGAACATCCTGCAGCACGCCTCGGTCGCTCGGCCGAAGCTGATCGTCGCCGATTCCGTGCAGACCCTGTGGACCGAATCCCTGACCGCCGCGCCCGGTTCGGTCAGCCAGGTGCGCGAGAGCGCCGCGCGGCTGGTGCGCTACGCCAAGGAGACCGGCACGGCCGTGTTCCTGGTCGGCCACGTGACCAAGGAAGGCGGCATTGCCGGCCCGCGCGTGCTGGAGCACATGGTGGACGCGGTGCTGTATTTCGAAGGCGAGAGCGGCAGCCGCTTCCGCGTGCTGCGTGCCTTCAAGAACCGCTTCGGTGCGGTCAACGAGCTGGGCGTGTTCGCGATGGGCGAGAAGGGGCTGAAGGAAGTGCCCAACCCGTCGGCGATCTTCCTGTCCGGCAGCGCCCAACAGCCCGGCAGCTGTGTGATGGTGACCCGCGAAGGCACGCGTCCGCTGATGGTGGAGGTGCAGGCACTGGTGGACAGCTCGCCGCTGTCCAACCCGCGCCGCGTGGCGGTGGGCCTGGAGCAGAACCGCCTGGCCATGCTGCTGGCGGTGTTGCACCGGCATGGCGGCGTGGTGGTGGGGGACCAGGACGTGTTCGTGAATGTCGTCGGCGGCATCCGCGTGCAGGAAACTGCAGCCGATTTGCCGGTGCTGCTGGCGGTGCTGTCGTCGCTGCGCGATCGCCCGCTGGCCGAGAAGACCGTGGCCTTCGGCGAAGTGGGCCTGTCCGGCGAAATCCGCCCGGTGCCCAACGGCGAGGAGCGCCTGCGCGAAGCCGCGACACATGGCTTCAAGCGCGCCATCGTGCCCAAGGGCAACGCGCCGAAGTCGGGCACGTTCAAGGGTCTGGAAGTCGTTGCGGTGGAGCGGCTGTCGCAGGCGCTGGAAGCGGCGGCGGAGTAGGGGCTGGCGCGGATTCCTTGTAGGAGCGACGTAAGTCGCGACCGCACGGCTGACGCGCGCGCCAACCCTCCAAGGTGTGTCGATCTCGCGGTCGCGACTTACGTCGCTCCTACAAGAAGCAGGTCGCGACGAGCATCAGAGCCGCATTCCCAGCCAGATCACCGCTTCCGTCGAGACGCGCACGATCGGGGTCAGGATCGGCGGCCAGAAAGCGCCGGGGTGCATCGCGTCACGGCCGTGATCGTGATGCTCCTGTTCTTCCACCACGATGCGCGAGACGGCATCGAAGGCATCGGGATCAGTGGACCCCAACTGCTGTCGTTGCTCCATCAGGTGCTGCAGCACCACGCTTTCGACAGCACAGGTGGTGGCCGCGATGGCGGACGGCCCCAGCAGGCCGGTCAACAAGCCCAGCATCCAGCCGCCGGCACCACATAGCAGATAGCTGCGGCAGCGACGCACGCCGCGCGCCTGAAGGCGATCTTGAAACAGGCTGCGATGACCGAGTTCGTGATCGAGGAAATGCCTGAGCAACGGCGTCATCTGCGGCGCCGTCCACCGCGACACCAGGATCTGTGCACGATAGAGGTTGACCGCGCCGTGTTCGCCCGCGTGATCGACCTTCAGGATCCGGTCGCCCAGCGGCGTACTCAACCGCGCCTCAGCACCATCTCGTAGACGAACTTGCTGCCGAAGAACGCCAGCAGCAGCAGCGCCATGGCCGTCAGCGTCCAGTGCACGGCCTTCGCACCGCGCCAGCCGTAGCGCCAGCGTCCGACCAGGAGGGCGCCGAAGGTGAGCCACGACAGCACGCTGAGCACGGTCTTGTGGGTCAGCTTCTGGACCAGGAAGTTTTCGACGAACAGCACGCCGGTGAGCAGCGTGGCGGTCAGCAGGATGAAGCCGACCGTGATCGTGCGGAACAGCAGGTCTTCCAGCTCCGTCAGCGGGGGCAGGGCACGCAGCCAGAGGTGGAACTCGCGCCGGCGCAGGGCGCGTTCCTGCGCCCACAGCATCAGCGCCAGCAAGGCGGCGATCGCCAGCGCCGCGTAGGCCAGCAGCGCGAGCCAGGCATGCAGTTGCAGGCGCCAGTCCAGCCCGCTGGATGCCCGGTGCCCGTACAGGTGGTAGACCACCAGCAGCAACGCGGCCAGCGGGAACGCCACGACGCCGAGGGCGGCCATGCGTCCCTGGATGGCGACCAGCAGCGTCATCACCGCCATGCCGAGCGCCACCAGGGACAGGGCCGCGAAGAAGTGCATGTCCGGGCCGCCCGGCGTCCGCCAGGCCACCAGCAGGTGATAGGCGCCATGCAGCAGCACGCCGCCGACCGCGGGCCACAACCACAGGCGCATGCCTTCGCCCGGATCGCGGCCGACGGAGCGGACCAGCAGGCCAGTGGCGAACAGGTAAAGCGCGACGGCAATGAGAATGACTGTCATCGGAGCAGTGTCGCACAGCGGGCCGGCAGGAAGGCAGGGGCGGGCGCGGCGCGACCGCATATAATTCCGGTCCGTTTTTCCCCGGTCCCTTCCCCCCATGTTCGAATCCCTGACCCAGCGCCTCTCCGGCACCATCGAACGCCTCCGTGGCCGCGGCCGCCTGAGCGAGGAGAACATCCGCGAGGCCACCCGCGAAGTCCGCATTGCCCTGCTGGAAGCCGACGTGGCGCTGCCGGTGGTGCAGGCGCTGATCGAGCGCATCAAGGTGCGCGCCGTCGGCCAGGAAGTGCTGAAGTCGCTGACCCCGGGCCAGGCGCTAATCAAGGTCGTGCGCGATGAGCTGACCGCGGTGATGGGCTCGCAGGCCAGCGATCTGAACCTCAACGTGCCCGCGCCCGCCGTTATCCTGATGGCCGGCCTGCAGGGCGCGGGCAAGACCACTACCGTCGGCAAGCTGGCCAAACACCTGCGCGAGAAGCGCAAGAAGAAGGTGATGGTGGTCAGTGCGGACGTCTACCGCCCGGCCGCCATCGAGCAGTTGAAGACGCTTGCCCAGCAGGTGGACGTACTGTTCTTCCCGTCCGATGCGGGGCAGAAGCCGGAGGCCATCGTCCGCGCCGCCATCGACGATGCGAAGAAGTCCTTCGTCGACGTGCTGATCGTCGATACCGCCGGCCGCCTGGCGATCGACGAAGCCATGATGGCCGAGATCAAGGGCCTGCACGCGGCGGTGAAGCCGGTGGAAACGCTGTTCGTCGTCGACGCGATGACCGGCCAGGACGCCGCCAATACCGCCAAGGCCTTCAGCGAAGCGTTGCCGCTGACTGGCGTGGTGCTGACCAAGACCGATGGCGATGCGCGCGGTGGCGCGGCGCTGTCGGTGCGCTACATCACCGGCAAGCCGATCAAGTTCATCGGCGTGGGCGAGAAGCCCGATGGGCTGGACGTGTTCCATCCCGAGCGCGTGGCCAACCGCATCCTCGACATGGGCGACGTGCTGTCACTGGTGGAGCAGGTCGAGCAGAACGTCGACCGCGAGAAGGCCGAGAAGCTGGCCGCCAAGGTCATCAAGGGCAAGAAGTTCGACCTCAACGACATGCGCGACCAGTTGGAGCAGATGCAGAACATGGGCGGCATCAGCGGCCTGATGGACAAGCTGCCCGGCATGGGCCAGATCCCCGAGCATGTGAAGCAGCAGGTGCAGCAGGGCAAGGAAGTGCCGCGCATGATCGCCATCATCAACTCGATGACGAAGAAGGAGCGCCGCAACCCGGCGCTGCTGAACGGTTCGCGCCGCTCGCGCATCGCCAAGGGCGCCGGCCTGACCCCCGCCGACGTCAACAAGCTGATGAAGCAGTACCAGCAGATGGAAAAAATGATGGGCAAGCTGGCCGGCGGCGGCATGAAGGGCATGATGCGCAACATGAAGAGCATGATGGGTGGGCGCGGCGGGATGCCGTTCCGGTGAGAGCCGACTTTCTGTAGGAGCGACGTGAGTCGCGACCGGATGCCGTCGGTCTCCATGGTGTTTTCGTTCTCGCGGTCGCGACTCTCGTCGCTCCTACATTGAAAAAGCCAGGCGCCGCATGACCTCCGCTTTCCTCAACGGCCAACCCGCCACTGCCGACGACCTGCGCGCACTGGCGCTAGCCAACTACGGCCACTTCACCTCGATGCAGGTGCGCGATGGCGCGGTGCAGGGACGTGCGCTGCACATGCAGCGACTGGAAGAGGCCACGCTCGCGCTGTTCGGTAGCGCGCTGGATGGCGACGATGCAGTGAAGCAGGCCGCGCAGGTGATGGAGCAGGCTGACCTGCGCGATGCATCGGTGCGCATCACCGTGTTCTCCACGCGCTTCGACTACCGCGATCCGGCGCGAACCGTCACCCCGGATGTGCTGGTGACGCTGTCGCCGCTGTCATCACCGGACAAGCCTGCGCTGAAGGTGAAGTCTTATCCGTTCGTACGTCCGCTGCCGCAGTACAAGCACGTGGGCACCTTCCCGCTGTTCCACTACCGCCGCCAGGCGGTGGCGGAGGGGTACGACGACGCACTGTTCGTCGATCCGGCCGGGCAGGTGGTCGAGGGGTCGATCTGGAACCTGGGCCTGTGGGACGGTGCCGCAGTGACCTGGCCCGAGGGGCCGGCATTGCGCGGCACGGCCGAGCGGCTGCTGCGACAGGCGCTGGACGGGGCGGGGGTCGCGCAGCGCAATGGACCGGTCATGCTGGCGGATCTGGACCGTTACCGGGCGGGCTTCGCCTGCAACGCCAGCGGACTGCAGCCGGTGAACGCGGTGGATGGTGTCGCATGGCGGACTGATACCGCCCTGATGGCGCGCCTGAAAGCTGTCCTGCAGTCCGTGCCGTGGGAACCCCTGGCCTGACCCGCCGGATTACCGGTCGGGGGCGGGGTTTTCCTGACGGATTCAATGGCTTAGAATAGCCGGCTTACCTCGCCATTCTGGCGACTGGGCAACACTGGAAAACACCATGGTCAAGATCCGTCTCACCCGCGGCGGCGCGAAGAAGCGCCCCTTCTACCACATCATCGTCACCGACTCGCGCAGCGCGCGTGACGGTCGCAACATCGAGCGCGTGGGTTACTACAACCCGGTCGCCGCCGGCAACGAAAAGCGCATCGAGCTGGACATCGCCCGTGTAGACCATTGGGTCGGCAACGGCGCGCAGCTGACCGAGAAGGTCCGCAACCTGTACAAGGAAGCCGCCAAGTCCGCTCCGGCGGCCTGAGTGGTCAGGCCGCGCCTGATGCGCGGCCTCCTGTCCGCATGAACACCGAGCGCCCACCGACCCCGCAGAAGATGATTCTGCTGGGAAGGCTCCTGGGCGCTTTTGGTGTGCGCGGCCAGATCAAGATCGAATCCTGGACCGAGCCGCGCGAGGCCATCTTCCGCTACCAGCCGTGGACGCTGCGCGACGCCAGCGGCGCCGAACGCGAGTTCACGGGCGCCCGTGGCAAGGCCTCGGGCAAGCACCTGGTGGCCACGCTGCCGGGCGTGGAGGACCGCGATGAAGTCGAGGCCATGCGCGGGCTGGAGATCTTCGTTCCGCGTTCGGCCTTGCCGCCGCCGAGTGCCGGCGAGTTCTACTGGGTCGATCTGGAAGGCCTGCGCGTGGTCAATGTGGACGGCACCGATTTCGGCACCGTCTCGCACCTGTTCTCGACCGGCGCGAACGATGTGCTGGTGGCGCGTGGCGACCGCGAGCGCCTGATTCCGTTCGTGGATCCCGATTACGTCCGCTCGGTGGATTTCGAGGCGGGCGTGGTCACCGTGGACTGGGATCCCGAGTTCTAGCCGCCTCGCCGGCGACCGCCGTGGCGGTTACCCTGCGTCCCCACCGAGTTGCAGCCGATCGCCATGCGTATCGACGTCATGACCCTGTTCCCCGAATTCATCGCCCAGGCGGCCGCCGTGGGCGTGGTCGGCCGCGCGCAGGAGCGTGGGCTGCTGTCGCTGCATGGCTGGAATCCGCGCGACTACGCCACCGGCGGTTATCGCCGTGTGGACGACCGCCCGTTCGGTGGCGGTCCCGGGATGGTGATGATGATCGAGCCGCTGCAAGCCTGCCTGGAGGCGGTCCGTGCCGCGGATGCCGCGCCGGCGCCCCTGATCTATCTGAGCCCCCAGGGTGCGCCGCTGACCCAGAAGAAGGCGCGCGAACTGGCCGCGCTGCCGCGCATGATCCTGCTGTGCGGCCGCTACGAGGGCGTGGACGAGCGTTTCCTCGATGCCGAGGTGGACGAGGAACTGTCCATCGGCGACTACGTGCTGTCCGGGGGAGAACTGGCGGCCGCCGTGGTCATCGACGCGGTCGGCCGTCTGCAGGACGGCGCGCTGAACGATGCGGATTCGGCCATCCAGGACAGTTTCGAAGGCGATGGCCTGCTCGATTGCCCCCATTTCACCCACCCATCCAGCCACCCGTTGGGTGACGTCCCGGTGGTCCTGCGGTCCGGCGACCATGCCGCCATCGCCCGCTGGCGTCGCCAGCAGGCGCTGGGGCGAACCTGGTTGCGCCGGCCCGACCTGCTGGACGAGGCGGGTCTGTCCAAGGCCGACAAGGTCCTGCTGGCCGCCTTCCGGGCAGGCCAAGCCGGCGGGGACGGGGCAGGGTAGCCAGTCCGGCTGCGGATCCGGTAGAATGCGCGACCCTTGGGCGGTTCACGCCCCCGGATCCCATAACAATATCGTGCGGCGCAATCCGGCGACCGCATCAGTTTCCGTTGTCGCAAGACACAATCACGCATACAAGCATTGGTGCCAACATGAGCAAGCTCCTCCAGGAATTCGAAGCCTCCCAGATCACGCGCGAGCTGCCCGCGTTCGGCCCCGGTGACACCGTGGTCGTCAACGTGAAAGTGAAGGAAGGCAACCGTGAGCGCGTGCAGGCGTACGAAGGCGTTGTCATCGCCAAGAAGAACGCCGGCCTGAACTCCGCGTTCACCGTCCGCAAGATCTCGCACGGCTACGGCGTCGAGCGCGTGTTCCAGACCCACAGCGCCACCATCGACTCGGTCGAAGTGAAGCGCCGCGGCAAGGTCCGCGCCGGCAAGCTGTACTACCTGCGCGAACTGGAAGGCAAGGCCGCCCGCATCAAGGAAGACCTGGCTGCCAACGCCGCCGCCAAGGTCGCCCGCCAGGCCGCCGCTGCAGCCGCTGCTTCCGCCGAGTAAGTCCGGCGCAAGCGTGTCGCAGGAACGGCCACCTTCGGGTGGCCGTTTGCGTTTTCGGCGGGCGCATTCCGTTGCAGACTGAGGCGTGCCGGGGTGCTTGCGGGCACACGGCCGAGCTGCGGTTTCCCATTCTCCCTGCACGCCTGCCCTGAGGCGGCACTCCCGATATTCCGATGACCGATTCTTCCGATGCTTCCGTCCGCCTGGATCTGTGGCTCTGGGCGGCCCGTTTCTTCAGGACGCGCAGCCTGGCCAAGCAGGCCATCGAGACTGGCAAGGTCGACGCGGCGGGACAGCGCGCGAAATCCTCGCGCGCGGTGCGGGTGGGCGACGTGCTGGCGGTGACGCGGGGCGAGGACGTATTCGAGATCGAAGTCCGTGCGCTCAGCGACAAGCGCGGCCCGGCAGCCGTGGCGCAGGCGCTGTACGTGGAGTCCGACGACTCCCGGGCGCGGCGTGTCGCCGCGCTGGCGGCACGGCAGGCCGAGCGTGCCGGCTACCAAGCACCGCAGTCACGTCCGGACAAGCGTGCCCGCCGGTTGATCCGCGCACTGGGCGACATCGACGCCCTGTAGCGTCATGCCACATGAAGAAGGGCGCCGATGGCGCCCTTCCTTGTCGTTGCGTCGCGCTGCGCGTAAGCGGATCAGCGTCCGCCGCCCAGCATGCCGCTGCCGATCTTGAGGATGTCGCCCAGGCCCAGTTGGCCGTCGCCGTCCTGGTCAAGCACGGCGCCGAGCAGGCCCCCACCCAGTCCGCCTTGCTGCTGCGCGACCTGCCGCTCCTGGCCCAGTACCTGGCCCAGTGCGCTCGGGTTGGCGTTGCCTTGGCCCAGGAAACGCTGGGCCAGGAAGGACAGCACGATGGGTGCCAGTATCTTCATCAGCATCGCCGACTTGTCGCCGCCCAGTCCCGTCGCCTGGCCGAGGCTGGCTTCCGCCCGCGGCTGGGATCCGCCAAAGATGTGACCGAGGATGGCGGCCCCATCCGTCTGGCGACTGGGGGCCGAGCCACCTCCCAGCACCGCACCCAGCACGCTGCCAAGATCCAGGCCGGCATGGTCTTTCTGCAGCGCGCCGAACAGCGCCTCGGCGCCCTGGGGCTGCGCGGCATTCTTGCCCAGCGCACCCAGCAGCAAGGGCAGGGCCGCCGCCACGGCGCCGGAGGTCTGCATCTGTCCCACG
Organism: uncultured Pseudoxanthomonas sp.; assembly: GCF_946886695.1. The sequence continues at coordinate 72,763 of NZ_CAMPJD010000013.1, read as the reverse complement.
CCGAGTTGCTGCGAGACCTGCTGCAGCGGTGCGCCCTGCAGTTGGGCGAAAAGTTCTTCTGCGAGTGACTGGTTGCTCATCGTGTGGCCGTCCTCCTGGACGAGTGATAGTGGCGACGATCATCCTAGCGCCAAACGATGTGACCACCGCCTCACAATAGCGGGCGCCGACCGGCGGGCCGGGATCGGCCCGCACACACCGCAGGTGTGCAGGCCGTCCGGCGCCCGTCGGACTATGTCAGGTCGAAGCGGTCCAGCTCCATCACCTTGGTCCAGGCGGCGACGAAATCCTTCGCGAGCTTCTCCTTGCCGTCTGCACTGGCGTAAACCTCGGCGAGCGCGCGCAGGACGGAGTTGGAGCCGAACACCAGATCCACGCGGGTACCGGTCCATTTCGCGGCACCGGTCTTGCGGTCGCGGCCTTGGTAGCGGTTCGCGCCGGTCGCTTTCCATTCCGTGTCCATGTCGAGCAGGTTGACGAAGAAGTCATTGCTCAGCACGCCCGGCGTGTCGGTGAACACGCCCTCGCTGCCACCGTTGGCATTCGCACCCAGCGCACGCAGGCCGCCGACCAGGGCCGTCATCTCCGGCGCTGTCAGGGTCAGCAGTTGGGCACGATCCACCAGCAGATGTTCGGCGGGCACCACCGAACGCCCCTTGAGGTAGTTGCGGAAGCCGTCGGCGAAGGGTTCAAGCACGGCGAACGACTCGACATCCGTCTGGTCCTGGCGCGCATCGGTGCGGCCCGGCCGGAACGGCACACTGACATCGATGCCGCCGGCCTTCGCCGCCTGCTCCACGCCAACGCCGCCGGCCAGCACGATCAGGTCGGCCAGCGAGACCTTCTTGCCGCCGGATGCGTCCAGACTGAACTCCATCTGGATGCGTTCCAGCGCCTTCAGCACCTTCGCCAGTTGCTCAGGCTGGTTCACTGCCCAGTCCTTCTGCGGTGCGAGGCGAATCCGCGCGCCATTGGCGCCACCGCGCTTGTCGCCGCCACGGAAGGTCGAGGCCGAGGCCCATGCGGTCGAGACCAGTTCGGACACCGACAGCCCCGACGCTGCGATCTTCTTCTTCAGTGCGTCGATGTCGGCCGCATCCACGCTGGCGTAGTCCGCCTTGGGAAGCGGGTCCTGCCATACCAGTTCTTCCTTCGGTACTTCCGGTCCGAGATAGCGCGCGCGCGGCCCCATGTCGCGATGGGTCAGCTTGAACCATGCGCGTGCGAAGGCTTCCGCGAAGGCTTGCGGATTCTCGAGGAACCGCTTCGAGATCGGGCCGTAGATCGGGTCGAAACGCAGCGACAGGTCGGTGGTCAGCATCTTCGGGCGTTGCTTCTTCGACGCATCGTGCGCGTGGGGCACGTTTTCCGGCGCGTCCTTGGCGACCCACTGGTGCGCGCCCGCAGGGGATTTCTCCAGTTCCCATTCGAAGCCGAACAGGTTCTCGAAAAACTTGTTGCTCCACAGCGTCGGTGTCTGCGTCCAGGTCACTTCGATGCCGGAGGTGATCGTGTCGCCGCCCTTGCCGCTGCCGAACCTGTTGTGCCAACCGAAGCCCTGCTGCTCCAGATCGCCCGCTTCCGGCTCGGCGCCCACGTTGTCGGCCGGGCCGGCACCGTGGGTCTTGCCGAAGGTATGGCCGCCCGCGATCAGCGCGACGGTTTCTTCATCGTCCATCGCCATGCGGCCGAACGTGTCGCGGATATCCTTCGCGGCCAGCAACGGGTCGGGATTGCCGTCCGGGCCTTCGGGGTTCACGTAGATCAGACCCATCTGGACGGCGGCCAGCGGGTTCTCCAGCCGGCGCGAATGCACGTCGCCGTCGGCATCGTCGTCGGAGACCAGCACGCCTTCGTCGGCGGGTTTCTCCACGCCTTCGGAACCCTGCGCATAGCGCACGTCGCCGCCCAGCCAGGTGGTCTCGCGGCCCCAGTACACGTCCTGATCGGGTTCCCAGGTGTCTTCGCGACCGCCGCCGAAACCGAAGGTGCGGAAGCCCATCGTTTCCAGTGCGACGTTGCCGGCCAGGATCATCAGGTCGGCCCAGGAGATGCTCTGTCCGTACTTCTGCTTGATCGGCCACAGCAGGCGGCGCGCCTTGTCCAGGCTGACGTTGTCCGGCCAGCTGTTGAGGGGCGCGAAGCGCTGCTGTCCGCGACCACCACCACCACGCCCGTCGCCGATGCGGTAGGTGCCCGCGCTGTGCCAGGCCATGCGGATGAAGAGGCCGCCGTAGTGGCCGAAGTCGGCCGGCCACCAATCCTGCGAATCGGTCATCAGGTCGCGCAGGTCCTTTTTCAGCGCGTGGTAGTCGAGCTTCTCGAAGGCCTCGGCATAGTTGAAGCCGCTGTCGAGCGGATTCGAGCGCGCGGAATGCTGGTTGAGCAGGTCCACGCGCAACTGGTTGGGCCACCAGTCGCGGTTGCCGGTGCCGCTGCCAGCGGTCTGGTGGAACGGGCACTTCGATTCGGTGGTCATGGGTGTGCTTCCTTTTGCCGTCGGGTGTGAGTGGGAGGGAGTCGGATCAAGCGTGAGACTGCGGTTGCCATGGGACTCGCGCGTCAACGGCGCAGGTCAGCTGTGCGCGCTGCAGGGAGGAGGTGGGAGGGGCCAGCGGAATCTTCGATACGGCGCACGTGCGGGGCGTACCGGATGGCGGGCATGCACATGGCTGACGTCCTGCGGGCGTTGGCGGGTGGCGACCAGACTAGGTAATGCGAACGATCAATGAAAATCGTTTGTGACAAAGAGTTCGATAGCGCGATTCAATGGTGCGTTGCGCAACCGGTACCCCGTCGGCGCACACGACGATACGCCGCGCGCGTTACGCGGATGTTGTACGGAGGTGCGCGACGGGACATCGCCAGGTGCCGGCAGGCACCGGATCCGTCACGCGGCGGTCGTGGGGTGGGATCAGAGCAGGGCTTTCAGCCGGTACATGGCTTCGAGTGCCTGCTTGGGTGTCAGTTCGTCGGGATCGATCGCGGCAAGCGCTTCCTGCGCGGCCGAGGGCCTGGCGGAGAACAAGCCAAACTGCTGCGGGGCGTCGAGCGCCTGGGGAGCCATGTCCGAGGCGTGCGTATCGCGGCCACGCTGCTCCAGTTCGGCCAGGCGACGACGTGCCTGCTGCAACGTGGTCCTGGGCAGGCCGGCAAGTGCGGCCACCTGCAGGCCGAAGCTGCGGTCCGCCGCGCCTTCCTTCACCGCGTGCATGAAAACCAGCGTATCGCCGTGTTCGACGGCATCGAGATGCACGTTGGCGATGCCGCTGCCTGTTTCGTTGGCCAACGCGGTCAATTCGAAATAGTGGGTGGCGAACAAGGTGTGGCAGCGGTTGGTTGCCGCGAGATGGCGCGCGACGGCGTCGGCCAGCGCCAGGCCGTCATAGGTCGACGTGCCGCGGCCGATCTCGTCCATCAGCACCAGTGACTGCGCGGTGGCGTGGTGCAGGATGTAGCTGGTCTCCGCCATCTCGACCATGAAGGTGGACTGCCCGCGCGCGAGATCGTCGCCGGCGCCGATGCGGGTGAGGATGCGGTCGACCGGGCCGATGACGGCGCGCGAGGCGGGCACGAAGCTGCCGATGTGGGCGAGCAGCACGATCAGCGCGTTCTGCCGCATGTAGGTGCTCTTGCCGCCCATGTTCGGGCCGGTGATGACCAGCATGCGCCGGTCTTCGTGCAGGTGCAGGTCGTTGGGCTCGAAGGGTTCCTTGCGCACCGCTTCCACCACGGGGTGGCGGCCGCGCTCGATCCGCAGGCCCGGCACATCGTTGAGTTCCGGCTGGGTCCAGTCCAGCGCCTGCGCCCGCTCGGCGAAGGCGGTGAGCACATCGAGTTCGCTGAGCGCGGCGGCACAGCGCTTCAGCGGTTCGAGTCGCTCGTTGAGCGTGTCCAGCAGCGCGTCGTAGAGCAGCTTCTCGCGCGACAGCGCGCGTTCGCGCGCCGAAAGCACTTTGTCCTCGAACTGCTTCAGCTCTTCGGTGATGTAGCGCTCGGCGCCGGTCAATGTCTGCCGGCGCGTGTAGTGCACCGGGGCCTTCTCCGCCTGGCCCTTGCTGATCTCGATGTAATAGCCGTGCACGCGGTTGTAGCCCACCTTCAGCGTGGGAATGCCGCTGCTCTCGCGTTCCCGGGCTTCCAGGTCGACGAGGAACTGGTCCGCGTGGGTGCTGAGTTGGCGCAGTTCGTCCAGTTCCGCATCGTAGCCGTCGGCCAGCACGCCACCATCAGTGAGTTTGAGCGGTGGCTGCGGGGCGATGGCAGCCAGCAGCAGCGACGCGGTATCGGCGTGCTCACCGAGTTCCATCGCCAGCGCCTGCAGGCGCGGCGCGTCCAGCGGCACCAGGTGCGAACGCACGTCCGGCAACAGGGCGAGGCCATCGCGCAGGGTGGACAGGTCGCGCGGCCGCGCGGAGCGCAACGCCACGCGGGTGAGGATGCGTTCCACATCGCCCAGTGCACGGAAGCCCGTCCGCAGTTCGCGGTCGGTACCGTGTTCGATCAGCGTGGCCACGGCCTGGTGACGTTCGCCCAGCACACGCTGGTCGCGCAGTGGCCGGTGCAGCCAGCGACGCAGCAGGCGCCCCCCCATCGGCGTGATGGTGGAATCGAGCACGCCGAGCAGCGTGTGTCGCGTGTCGCCGTCGACGCGCGTATCGAGTTCCAGGTGGCGACGCGTGGCCGCGTTCATGGCGATGGCATCGCCGGCCGATTCCACCGCGATCGCGGTCAGGTGGGGCAGGCGCTGCTTCTGGGTTTCTTCCACATAGCCGAGCAGGGCGCCCGCGGCGCCCGTGGCGAGCGGCTTGTCGTCGATGCCGAAGCCGCTGAGATCGTGCAGGCCGAAGAAGTTCAGCAGCTGCCGCCGGCCGCTGTCGGGATCGAACAGCCAGGGCGCGCGTCGGCGGACGCCCGTGCGCTGCTGCAGGAATGCCGGCCAGCCTTCTTCGTCGGGCACCAGCAGCTCGGCTGGCTCCAGGCGGGAGAGTTCGGCCTCCAGGGCGTCATCGCTGTCCACTTCGTTGACCATGAAGCGGCCGCCAGCCAGGTCTGCCCACGCAAGGCCATAGCCCGAGCGGCCTCGCGCGACAGTCATGAGCAGGGTGTCGCGACGCTCGTTGAGCAAGGCTTCGTCGGTCACGGTGCCTGGGGTGACCACGCGCACCACTTTCCGTTCGACGAGGCCCTTCGCCAGTGCCGGATCGCCGATCTGCTCGCAGATCGCCACCGATTCGCCCAGCGCCACCAGCCGGGCCAGATAACCTTCGCAGGCATGGACGGGCACGCCCGCCATCGGGATTGGCGCGCCGCCCGAACTGCCGCGCTGGGTCAGGGTGATGTCGAGCAGCCGGGCCGCCTTGCGGGCATCGTCGTAGAACAGCTCGTAGAAGTCGCCCATCCGGAACAGCAGCAGAAGGTCCGGGTACTCCGCCTTGGCGGCGAAGAACTGCTTCATCAAGGGCGTGTGTTCCGACTTGTCTTTGCTCACGAGGCCTGTGGGGAGGGGAAGTGCGAAAGGGTGCTGATTGTAGCGGTTGGGCGTACGTGACCGCGGTGTGGAACGAGGTGCAAACACATCGGTTGGTAGCACGCGTAATGGAAGTTCCGCACGATCGTTCGGAAAATCAGTGACTTATCCATGCCAAAGTGATGGCCTGCGTATCGACGCAGTGCAGAATGCCGTGCTGTGAAGTGGGTGTTAATTTCGCGTTGACGCAAGGGGAGTTGCGTTCGCCACAACGGCATCACTGCACGCTACATCCTGAAACACACAAGCACCCGTCGTCAGCACATGACCCTTGGAGGGGAGAACATGGTCACCGCATCGCCCAGGCACAAAGCGCTTTCACTTGCCGTCTTCGCCGCGCTCTGCGCCAGCTCGCACGCGTATGCGCAGCAGGCCGCACCCGCGGCAGAGGAAGAACCCACCACCTTGGCGACCATGACGGTCACCGCGCAGAAGCGCGAGGAGGCCATGCAGGACGTGCCGATCTCGGTGACGGCGGTGTCCGAGCAACTGCTGCAGGACACCGGCGTGCGCGACATCAAGGACCTGCAGGTCCTGGTGCCCGGCCTGACCGTCACCAGCACCCAGAGTGAAGCCATCACCACCGCCCGTATCCGCGGCGTAGGCACCGTGGGCGACAACGTCGGCCTGGAGTCATCGGTCGGCGTGGTGATCGATGGCGTGTACCGTCCGCGCAACAGCGTCGGCTTCGGTGATCTGGGGCAACTTGAACGCATCGAGGTGCTGAAGGGGCCGCAGGGCACCGTGTTCGGAAAGAACACCTCGGCCGGCGTCATCAATGTGGTGACCCGTCGCCCGAGCTACACCCAGAGTGCGGAGGGCGAGGCCACGGTCGGCAACTACGGCGCGCTCGGCGTGTCCGGCAGCTACAACGACGCGCTGGGTGAAGTGGGCGCATTCAACATCTACGCCGCCAAGCGCAAGCGCGACGGCTGGATGGATGTCCGCACGGGCAACGGCCCGCGCCAGGAAACCGACGACAACGACCAGAACTTCCACACGGTGCGCGGCAAGCTGTTGCTGGAGCCCTCGGAGAACCTGGAAATCCTGGTGTCCGGGGATTTCACCAGCCGTGAGGAGAACTGCTGCGCGGCGGTGCAGACTACGGTGGGTGCCACGGCGGCGATCCTCAATGCCCTGGTCGGCGGCAAGGCGGTCGCGGCGCCGGGCGACGATCCGTTCGACCGCGTGGCCTACAGCAACCGTCCCACCACGCAGGACATCAAGGAAAATGGCGTGGCCGTCGAGGTGAACTGGGATTCGTCCTGGTTCGGCGGCGCCACGCTGACGTCGATCACCGCACAGCGCGAGTGGGAGGCGATCAACGGCCTGGACTATGACTTCAGCACGGCCGATATCCTCTACCGCGTGGCAGATGAGGACGAGTCCTTCACCGGCTTCAAGACCTTCAGCCAGGAATTCCGCCTGACGGGCGGCAACGACCACATCGACTGGATGGTCGGGGCGTTCTATACCGACGAAGACCTGGACCGTACCGAGACCTATCGCATCGGCTCGCACTACGAGCCCTATCTGTCGGTTGCGCTGCTGTCGATCATCAATCCGGCCCTGGGCCAGTCGCCGACCGCGCCGCTGTTCCTGTCGCAGGCGACGGGCCGCCCATTCGGCACCGTGTTCGCCGGCCTCGGCGCGCTGGACACGTATGAGCAGAGCGCCAAGAGCACGGCGCTGTTCACCAACAACACCTGGCACGCCACGGACGCGCTGGACCTCACGTTGGGCCTGCGCTACACCCGCGAGAAGAAGACGCTGATCTCGAACTACAGCAACCCGAACGGCGGTGCAGGCTGCGGTTCGATGCTGGCCAACCCGGCGCAGGTCGTCGCCGCGCTAGTGGCGCGCGGCCTGTCGGTCGCGCAGGCCAGTGCCGCGGCACCGACGGTGGTCGGCTACGGGTGCCTGCCGTGGGCCAACCCCTTGCACAACGCGCCCACGCGCGACACGGTGCAGGAGCGGGAAGAGAAGGAATGGTCCGGCACGCTGAAGGCGGCGTACCGCTGGAACGAGCACGTCATGACCTACGGTTCGTTCGCCCGCGGCTACAAGGGCGGCGGCTTCAACCTCGATCGCGTGCAGTCGTCCAACGGCCTGTCCAGCGGCGGCACGGGCATCCTGCCGGTGCTCGACACCTCGTTCGCAGGCGAGTTCGTCGACAGCTATGAACTGGGTGCCAAGACCACGTGGCTGGACGGCAACCTGTTGCTGAACGCCACGCTGTTCCACCAGAAGTACGAGGACTTCCAGCTCAACAGTTTCCTCGGCACCAGCTTCGTGGTGCGCTCGATCCCGGAAGTCACCTCGCAGGGCCTGGATGCGGAACTGCTGTGGCAGCCGCGCTCGATCCGTGGCCTGATGCTGCAGGGCGGCCTGATGTATGCCGACACGCAGTACGGCGACAACATCCCGGGCGGTGACTTCGTGACGCCCACCGGCGCGTTGTACAAGCTGCCTGGCGCGCAGATGAGCTTCGCGCCGAAGTGGTCGGGTTCGGCATCGGTGACGTACGAGTGGGATGTGGGCAGCCTGATGGCGCGCTTCAACATCGGTGCCAAGTACGTGTCCGAGTACAACACCGGCTCCGACCTCGACCCGGAGAAGATGCAGGACGCTTACGCCGTGGCCAACGCACGGTTCGGCATCGGTGCGCAGGACCAGCGCTGGATGCTCGAGTTCTGGGGCACCAACATCACTGACGAGGACTATGTGCAGGTCGGCTTCGATGGACCGCTGCAGAACGTGTCGCCGGCGCCGAACAACCCGTTCAACACCTTCAATGCCTTCCTCGGCGCGCCCCGCATGTACGGCGTGACACTGCGCGTGCGGTACTGATCCCCTTCGCAGAACATCGCGAACGGCCCGCCTTCCAGGCGGGCCGTTTTCTTTGGCGCGGCGCGGCGGGGCGACAGCGGCGGACAAATCGGCTACAACACGCACGCCCCCCAGCCGGAACCGATGATGTCCGTCCCCACCGATGAAGAACTGCATGTCCTGGCCCATCGTCTGGGCGATCGCCTCAGGCAAGGCCGCGATCATCTGGTCACGGCGGAAAGCTGCACGGGCGGCTGGATCGCCAAGTGCGTGACCGACATCGCCGGGTCGTCGGACTGGTTCGATTGCGGTTTGGCGGCGTACAGCTATGAGGCCAAGCAGGCCCTGTTGGGCGTGCGGCCGCAGACGCTGGAGACCCATGGCGCCGTCAGCCGCGAGACGGTGATCGAAATGGTGTCCGGAGCGCTGGTCAGTTCGGGTGCCAGTGTCGCGGTGGCCGTGACCGGCATTGCCGGTCCGGGCGGCGGGAGCCCGGACAAGCCGGTGGGCACGGTCTGGATCGGCTGGAAGCGGCGGGGCGGTTATGCGCGCGCCGAGGTTTTCCAGTTCTCCGGCGACCGCGATGCCGTGCGCCGGCAGACGGTGGCGACCGCGCTCGATGGGTTGGAACGGTTGTGATCGCGACGCTCCTGCGCGGAGGAATGCGGTGATGTGGGAAACGCTGGGCACGGTGCGCGATCTGGGCCGATTGCAGGAGATCGCATCGGTGTTGATCCGCTGGGGCTTTGGCGATGTCGTCAAGCGCATCGGCATGGCCGGCGTGCTGGAAAAGGCAGGGCGCCTGCTGCACTGGCAGGCGGTCGAGGAAGGACGGCTGCGCATGGACGTGCCTGCGCGGCTGCGCTGCACGCTGCAGGACCTGGGACCCACGTTCGTGAAACTGGGCCAGGTGCTGGCCACCCGCGTGGACCTGCTGCCGCCCGCATGGATCGATGAACTCGGCCAGTTGCAGAATGCCGTGCCGGCGTTGCAATGGGAGGACGTGCTGCCACAACTGCGCGAAGACCTGGGGGCGGATCCCGAAGCGGTCTTCGACCGGATCGAGCAGGAACCCCTGGCTGCCGCCTCACTGGCACAGGCACATCGTGCGTGGCTGGTCGACGGCAGCGCCGTGGTGCTGAAAATACGCCGCCCCGGCATCCGCGACACGGTGGAGGCCGATCTCCGGCTGCTGAAACACCTGGCCGTGATCATCGAAAAGAACCTTCCCGAGCTGCGCCGCTACCACCCGCAGCGCATCGTGCAGCAGTTCAGCGCCTCGTTGCGCCGCGAGTTGGATTTCGCCGCGGAATGCCGCAATGCCGAGCGCATCGCGCAGAATTTCGCGGGGCGCGAGGATATCGTGATCCCACGCGTGTACTGGGAGTGGACCTGCGAGCGACTCAACGTGCAGGCCTGCCTGGACGGTATTCCCGGGCGCGACCTTGCCACCGTGGATGCGATGGGGCTGGACCGCAGGCAGCTCGCGCGCACCGGGGCGGGGATCGTGCTCAAGATGGTGCTGGAGGATGGCTTCTTCCATGCCGACCCGCATCCCGGCAACATTTTCTACATGCCGGATGGCGCCATCGGCGTGATCGATTTCGGCATGGTCGGGCGGGTCACCGAACAGCGCCGTTTCCAGGTCGTGCGCCTGCTGCATGGCCTGGTCGCGCATGACCCGGAAGCCGTGGCGGAAGTCCTGTCCGACTGGACCGAGGAGAACAACGACATCGACGAACTGCGCCTGCAGGAGTCCGCCGATGCCTTCGTCGACCAGTACCGCGGCGTGCCGCTGAAGGACCTGCGCATGGGCGCCATGCTCGGCGATGTCACCGCGATGCTGCGCGAGCATGGCCTCAGCCTGCCTGCGGACCTGGCGCTGATGATCAAGGCCTTCCTCACCCTGGAAGGCATGGGGCGCCAGCTCGATCCCGACTTCGACATGGCCAGTGAAGCGCGCCCCTTCCTGGAGCGCGCCATGCTGGAGCGCTATGCACCCGATGTCCTGGTACGGCGCGGACGACGGACCTTGTCCGGGCTGGTGGACCTGTTGCGCGACATGCCGCGTGACGTGCATCGGCTACTGCAGTCGGCCAGGCGCGGCAAGCTGCAGATGCACATCGAGGTCGACACGCTGAAGGTGTTCGGCGAGCAGGTGGACCGGGCCGCCAATCGCCTGACGATGGGCATCATCACGGCTGCCCTGATCATCGGTTCGTCGATCGTGATGAACAGCGTGGGCGGAGGCGTTTCCAACCGGTGGCTGATGGCCCTGGGCGTGCTGGGCTTCCTCGGCGCCGCTCTGTGCGGGGTATGGATCCTGTTCTCGATCCTGCGCAGCGGGAAGCGCTGACGCTGCCGAGGTTGCCAATTGGTGGAGTTAGTAGTATTACTACTAACCATGGATCTGACCGATACCCAGCACGCCATCCTCGCCCTGATCGCCGAACGGCTTGAAGCCGAGGGCATGCCGCCATCGCAGGCGGAAATCGCCAAGGCCTTCGGCTTCAAAGGTGTACGTGCCGCCCAATACCACCTGGAAGCGCTGGAACAGGCAGGGGCCATCGAACGGGTGCCCGGCCGTGCGCGCGGTATCCGCCTGCTCAAGGCGCCGCTGCCACCCCAGTCGGACCTTGCATTTCCTGCCGCCAATGAAGACGGCCTTCGCGTTCCGGTACTGGGGCAGGTCGCGGCGGGTTCGCCGATCGGCGCGGACGCAGGGCACCACGACTACGTGCTGCTGGACCGGGCTTTCTTCGCGCCCGCGCCGGATTATCTGTTGAAGGTCAAGGGCGACTCGATGCGGGACGAAGGCATCTTTGACGGCGACCTGATCGGGGTGCATCGCACGCACGATGCACGGTCGGGTCAGATCGTGGTGGCGCGGATCGACGACGCCATCACCGTCAAGCTTTTGAAGATCGGCAAGGACCGCATCCGTCTGCTGCCGCGCAATCCCGACTATGCCCCCATCGAGGTACTGCCTGACCAGGACTTTGCCATCGAAGGCCTGTACTGCGGCCTGGTGAGGCCAAACCGGTGACGTCTGGCGCGAGATCGGCCGAGATGCCTTCCCGCATCGAAACGCGGTGTTTCCCGACCCCCCTCTGCGGTGAGCGCCGATCCACGCAGCTACCGCGAGCAACTAATTTCTCCCATGCCCGTCCCGTCGCAACCTGTGCGATGGCCGCTGCCCACACTGATCGCACCTGACCACCTTGACTAGGACCACGACAATGGATGAGAACAAGAAGCGCGCCCTTTCCGCCGCACTGACCCAGATCGAGCGCCAGTTCGGCAAGGGCTCGGTGATGCGCATGGGGGACCGGGTCATCGAGCCCGTGGAAATCATCCCCACAGGTTCACTGATGCTGGACATCGCCCTGGGCATCGGCGGACTGCCGCGTGGTCGCGTGGTGGAGATCTACGGTCCGGAATCCTCCGGCAAGACCACCCTGACCCTGCAGGCCATCGCCCAGTGCCAGAAGCAGGGTGGCACCGCCGCATTCATCGACGCCGAGCATGCGCTGGACCCGATCTACGCCGCCAAGCTGGGCGTGAATGTGGATGACCTGCTGCTGTCACAGCCGGATACCGGCGAGCAGGCGCTGGAAATCGCCGACATGCTGGTGCGTTCCGGCTCCGTCGACATCGTGGTCATCGACTCCGTGGCAGCACTGACGCCGAAGGCCGAGATCGAAGGCGAGATGGGCGATCAGCTGCCGGGCCTGCAGGCGCGCCTGATGAGCCAGGCCCTGCGCAAGCTCACCGGCAACATCAAGCGCTCGAACACCACCGTCATCTTCATCAACCAGTTGCGCATGAAGATCGGGGTGATGATGCCCGGGCAGAGCCCCGAGACCACCACTGGCGGCAATGCGCTGAAGTTCTACGCCTCCGTCCGTCTGGACATCCGCCGCATCGGTGCCATCAAGAAGGGCGACGAGATCATCGGCAACCAGACCAAGATCAAGGTGGTCAAGAACAAACTGGCGCCCCCGTTCAAGCAGGTCGTCACCGAGATCCTCTATGGCGAAGGCATCAGTCGCGAAGGTGAACTGATCGATATGGGCGTGGAAGCCAAGCTGGTCGACAAAGCGGGCGCCTGGTACAGCTATGGCAGCGAGCGCATCGGCCAGGGCAAGGACAATTCCCGGACCTTCCTGCGCGAGAATCCTGCCATTGCCGCCAAGCTGGAATCCGAATTGCGCGAGAAGTTCCAGCCCGCCGAAGCGCAGCGCGAAGAAAGTGCGGACAGCGACGGCGAATAAGCACCGCAATGGGTGAACCGGACGCGCGTCATGGTCGATGAAGCAGGAGATGCACCGGGGGCAGGACGCCGCCGGCGCAAGCCGGCCGAGCAGACACCCCTGCAGCGCGCGCTCGGGCTCTTGACCCGTAGGGAGCACTCCCGACGGGAGTTGTCCCGCAAGTTGACATCCCGTGGAGTGGAAGCGGCCGATGTGCGATCGGCCGTGGACCGGTTGGCGGATGAGGGTTGGCAGAGCGACACGCGCTTTGCAGAGGCCCTTGTCCGAAGCCGGGCCTCGGGTGGTTATGGTCCGCTACGTATAAAGGCCGAGCTGTCCACGCATGGGCTGGACCGCGAGGCGGTGGCGGCCGCCATGGCCACCTTCGATGGCGACTGGACCGAAGCGGCGTGCGACCTCGTCCGCCGTCGTTTCGGTCCAGCCCGCCAGATCGACCCGGCTCAACGGCGCAAGATCGCGGATTTCCTGATCCGGCGCGGCTTCGATGGCGCCGCCGTCCGGGCCGCGAGTCGGCTGGAGGCTGAGGACTGGGACGGGGCGGCCTGATAATCTAGAGCATTGGGTTGCCTCCACCTCGCCGCACCCGCATGTAGCGGAGAGAGCGGCGCGGGGATGCGCCTTCCAGCCAATGCCTGCCAGATGACCACTCCCAATACCTTCAGTACCCGACAGATCCGCCAGGACTTCCTCGACTTCTTCGCCGGGAAGGGCCATACCATTGTGCCGTCAGCCTCGCTCGTGCCCGGCAACGACCCTACGTTGCTGTTCACCAATTCCGGCATGGTGCAGTTCAAGGACGTGTTCCTGGGCGCCGAGAAGCGCAGTTATGTGCGGGCGGCCGACGTGCAGCGCTGCCTGCGCGCGGGCGGCAAGCACAACGATCTGGATTCGGTTGGTTACACGGCCCGCCACCACACCTTCTTCGAGATGCTGGGCAACTGGTCCTTTGGCGATTACTTCAAGAAGGAGGCCATCGGCTGGGCATGGGAACTGCTGACCGAGGTCTGGAAGCTGCCCAAGGAACGGCTGCTGGTCACGGTGTACCACACCGATGACGAGGCCTACGACCTATGGCACGACATGATCGGTCTGCCGGCCGAGCGCATCGTGCGCATAGGCGACAACAAGGGCGCGCCTTACGCGTCCGACAACTTCTGGCAGATGGCCGACACCGGGCCCTGCGGCCCGTGCACCGAGATTTTCTACGATCACGGCGACCATATCGCGGGTGGTCCGCCGGGCTCGCCGGATGAAGATGGTGATCGCTACATCGAGATCTGGAACAACGTCTTCATGCAGTTCGACCGTCAACCCGACGGGACGCTGATACCGCTGCCGGCACCCTGCGTCGATACAGGCATGGGCCTGGAGCGTCTGGCGGCCGTGCTCCAGCATGTCCACACAAACTATGAGATCGATCTGTTCCAAGGCCTGATCCGCAAGGCCGCCGAACTGACCGGCACGGCCGATCTCGAGAACAAGTCGCTGCGCGTCATCGCAGACCATATCCGCGCGTGCAGCTTCCTCATCGTCGATGGCGTGCTGCCGTCCAATGAGGGCAGGGGTTATGTGCTGCGACGGATCATCCGTCGGGCCCTGCGCCACGGCTGGATGTTGGGCATGCGCCAGTCCTTCTTCCACAAGATGGTCGGCACGCTGTCCGACCTGATGGGCGATGCCTACCCGGAACTACCGGCGGCCCGCGAACTGGTCGAGCGCGCGCTCAAGGCAGAGGAAGAACGGTTCGCGGAGACGCTGGATTCCGGCATGCGGATCTTCGACGACGTCGCCGCGCGCGCGGCCGATGGGGTCATCCCGGGTGCCGATGCGTTCCGGCTGTATGACACGTACGGCTTCCCGGTTGACCTCACTGCCGACATCGCACGTGAGCGTGGGTTGACCGTGGACATGGCCGGGTTCGATGCGGCGATGGAGCAACAGCGGGAAACCGCGCGTGCCGCCGGCAAGTTCACTTCGAATACCGGCCTGCCCGCCGACCTCGTGGCCCAGCTCTCGCCCACGGTCTTCCAGGGATACGACCACCTGGATGCCGGCGGCCTGCAGGTCGTCGCGCTGCTGAAGGACGGGCGCCCGGTGCCGTCCGTGGAAGCGGGCGAGGAGGCGGTGGTTATCCTGGACAAGACACCGTTCTACGCGGAATCCGGCGGGCAGGTCGGCGATACCGGCGTGCTGGCCGAACAGGGCGTCGAGTTCGATGTCGCGGACACGCTGAAGTTCGCGAGCCAGTTCCATGGCCACGCCGGCCGTGTCGCCAAGGGTACGCTGAAGCTTGGCGACCATGTGGTGGCATCGGTGGACGCGACACGTCGCGCCAGCACCATCCTGAACCATTCCGCCACCCACCTGCTGCACGCGGCGTTGCGCGAAGTGCTCGGCACGCACGTCCAGCAGAAAGGTTCGCTCGTCGCACCGGATCGCCTGCGCTTCGACTTCTCCCATTTCCAGCCGATGACGGCGGTGGAACTGGCTGAGGTCGAGCGTCGCGTCAACGAGCAGATCCGTGCCAACAGCGCAG
Organism: uncultured Pseudoxanthomonas sp.; assembly: GCF_946886695.1. The sequence continues at coordinate 57,594 of NZ_CAMPJD010000013.1, read as the reverse complement.
CCGAAGTGCATCACATGGGCATGCAGGAAGCACTGGATTTCGGCGCCATGGCGTTGTTCGGCGAAAAATACGGCGAACACGTGCGCGTGCTGAAGATGGGCGATTACTCCACCGAACTCTGTGGCGGTACCCATGTCGGCCGCACTGGTGACATCGGCCTGTTCAAGCTGGTCGGTGAAGGTGGTGTGTCCGCTGGCGTGCGCCGCATCGAGGCGGTGACGGGGCAGGGTGCGCTCGACTATGTGGCCGACGAGGAGCGCCGGCTTGCCGAAGCGGCTGGCCTGCTGGGCGGCAACACCGGTGAGGTGGTCGAGAAGATCCGGGCACTGGCCGACCGCCAGAAGAAGCTCGAGAAGGAACTGGAGTCCCTCAAAGCCAAGGCGGCCTCCAGCGCCACGTCGGACCTGGGCGGCTCGGCCGTCGAGGTGGGAGGTATCCGTGTCCTCGCTTCGCGGCTGGAAGGTTTCGACGCAAAGGCGCTCCGCGATGCCATGGACCGCCTGAAGCAGCAGTTGGGCGACGCAGTGATCGTCCTCGCCGGCACCGTGGACGGCAAGGCGGCGCTGGTGGCAGGCGTGAACGGTGCCGCAACAGGGCGGGTCAAAGCGGGGGAACTACTGTCACATATCGCCAGTCAGATCGGGGGCAAGGGCGGTGGTCGCCCGGACCTCGCCCAGGGTGGTGGTGAGGACGGGCCCGCCCTTGCCACGGCCCTTGCAGGCGTTCCCGGATGGGTCCAGCAACGCCTTGGCTGATCCGCCATTCGACCATACGGCGCTTGCGGCGGTGTGCCCCCGGCCGCTACCATGCTTTAGGTTCATGAATGTACCAGGAAGCTGTCGGCCCATTTTCACAAGGCTGGCGCGCCCCCGGCACTATCCTTGCCGGATTACGGAGAAGAAACATGTTGATCTTGACCCGCCGTGTCGGCGAAACCCTGATGATCGGTGATTCGGTCACAGTGACCGTGCTTGGCGTGAAAGGAAATCAGGTGCGTATCGGTATCACCGCGCCCAAGGATGTGGCCGTGCATCGCGAAGAAATCTACCAGCGCATCCAGCGTGGTGAGGAGATCGCGTCGCCTGCAGGTTCGGAAAACGTCACTTCGGAGTGAATTTGTTTGCCGCCCGCGCGGCGAGTCGCTATCCTAGGCGGCCGCTGCAGCATGGCTGCGACGTGCGAAAAACCGGAGTGATGCCCGAGTGGCCGAAGGGGCTCCCCTGCTAAGGGAGTATAGGGTCAAAAGCCTTATCGAGGGTTCGAATCCCTCTCACTCCGCCAGTTTGAAAAAGCCCCGCAATGCGGGGCTTTTTTTTATGCGACCGGAGTGACGCTTGTCTTCGGACGGGCGAAAAAAAACAGGCTGACCTAAGTCAGCCTGTTTCGAAAATGGCGCGCCCGGAGAGATTCGAACTCCCGACCGCCTGGTTCGTAGCCAGGTACTCTATCCAGCTGAGCTACGGGCGCGTTTCGTTAGAAGCGGAATTTTGCACGAACGACTTTCACCCGTCAATAACCTGATCGAAAGATTCCTTCAGCACGATGCTTGCGGCCGCTTTCGGCGGTCATTCGCGTACTTGAAGGCAGACCTGATCACCGAAATGGGGCACGCGTCTCATCCGTGGCGCCCATTGAAGGTCTGGATTAGCGGGTTGTTCACGCCCGCGTCGGGACAATGATCCAGCAGGGGAAACAACAGAACGCGAGCAATCGCGGGAGTCCATTTGATGCATTTCTCAAAACCCTTGCTTGGGCTGGGGCTGCTGGCGGCTGTCCCCTTGAGCGCGGCCGCCGCAACTTACAACGTTGGTCCGGGGCGCACCTACACGCAGCTGACGACCCTCTTCAGCAGCGTCAATCTTGCGCCGGGCGACATCGTCGAAGTGGACGGCAATGCGACCTATGCCGGCAATATCGTGGTGGGCAGCGACGACAGCGGTACCGAAGCCAGTCCGGTGACGATCAGGTGGCGCCGCGTCGCCGGGGCGACCCGGCCCGTGCTTTCGGGGGGTAGTCATACCATCAAATTCCAGCAGTCGAATCACGTCGTGTTCGAAGGCTTCGAAGTGACTGGCGGAACGAGTTCCTGCATTTTCAGCGAGGCCCACAACGCCACGGTGCGCGATGCGTACGTGCATGACTGTCCCTCGCACGGCATCCTGGGCGCCGACCAGAACTCCGGATCGTTCACGCTCGAGTACAGCGAGATCGCCCGCTCGGGACAGGGCGACCGCCGGCATGCGATCTACATGCAGTCCGACGAGGTGGCCTATCCGGACACCGTGTTCAGGATGCGCTACAACTACGTGCACAGCGCCACCGGCGGCGTGCTGGTGCGTGTACGCCACCAGCGTGCCGAAATCCACTACAACTGGATCGAGGGGTCGGACCTGCACGAAGTCGAGCTGATCGGACCCGACTGCGAGACGCAGAAGTCCGGCTGGACCGCGGATCTCCGGCGCGAAGACGCCGAACTCGTCGGCAATGTCATCATCCATCGCTCGACGAGTCGTTCGGGCAATGCGTTGCGCATCGGCGGCGATCTCAACGGACGCAACCAGGGCCGCACGCGCCTGGTGAACAACACCATCCTGATGGACCGTTCCGGCACGGCCAACGCCGTGCTGGTCCAACTGGGCCAGGGCTCGCTGGAGATGCACAACAACGTGATCTACCAGCCGGCAGCGGGCAGTGCGCCCAGCATCGTCCGCGAGAATCCGGCGAGCAATGTCGACACGCCGTACTGTGGCCCGCAGAGCAGGGAGCCATGGTCGGATGGCCGCAAGGTCGCCGGCTCCAACAACTGGGTGCAGACAGCGGCGGCGATGGTGCCGACGGAGTGGACGGGCACCCTGCGGGGGAGCGACCCGATGTTCGTCGACCTGGCACAGCGCAACCTCCGTCCTCGTGCGGGCAGCCCGCTGTTGAACACGGGCAACAACACCCCCGTCACGCCGACTGCGTTCCCGTTCCCGTCGCCGCAACTGCTGCCGGCATTCGATCCGCCGTTGCGGACCAAGCTCGCGATCGGGGACGCGCACGCACGTCTTCTGCTGGAGAACCGCATCGATGTCGGGGCATTCGAGCAGTTCGACATTGACCAGGTCTCCGACCCGATCCGGGTGAATGGGTCCCAACCGTTGATCCCTTCACGCCCGGCAGGAGCGGCGGCACAGCCGGTGACCGCGTCGCAGCCGGCCGTTGCCGCGCCTGCGCCGGCCACGCTGCCGGCCGTCCGCGAGCGGCCGCGCTGGCGGCAGGCGCCCGCAGCACGCTATAGAAGGGGCGTTGTTCTCCGCCGCTGACGCAGCGGGTCCGTTTTCCCCTGATACGACCAGAGGCCGCCCTTCGGGGCGGCTTTTTTCTTGTTCCGCTGTCCGCCAGCGGCGGAAAGTCACGTTCGAAGAGATGTGTCGGAGGTAAGAAGAAGACGTGCCGGAGCCAGGGCGATGGTCTTTCCCGGAAGGGAGTGGCCGCGTGGCGACGGAATGAAACGTATCGCGGTACGGGCCGGGGGTGCTGGCCGGTACGGCAGCAGGGGACGTCGATGAAGGCAACGCACAAGAGCCGCAAGGATCGGGTCATCCGGTTCCTGTGGTTGGGGGAGGTGGTCGTACTGTTCGCAGCCGTGATGGCAGCGGCGTGGATACGCTTCCACACCGATCCGGAATACCAGGTGATGTTCCTGGAGCAGACGCCATGGCGTGCCGCACTGGTGGCTTTGGCGATCACCGGCTCCATGACCGCCTTCGGTCTTTACCAGACCCATGTCCGACATACGCGCATGGACTTCGCCCTGCGCCTTGCGCTTTCGTTCGCGTTTGGCGGCATCGCGCTCGTCGTCCTGTATTACCTGGTGCCTCCTGCGTATCTCGGTCGCGGCGTGCTGGCCATCTCGCTGGGCATCGGGGTCGTCAGCATCGTGGTGGTGCGCATCGGGTGGGTGCGGGTATTCCATTCGGACGTACTCAAGCAGCGCGTCCTGATTCTCGGCGCCGGCCGCAACGCGGACCTCATCAATTCCTGCATGCGTCGCCGCTCGGACCGTCGCACGTTCTCGGTAGTGGGATTCGTGCCGGTGCCGGGCCAGTCGGTGCATGTGCACGAGGACATGCTGGTCCACATGGGGGACGAAGGACTCCATGCCCTCACGGAACGCCTGCAGATCGACGAGTTAGTGATCGCACCCGATGAGCGTCGCGGCGGGCTGCCCATGGAGCAGATGCTCCAGTGCGTGCAGCAGGGAATTTCCGTGGTGGACCTGTCCAGCTTCTTCGAACGCGAAGCGGGCATGGTGCAACTCAATGCCGTGGATCCCTCGTGGCTCGTGTTCTCGGGCGGCTTCGACTACTCCACGCCACGACGCTTGAGCAAGCGCTTCTTCGATCTGCTCGCCGCGGGAGCGTTGCTGCTGGTCAGCTGGCCGCTGATGGTCCTCGTGGGTCTCGCGGTCTGGCTTGAGTCGGGCGGGCCTGTCTTCTACAGCCAGACGCGCGTGGGCGAGCGCGGGCGGCATTTCACGCTGACCAAGTTCCGCAGCATGCGGGTGGATGCCGAGAAGGGCGGTGTCGCGATCTGGGCCAGCAAGGATGACGACCGCAGCACGCGGGTAGGACGTTTCATCCGCAAGACACGCCTGGATGAATTGCCGCAGCTCATCGCGGTGCTGCGCGGCGACATGAGTTTCGTGGGGCCGCGACCGGAGCGTCCGCATTTCGTCGACATGCTCAACGATGAAGTGCGTTATTACGGCGTACGGCACAGCGTCAAGCCTGGCCTGACCGGGTGGGCGCAGCTGCGCTACCCCTACGGTGCTTCGGTGCGCGATGCGGAAGAGAAGCTCAAGTTCGATCTGTTCTACGTCAAGAACCACGGCCTGGTGTTCGACGTGATGATCCTGCTTCAGACCGTAGAGGTCGTGCTGTTCGGCCGCGGCGCGCGCTGAGCGGCCGCGCATGCGGAAGGGAAATTCAACCGGCCGGGAGCAGGCCGCGCAGGAAGCGTTTCAGTCCGAACGGCAACAGGGCCAGGATCTCGCGACGTTGCCCCCTGTCCCGGGAGAGTCGCCAGGCGCGGTTGGCCAGCCTGGCGCCTGCAGCCCAGCGACGGCGTATCAGCATGCCGCGCGCATTGCGGAGATAGGTGCCGGCGAGCGCCACGTCCAGTTCGCCGTCGTCGAGCGAGCCGCGGGCACTGGCGACAGCGGCTTCGACCACGCGGACATAATCATCGTACGTGCTGCTGGCTGCCGACAGGCCTTCGTGCCCCCGCATCGCGCGCACGAGGGCCTGTTCGACGACGCCGATCGGCCAGTGGCGTGCGACCCTCAGGTGGAATTCGAGATCCTCGGCAGTGCGCAATGTCTCATCAAACCCGCCCAGCTGGTCCACCACCTGCCGGCGGAGCATGACCGACGCCGGAATCAATGCCGGGTTGTGCAGCAACCATCGCAGCGCCCAGCCATCTTCACGGATCACATCGCGGCGATGGAAGACGTCGATATGCCGGTAATCGCCATCGATGCGCTCGACGTCGCAGACGACCATGCCGAAGTCCGGCCTGGATTCGAGGAACGCGACCTGCAGTGCGGTCTTCTCCGGCAACCATTCGTCGTCGCTGTCGAGCAAGGCGAGATAGCGGCCACGGGCGAGGCGGAGGCCATGGTTGCGCGCGGCCGAGACGCCGGCGTTGGATTGCCATACGTGCTTCACGCGCTCGCCGTAGCGCGCCTGCAGCATGTCGGCCGTGCCGTCGGTGGAGCCGTCGTCCACCACGATGATCTCGTCGATGGAGCGCGTCTGCGCGAGTACGGAATCGATGGCGCGCGGCAACAGGTCCCGGCGGTTGTACGTCGGTATAATCACTGAAACTTCGATGTCGGGCGCCATGCTGAAGGACGTCTCCAAGAAGCTGTTGTATACGAGCGGGCTGCTCGGCCTCTATCACCGGCTGCGCAACGCGGACAGCCTGACGGTGGTCATGTTCCATCGTACCTTGAGTCCGGACGATCCGCGCTGGGCGACCTGCGACCCGGACTACACGCTTGCCACGCGCTGGCTTGAACAGTCGCTGGCGTTCTTCCGCCGCCACTACAGCGTGGTATCGCTGGAGCAGGTGCTGGCGTCGCGCAGGACAGGCGCAGCCCTGCCGCCGAGATCCCTGTTGATCACCTTCGACGACGGCTGGGCCGACAATGCCCACTACGCGCTCCCCGCTTTGAAGCGGGCGGGCTTGCCGGCGCTGCTGTTCGTGGTGGCGGATGCGGTGGGAACCCGGCAGCCCTTCTTCCAGGAACGCCTCATCGGCGCCTGGCGACGCGGAGCACTGGGGGTGCGCGAACTCGCGGCTGCGTTGCCGGCTGGCGAGGCGGCAGGGACCGAGGTCGATGAGACCATCGAGGCGCTGCGCGAGGTGATCGCACGCGTCGAAGCATTGGAGGCGGATGTCCGCGCGCGCGTGCTGGAGCCTTTCATGGCGCGGCTCGATGACGGGCACCGCCACATGGTCACTGTCGAGGAACTGCATCAGCTTGAAGCCGGGGGCGTGGCTCTGGGCCTGCATGGCAAGACACATGCACCCATGAGGCTTGCGGATGATCTGGACGCGGAACTTGCCGGTGCGCGCGCATCGCTCGCCCGGCAGCTGGGGCAGCCGCATGCCAATGCGGAGTCGATGTCGTTCCCGCATGGATCATTCGATGCTGCCATCGCGCAGCGGGCGCGCGAAGCCGGTTACGAATTGCTGTTCACCAGCGTGCCGGTACTGAATCCCACGACGACGGGGGTTGGCTGGCTGCTGGGTCGAACCGGCTTCGAAACCGATGCGGTCGTCGATGCCAAGGGGCGGTTCCGCGAAGACTGGCTGGCGCTGTACCTGTTCCGACGCCAGGCGCGTCGCCTGGCCTGAGGCTGCCACGCACGCGCGTCGCGTGCGTGTTATTCGTCTTCGTCCGCCGAGGTCAGGAACAGCGACGCGGCGGCTGCCGGTTCGCCTGACGAACTCCAGCGCGTGAACACCGGTCTCCGTCCGCGCTCGACGAAATGCAGCGCCTGCCATCCCGCGCGTTGCGCGTCCGAGGTGCACATCTCCACCGAGACAGCCGCGCAGCCCAGCTTACGCGCGGCACGAAGCAGCTCGCCCACGTGCATGGCCGCCATGCCGTTGGCGCCGTCGAGGGACCAGAAGTCGCGCACGTGCAGCGTGCCCTCGATGCGCTGCACGGCGAACCAGGCTTGCAGGGCACGGTCGCGTGCGCGCTTCACCAGCAGATAGCGGGTGGTCGCCAGCGGAGACTCGTCGAAGCGCCAGCGCAGATGGCCGACATCGCGTACCGCCATGACATCGTCGCCCTTGTGGGAATCCGCCCAGACGGCATCGATGCGGGCGTCGGCCTGGTCCGTCCATGCCGAGCGCAACGCCGGGCCGCGCAGGCGCGACCATGCATCGCGAAGTGCGACCACCCTGTCGGCGGCCCAGCCTGCGGGCGACGCGAGCCAGCCTGGCAGACGGCTGCGAAGATAGTGGGCGTGGCGCAGCACGCGTGCGTAGCGCACCAGATGCGCGGACTGGGCGTACCCGATCCGCTTGAACACCGGGGCGGCCTTGGGATTCGGGAAGCCGTAGAGAACATCGAGCGCTTCACCCGCAGCCGCGATCAATCCCTGCTGCAACATCAGTGCAGGCCCCAGTGAACGATGCTGGGGCAGCACGGCGAGGTCCACGAGCACGCCCCCACGCAGTTCCCGCCCCTGCCATACGAGGCGGCGCCTGCCTGCGGATGCCGTGCCCACGTGCGCCTGCGTCGGGACATCGAGCAGCAACTGCAGCAGCGGCTCGCCATGCGGGCAGCGCAGGTAGAACCACTCGTACTTCGCGGTCATCCGGGCATCCTGGCCCAGGTTGCCCCGCCACAGGCCGAGCACCGTGGCGCGGTCGTGCGCCGGGCGACCGGCCTGCACGAGATACTGCGGGGCGGGAGGCGCCGCGTTCATCGGTCAGCCGAGCTCCGGGACATCGCCAGCGAGCACGGGCGCCATGTGCAGGTACTGCGTGGTGCGGCGTTTGTTGCGGATGTCGTCGTAGACGGCCTGCGCCTGCGCCGGTGTGATGCCCAGCGCGATGGCGAGTTCGCCCGCCGGCCTGTCATGGTTGAGGGCCCACAACGCGAGGTCCATCTGCTGGTAGGGCAGGGCGAAGTAGAACTCGTCCTGGCCCTGACTCAGGCTGTAGGTGTCCGTGGTCGGTATGGCGGCGCAGACGCGCTCGGGCAGGCCGAGGTGGCGCGCCATGCCGTACACCTGCGATTTGTAGAGGTGCGCGATCGGTTTCACGTCCGCCGAGCCGTCGCCGTTCTTGACGAAGAATCCCTGGTCGTACTCCACGCGGTTGGGCGTGCCGACCACGCCGTAGTTGAGGCGGTCGGCATGGAAATACTCCAGGGTCTTGCGGATGCGCTGCTTGAAGTTGGTGGCGGCGACGATGGTCAGGTAGTCGGCCAGGGCGAGGTCGCGTTCGTGCAATACGCTGTCCGGCGACTGCGCCACCATGCGGAAACGGTTGATGCGGCCTTCGGTGCCGCCGTCGATGACGATCTTGAACTTCCAGCCTTCGGCATACTCGGGCAGCGTGTTGCGCACGGCCTCGTCGCGGGCGCGGTAGCAGCCGATCGCCGCCAGCGCGGGCGCGATGTCCACCGTCTCGGTCCGCACGCCCAGGTGTTCGGCGAGGATGTGCGCGCGCGCGGCGCTGTCGTCGGAGGAGTCACGCTCGGGCAGGATCAGCGTGAAGACGCGATCCGGCCCCAGGGCGCGCACAGCCAGCGCGGCGCTGACGGAGCTGTCGATGCCGCCCGAAATCGCGACCACCAGGCCGCGTCTGTGCAACTGGCGCGCAGTGATCTCGCGCAGGCGTGCGGCGATGCGGTCGGCTTCGCTCTGGTAGTCGATGTCGAGGACATGGTGATCGAGCTGGCTCATGGCGTGGTGGTCTGCTCCGTCAGTTGGACGCGTCTGACCTTGCCGGATGCAGTCCGCGGCAGGGCTTCGACGAAGGTGATGTGTCGGGGAATCTTGTAGGCCGGCAGGCGTGCACGGCAGTGTGCCTTGATGCGGTCTTCCGCACGGGGGATGCATTCGTCCGCCACCACGAAGGCCTTGATGACCTGGCCCAGCGTGTCGTCGTCCACGCCGACCACCGCCACTTCGCGGATGCCGGCAAGTTCTGCGATGACTTCTTCCACGTCGTTGGGGTGCACGCGGTGTGCACCGGTCTTGATCATGTCGCTGCGTCGGCCCTGCAGGAACAGATAGCCGTCGGCGTCGACATGGCCGAGATCACCGGTATGCAGCCAGCCATCGCGCAGGACCGCCCCGGTGCCGGCGGGATGGTTCCAGTAGCCCTGCATGATGCCGGGCCCACGCACGCAGACTTCGCCTGCTTCGCCCGTCGAGGCGGGGCTGCCGTCCTCGCGCAGGATGCGCCACTGCGTATCCTGCACCGGGATGCCGACCGAGCCGCGCTTGTCGTCAAGCCGTTCCGGCGGGAGCCAGCTGATCCGCGACGTGGCTTCGGTCTGGCCGTACATCAGGAACAGGCGCGCATCCGGAAGCACGGCGCGGACACGGTCGGCCACGACGGGCGCCATCGCGCCTCCCGCCTGCGTCAGGTAACGCAGCGAAGACAGGTCGTGGCTACGGCGCTCCAGCATCTCCATCAACAGCACATAGGTGGACGGAACGCCGGAGAATCCGGTCGCGCGGTGGCGCTGCAGCGCGTCGAGCACCTGGATCGGGAAGACCATGCCCGGGCCAAGCACGATGCACGCACCGCTGGCCAGGTGGGTATGCAGCACCGATGCGCCGTAGGCATAGTAGAACGGCAGCACGCTCACGATCACGTCGTCGCGCGTCAGGTCCAGGTAGGCGATGACGGCATCGGTATTGGCGGCGAGATTGCCATGGCTCAGCATCACGCCCTTGGGCTCACCAGTGGTGCCCGAGGTGTAGAGCAGTTGTGCCAGCGTGTCGTCGGCGGCGTCCTGTGGCCAGTCGTCGTCGCCCTCGACCACGGGCAGGCCACCGTCCAGCGCCAGCGCGATCGCCTGCGGCACGGGAGTTGCGTCTTCCCATTGCGCGAAGGTCTGCTCCATGTCGCGATGCCCACTTTCATACACCACGAAGCGCGCACCGCAGTGGCGCAGCCAGGGCATGAAGTCGCGCGAGCGTGCCTGGGCATTCAGTGGCGCGGCGGCGCCGCCGGCCAGCCAGATGCCATACAGCGCCACGGCGGCTTCGATCCTGTTCGGAAGCACCAGCGCCACGCGTTCGCCGGCCTGCAGGCCGGCCTGGCGCAGGTGGTGCGCGAAGCCGGAGGCCTGCGACCAGAAGGTGCCGTAGTCGATCGTGCGCTCGCCCTCCACCATCGCGGTGCGTTGCGGCGTGGTACGTGCGATCCGCGCGAGTCGGGTGGCGAGGCGCTCCATGGCGACGGCGTACGCGACGGGTCAGCCGGCCAGCTTGCGCGAGACGAACGCGTCGACGGTCTGGATGGAATCGAAGTTGGCGGGTGTCATCTCTTCCGCCGCGATCTGCAGCTTGAACGCGTCCTCCAGGAAGAACACCAGCTCGTGGATCCCCGTCGAGTCGATGATGCCGCCTTGGATCAGCGAATCCTGATCGCCCACGGCGGAAGGGTCATCCGAGAAGAGAAAGTTCTGCAGGATGAAGGTTTTGATCTGCTGCTTCTGCGGCATGGTTTCCCCAACGCTTCTTGTTCCGTTGCTGCTCACATGAACGGCGGTTCCGCGCATCACCGGCCATCTGGACGGGTGGCTGGCGGGCGATCCGCCGGTGCTACCATCGCGGCCCTGCAACCCTGCCGACAGGAGTCCACGATGCGTCTCTCCCTGTGTCTGCTGGTCCTGGCGCTGGCGGCGTGCCGCCAGGCCGATCCCGTCGCGGCGCCTGCGGCACCTCCCCGCTCGGTGCAGGATCCGGCGCAAACGGCCTACGCGTCGGAGAAGCAGGATTTCGTGGTGTCGGAACAGGTCGTCGGTCTCGACCATCCCTGGTCGCTCGCCTTCCTGCCCGAGGGTGGCATGCTGGTCACCGAACGGGCGGGACGACTGCGCAGGATCGCCGCCGACGGCAGCGTGTCGGCACCCCTCACCGGGTTGCCCGAGATCTTCGTCGACGGACAGGCCGGCCTGTTGGACGTCGCACTGTCACCCGGTTACCCGCAGGACGGTTGGGTCTACCTGGCCTTCGCCGAGCCCAATTTCCGCGGCAACAAGGCGGGGACCGCGGTCGTGCGCGGCAAGCTGCGTGGCGCTGCGCTGGTCGAGTCGACCGTCGTGTACCGGCAGGAGCCCAAGCTCTCGCACGGCACCCATGTCGGTGCACGGCTGGTGTTCGACGATCAGGGCAACCTGTTCGTCACCCAGGGCGACAACCGCGTCGGTGCGGCCACGGCGCAGGAGCTGGACAAGCTCTCGGGCAAGATCGCGCGCATCCATCCCGATGGCACGGTGCCGGCCGACAATCCCTTCGTGTCGCGCGCAGGTGCCCGTGGCGAGATCTGGTCGTACGGGCATCGCAACGTGCAGGGTGCAGCCCTGCATCCCGTGACGCGCCAGTTGTGGGCCACCGAACATGGGCCCATGGGCGGCGATGAACTCAACCTGCCCAAAGCCGGCCTCAATTACGGCTGGCCCGTGATCACCCACGGGATCGACTACAGCGGCCGGCCCGTACCGGGTTCGCAGGGCAAGGCGGCGCCCGGCATGGAGCAGCCCCACCATGTCTGGGCGAAGTCCCCCGGTCTCAGCGGCATGGCGTTCTACACCGGCGACGCGTTGCCTGGCTGGAAGGGCAACCTGTTCCTGGGTGCGCTGGCGGACAAGGCGCTGATCCGCCTGGAACTGGAGGGCGACCGCGTGGTGCACGAAGAACGCCTGCTGACCGAACGCAACCAGCGGATCCGCGATGTGCGGCAGGGGCCGGATGGCGCGCTGTACGTGCTGGTGGATGCGCCGGCACCCGACGGCAAGCTGCTGCGTATCGCCCCTGCGCCTGCAACAACCGCACCGGCACAGGCCGCGGCGCAGTAGCGCGCGACGGTCAGCCGGCCGCGTTTGCAGCCGGCTTGCGCGCGATGAAATCCACGCTGGTGATGCACAGCTGCTCGGCCGGTACGTGGGCGAACTGCGGATGCACGGGCATGTCGGCAAGCTGGCGCATGCGTTCGGGCCGTGTCGTGGACGTGTCCAGTTCGATGTCGAATCCATGCCTGCGCGCGCCCTCCACGAACCACTGCGCGCGCAACCGGTTCTGGTAGAGAAAGGCGTTGTTCCAGCGTTGCCACTGATTGTCGGAGTACTTCAGGTAGTGCAACTGGTGAATGCTGCGGTCCACGTAGGCGTAGTGGTCGCCGCAATTGACCGAATGGAACATCAGGCCGCGCGGCGACAGGATGCGCATGGCTTCGGCGTACATCGCATCGATCACGTCCGGTGGCACGTGTTCGAGCACGCTGTTGGAGAACACCACATCGACATCGCCGTCCGGAAGCGCCGTGCGGGTGGCATCCGCCGGCGAGCGGTAATGGATCACGCCGCCACTGGCGGCGTCGAGGTCGGCACCCGCGCGCAGGCGTTCGAGCAGCTGCCGATGGCGTTGTTCGACATCCGCGAGCGGAACTCCGGCGGCGGTGGCGATGCGGTCGAGGAAACGGCCGAGCACGTCCGCACAGCGCAACGTCAGGTCCATGCGCAGGTGCGGATTGAGATCGTACGTGGTCACCCGCGCGGCACCTGCCAGATAGCAGGCGAACGGGAACGTCGGGTACCACCCGGTACCGATCTCGAAGCAGCGGACGCCGGGCAGCACGATACCGGCGCCGCGCAGGTGGCCGATCATGATTTCCCAGTCGTCCACCTTGGTCGCGAGTTCACCGTCGAAATCGCGCAGGCCGCCGAAGCGGCGCTGCAGGTGGAAATGCAGCCCGTGCCCGCCGGGCAGCGTGCCGAGAATTTTCTGGATGGTGCCCTTGACCCGCCAATCCATGCTTTGATCCCCTCGAGATGTCCGAGTGTGCGTCCTACGCGACCGCACCGGAAGGGTGTGCCGCCGGGGAGGGCGACAGGCGCGCCTCGACGGTCTGCCGATGCACCAGCATCGTGGAAAGGATGCCCACGAACGCCTGGTTGTCGGCGAAGCCCGTCGCCCGTCCCAGCCGGCACTTTTCCACCAGCCGCGATACCGGCGCGGGGTCGAAATAGCCGGCATCGCGGATCGCGTCGGGCGACAGCAGGTCGGCGACGTAGTCCAGCGGCTTGCCGTCGAAGAAGAAGCTCTGGCTGTCCGGTGCGCGGTACGGCTGCTTGGTCCGCTGCACGATATCCGGCGGCAGCAGTTCCGCCAGGGCGCGCCGCAGCAGGTACTTTTCTGTCATGCCGCGGATCTTGAAGCTGGGCGGCAGGCGGTTGGCGAACTCGATGACGCGATGGTCGAGGTAGGGGAAACGCCCTTCGATCGAGTTCGCCATGGCCACCCGGTCGCCCTGCGACGACAGCAGGTAACCGGCCAGCAGCGACTTGGCTTCCACGTACTGGTCGCGCGAGAGATCGCTCCATCGCGCGATGTCCGGCGGCAGCGTGTGCTCGTAGGCCTCCAGCGGGTCCCAGTGCGCGGCCGTGGTCCGCAGGTCCGGCGACAGGAAGGCGAAGGCGCGCTGCGAGGTGGTCCAGCGCGGTACGTGCGCGAAGATCGGCCGGTGCAGGTGCTCCATGCCCTGGCCGAAGAACGATTGCGCGAATGCCGGACTGCTCACCGGCGAGTTCTGCAGGTAGCCGTACAGCTTCTCCAGCAGGCGCGGTCGCAGGCGCGAGCCGGGCTGGCGCGCCCAGAAGCGTCGCACCTTGGCTTCCTTGAACAGGTCGTAGCCGCCGAACACTTCGTCGGCGCCTTCGCCGGTCAGCACGACCTTGTAGCCGTGCTGGCGCACACTGCCGGCCAGCAGCATCAACGGGACGGGCCCGGTGCGCAGCACGGGTGTTTCCGTGTGGCGGATCAGGCGCGGAAACGCATTGCCGATGTCGCGACGCGTGCACATCAGCGTGGTGTGGTCGGTGCCCAGGTGCCGCACCATCGCCTGCTGGTGCGCGCTTTCGTCGAACTCGCCATCCTCGAACGCCACCGAGAACGTGCGTACCGGCGTGTCGGTGAAGCCGCGGATCAGGGCGACGATGCCGGACGAGTCGAGGCCGCCGCTGAGGTAGGCGCCCACCGGAACGTCGGCACGCAGCTGCAGACGCACCGCATCGACCAGCAGTTCGCGCAGCTCCGCCGTGGCCTGCTCCAGCGTGAGCGGGTACCGTGAAGGCGATGTCGCCTCCGCGTCGGGGAACGTCCAGTCCCAGTAACGGCGCAGGTGCTGGCGTCCGTCGCGCTCCACCGTCAGTACATGGCCGGGCGGAAGGCTCTGCACGCCCTGGTAGAGTGTCTCCGGATCCACCGGTGCCCAGTAGGTCAGCGTCTGCAGCAACGCCTGCGGCTCGAGGTGGGCACATTCCGGCAGCACGGCCAGCAGCGATTTCACTTCGGAGGCGAACCACAGGCGACCGCGCTGGCGGGTGTAGTACAGCGGACGGATGCCGGCCCGGTCGCGCGCCAGCACCAGGCGCTGGCGTTCGCTGTCCCACAGGGCGATGGCGAACTGGCCGTTGAGGTGATGGACGAAGTCCTCGCCGTAACGGTCGTACAGATGCACGATCACCTCGGTGTCGGACTGCGTGTAGAAGACGTGGCCCTTGTCCTCCAGCATCCTGCGCAGTTCTACGAAATTGAAGATTTCGCCATTGAACACCGTCCACACCGTGCGGCGCGGGTTGTGGATGGGCTGGTCGCCGGTGGACAGGTCGATGATCGACAGGCGCGCGTGGGCCAGTCCGATGCTCGGCGCGGCGTGGAAACCGAAACCATCCGGGCCGCGATGCGCCAGTGGCTGGATCATCCGCTCCAGCCAGGGCCGCGCCTCCGTCGAGACGACGCCGGGACCCATGAAACCCGCGATTCCGCACATGTGCTGCTTCCCCTGTCCGTGTTCTTGTCAGGCCTGGCCGGTGGCGTAATACGCCCGGCCGGCATGCGTTTCGGCGAGCGCTTCCCCGCAGGCATCCAGGGTTTCGCGGGCGACCTGCTCCCAATCGCGTGAGAAGCGCCGCGCGAGTGCGGCTTCGTCCCAGTTCCGTTCCAGCGCCTGCACCAGTGCGGCCGCGAGCGCGTCCGCATCGCGGGCCGGAACCAGCACGCCGTTGGCCGCATCCACGACTTCCGGGATGCCGCCGACGGGTGTCGCCACCACGGGCCTGCCGCACGCCAGCGCTTCGACCAGCACGTTCGGATGACCTTCCGAGTAGCTGGGGAGCGTGACGACATCGGCGGCGACCATCCAGCGCGCCACGTCGGCGGGGGCCTGTGCACCGGCGAGTTGCAGCGGCAACGAGGGATCGGCGGCGAGCGCGGCGTCCAGCTCGCCCCGCAGCGGACCTTCACCCACCAGCACCACACGGGCGCGTGGCCGCTGCGCCACCAGGCGACGCGACGCCTGCAGCAGTTCGCGCAGGCCCTTCTCAGCGACGAGACGTCCCACGTAAAGCACCACCTCGGCATCTTCCGCCACGCCGAGCGCGCGTCGTGCGGCGTGGCGGTCGCCGGGGTGGAACAGACTGGCATCGCAGCCATTCGGAATGGCGCGGACACGATGCGGCTCGGCACCGTAGCCGTCGACCGCAACGCGCCCCAGGTCTTCGCTGACCACCAGCAGCCGGCGCGCCGCGCGGACCACGGGCCGGGTCAGGCGGCGGCTGATGGCATCCCGCACGCGCAGATCGGAGCCACGCGCACCCGCGACGAAGGGGATGCCGGCCGCGTGTGCGGCCCGCATCGCGCCGTAGCCGTCCGGATACAGCCAGTAGGCCAGCACCACGTCTGGCGCGAAAGCGCGCAGCGGCGCGGCGAGCGCCCGTGCACACAGATGGCCATTGAATGGGCGGCTGATCGCCGGCAACGCGGGATAGCGCACATGATCCACGTCGCAGCCGGGCGCGATCTGCGCATCTTGCACGGGGCGATACAGGTAGCTGCGCGGCTGTGCCCAGCGCGGATACGAAGCGACCGGGCTGATCACCTTCACTTCGGCGAGCCGCGACAGCTCGCGCACGGTCTGGTAGACGGGGCGGCCGCGGTTGGGTTCCCCGGCGATCGGGAACTGGGAGGTGACGATCAGGATACGCATGCAGGAGTCGTGGAGGAGGGGCGGCCATGCTGTCCGCAGCACGGTGTGGTTGGCGTTATCAGAACCGAGTCATGCCGATGCAGGGGAACAGGGTGGGTCACGAAACGTCTACGCCCTCGCGGATGGTGGAACTGGACGCCCTGCGCGGTATCGCCGCTGTCGCCGTGCTGGGTTACCACTTCACAACGCGTTATCAGGAGCAGATAGGCCATGTGGGCGGCATGGCGTTCGACCTGCGGGTAGGCAAGTACGGCGTCTACCTGTTCTTCCTGATCAGCGGCTTCGTGATCTTCATGACACTGGAGCGCACGCGCACCGCCATGGATTTCGTGGTGTCGCGCTTCTCCCGGCTCTTTCCGGGCTATTGGGCGGCCATCGTGCTCACTGCCGTCGTGGTGTATGCCGCCGGGCTGTCGATGCAGCAGCTTCCGCTGGGCGCGCTGCTGCTCAATTTCACGATGGTGCAGGAGATCCTCGGTGCCGAGCATCTGGACGGGTCCTACTGGACCCTGCAGGTCGAACTGTTCTTCTACGTGCAGATGCTGTTCTGGTTCGTGGTCGGTCAACTCAGGCGCATCCACTGGATCATCGGCGGATGGCTGCTGTTGGCGACGGTCGAGGGCCTGTGCGAAAAACATCACTGGCACTTCTCGTACTGGGTGCGGGAACTGCTGATCCTGCGCTTCATTCCGTTCTTCGCACTGGGCATCCTGTTCTTTCGCATGCATCGCCATCCCGGCGAGTGGCGGCTCAACCTGGTGATGGCGCTGCTGGCGCTGCTGGCCATCGCGGTCGGCGAGCGGCCGGTCTTCCTGCCGGTGGCGCTGGCCTGCTGCATGATCTTCGTGCTTTTCATCCGGGGCGGGCTGGGCTTCCTCGACACGCGGTTGTTCGTGTTCCTGGGCGGCATCTCGTATGCGCTGTACCTGGTACACCAGGCCATCGGTTTCGTGGTGATCCACCAGCTGGAGCAGCGTGGCGTGCCGGCGTTGCTGGCGTGCATGGTGGCGGCGACCGTGTCGCTGGCGCTGGCAGTGGGCCTGAACCGTGGCATCGAACGACCCGTGATGGCGTGGATGCGCGAAACCTGGCGGCGGCGCGGGATGCGCCTGGAGACAACGTGAGCGATCATCCGGTCACAGGAAACACGCACCGGCACGGGACGCTTGCTTGAACGATCACCGAAAGATCTTTTCCGGCGCCGCACTCGGCATCATCGGTGGCCTGTCGGGACGCGCGGTGGGCCTGGTCGGAACCCTGCTGATCGCGCGCCACCTGACGCCGGACATCGTGGCCGAAGTGACCGTGGCCACGGTGATCGCGTTGACCGGCAACTGGATCGCCGCATGGGGGTGCGGCCAGTACGTCGTGGTCCGGGGGGGCGAGGGCAGGGACGCCATCTTCGCTGCGAGCATGGTGTACCTGCTTGCAGGCATCGCCATGATCGCAGCGCTCTGGTGGGCCACGCCGACGCTCGCGCAGTGGCTGCAGGCCCCGCGGGTGGCCGACTACCTGCCGGGCGCACTGCTGGGCATCGGCATACGCCGCCTCGGTGCGATTCCGGACAAGCTGCTCGCACGCGAGTTGCGCTTCGGTCGCATCGCGCTGGGCACGGCGCTGGGCGACGTCGCCTATGCGGTGGTGGCCGTCTCGCTGGTCAGCATGACCACGTTGGGCGGTCAGGCGATGATCATCGCCTTCATCGTCCAGTCCTGCGTCATCGCCGGCGCGACGATCACGGCCACACGCCTGCGCGACTGGTTGCAGCCGGTGAAGGTATCTGCCGCGCGGCTGCGCGACATCTTCCGCTTCGGCGCGCCGATCACGGGCGAGATCGTCCTGAGCGAAGGCGCGCGCTACTGGGACAAACCGCTGATGTTCCGGCTCGTGGGTGCGCACGACGCGGGCAGCTATGGCATGGCGTTCAACCTTGCGCAGTTGCCCGCGGTGTATGTGGGCGGGCACATAGGCACGGTGATGGTGCCGGCGGTGACGCGCGCCCCGCCGCAGGAGCGGCCCGCCCTGATGGTGCGTGCGCTGACGTTCGCGGCATTGCTCCTGTTCCCGATGTCGGCAGGCCTGGCGATATGCGCGCCTACCCTGGTCGCCGCACTGCTGCCCCCGACCTGGTGGCAGGTCGCGCCGCTGTTGAGCGTGCTCGCCATCGCAGCGCTGCCGGGTACGGGCAGCTTCATCCTGTCCGCGTTCCTCGCTGCGCATGCACGCAATCAATGGCTGATGTGGATCGAGGTGGCGACCATGGCGACCCTGGTGTCGTCGTTGTGGCTGCTGTCGAAGGGCGGCGTGCTGCTGGCGTCGGGCGCCATCGGCGTGGCCGCGCTGGTGCAGTGGCTGCTCACGGTGCGTGCCTGCCGCGCCGACGGTCTGCGCCTGCGGGGACTGGTGGCGCCCTGTCTGCGCATTGCGCTGGCGTGTGCGTTGATGGGCGTGGCCGTGCTGGCCTGGCGCTGGGCCACGCAGGCGTACCTGGCCATCGGCTGGCGGTTGGCGGGCGAAGTGCTGGTGGGCGTGGTTGTGTATGGTGGTGCGATGTGGGGCGTCGGGCGCGACCTGGTCGGGGACGCGCTGGCAGGGCTGGGGATGTCGCGTCGGCGGCACCTCGAAGATCGGGTGCGAGAAGGGGAAAGCACACCATGATTCATTTCGATGCCATCGCCTTGCTGCGACGGCCGGCGGCGAAGCAGTGCACGATGGCGCTGTCGGAGGAGCAGCGCTTCGTCGAACTGCGGGAAGCGGACATGGACCGCCTGGTGGCGGCGTACCGCGCCAACGGCATGTCGGGGAAACCGGAGCGCATCCTGCGGCGTTATCACCACGGCATGCGCTGCTTCGGCATCCTCGAGGGCGAAGAACTGGTCGCATGGTTCTGGGCGCTGCATGGCGTGCCGCGCTACATGGACGAACTTGCCTGGCTGCTGCCACTGACACCATCCCAGGTATGGTTGCGCGATGCATTCGTGGTGCCGAAGCGGCGCGGGCGGCGGCTGCTGGTGGCGATGATGGGGCAGGGCATGAGCGTCGAATCCACGCCGATGGAGTATTTCTCCGACGTGAGCGTGTCCAACCGGCCTTCGTTGCGGGCCCACGACGCGATGGGCTTCAGTCGCTATGCGACGGTACGCAGCCTGCGGATTGGCGACGCATGGTTCTGGCGCAGCCTGCCACCGGAGGCATTTCCGGCGCCGACCATGATCAGGCCGGCGCAGCGCCGCCTGCGTCTGACGGCAGAAGAGATCGCCTGGCACCGCGAACAGATCGCGTGATGCCGGGCGGCGTCAGTTGTCGTGTCCCCGCCTGTACGCGAGCGGGCGCAACGGGCGCGCCGCGGTGATCAATCCACGCGGCAGCCCGCCTGCGTGCAGGATGCCGGAGGCCATGGGTTGGCGATCGGGCAGCAGCTCGCCCATGTAGGAGTCTTCATGGGCCTGGCTGTCGAACAGGGCCAGCTCGGGCCATCGCCCGTCCAGCGCCTGGAGCAGGTGCCATTCGTTGAGTTTGCCGGGGCTGGCGTTGGCGAAGTCCGCATCCCAGCCCGTCTTGAAGCCGCTCAACGCGTTGCCGCACAACAGGTTGCTGCTGGACGCCACCACGTGGTCGCCGCACAGGGTTTCGACGAATACCATGTGGCCGCGATCCGCCAGGCGTGCACTGGCCTCCAGGAAAAACGTGCGCTCCGCGTCGGATGCGAGCATGGAGCTGCCCTGTGCACCCTTCCAGCCCGCATCCTCCAGGGTCAGGTGGCGGGTGGCCGCATGGGAATCGGCTTCACGCCCTTCGAGGATGCGCAGGCTGACATCGCCACGTTCCTGCAGTCGACGCGACCGTCGACGCAGGTCCTTCGCCACGTTCGGCCGGACCCGCGCGGCGGCCGGCACATCACCCGGAATGCGGCGCAGTACCGGTCTGCGCGAGAAGCCGGTCTGGCTCCAGCGTAGTCCAGTTCCTTCGCGCAACGCCGCCCACAGTTCGCCGTCGGCGGCGACGTTGTGCCACACGATCGCGCGCTCGCGCCAACTGCCCCGGTGCATCAGGCGGGCGAATGCCCCGGCAATGGCGCCGGCCTCGCCCGGCAGGTGCAGGATGCCGGACTGGAACGCATGCAGATGCCGATACGCGCGCCAGTGCGGCATCGGTACGAACAGGTTGGCGGCGCGTCGCTGCAGGCAGGTCAACGCGAGCAGATCGCTTCCGCGCTCGATGGTCAGCACCACCGGTGGCGCATCCGGCGTCAGCCAGCGGGCGGCCGCTTGCACGAAACCCGGCAGCAGGAAGGGCACGGAGGCCGCGGTGGCACGCGCCAATCCGTCCCAGGCTTCGACGTCGGCCGCGGTCAGTTCGTCGAGCGTCCGCAGCCGCGTGCGCAATACGCTCACGGCAGGATCTCCTGGCCATGCCGGCGGCGGTACAGGTCGACGATGCGTGCACGCCAACCCACACGGTCCACCGACAGCCACGCCATGCGGCCTTCGGCCATGGCCAGCGAGCGCTTGTACTCGGCGTTGCCGGCCATCAGTTCGTAGCGGTCGAAGCCAAGGCCGGCGAACTCGTTGATGGCCGTGCTGAGCAGCAGCAGCCCCGGGCTTCCAGTGCCGCCGATCTGCCGGTAGTTGATGCCGGCCTGATAGAAGTAGGCGATGCCACGCCAGACCAGGTGGTACAGGTAACCCACGACGGTGCCGCCCGCCTCCAGGCGCATGAGATGGACGCCGGTCTCCTGCGTGGAAGCCGCGATCAGGGCGTGGTGGAAGGCGATGATGCGCGGATCGGCGAACGCCCCCTGCTCGCCGGAATCCTCGTCCCAGTGCGCCTGGTGCAGGCGGACCAGTTCGTCGAAGAATGCCAGCCGGTCGGCGAGCGTCAGCGCCGTGCAGCAGGCCAGTGGACCGAACTGGTCGATCAGCTTGCGTGCCGTGCGGCGCAGGTTGGCGCGCGTGCGGCTGCCCGGCACGGTAGTGACGTAGTCCTGGTGGCCCAGGCGCAGGCTGGCCAGATCGACATAGGGGGTCGCGCTGCTGGTCCGCTGCAGGCGAAGGCGCGGCGAGCGCAGTCGCTCCAGCGGGAGCGCGTCCATGTCGATGCCCGGCAGGTAGAGGGTCAGCCAGTGGCGCTCATGGCATTCGAAGTGGTCGACGCAGGCGACCAGCACATCGTCCTCGTGTCCCGCGAGCGACAGCACGCCATTGAACTCGACGGTGATGCTGTCCGCCACGCGATCACCGACCTGGTGCAGGCGCACGTGCTTGAGCCCCAATGCGAACCAGCGCCGCTGTTCCACCACGATACCCAAGCCGACCACGCGGCCCTCGATATGCACCGACAGCAGGCGCGCGCGTCGCAGCGGGCACAGGGTGCGAAGCCAGGTGCCGATCCACATCCAGCTCTGGAAGAAGCTGCCACGCGATTGCTGCTCGAGGGCCCGCCATTGCGTTTCCAGCAGGTCCAGCGGGGGCAACTGCTCCACCCGCACGTCATACCGGGCAGACGGCGTCACGCTGTCACCCGAACGTCGCATCCAGTCCTCTCTCCACGCCCACCCGCGGTGTCCAGCCCAGGTCCGTGCGCGCGGCCGTGGTGTCGAAGTTCGCCAGTGGCCGCAGCGAGCGCACGCGATAGCGTGTCAGCGGCACGTCGCGACGCAGGATCCTGCCCAGCTGCTCCACGCCGAAGCCCAGCGTCATGAACATCCAGCGCGGAACCCGCACGACCTTAACTTCGTCGCCGAGTTTCCGCTTGCAGCGGGCCAGGTAGTCGGCCTGGGTGATGTGCGAGGTGTCCACCACGTTGAACAGCGGTCGCGCCGGTGCCGGTGCGTCGGCCGCGCACAGCAGCGCGTCCACCACATCGTCCACGTACACCAGCGGCAGTGCCTGCGCGCCGTCGCCGACGGCGACCCAGCGACCGGCCAGGGCGATAACGCCGTTCGGGGTGACCTTCTCGGCGCCGGGCCCGAATATCTGGCCAGGACGCACGACGATGGCAGGCAATCCCCGCTGCGCCACCGCATCCAGCACCATGCGCTCGGCCGACAGCTTGGTCTGGGTGTATGCACCGCGCCAGTCGGGATGCGGCTCCAGCGGCGACGCTTCGGTCATCACCGCATTCACGTCGCGTCCCGCATGGTCGAACACGCTCATCGAGCTGACGTACACCAGCCGCTTCACCGAAGCGTCGACACAGGCATCGACGATGTTGCGCGTGCCCCAGACGGTGCCGGCCTCGAAATCGCGCGGTCCACCACGCATCGCAGCGCCCACGTGGTAGACCAGCGGCACGCCGTCGACGGCATGGCGCACGATGCGCGGGTCGCCCAGGTCGCCGATGACGGTCTGGATATCCTTGTCCTGCGCGAAAGCCGCCACAGGGCGACGCACCAGCACGCGCACCGTCCTGCCCTGTTCGCGCAGGCGTGCGACGACGCGCTTGCCGAGGAAGCCCGCGGCACCGGTGACCAGTACGTCCGCCGGCGGAAGCGCGGCGTAGCGCGATTCCAGCAGCGCGATGCGCTCCGCATCAGGGGCTGCACAGACCGGTTCCAACAACTGCGCGATACGCAACGCGTCCTCGCCAGTGAAGGGCGGAGATGCGTTGTCGCGCGCGGCGCGTGCGAACTCCGCCGCGCCCCGCCGGATACCGGGTGAGGGCTTCAGCATGCCGGTGGCGAACCGCACCACGTTCCATGGCACGCGGAACACGTCCTTGCATGCGCTGGCGAAGGCGTTGACCACGATGCCGATGAACTTCGGGCCAGGCAGTACCCGGTGGATGCGGCAGGTCTGCAGGAAGCGGTCCACTTCGATGGTGCCGCGCGAGCCGCGCACGAACACGCGGTTCTCCATCGGCCGGGCGTTCCACGACAGCAGCAGGCGTCCCACGCCATCGCGCGCCACGGCGTGCGCCTGCCATTCGTCGAAGTGCAGGTTGGGGTCGGTGCCACGGGCCTGGCAATCCACGCGCAGTTCGCGCACCGGACCAAGGAAGGCTTCCAGCGTGTACAGGCCATGGACGCCCAGGTCACGGAACGGATACGAGCCCTGGGTGACCGAGCCCGGCAGCGGGCCACCGGCATACGGTGGATACTCCGAGTTGCGCACGATCTCCACCGACACCACGTCGCCGATGCGTCCGTCGCGCACGGCCTGCATGGCCTGCATGAGCACGGGATCGAAAAGATCGGAATGGTTCACGCCGAGCTGCAGCTTGCGCGCGCGTGCGGCGGCGATCATCGCCTCGCAATCGTCGACGGTATCGGCCATCGGCTTTTCCACCAGCACATGGCAGCCCATGTCCATCGCCCGCAGGGCGATGGCGGCATGGAACGCGGGCGGTGTGAGCACATACACGGCCTGCGGATGCTGGTCCGCGAGTTCGTCCAGGTGAGCCGCGACGCGCGGCACCTTGAAGCGGTCGGCCAGCGCCTGCGCCGCGGTGAGGTTCGGGTCGCAGATGCCGACGACGTCGACGAAATCCAGCTCGGCCAGTGCGGCGAGGTGGTGGGTGGCGACATAGCCCGCACCGACGATGGCAACGCGCAGGCGGGTGGAAGCGGGAACGGTCATGGGGCGGGGGTCATCATGGAGGTATGTTGTCGGTGATCGAGCGCATGGGTCACGGTGGCCAGCACGTCCTCGACCCGGCGGTCCCAGGTCTGGGACGCAACGGCCGCAACGCGATCGTCGGCGGCTTCGCGGCTGTCGTCGGCCAGTGCCAGTTCAAGCGCGGCGAGGAAACCAGCGTGGTCTTCCGCGATGCGGACCCACTGCGCGAACTTGGCGATCTCGGGGTTGTACGTGCTCACCACGGGCTTGCCGGTGGCCAGGTACTCGCGCAGCTTGAGCGGGTTGGCGTTGGCGACCTGGCGGTTCATCCGGTACGGGATGATGGCGGCATCGAACGCCTTCGCCCATTGCGGGAGCGTGGGGTAGGGTTGGGGGCCGGCCAGCCGCACATTGGGCAGTGCACGCAGCGAAGACACATCGACGGCCGGGTGGCCGACCAGCAGGAAGCTCCACTGCGGGCGCTGTTGCGCCAGCCACGCGATCAGCTCGATGTCGATCCATTCGTGGATCGAGCCGATGTAGCCGATCACGGGTCCCGTCAGATCGCGTGCGCCTTCCGCCACGGGCGTGTCCGGCATGCGCGCAGTGAGGAACAGGTCGAGATCGACGCCGTGCGGCGCGTACGTGGCCGTGGGATTGAGGGCTTGCTTGAGGGGCAACAGCGAGGGGGGGGCGACGAACAGCTGGTCGGCCTCGCGGCTGAGCGCTTCGTCGCGAAGACCGATCAGGTCGGCATCCACGCCGGGATGCGCCGCATAGTCGTCGATGCAGTAGTACACGCAGAAGTCCTCGCCCAGGCGATGCGCGAGGAAGCCCGGGTGGGGAACGACGAACCACGACAGGTAACGGGTGATGCCGACCTTGCGCAGCGCGCGACGTACGGCCCAGCGGCTGAAGAGCCGGTTGAAGGCTTCCACACCGGGAATGCGCCGGAATGGCAGCTGTGGCACGGTGCAATGCCAGAAGCCTGCGCGGATCGGCACCGGTGGCCTCAGCGCGGCAACCAGCTTGCGCCACGCACGCTTGAGGTCGCGCCCGGAGGTGTTCGGTGCGCGCATGCCGGGGGAGTCGACATAGAGCACCGGCATGTGGTCCGCCAGGCGCGTGGCGACGTGATGGCTGCTGGTCCGGTTCTCCGCGTTCCAGTCGTTGCCGAAATAGACCACGCCACGCCCCTGCAGCGCGGTGGAGACATCACTCATCGCGCCACCAGCCGATGAGCCAGGCGGTACCGCCATGGTGGATCCACGTCTTCTGCAGACCGGGAATGGCCTCGACATGCGGCCCCACGCGTCCGCACGCCGGCGCGAAGAACGTCACCAGGCCGCAGCGGCCGAGATGGCGCATGCGGGCGATCGTGGCCGCAGGATCGCTCAGGTAGTAGAGCACCTCGCAGGCGGTGACCAGGTCGAAGCGGTGCCGCTCGTCGCCCCACGGTTGCTGGAACAGGTCGGCGGCGGCGAAGTGCGCCTGCGGCAGGCGCAGGCGCGCACGTTCCACTGCGGCGGCACTGACATCCAGTCCGTACTGTTCGTCGCTGAGGCGTGCGAGGTGCTGGGTCTGGTGCCCTTCGCCGCATCCGATCTCGAGCACGGAGCCCACGTGGCCGAATGCCTGCTCGATGACGCGGTTGGTGGCTTCGAAGCGGGTGCGTTCCATGGCCGAGTCCATGTTCCATGGATCCTCGACGCGATAGGCGAGATCCAGGCGCGCGTGGTTGTCGTTGCCGCCCACGCCACGCAGCGCGTACTTCATCCACAGGCGACGCTGGGCCTTCTTCAGCAATCTGGCGGTATCACTCCACATTCGCGTGTCCTCTGTCCTTGTCCGCTCAGCCGCACGCGGCCGGGCCGCGCGGGCCCTCGGTTGCCTGGTGCGCAGAGTCACGTCCTGCGGGCAGCGGACGCGTGGGCGCGCTGTACCAGCCGGTGATCCTGTCGCATTCGATGTCGACCCACGAAGGACCGTAATGCCAGCGCGCAGCATGCTCGGTTGTCGGCTCGCCCAGGATCCTGCGCGCCTGCCCGGTGTCCATGCCCAGTTCGAGCTGCCGCGCGGCACGTGGCTGCCAGGCGGCCGCGGAGGTATCGCCGGGACCGGCCGGGTCGAGGGTGGGGACGGAGGCGCGGTTGGCGCCCAGCCAGTACAGCAACGCCGCCACCAGCGCGCCGATCAGCAGGTAGCGGCGGGAACGGGACGGCGACGGTGTTTCGTCGTACGCGGGCATGTCCTGGGCGACGGGTTCGGGCTGGGCCGGGGTGTGCACGCTGCGCCGTGGTGCGGAGGCGCCCGGCAACCGCCCATGCACGCGGTGGAAGTCGAGGGTCGCCTCGTACAGGCGATTCAGGCGCTGCAGCCGCGGCAGGTCCGAGGCGTCGCCCTGCATGTCCGGATGCAGGGCCGCCACGCGCCGGCGATAGGCCTGCTTGAAGGCGGCCATGCCGCATTCCGCGTCCAGCCCCAGTTCTTCGTACATGCTGACGAAGTCGGTATCGTCCGACATTGGTGACGCGCCCCTGTATCGCCGTCGGCGCCTTCTCGGCGCGTGATGTCTGCTTTCTCTGCTATACGCGTTCCGGGGCCTGATCCGGCCAGTCCGGGGGCTGGCCGCGCGCGCCGGCTTTCTACGTATTCACAGCATCAGGCAAGGTTGCCGAACTGCGGAAGATGATGACCAGGGGATCATCGATGAGCGTCGCGGCGCGCGTAGGGCGCCGACAGTTGCTGGCACGCTGGTGCCATCGGCTGGGCGCGCTGCCATTGTTGAAACGCGTGAGGCCGGTGGCGCACGGAGAAGTGCGCGTGCTGGCGTACCACCGCGTGCTGGAATCGTCCGACCCCCAGGGGTTCAGCTTCGATCCTGAGCTGATCAGCGCATCGGCGGACGTCTTCCGCCAGCAGATGCAGCACCTGAAGGCGAACTTCGTGCCGATGCGCTTCGATGAGGTGCTGGACCACATCGAGCGCCGCAGGCCCTTGCCTGCGGGCGCGACGCTGGTCACCTTCGATGACGGCTACGACGACAACTACCGTATCGCATTCCCGATCCTGCGCGACCTGGGCATGTCGGCGATGTTCTTCGTCTCCACGGGCCACATCGATTCCGGCAGGCCCTACGCTTATGACTGGCTCGTGCACATGCTGTGTTCGGTGCCGGCCGGCGAGCGCGTGCAGGTGCCCGAGCTCGGGGTCGATTGGGTGGTGGAAGCCGCACTGGCGGACCGCCGCCGGCAGGCAGCCGACCTGCTGTACCGGATGAAGTTGCTGGATGATGAGGGGCAGGCGGCTCTGGTGGCCCGCCTGGAAACCGCCTGGGGGATCCCGCGGACGGCGGGTCACCCGGATTGCCGGCCCATGACCTGGGACCAGCTGCGTGAGATGCAGCGTGGCGGCATGGAGATCGGGTCGCATGGCGTGGACCACCGCATGCTGGCGAAGCTGCCGCTGGAGCGCATGGTGGGCGAGGTGCGCGATTCCAAGCTCGCGCTGGAGCGCGAACTGGGCGTGCCCGCGCGGGTCATCTCGTATCCCGTGGGTGGGCCCGATGCGTTCAACCACGACACGGTCGAGGCGGTCCGCACGGCGGGCTTCGGGCTGGCGTGCAGCTACGTGGCCGGCGTCGGCCGGCTGGGGCCGGCCACGCAGTTCTCGCTGCCCCGGCTGCCGGTGGAGCGGCACATGGACATGCCCTGGTTCCAGGCGATGATGGCCTTGCCGGAACTGTTCACCTACGCCTCGCGATCGCGCACGGGCTGAGGCAAGGAGCGACAGGGGACCATGTTCTTTTTCTTGTTGGTGTACCTGATCCTGGTGCTGATCAGGCCACAGGACTACCCGGCGGTGGCCGAATCGCCCGGGCCGCCACTGCAATCCATTGCGCTGGTACTGGCGGCGGGCCTGTGGGTGTTCTCGCAGCGCAAGTCGTTCAACCAGCCGCAGTACCTGCTGATTCCGATCTTCCTGTTCATCGCCATGGTCTCCAAGGTGGTGAACGGCTGGGCGGGTGGTGCGCTGTTCGTGTTCTTCGTGTTTGCGCCCGTGCTGCTGGCCTATGTCCTGCTCGCCAACGCGGTGGATACGCGCAAGCGCATGCAGGCGACGATGGGGGTGTTCATCGTGTGTGCGTCGGTGCTGGCGGTGCACGGCATCGACCAGGCCAGCACGGGCATCGGCTGGACCGGCGTAGAGCTCTCGCAGGGCACGCGTATCCAGTACGTGGGCATCTTCAACGACCCCAACGACCTGGGCATGCTGTTCGTGATGTGCCTGCCGATGGCCTTCTACCTGAGCGCACAGGGTGGCTGGTTGGGTCTGAAGCGGCTGTTCTGGTGGACCACCATCGTGTTGCTGGTCTGGGGCTGCTACCTGACCAATTCGCGCGGCACGCTGCTGGCGCTGGTGGCGATGCTGGGCGTGTACGTCTGGCGCACGCGCGGCATGTTCCTGGCGGGCCTGATGGGCGCCGGTGCGCTGGGCGGACTGATGATGCTGCCCTCGCGCATGCAGGAGATGGACGTGTCCGAAGCCTCCGCGATGGGACGCGTCGAGTCCTGGTACGAAGGCATCCAGATGTTCATCGGCAGCCCGGTGTTCGGTATCGGTGCAGGTGGTTACTCGGACCTGCACGAACTGACCGCGCACAACTCCTTCGTGCTGGTGCTCGCCGAAACGGGCATCGTGGGCTTCACCGTCTGGCTGGCGATCGTGGGCTACTGCTTCCGCATGATGCTGGCCATCGTGAACCGAGGCGACGACATCATCGATGACGTGCCGCTGGATGTGCCCGACGACATCGCGCTGCAGGAATGGAAGACGGACAAGGCGTTGAGCCTGAGCCTGCTGTTGTCGCTGACCGGCTTCTTCACCGCGGCGTTCTTCCTCAGCCGCAGCTACGTGATCATCCTGTACCTGCTGGTCGCGCTGGTGGTGGGCCACTACACGCGCATGCGTTCCACGTATCCCAGCCTGCCGCAATTCTCGCTCGACAAGGACATCATCCGCTGGCCGATCATCGCTGTAATTGGCGTTATCGGGCTGTATCTGACCGTGAAGGTCCTGTTGGCCTTGGCATGAACTCCCGCTCGCGCACGCTCAGCAACACCTTCTTCTCCTCGGTGGGCATGTACACCGAGTACGTGCTGGGCATGCTCACGTCGATCATCATCGCCCGGCACCTCGGCCCGGACGGATTCGGCACCTACAGCCTGGTGATCTGGCTGGTGGCGATGGGCGTGGCGACCACCAATTCGGGCACGGCCAGCGCGGCCATCAAGTTCATCGCCGAACTGCGCGGGTCGGGGCACGTGGAACAGATCCCGTACGTGCTCACCTACCTGCGGCGTGCGCAACGGGTGTTCATGCTGTTCGTGTTGCTGGCGGGCGCGGCGCTGTTCGTCTTCGCAGGCGACCATGTCGCGCCCGGCATGAACCATACGCTGCTGCTGGGGTTCCTGATCCTCGGCGTGGTGTTGCGCTCGTCGTACATGTTCAACATCGGCGTGGCGAAGGGCTTCGAGAACTTCCGCGCGACCGCCATCGTGGCGCTGGTGTCCACCCCGATCAACCTGCTGCTCGTCATCGCGGCGTGGCAGCTGGACGCGCCGGTGGAATGGTTGCTGGCCGTGTTCTCGCTGTCGGGCATCGTCTTCTACGTGATGTCGCTGCGGCAGATCCGTCCGCTGCTCCCGCCACGCCAGCCCGGTGTGGTGCTGCCGCCGATACTGCGCGCGCGGATAAGCCATCACATGCGCTGGACGGCGCTGACCGTGTCGGTCAGCTTCCTGGTGGCCAGCGAGGTGGAGGTGATGTTCCTCAACCTGTACGCGGACAGTCACGATGCCGGGCAGTTCAAGGTGGCCTACCAGCTGGCAGTCGGCGCGGCGGCGCTGGTGCCGGGGGTGTTCGGTGCGCTGCTGCTGCCGATGATGGCGAGTGCGCTCAGCCAGGGCAGGGAAGTCGCGGCGCGGCGCTTCGCCGGCACCACGCATTACCTGTCCCTGCTGGCGACGCCGCTGATGGCGTTCGGCCTGGTATTCGGCGACGACGTGATCCACCTGCTGTACGGGCCCGAATACTGGGCGGCGGGTCCGCTGTTCTCCGCCTGCCTGTTCGCCACGTGCCTGACCACGATGGCACAGGGGGCCTCCAGCATGCTGGTCAGCGCGGACCGGCAGCGCAGCATCCTGGTACTGGCGGTGACCAGTGGCGTGCTGAAGCTGACGCTTTCCGCCGTGCTGATCGCGCACTTCGCCCTGGTGGGCGCGGTGATCGGCTACCTCACCGTGGCCCTGGTCAACGCCACGCTGTACATCTCGCTTGCGATCCGGGTCAGCCATGCAAGGTTGGCATGGGGGGGGC
Organism: uncultured Pseudoxanthomonas sp.; assembly: GCF_946886695.1. Next base: position 27,367 of record NZ_CAMPJD010000013.1, on the reverse strand, counting down.
TGGGGCGCGTGTTGCTGGCGGGCGCGCTGGCGGCGGCACTGGCGTGGCCGCTGCGCGGGCATCTGGTGCCATGGGCGGCCGTCCTGCTGGGTGGCGTGCTGCTGGTGCTGTCGTATGCGCTGTTCACGCTGTTGCTGCGCTGCTGGAGCCGTGACGACATCGAACACCTGCAACTGCTGCACGGCCGCTTCGCCGCGGGCCGGCCACGCGTGGGTGCGCGCCTGCTGGCGTGGGCGCACGAACGTGCAGGGGAACGCGCCTCATGACGGGTCTCTACGAATCCCTGTTCCGCCACGTGCTTTTCCCCGCGTACGAATCCGGCCTGCGCGGACGCAAGACACTGTCGTACCTGCGCGAGTACGAACAGCAGCAATGGCTGGCGCCGGAGCAGATCGATGCGCTGCAATGGCAGAAGCTGCAGGCCCTGCTACGCCATTGCTGGGAGCACGTGCCGTATTACCGGGAAACCTGGGCCGGGCTTGGCATTGCCGCGCCGGAGGACATCCGCGATCCCGCGCACTACGCCCGGCTGCCCGTTCTGGACAAGCCCACGATCCGCGCCAACTTCGAGCGCCTGATCGCCGGCCCGCAGCGTGCCGGCCTGCTTTACAAGACCACCGGCGGCTCGACGGGCGAACCCTTGAAGTTCGGCTATACCCGCGACAGTTACGAACGTCGCGTGGCGATCATGTGGCGTGGCTACGGATGGGCCGGCGCCCGGCTGGGGCAGCGCTCCCTCTACCTGTGGGGCACGCCGCTCGGCGCGCAGAAGCGCAAGGACCTCCTTTTCCATGGGGCGTTCAACCGCCGCATGCTCAATGCCTTCGAAATGGACCGCACGCGCATGGCGGAGTACGCCGATGCGATCGACCGTTTCCAGCCCGAGACCATCGTGTCCTACGTGGCGCCCATCGTGGAGATGGCCGACTGGCTGATCGCCACCGGTCGCCGGGTGCATGCGCCGCTGCGGATCCTGGGTGCCGCCGAGGCGCTGCATGACACGCAGCGCGCGCGCATCGAACAGGCCTTCGGCGCGCCGGCCTACAACACCTACGGCTGCCGCGAATTCATGCTGATCGCCGCCGAATGCGAGCACCGCGATGGTCTGCACGTCAACGCGGACCATCTGAAGGTGGAGCTTGGCCATGGCGAAAGCGTGGGCGGAGAAGGCCCGCGCGAACTGGTGGTCACCGACCTGCACAACCTGGGCATGCCGCTGCTCCGGTATGTCAATGGCGACCTGGCCACGCCCGGCCACGGTCAGTGCGCGTGCGGACGCGGACTGCCAAGGCTTGCGCGCGTCGATGGACGCAAGCTGGATGCATTGCGCACGCGCGATGGCCGGTTCGTGCCTGGCGAATACATCGTGTATGCCTTCCTGGGGGCGACCGGCGTGCGCCGCTACCAGGTGGTGCAGAAACAACTGGATGCGTTCGAGATCCTGATCGTGCCGGACGCAGGCTTCGACGCTGGCGTCATCGAGCAGGTGCGGAGCGAACTGGTCAAGGTCGTGGGCGACAGTGTCGTCCTGAACTTCCGCCTCACGGACGAGATCCCGCTGACACCCAGCGGCAAGCAGCGTGTCACCGTGTCGGAACTTGGAGGGTAGGAAGAGCGTGGAGATCGTGCATTTCGTCGAGAACCTTGACCGGGGCGGCCTGGAACGCACCGTGGTGGACCTGATCGCGAGCCAGCGCGAGGCGGGCCACCAGTGCCGGGTCATCTGCCTGTTCAAGCTGGGCCTGCTGGCCAGGGAACTGCTGGCCAGCGGTGTCCGGGTGGATGCATGCGGCAAGCAACCGGGCCTGGACCTGCGCGCGTTGCGCCGCGCACGTGAATTGCTGAGGCAGTCGCCCGACGCGGTCGTCCATACGCACAACGCGATGGCGCACTACTACGCCGTCATCGCGTCGCTGGGTCTTCCGGTGAAGTGCCGCATCAACACGCGCCACGGCATGGGAGGGCGCTCGCGCAGTGGTCGCCAGGAATGGCTGTATCGGCAGAGCATGCGCTTCACCGACTACGCCGTCGCGGTGTGCGAAGCGGCGCGCGAGCGGTTCGCCGAGGAGGGCGTGCATCCGCGGCATGGCCTGCTGGCCGTGCCGAACGGCATCCGGCTGGAGCGCTTCCGTTCCGCTGATCCGGATGCACGCCGGACGCTCGCTGCCGAGCTTGGCTGGCCTGCGGGCAGCCGGATCATCGGGACCGTGGGGCGCCTGCAGCCGGTGAAAGACCACGCACTGCTGCTCCGCGCCTTTGCCAAGGTCCGCGTGCAGGTGCCGGAAGCCGTACTCGCCATTGTCGGCGATGGCCCCCTGCGCGAGGCACTGGAAGCCCAGGCGACGCAAGCCGGGTTGGCGGACGCGGTCAGGTTCCTCGGTGATCGCCATGATGTGCCGCGCCTGCTCATGGGCATGGAAGTGTTCGCGCTGTCGTCTTCCAGCGAAGGCTATTCGATCGCGCTGCTGGAAGCGTGCGCCGCCGGGCTTCCGATCGTGGCCACCGATGTGGGTGGCAACCGGGAGATCGTCCGCGAGGGCGTGAATGGCCGGCTGGTGCCGTCGGGGGATGCGGCGGCACTCGCCACGGCGTTGATCGCGCTGCTGCGCGGCGGCGACCGTGCGGCGACGATGGGCCGGGCCGGCCAGGCCTGGGCGCAGGCGGAAGCCTCGTTCCGCACCATGGCCGAGCGTTACCATGGCCTCTATGAGGATGACGGTCAGGACATGTCATCCGGTGCGATGGCCGTGCAGGGACGCATCTCATGAACTCCTGCGCTTCCCGGTAACCTGATCGTCATGAATCCACGCCCACGACGCCTGAAACTGCTGCGCTTCCTGCCGAACGGCTGGTTGTCGACCGCCGGCCCGAGCGGGGGGCGGCGCACGTTGTACCTGACGTTCGACGATGGCCCGCATCCCGCGCATACGCCGCCGTTGCTGGACCTGCTGGCGGAGCATGATGCCAAGGCCAGCTTCTTCCTGGTGGGACGCGAGGTGGAAAAGCACGACGCACTCGCGCGCCGCATCGCCTCGGAAGGGCACACGCTGGGCAACCATTCGTACTCGCATCCGGTCTTCGAATCGCTGACGCTGGGGCAGCAGATGGAGGAGATCGATCGCACCGAGAAACTCCTGCAGGGCATCGACGGCCGCACACGCCACGCATTCCGGCCACCCCGCGGCGTGTTGAGCGTGCCGATGCTGGCGAGGCTGGTGGGTCGCCGGCACCGCATCGACTACTGGTCGTACGACAGCCTGGACTACAGCCGCCGTCCGGTGCCGGAGTTGCTGGAGACGATCGGGCGCCATCCGCCGCGCGGTGGCGACATCATCCTGATGCACGACGACAGCGAGCATTCGCTCGAACTACTGCGGCAGCTGATACCCGCATGGAAATCCCAGGGCTTCGATCTCCGCGCCCTGCCGCACGTGCATTGATCCATGCCGCACACCGGCGAGGGATGGCCGGTGCATTCGCGTTGTCGCGTTTTCTGGAGTGACGATGGCGCGACCATGCGCCGGCAACGACAGGGGGATGCTTGGACGGTGTGATGTGGCTGGCGGGACTGGCCGTCGTGATCCTGGCGACCGTGCTGGCGATCTGGAAGCTGCTGCGTTCGCGCAACATGGAACTCTGGATCGGTAACTACCTGCGGCGCCCGCGCATGCGCGCCGTTGATGGTCCCGTGCATGTGATGTTCTGCTTCGTCGACCACTTCGAGCCCATGTGGCATGGTGCGGATGAAGCGACGCAGCGCGAGCGCGTGGATCGCTGGTGCCGCGATTACCGCACGCTGGCCGGACGCCACCGGGATGCGGATGGCCGGCCGCCCCAGCACAGCTTCTTCTACCCCGAAGAGGAGTACGTGCCGGAATACCTCGACAAGCTCTCCGCGCTGTGCACGGAAGGCTATGGCGAGATCGAAGTGCACCTGCACCACGACAACGACACCGAAGCCAACTTCAAGGAAGGCATGTCGCGCTTCTGCCGTGTGCTGCACGAGCGCCACGGTGCGCTTCCGCGCGATCCGGCCACGGGCGAACTCCGCTTCGGTTTCATCCACGGCAACTGGTGCCTGGACAATTCGCGGCCCGACGGTCGCTGGTGCGGCCTGGACAACGAGCTGATCCTGTTGCGGGAGCTGGGATGCTACGCCGACTTCACGCTGCCCTCCGCGCCCAGCGACACCCAGACCAGCACCATCAACAGCATCTACTACGCCACCGACGATCCGCATGCGCCGAAGTCGCACGACCAGGGCGTGCCGGTCCGCGTCGGTGGACAGGCGAGTGGCGACCTGATGCTCATCCAGGGGCCGCTTGGCCTGAACTGGAAGGATCGACGCATGGGCATCATCCCGCGCATCGAAAATGCCGATGTGCGCAGGGGCCAGCCGCCGACGCCGCAACGGGTGGATGCCTGGGTGCGTGCGGGCGTCCACGTACAGGGCAGGCCCGACTGGCTGTTCGTGAAGATCCATACCCACGGCACGCAGGAAGGCGACATCGATACGCTGCTCGGCCCGCCGGTCGATGCGATGCACGACTACCTTGAATCCGCCTACAACGATGGCAAGCGGTACGTGCTGCATTACGTCACCGCGCGCGAGGCCTACAACATCGTCAAGGCGGCAGAGGCGGGCATGCAGGGCAATCCCGGCGCTTACCGCGACTATGCATTGCCCGCCCCGCGTGCCTCATGGGCAGGCGGCAAGGTGGCACAGGCGGCCGCGTGACGGGCATCCGGCCAGATTCCGCTGTGGATGCGCCGACGGTCAGCGTGGTGATGCCTGTGTACAACGCAGAGGCCACGATGCGCCGGTCCATCGATTCGGTCCTGCAGCAAAGCCACGCGGACCTGGAGCTGATCCTGGTCAATGACGGGTCGCGCGACGGTTCGCCGGCGATCATGGACGAGTACGCAGCGCGCGATCCGCGCGTGGTGGCGATCCACCAGGCCAACGGAGGGGTTGCCGCTGCACGCAACCGGGGGTTGCAGGCCGCACGCGGAAGCCATGTCGCGTTCCTGGACAGCGATGACTGGTGGACACACGACAAGCTCGCCCTGCAGCTGGAACACATGCAGCGTACCGGTGCCCGCGTGTGCTACACCGCCTACCAGCGCGTGGGCGAGGATGGCAGGCCGTTGGCGACCGTGCTGCCCCCGGCGCGCGTGGACTATGCCGGCATGCTCTACAGCAACCGCATCGGCAACCTGACCGGCATCTACGAGCGCTCACTGGGCGAGGTGGCGTTCCAGAAGATGGGGCATGAGGACTACGTGTTCTGGCTTGATCGCGTACGCCGCGCCGGCCATGCCGAACGCGTACCGGATGAGCGGCCGCTGGCGTACTACCTCGTCCGCGAAGGTTCGGTGTCGTCGAACAAATTGCGCGCTGCCGGCTGGCAGTGGCGGATTTACCGCGACATCGAGAGTCTGCCGTGGCCGCGGTCGGCGTGGTGCATGCTGCACTACATCGCGCATGCGCTGCTCAAGCGACGTCCCGTCTCAAGGTTGGCGTGAGCATGGCATCGTCTTCCCCCGTGACGGTTCCCGACTACGCCGTGGTGATCCCGGCCTATCAGGCCGCCGCCACGCTGGCGCGCGCGCTGGATAGCGTGGTGGCGCAGACCTTGCCGCCACGCCAGATCGTGGTCGTGGACGACGGCTCCCCGGATGGCGACGAGGTGGCGCGCATCGTGGCGAGCTATGGTGGCGTCGTCGACCTGCTGCGACAGCCCAATGGTGGGCCCGCCAGCGCGCGCAATGCAGGCGTGCGCGCGACCTCGGCTGCGTGGGTGGCCTTCCTGGATGCGGACGACACGTGGTTGCCGCACAAGATGCAGGCGCAGATGGCGCTGGCGACGGATCCGCGTGCCGGTCTGCTGCATGGGGGTGCGCGCGAGGATCGCCTGGCGCTGCCGGCGGACATGGATTTCGACCTGCTGTGGCGGTGCAACCGGATATGCACTTCGATGAGCGTGGTGCGCCGCGAGGTCTTCGATACCCTCGGTGGCTTCTTCGAAGCGCGCGAGCTTATCGGTGCGGAGGACTACAGTCTGTGGCTGCGCATCGCGCACGCAGGCTGGCGGGTGCGTGCCTGCCCTGGCCTGGTGGGCCGCTATACGCCGGTGGAAGGCAGCCTGACCAGTCGTATCGAACGCTGCGCCGCTGCGGAGATCCACAACGCCGAGACGCTGGGTGATCAGTTGTCCCTGCCGTCGGCCATGGTGGGATGGAAGGTGCGGGCGATCCGTACGGAGTTCGCCCGCCACCTGATCCATGCGCGCCGGTTGCGGCCGGCACGTCGCCTGCTGCTGCCGGCACTGTTTGCGCGGCCCACACTGGAACGCATCAGCCTGATGTCGATCAGCTGCGTCCCCGTCCCCTTGCTGGACATGCGCCGCCGCCTGCGCGCGCGCGGGCGGCGGCCTCACGCCTGCCCCTGAAGGGCAGGTCAGATCTCGCTCAATTCGACGACGTAGCCGGTGGTGCCGCCCTGCACGTCGATGCGGAAGCGCGCGCCATCCTCGACGTACTTGCCCGAGCTGAAATTGCTGTTGATCGTGGCGTTGGCCGGCTCCAGCACGCGCACGCGCAGGCGGCCTGCGGTGGCTTCGCGGCTGTTCACCAGCGTCGGCGCAACCGGCACGTTCACCTGGAACGTCGCGGTGGTGCCGCTGGTGACGCTGAAGGTGTCGCGGACGGTCAGGCGGCGGTTGGCGAAGGTGAAGTTGCGGCGCCAGTTGGTCACGGCGTCGCTGTTGCAGAACGCCGGTGTCAGGTTGGCATCCGCGGTGAAGGAGCCGCCGCTGCCGGGATTGACCGTGAGCGTCGAGGCCCGCGCGGTGGATTCGCACTGACGCGCCACCGTGCCATTCCGGACGAAGCGCACCAGGTTGTGCACATCGGTGCCCTGGTTGATGCCACTGTGGCTCCAGATGTTGGCGGTGACCGCCAGCCAGTCGCCGGAGAACAGCGTGAACGAACCCTGGTCCTGGTGGGCGTGGCTCTCGTTGTAGGGCCCGGCCACGATCGCCAGCCACATCGCGTCACGCGTCCATCCGGTGCGTGCGAACAGGTGTCCGGTGCCACGGGCGTGGTAGATCAACTCCGGTGGTACGGTGGCCGTGGTGCCGGCGGGCAGCAGGTCGTAGCGATAGTTGAAGCCCGAGCCCATGCGCGCGATGGAGATGTTGTTGAGCCACCAGGTCGCCTGGTTCTGCACGACCGGGTTGGTCGCCACCGAACGGGCCTCCAGCATCAGTCGGCGGTGGTAGTCGTAGATGTCGGGAACCGAACTGCGCGCCTGGTCGCCGATCGGCGCGAAGCGATCCAGCGTGGGCACCGTGGCGTGCACCCAGTACGGGATGCTGTCGGACGCGTGGCTGTTGGCATTGGCCAGGTCGGTGCCGGTCGCATCGCGCCAGATGCGGTACAGCGAGAACAGCCGCATGTGCGAGGTGCCGTAGCCGGTGCCTTCGCTGCTGCCGCCGCCGGGCAACCGGGCGAAGTAGGTCTGCAGTGCAGGCAGTTTGTTGTCGCGCAGGAAGTTGAACCAGGTGCCGTTGCCGCTGGCCAGCGCCCAGTACATCGTCGCTTCGACGAAGCTGTAGTAGTAGTTGTTGCCCGGATTGCTCACCGACCAGCCAGACCATGGATGGCTGCGACCGCCCCATTGGGCGTTGTTGTAGTTCCAGATGTTCCACACCGCCTGTTCCGCGTATGCGGACCAGCGGGTGCGCTGGCCGGCGGTGATGCTGCCGCCGCAGGCGGTCATGGTGGACGCCAGATCGGCGATCATCGGGCCCACCTCAAGGTAGGAATCCCCTGCCACGGCAGGACGGCCGCCGGAAGCGATCGCGGATTCCGCCGCGCTGACCTGAGCTTCGACCATGCTGACGGCCAGCGTGCAGTACTTGGCTTCGGGCGAGAGCTGGTACATCAGTGCGGCTTCGGCAGCACTGAAGCCATAGCCGCGGTTGCCGGCAACGGCCGCATCCACCCAGCCCTTGAAGCGGGTGTAGGCCGCAGAGGCCTTGTCGACCGCCGGCACCGGCATGGGCAGGTTCACCAGCCGTGGCCGGGAGGAATTCGAACTGATCCGCCCGCCGCTGCTCAGGACCGGGGTTGAATCCACGGTGGGCGCAACCGGCGTGAGGACGACGGGATTGGCCGTGCTGGTGCCGGGTGTGCCGATGGCAGCGCGTTCACGCGCACGGCGGGCGAGCCGGGTGTTGGCGGAAGCGCGCGTCCAGAAGCGCAGGACGTGGTCGCGCGTATCCTGGCGCAACTCGGCGAAGTCATCTTCGGCCTGGATCCAGGCGTGGGATGCAAAGGCCTGGGCACGAAGCCCGAACAGGCCGCCGGCGGCGCTGGCAGCGGTCAGGGCGGTAAGCGATGCGGCGCCCAGGAACAGGGCGATGGGCAACCGGCGGGTGCGGCGGGGGGAAGCGGTCGTGCGCGACAAAGGGGTTCTCCTGGCAAGAAAACCGCGCACGAACGAATTGGAAGACGACAGCCCTCGAGGCTGGTGACTACCCGCTGCAGCGCCCCCTCGCTACATGCGATCCGCGCAACGGCGGGCGGATCATAACGTGGGACTTCCGCCAAAACGGACGCGCTGGGTCACAGAAACGCAGGTTGGTTCAGCCGGCGGCAGGGGAGGTCACGGAGCCGTGAGGGCGGCTTTGCGACGCGCCGCACTGTTTGCGGCGCGTGACTCGCCCAACGACCGTATCATTTCTCGCTGAGTTCCACCTTGTAGCCGGTCTGTCCGCCCGAGACATCCACCCGCCAGCCGCGCCTGAACTCCTGCGCGTCATCGTCGCTCCAGGTGTGGACGCGCAGCGTCGCATTCGCGGGCTCCAGCACGCGGATGCGCAGCCGGCCGGCGGTGGCCTCGTTGCCCTGGACGGTGGGGCGCTCCGGGACATTGACCTGGAAGATCGCACGGGTGCCCGCGCCCAGCCGGAAATCGTCCTGCACCAGCAGCTTGCGACCACCGAACTCGATGCGCCGCAGCCAGGACTGCAGGGCCGGATTGTCGCGATATACCGGCGTCAGGTCGGCCGTCGCGGTAATGCCGCCATCTGGTCGCGGCGTCACGGTCACGCGGGAGCGCGAGCGCGGTGTTTCGCACTGGTGCACCACCACGTCACCGCGCGGCGCCGCGCATTGCTGTGCGTCCGCGTTGGCGCGCTCGAAGCGCACGACGTTGTGGACGGGCGTGCCCTGCTGGATGCCACTGTGGCTCCAGATGTTCTCGGTCACGGCCAGCCAGTCGCGCGCGAACAGGGTGAAGCCGCCCTGCTCCTGGTGCGCGTGGCTCTCGTTGTAGGGGCCGGCGACGAACGACATCCACATGGCGTCCTTGCCCCAGTCGCTGCGCGCGAACAGGTGGCCGGCACCTTCAGCGTGGTAGACCAGGGCCGGGGGAGGATCGCCGCCATCGCCGGCCGGCAACAGGTCATAGCGACTGTTGAAGCCCTGGCCCATGCGCGGCACCGAGATGCTGCGCAGCCACCAAGACGACATCGCGCGGGCATCGGCATCCGTCGTCAGCTGGCGCGCTTCCAGCACCAGACGGCGGTGGTAGTCGAACAGTTCGGGTATCGAACTGCGCGCCTGGTCGCCGATCGGTGCGAAGCGGTCCAGCGTGGGCACCGTGGCGTGTATCCAGTACGGAATGCTGTCGCGCGCATGCGTGCTGGCCGTGGCCAGGTCCTCGCCCGTGCTGTCCTTCCACAGGCGGTAAAGACCGAACAGGCGCATCTGCGCGGCGCCATAGCCGGTGCCTTCGCGGCTGCCGCCGCCCGGCAACTCGGCGTAGTACGCCTTCAGCGGCGGCAGGCGACGCATCTTGAGCTCGTCCATCCAGGTCTTGCTGCCGCTGACCAGCGCCCAGTACATGGTCGCTTCGATGAAGCTGTAGTAGTAGTTGTTGCCGGGATTGTCGATGGACCAGCCGGTCCATGCGTGGGCGCGGCCGCCCCACTGCGCCCGGCTCGGGTTCCAGACGTTCCACACGGCCTGCTCCGCCAGGGCGGACCAGCGCTGCCGCTGCGCGGCATCGATCATGCTGGTGCAGGCGTGCAGCGTCATCGCCAGGTCCGCGATCCTGGGGCCGACTTCCAGATACGAATCGCCTGCGATCGCGGGGCGCGAACCGGCCGCAATCGCCGCCTCCGCTTCAGCGACTTCCTTTTCCACCATGCGGACGGCGAGCTTGCAGTACTTCTCTCCATCGCTGAGCAGGAACATCAGGGCGGCGTCGCTGGCGCTGAACGCATAGCCCGGACTGCCCGACACGGCCGTCTCCACCCAGTTGCGGAAGCGGCCGTACTCCGGCGACCTGCGATCGACGAACGTCAGGTCGATCTTCAACTGGTCCGTGCCTGCCGGTGCAGCCGCGGCGACGGGCGCGGCGGTCGCCTGTGGCGCGCCAGCGGAAGCCTGCGGCTCCTGGGGTTCCGGTGCGGAGGTCGCCTCCGGTGCATCGGCTGCACCGCAATGGCCGATCGCGGCTGCCAGCAGTGCCAGCGTCAGCAACACCGCACTGGGGATGCCATGCGTCTTCAATCTGGAGGGCGTGGCGCGCATGCCGGACACCTCAACGGTTGGAGTAGGCGATGCTCAGGTAGATCAGGTTCTGCGAGACGCTCTGGCCAACGTCGGTGCTGTCGCGCTTGTAGCGCTCGGCGTGCAGGCGCGCCGACCAGCGGGGCGCCCATTGGTATTCCAGGCTCGCGCCCACGCGCGAGGTCTCGTCCTCGCGGTTGAGCTGCGTGTAGTCCAGCCGTTCCCATGTGGCGTAGCTTCCCAGCGTCAGCGAACGACGGATCAGCCATTGCAGGTCGAAGCGCGCGCCGCGCGTCTTCTGGTCGAACGTGTCCGAATCCACGTAGTCGCGCTTCTGTGCGTACGGGGTGACGGAAAAGGTCAGCCGCGTGCCCGTGTACCGGTAGCCGAGGTCGATGCTGCGGACCTCGTACGGTGAAGCATTCACCACCGCGTCGCCGGTCAGGACGTTCTCCGGCACCGTGGCCTCGGACTGGATGCCGGTCAGTGCATCTGTCGCTGTGTCCGAGAACTGGCTGGACACGGCCGCGATCAGCTGGCTGTGCGGGGAAAGGTTCCACTCGGCATCCGCGCGCAGCAGCGGCTCGGAGCGCGACTCGCCCTGCCGGTAGTCGATGCGCGAATAGCCCAGGTCCGCACCGAGTTCGAAGTTGGCCAGCGTGCGGACATAGCGTCCGTAGATGTCGTAGCGGTTGTAGTCGCGGGCCACGATGTCGTCGTCGAAGTCCACGCGCTGCGCCTGCAGGTTCAACGATACGCGGCTGGTGGGCGAGAGTTCCTTGATTGTGCGGACCGCGGAGGCGAGGCGCTGCGAATTGAACTCGTCGGTCACTTCGGCATCGCTGTGTACGTAGCGCAGCTCGGCCTGCCCATGCAGCGAAGACGTCCAGTTGAACAGCACCGTCGGGCCGGCAGAGAACACGTTCACCTGCTGGCGGTTGCCCGGGCCATCAGGGACCAGCGAATCCACCGGCTGCACCGTCAGGTTGTCCTCCACCACGAAGAACAGGCGCTGCGGAATGGCGACCCAGTTCATGCGCCCCGAGAGCGTGCCGTCGACGGTGTCGGCGAAGACGTCGTCCTCGTAGTCGCGGTACTCGGCGCGCCCGTCCAGGCTCAGCTGCAGCGCCGAGATGTTCTCGGTGATGCTGAAGCCGACGCCGGTACGCAGGTAGCGCTGCTCGATGGGGTCGGCGGGCACCATCGTCACGTTGCTGTTGTGCTCCATGCCGAGGTCCACGGTGTAGTCGACGCGTGCGGCGAACGCGTGGCCGGTGAACGTGGCCAGCACGGAGGCCGCGATGGCGGAAACGCGAAGGCGGGTGACGCGCATGCCGATGCTCCTTGGCTGCTTCACGGGATTTCGTTGAACACCACGCCGGCCACCTTGTCGGCCGGGAAGCTGCCGATGGCCTTCTCCAGCTTCTCCGGCGTGACCTTGCCGTAGCCCGCGACCAGGACCACCAGGTCAGCGAGCTCGGAGAGGATGCGTGCATCGGGCGAACCGAGTACCGACGGGCTGTCGAGGACGAGGTAACGGTCGGGATAACGGCTGCGCAGTGAATCCATCATCGCGCGCATGCGGAACGAGCTGAAGGCTTCGCCTGTCATTTCGCGCTGGCGGCCGCTCGGTATCAGGCGCAGGCGCGGTACGCCGGTGCGATAGAGGATGCGGGCAAGATCGGTGTCGCTGTCATCCAGGTAATCCATCAGCCCGCCGTGTCCGGCATCCACGCGCAGCGCGGTGTGCTGCGTTGGATGCAGCGCGTCGCAGTCCACCAGCAGCGCGCTCTTGGTGTCGTCGAACGCGAACGCCGTGGCCAGGTTGCGGGCAACGAAGCTGCCGCCGCAGCCGTGGCTTACCGGTGCCACCAGGGTGACGAAGTTCCTGTCGCCGCCCAGGGCGAGCAGCCGCGTACGCAACTCGCGGAACGCATCCGCCTGCTCGCGCACGGAATCGTTGCGATGGATGACGCGACGCTCTTCCAGTTCGCGGGGCGTCAATGCCGTGGGCTCGTCCATCAGGGCCAGCGAGCGGGAGGTGTCGGCGCGGTAGGGCACGCCGTGCAGTCGGTCGTTGTCCGGGGTCACTGGCTTTTCCATTGTGGCGTGTTGGGTCATGGGGGTGGGCTCAGGCGGCAAGCTGCTTGAGGCCGAACACGAGCCCATACGCGAGCACGACGATCAGGAGGATGCCGACGCTCATCGCGTTCCTCGTCAATTCCTGGCGACGGTCGCGCGGCGAGTGGTAGGTCGGCACCACGGTCAGCAGCGGACGATCCGTGAGCCGTTGTACCTGGTGGGCCGAGCGGATGCGCGGATCGAAGCGTGCGCGCAGGAACACCAGGCCGAGCGGAATGCCTATCGCCATCAGCAGCCCGCCGATGGCGAAGTGCATGAAGCGCAGGCCCGTCGGCCGCAACGGCATGGTGGCGGGATCCTGCACGCGCAGGGTCAGGCCGCGTTCCTCACGGTCCAGCTGCATGGAGACGCGGGCGTTCTCGCGCCGGCGCAACAGGTCCTGGTAGATGTCGCGGTTGACTTCGTAGTCGCGCGTGAGCTCGGCCAAGGCGCTTTCCGAGTCGGCGATGCGCCGGCTGCGGTTGAGTTCGTCGTTCAGCATCGACTCCGCGATCGCCATGCGCGACGCGGTCGCCGCCACTTCGCGGCGCGTCTGCGCCTGTTGGCTGCGCAGCTCCTGGTACAGCGGGTTCATCTGGGCCTCGTCGAACGGGCTCCCGCTCTGCGGCGCGGAGGCGCGACGGTTCTGTTCGTTGACCATGGACTGCTGCAGATCGGCCATCTGGTGGCGCACGCGCACGACGTCCGGATGCTGCTCGGTGTAGTTCAGCAGCAGGCGGTCCAACTGGCCCTGCAGCTCCAGCAATTGCCCGCGGTACAGGCTCTCGCGCGTCTGCACGGCAGTGACCGCCGATTCGCCGGAGAGCTGCGAGGCGATCGCGCTTTCGCGCGAGCGCTGTTCCAGCAGCGACATGCGGGTCTGTTCGACCGTGGTACGCAGCGAGCTGATGCGCGTATTGGCATCGGTCGCGCTGCCGGGCTGGGCGTCGGTGTTGGCCGAGCGGTACATGCGCAGGCGCTCCTCGGCTTCCAGCAGCTTGGCGTGGTAGTCCTGCACCTGCTTGTTGATGAACTCGTAGGCCTCGCGGCTTTCGCGTTCCTTCGCCGCCAGGCTCTCCTTGATGAACATGTCGCTCAGACGCTCCGTCACCTCGTAGGTGCGCTTGGCATCGCTGTCGCGGTAGGTGATCTGGATCAGGTTGGGGCGCGGGCTGGTGATCGCGATGCGGCCCTTGATCTGCTCCATCAGCCGGTCCTGCTGGACGGCATTGGGGACGTCCTCCAGCCAGCCGCCGGTTTTCAGTGCATCCTGCAGGACCCGCTGGCTGTAGATCACCTGCCGGGCCATGCCGGCGCGGTCCACGACGCCGGTCGCCACGGCGCGGCCTTCCAGCAGGGGCTGGATGATGTCGCTCTCCTGCGCCAGGATCGTTGTCGATGCGGTGTAATTCTTCGGCAGCACCAGCAATCCGACCACCAGCGTCAGCAGGGCGACGCCGGCGAAGATGCCGACCAGCGCCACACGGTGGCGGCGCGCTTCGCGCAGCAGGATCGGGGCCAGTTCGTTCGGCGACAGCGCGCCCGCGGGCGAGGCTGGCGCGGCGTATCCGCGCCGCGCGGGAAGATTGCTCTGGCTCATCAGAACGTGCGCTCGGGAACGGTGATGACGTCGCCGGGCGATACCGTGTAGTTGGTGCTCAGATCGCCGCGGTTGAGGATGCGGTCAAGCCGGACCGCATAGGTCTGGGTCTGTTCGGCACCCTTGCGGTGCAGGTCGGACCTGTCGGCGGCCGCGAACTCGGTGATGCCACCAGCGGCCAGCACGGCATCCAGCACCGTCATGCCAGGGCGGTAGGGCAGCGACACGGGCTGGCGGACGGCGCCGGTGACGCGTACCCGGGACAGGTACTCGTGGCTGCGCAGGTCGGTCAGGATCACCGCCACCTGCGGATCACGCACGTAGGTGGCGAGGCGTTCCTGGATGTCCTTGGCGACGTCGCCGGGCGTGCGGCCGCCGGCGGGCACGTCGCCCACCAGCGGGACCGAAATCATGCCGTCGGGACGCACCGGCACGGTGATGCCGAGTTCCGGGTTGCGCCACACGGAGACCTGCACGATGTCGTCCACGCCGATGTGGTACGCGTCGGTACCCAGCGTGCTCGTCGCAGGCGGTGGCGTCTCGCTGCCGGAGGACGTGGCGCATGACGCCAGCAACATGGAAAGGGCGGTGGCGGCAAGGCCGGCAAAGAGGCGGTTCATCGGAAGATCCCCTGGAGTTGCTGATGCCGGTAACAACGGCGGCGACAGGGGAATCCGGCCACTGCGGAGCGCCTTGAAAGCGCTCCTTGTGGGATTTACGCCGCGTAGAACGTCCGGTACCAGTCCACGAACCGGCGCACGCCGGTTTCGATGGGCGTCGTCGGCGAATAGCCGGTATCGCGGCGCAGCGCCTCGACGTCGGCTTCGGTGTCGGGCACGTCGCCGGGCTGCATCGGGAGCAGGCGTTTTTCCGCCTTGCGGCCCAGGCAATCCTCCAGCACTTCGATGTAGCGCAGCAATTGCACCGGCTGGTGATTGCCGATGTTGTAGACGCGGTACGGGGCGCTGGACGAACCCGGGTTCGGCAGCAGCGGGTCGTACGCCGGATCCGGGCCGGGCACGGTGTCCAGCGTGCGGATCACGCCTTCCACGATGTCGTCGACGAAGGTGAAGTCGCGGCTGTGGTGGCCGTGGTTGAACACGTCGATGGGCTTGCCCTCGAGGATGTTCTTCGTGAACAGGAACAGGGCCATGTCCGGGCGGCCCCACGGACCGTACACGGTGAAGAAGCGCAGTCCGGTGGTGGGCATGCCGAACAGATGGCTGTAGGTATGCGCCATCAGTTCGTTGGCCTTCTTGGTGGCCGCGTACAGGCTGACCGGATGGTCGACACTGTCCTCCACCGCGAACGGCAGTTTCCGGTTGGCGCCGTAGACCGAACTGGACGACGCATAGACGAGGTGTTCGACGCCGCGGTGCCGGCAGGCTTCCAGGATGTTGGTGAAGCCGACGATGTTGCTGTCGATGTAGGCGTGCGGGTTCTCCAGCGAATAGCGCACGCCGGCCTGCGCGGCCAGGTTCACCACGCGCTGCGGCTTGAACGCGTCGAAGGCGGCTTCCAGCGCCGCGCGGTCTTCCAGAGAACCGCGCACGAAACGGAAGCCCGTCTTCGGCAGGAGCCGGGCCAGGCGGGCCTCCTTCAACGTAGGGTCGTAGTAGGCATTGAGGTTGTCATACCCCAGCACCTCGTCGCCGCGGTCGAGCAGGCGATGGCTGAGGTGTGAGCCGATGAAGCCGGCAGCGCCGGTGACCAGTACGCGCATCAACAGGGTCTCTTGGAATCGGGTCGCTTACAGGCAGTCGTCGACGGCGTGGCGGGGCAGGGCCCGCTTCACGTCGAAGAGCACGGCGCCGGGCTTGCCGAGTGCGCGGACACCCTCGGCGCCACGTTCGGTGAACTCCCGGTGCGCGACCGCCAGGATGATGGCATCGTACTGGCCGGCCTGTGGCTCCGCCACCAGTTCCAGGCCGTATTCGTGCCGCGCTTCATCCGCGTTGACCCACGGATCGTGCACGTCGACCTCGGTGTTGTAGCTGCGCAGCTCTGACACGATGTCCACCACCCGGGTATTGCGCACGTCGGGGCAGTTTTCCTTGAAGGCCAGGCCCAGCACCAGCACCCTGGCGCCTGCCGTGGGCAGGTTGCGCTTGGCCATCAGCTTGGCCACGCGGCGGGCGACATGGCTGCCCATGCCGTCGTTGATGCGTCGTCCGGCCAGGATCACATCCGGGTGGTAACCGATCTGTTGCGCCTTGTGGGTCAGATAGTACGGATCCACGCCGATGCAGTGGCCGCCGACCAGGCCGGGGCGGAATGGCAGGAAGTTCCACTTGGTGCCGGCGGCTTCCAGCACCTCGTGGGTGTCGATGCCGAGGCGGTGGAAGATCAGGGCGAGTTCGTTGATCAGCGCGATGTTGACGTCGCGCTGGGTGTTCTCGATGACCTTGGCCGCTTCCGCCACGCGGATGCTGCTGGCCTTGTGCGTGCCGGCGGTGATGATGCTGCCGTACAGCGCATCCACGAAGTCGGCGACGTCGGGGCTGGAGCCGGAGGTGACCTTCATGATCGTCTCCAGCCGATGCTGCTTGTCGCCGGGATTGATGCGCTCGGGGCTGTAACCAGCGTAGAAATCCCGGTTGAAGACCAGTCCGGATTCACGCTCGATGATCGGCACGCAGACTTCTTCGGTCGCGCCCGGGTAGACGGTGGATTCGTAGATGGCGACCGCGCCCTTGCCGATGGCGCGACCGACGGCGCGGCTTGCCGATTCCAGCGGATGCAGGTCGGGGCGCTTGTAGTCGTCGATCGGGGTGGGGACGGTGACGATGAACACATTGCAGCCCGCCAGCGCGGCCGGATCGTCGCTGAAACCCAACTGCGGGGTGTCGCGCAGCTCTTCGGCGGTCACTTCCAGCGTGTGGTCATGATGGTCGCGCAGTTCGGTCACGCGCTTGCCGTTGATGTCGAATCCAAGCGTGGGAAACCTGCGGCCGAAGGCGACGGCCAGCGGCAGGCCGACATACCCCAGTCCAATCACGGCGATCCTGGCCTGGTCCAGGGTAGGCAGTGGTGCGTTCATCGATGTGGAGATCCCCTGTGTGTCGCGTGTGTCGCGCAGTCTATACGGTGGCGCGGCGGGCGTTCGCCCGGTTTCCGGCCTGGTGTCGAGTCGATCAACGTCCAAAGTACGCCCGGGAGGACACGCGGAAGAATTGGCCTGAATGCCGCGTTGCCTGCGTATCAGGAGGTGATCGTCCATCCGGAACATGGGCGACACGCGACCGGGGGAGTCGAGATGCGGATCCTGTTGTGCGGTGGCGCCGGCTACATCGGGGCGCACACCTACGTGGTGCTGGTGGGGCGTGGTCATGACGTCGTGGTGGCCGACAACTTCAGCAACAGCTCGCCAGGCGTGCTGGCCCGCCTGCAGCAGATCACCGGTCATCCGGTGCCCTTCCAGCCGTTGGACCTGCGCGACCGCGAGGCGGTCGCCGGGTTCTTCGCGCGCCAGCAGTTCGATGCCGTCGTGCATTTCGCGGCGCTGAAATCAGTGGGCGAATCCTGCGAGCGGCCACTGGACTATTTCCACAACAACATCGGCGGCACGCTCAACCTGCTGCACGGGATGCAGGCTGCAGGCGTCAGGCGACTGGTGTTCAGCTCCTCCGCCACGGTCTACGGCGATCCCGCCAGCGTACCGGTGCGCGAGGACGCACGCCTGCAGGTCACCAATCCCTATGGCCGCACCAAGCTGGTGATGGAAGAACTCATCGGCGACCTGTGCGGCAGCGACGCGGAATTCCATGCCGCCAACCTGCGCTACTTCAACCCGGTGGGCGCGCACGAATCGGGCCTCATCGGCGAAGATCCCACCGGCATTCCCAACAACCTGATGCCATACATCTGCCAGGTGGCGGTGGGGCGGCGCGACCGGCTGAGCGTATTCGGCGGCGATTGGCCGACCCTGGACGGCACCGGCGTGCGCGACTACATCCATGTGATGGACCTCGCCCGTGCGCACGCGGATGCGCTGGATTTCCTCGTGCGCGAGCGGCGCAACCTGACCGTCAACCTGGGCACCGGCCACGGTGTCAGCGTGTTGCAACTGGTGAAGGCGTTCGCGGATGCGGCCGCACGGGACATTCCGTACGAAGTGGTCGCAAGGCGGCCTGGCGATGTCGCGGAGGTGTACGCGGATGCGTCGCTGGCCCGTCAGACGCTCGGTTGGCATGCCGAACTCGGGGTAGAGGCCATGTGCCGCGATGCGTGGCGCTGGCAATCGCAGAATCCGCAGGGCTATCCGGCCGCGTGATTGATGCGGCGAACGTGACCGGGTTGGCATAAGCAGGGGCGCGACGGCCTGTCGCGGGCTGGTACAGGGGCCGCGATTGGCTGAGAATCGGGTCAACTCATAACGCCTGGACCCGCTTGTCCCCTGACGCTGCGCGCGACATGGCGGAACAGAACCGCTCACGCTATGGCCTGCGCATGTACCGGATGCGCGCGCTGGGGCTTGGGCTCGGGGCGGTATGCGTTGCGGCCGTGCTGCACGAGCATTCCGCGTCGCTGGCCCTGTGGGGGCTGCTGGTCGCCAACGGATTCGTGTGGCCGCATCTGGCCTATCTGCGGGTCAAGCTGAGCCGCGATGAACCGATCCAGGCCGAATTCCAGAACCTGACCTTCGATGCGGCGATGGGCGGCTTCTGGATCGCCGCCATGCACTTCGATGCGCTGCCCAGCGTGCTGCTGGCGGTGATGCTGACGATGGACAAGGTGATCATTGGTGGTGGACGCTTCGGCATCCGCACGCTGGGCACGATGATGCTGACCTGCTTGGCGGCCAGTGCGGCGTGGGGTTTCGCCTTCGATCCCTACACCAGCTATCCCGTGGTCCTGGCCTGCCTGCCGTTCCTGGCCATCTATCCGATGGCGATCGGCGTTGCCACTCACTCGCTGTCGCGCAAGGCGCGGCAACAGAAGGACCTGCTGGAGAAGATGGCGCGTTTCGATGCCGCCACCGGGCTGATGAACCGGCAGCAATGGCTGCATGCCGCCACCACCGAACTCAAGCGCTTCCAGCGCTCGGGCCGGACGGCGGTGCTGGTGCTGATCGATATCGACCGCTTCAAGGACATCAACGACGGCTACGGCCACACGGTCGGGGATGAAGTGGTGGAAGAGTTCGCGCGATTGTTGAAGGCCTGCCTGCGCGATGTGGACACGGGCGGCCGTTATGGCGGCGATGAGTTCGGCGTCGTCATGCCCGATACGCGCTGGGAAGAAGCGATCGTGGCGGCGGAGCGGCTGCGGCGGCAGGTGGCCGCCTGTGCGTTTTCCGCACGCGGCCTGCGCTGCACCGTCAGCATCGGCCTGTCCGAAGCGCATCCGGGCATCGCGACGGTGTCGGACTGGATCAATAGCGCGGACAGTGCGCTCTACCGCGCCAAGGCGCAGGGACGCGACAGCATCGTCGTAGGCTGCTGATCCCGCGATCAGGACAGCAGGGCGTCGATCACGGCCGCGGGTTGCTTCATCCAGGCGAAGTGATCCGCATGCGTGCCCAGCGCCGCGTGGTGCAGCGTGGTGACACGGGTCGGGCTTCCGGGCATCTTGGCCGCCAGCGCGCGCAGCGAGCTTTCCGGTGCCAGCCAGTCGTCGTCGAAGAGCACGCCATGGAGGGGTGCCTGGACCTGACGCATGCCGGCTTCCAGATCCGCCGGCAAGCCGGCGGCGCGATAGCGACCGCTCAGGCCCACGCGTGCCCAGTCGCGGATCAGGCTGCGTGCTTCGTCGCCGCCAAACCCCAGGCGGCGACCGGGCAGCGCACCGCATGCGCGAGCCAGCCAAGGAGCGAACTGGTAGAAGAACGGCAGTGCGTAGCCGCGCGGCGCGGGGAACGCGCGCCAGTAAGGCGTGCCACTGCCGACCAGCCACAGCCCTGCGAACGCGTCAGGATGCTGGCCGAGATGGCAGGCCGCGAGTTGCCCACCCAGGCTGTGCCCGCCGATCACATGCGGCACATCGGGTAGCTGCCGGCGAAGTTCCGCATGACTCGATGGCAGGTCCATGCCCAGCAGCTCGCGGTAGCCCCAGTCGTGGCGGCGGTCCGCGCGCAGCGAGCTGCTGCCGTTGCCGCGCCATTCGTGCACGAACACCGCCATGCCGCGTGCGGCCAGGCCGTCCGCGAACGGCATGTAGTGCCGCGCCGCCACGCCGAGGGCGGGGACCCACAGCACGGCGGAGTTCGCCCGCGCGGGGAAGCGCGCCATCAACGCATACGCATGGCCGTCGGGCGTGGTCAGGGGGATGTCCTGCGCTGAAATCGTGGGCATGTCGATGTCGTCCATCAGACGGGCGCGGCGCCGAAGTGGTCCAGCACGAGGATGTCACTGCGTCCTGGGCGGTAGCCGCCCCGAAGCCCGGCGTGCACGTAGTCGGATGCGGCGAGGCAGGCCTCCTTCATCGCCATGCCCTGCGCCCGGCGGGCCGCAATGGCGGACGCCAGCGTGCAGCCGGTGCCATGGGCTTCAAGTGCGAGGCGCGGATGTGCGGTTTCCGCCACGCCTTCCGCATCCGCGTACAGGTCGACCACGTCCCCGTCGCCGGGTAGGTGGCCGCCCTTGAGGAACACGGCATGCGCGCCCAGCGCCAGCAGGTCCCGCGCCGCGTCGCGCATCGCCTGCGTATCGGGGATCGTGCGTCCCAGCAGCAGTTCGGCTTCGGGAAGATTGGGTGTCAGTACGTCGGCCAGCGGCAGCAACTGACGGCGCATCGCCTCCAGCGCGCTGTTCTCCAGCAACCTGGCGCCACTGGTGGCGACCATCACCGGGTCGACGACCACCGTGTCGGGGCGATGCCGGACGAGTGCTTCGACCACGGTGCCGATCACCTCGGCGGTGGCCAGCATGCCCAGCTTGACCGCGCGGATATCGAAGTCCTCGAAGCACGCATCCAACTGCGCGCGCAGGAATTCCATCGGCGGCACGTTCACCGCGGTCACGCCGCGCGTGTGCTGCGCGGTCAGCGCGGCGATGGCCGAGAGGCCGTGCACACGATGCGCAGCGAAGGTTTTCAGGTCGGCCTGGATGCCGGCGCCGCCACCGGAATCGGAGCCGGCGATGGTCAGGGCGGAAACCACGGAGGGAAGCGTCATCCTTGGATTGTGCCATCCGTACGCCAGCGTGCGGGTGGCCGGGTCAGGCCGACGGTCGCCGTGCCTGCATCCACTGGCGGTACAACACATAACCGATCCCCGTGCCACCGGTCAGCAGGGCAGGCGCCAGCAGGGCGTCGTAACCGAGGTGGCGATACAGCCACGCACCCAGCACGCCACCGCCCAGGAAGCCGGAGATGATGAGGCCGCTGAGGGTCAGCCGACGCACTGGCAACGGCATGCCACGCAGCAGGTGCCCCAGTCCGATGCCGAGGTCGGTGAACATGCCGCTGAGATGCGTGGTGCGCACTGCGGCGCCGCTGTAGGTGGTGACCATCGCGTTCTGCAAGCCGCAGGCCACGGCGGCCAGCAGGGCGCCCCAGATCTGTTCCTGCTTGAACAGCGGGATCGCGGCCACCAGCAAGAGCGCTTCCAGCGCGAGCACCACGCCGTAGCGGCGCCCGAGTTTCAGCGTCTGGTCCTGGATGATCAGGCCGCTCAGCATCGCGCCAAGGCAGAACGCGATCAGCATGCCCCACAGGTGCGTCACTGCGCGCAGGTCGCCTTGCGCGAGCGCCGCGCCGAGCAGACTGGTGGTGCCGGTCAGGTGGCTCACCGCCTGATGCTCGAAGCCGAGATAGCCGATGACGTTGACCATGCCGGCCACGCAGGCCAGCAGCACGGCGCCGATCCAGACCCAGCGGGGGAGGTGCAGGCCCATCAGTCGTGCGAGAGCAAGGTCGGCACGCCGGTTGCGGCACGGCAGGCGTTCATCGCATCGCCTCCATGAAGGTATCCATGAACTTCGCTCGCGGGCGCTTCGCGCAGGTGCTGGCCACCTTGGCCGGCGCGGACGGCAGGCGTTTGACGGTATCGAGTGCCATCGTACCCTTGGTCGCCACCCAGATGCCGGAGACCAGATCGAACACGCGCATGTCGTCGGCGGTCGCATTGGGCTTCAGGGTGCGGTACTGGGCGAAGTCGTGGTTGAACTCCTCGCATGTCTTTGCCGGCAGCGTCTGCATGCTGTCCAGCGAGAATCCGATGGGCACGCGCACCGGTACGGGCAGCGCATCCGCGTCGCGCGGCTTGCTTGCGAGTCCCGCGACGACGGTCAGCGCCACGTCATCCAGCACGGCCGAGCCCGATGACGTTTCCACCTGGGCGTCGACCCACTTTCCGGTCGCCAGGACCCCGGCCCGGATCATCACCTCGCCGGAGAGACGCTGCACCTTGGCCTCCGCCGGAAAGGCATCGCTGTGGGGAAACAGCGCGATCTCCCTCAAGGTCTGCACCTGCTGCGCACCGGGGTGCGCAGCAGCCGGGGCCTGCGCCAGGACATCCTGTCCCGGACAGGCCATCGCCACCAGCAGGCACGCCGCTCTCCAGCGGGTGCTGGCGCTCACAACACTTCCGACGCGTAATCCGCCAGGCGCGATCGCTCGCCACGCCGCAGCGTGATGTGCGCGCTGTGCGCCCAGTTCTTGAAGCGGTCCACCGCGTAGGTCAGGCCGGATGTCGTCTCCGTCAGGTAGGGCGTGTCGATCTGTTCCACGTTGCCGAGGCAGACGATCTTGGTGCCCGGGCCCGCACGGGTGATGAGCGTCTTCATCTGCTTGGGCGTGAGGTTCTGCGCCTCATCGAGGATCAGGTAGCGCGACAGGAACGTCCGGCCGCGCATGAAGTTCATCGAACGGATCTTGATGCGCGAGGCCAGCAGGTCGTTGGTCGCCGCACGACCCCACGCGCCGCCTTCCTGGTTGTGCGTCAGCACCTCCAGGTTGTCGGTCAGCGCGCCCATCCACGGGGTCATCTTCTCTTCCTCCGTACCGGGCAGGAAGCCGATGTCCTCGCCCACGCTGACTGTGGCGCGGGTCATGATGATCTCGCGGTAGCGCTGCTGGTCCATCGTCTGTGCCAGACCGGCCGCCAGCGCGAGCAGCGTCTTGCCGGTGCCGGCGGTGCCGAGCAGGGTGACGAAGTCGACTTCCGGATCCATCAGCGCGTTGAGCGCGAAGTTCTGCTCGCGGTTGCGCGCATTGATGCCCCACACGGCGTGCTGGCTGTGGCGGAAGTCATCGACGATCTGCAGCGTCGCCTTGTCGCCTTCCACCCGGCTGACGCGGAACTCCGACTCGTCATCGCCCGGCAGGTAGAGGTACTGGTTCGGGTACCAGCCCGCGCCCTCGGTCATGGTGACTTCGTAGTACGTGCGGCCCTTGTCGGTCCAGGACCGCAGGTCCTTGCCATGGCGTTGCCAGAAATCCTCCGGCAGCGGATCCGCGCCGGTGTACAGCAGGCTGAAATCGTCGAGCGCGCGGTCATTCTCGTAATCTTCCGACACGATCCCGGCGATCGCCGCCTTGATGCGCAGGTTGATGTCCTTGGAGACGAACACCACCGGGATCTCCGGCTCGCTCTCCTTCAGCGCGAGGATGGCACCCAGGATGGCATTGTCCGGGATGACCGCGCCGAAGCTCTTGCCGGCGTCGAAATGGCTGGTCTGGAAGCGCAGCAGGCCCGCGCTCTGCGAGCCACGCAGCTGCAGGCTGTTGGGCTGGATCAGCGGAATGCCGGCCGCCAGGTTGTCCAGGCCGGAGGCCTGGACCAGTTCGTTGAGGAAGCGGCTGACCTGCCGCGCATTGCGGCTCGCTTCCGAGGTGCCTTTCTTGCCGTTGTCCAGTTCCTCGATCACCTGCATCGGCAGGAAGACATCGTGTTCCTCGAACTTGAACAACGCGGTGGGGTCGTGCATCAGCACGTTGGTGTCCAACACATAGATACGCTTGCTACGGGTCATTCGGGCAACCTCATCGAGGAAGATGTGTGAACACGGGCGACTTTTCCGCGGACAGCAGCGAACCACCATGACCCGCCGCGGCGCGGGATGGTGGATGGGGTGGAGGGGAATTCGGTCACTGGGCCTGGTGGGCCTTCAGGGCGTCCAGCACGGCGTCGGCATGGCCGGGAACCTTCACGCCGCGCCATTCCTGCGCGATGCGGCCGTCAGGCGAGATCAGGAACGTGCTGCGCACCACGCCCAGCACCTTGCGGCCGTACATGTTCTTTTCGTGGATCACGTCGAAGGCCTTGCACAGCGCTTCGTCGGCATCACTCACCAGCGGGAACTTGAACCCTTGCTTCGCGCAGAAGTTGTCGTGCGATTTCACCGAATCGCGCGAGACGCCCAACACCGTGGCGCCGAGTTTCTTGAACTTCGGCAGCAGCGCGTTGAAGTCCAGGCCTTCGGTGGTACATCCCGGCGTGCTGTCCTTCGGATAGAAGTACAGCACCAGCCAGTGGCCGGCATAGTCGGCGAGGGTGGTGGTCTCGCCGCCGGACAAGGCTAGCGGTAGTTTCAGTGTCGATTTGGGCAGGGCGTTCGCGCTTTTCGCCGTCATCGTCAGAACTTCATCGGATCCATGATCGCGTCCAGGTTCAGATGGTCGCAGAATTCAAGGAAGTCGTCGCGCAGCGCGGCGATGTGCATGTTGGCCGGCACCCCGATTGTCACCTGCGCCGAGAACATCTCCGCGCCGGTCTGCATGGCGCGGTAGCGCGTGCTCTGCAGGTTTTCGATGGTGATGCCCTGGCGGTCGAAGAAGTCGGCCAGCTGGAACAGGATGCCCGGCTTGTCGGCGGCGACCACTTCCACGATGTACGGCAACAGGTTGGACTGCACCACCTTCGGCCCGGTGCGGTAGAACACCAGCTTCAGTCCCTCGTCGCGCTCGAGCCGAGTGAGCATGGTCTCCAGCTTCGCGACCGCGTCCCACGAACCCGTCGCCAGTGCCGTGACGGACACGTCGCGCCCCACCGTGGACAGCCGGGCATCCACCAGATTGCAGCCGCTGTCGGCGATGCGGCGCGTCACCGACAGAAGCGGCGACTCCGGATGCGTCGTATAGGCGGTGATCAGGAGGTGGTTTTCGGTCGGCGAAGGCCGGGGCGTGGAATCGGTCAAGAGAGCTTCCGGCGTTGCGGTCAGGCTGAATGGCGGCCGGGCAGCGTCCCGGCGACGCAGGCAGCATACTTGCCCGCCCTTTGAGCCCGCAAGTAACATGCGGCCGACATTGCAGGCGAACCGGAATAACTGCGCTTGTGGGCGCCGCCGGACGCCGGACACCCCACCGAGAGCCATCCCTTGCATCTTTCCGGCAGCATCACCGCACTGGCCACGCCGTTCCTGGCGTCGGGCGAACTCGACCTGGAAGCCTGGCGTTCGCTGCTCAAACAGCAGTTGGATGGCGGTACGCAGGGCGTGGTGGTGGCAGGCTCGACCGGTGAAGCGGTCGCGCTCACCGACGACGAGTACGACACCCTGCTGCGCATCGCGGTGGAAGAAGTGCGCGGGCGCATCCCCGTCCTGGCCGGCACTGGCCAGATGAATACCGCGAAGACCATTGCCGCCACCCGACGGGCAGCCGTAGCGGGTGCGCAGCTCGCGCTGGTCGTCACGCCGCCCTACGTTCGTCCCACTCAGGCCGGGTTGGTGGCGCATTACCGCGCAGTGGCCGACCAGGGGGGATTGCCCGTGGTGCTCTACAACGTGCCTGGCCGCACCGGGTGCGATCTGTTGCCTGAAACGGTGGCCGAGCTCGTCGATCACCCGAATATCGTGGGCATCAAGGAAGCGCGCGCCGAACCCGAACGCATGGCGGCCCTGCTGGCGCTGCGCAAGGAAGGCTTTGCGGTCCTGAGCGGCGACGATCCGACGGCCTCCCGCGCCATGCTGGCCGGTGCCGATGGCCTCATTTCGGTGGGCTCGAATGCCCTGCCGCGCACCTTTCGCCGCCTGTGCGACCTTGCACGCGCAGGCGAGGCGACCGCAGTCGCCGGACTGGATGCCCAACTGCAGGAGATCTATGCCTTCCTCGGCGTGGAATCCAACCCCATCCCGGTGAAAGCGCTGCTGCAGCGCGCAGGCTTCGGCCATGGCCTGCGCCTGCCGCTGCTTTCGCTGTCCCCCGCCCATACCGATATTGCCGATCGTCTCGCCACCGTGGCGCAGGCGCTGGAAGCACAATCCAACCGCGACATCCTCGCGGCCTGAACCCAGGAGATCCTCATGCGTCTTTCGTCTTCCCTCGTGCGTCCGCTTGCCCTGGTGCTGCTGGTCGTTTCCGTCGCCGGCTGCTCATGGTTCAAGAAGGGCGCGAAGGGCGACTACGCGCTGGCGCCCGAAGCGCGTCCGCTGGAAGTGCCGCCGGACCTCAACCTGCCCAACACCAGCGGCGCCATGCAGATACCGGCGGCCAGCTCGGCCACGACGGCCACCGCTGCACCCGCGGCAGCGGGCGGCTTTACCGTCGCCGGCACCCGTGACGAAGCGTTCACCCGCGTGGGCGAAGCGCTTGCCGGCGTGGATGGCGTGACCATCGCCAGCCGGGCCCAGCTGCTGGGCACCTACGACGTCAGCTACGAGGGAGCCAGCTTCCTCGTCCGTGTGTCGGGCGTCGAGGCGGGTGCCTACGTGACCGCGGTTGATCCGCGCGGCCTGCCGGCCACGTCGCCGGCCGCAACCAAGCTGCTGGCCGCGCTGAAGGCCAAGCTGGGCGGTTGAGCAATCCGCTGCGGCAGGGTGAAAGATGTGCTGCCGTCGTCCCAGCGTACGCTGGGACCCATCTTGATCCTGCCAGTGCACTCCGATTGCCACGGCAAAGGCAACATGGATCCCGGCGTTCGCCGGGATGACGAAAAAGGCGCCTCGCGGCGCCTTTTTTTGCTTGCGGCGGGGCCGCCAACTTGCCGATTACAGTCGAGTCGCCCGCCGCGCTGAAGGCCAAGCTGGTCGATGGGCAGCCCGCTGTGGCGGAGATAGCGGCGTTTGCCGTCGTCCCAGCGTACGCTGGGACCCATCTTGCTCCTGCCTGTGCACTCCGACTGTCACGGTAAAGGCAACATGGATCCCGGCGTTCGCCGGGATGACGAAAAAGGCGCCTCGCGGC
>NZ_CAMPJD010000012.1 GCF_946886695.1 uncultured Pseudoxanthomonas sp. | reverse complement strand
GTACGTGCACGGCATCGGTGTCATTGGCGGCGGCGGGGGGCGCGGTCATCAGGTCCGGAGGGCGTCCAGGCGGCAGGTGGGGGTCGGCGTGCAGGCATGCATACGCTGGCGTTTGGTCGTGCAGGAGGCCGGCGCTACACTCGCCGTCATTATGCCCCGACGGTGTTGCGGGCATGCTGGCCCGCACAGTCCCCCGAGGTGAATCCGATGCGTCAATCCCGTCCCGTCGCCGTGCTCGGCGGCGTCCGCATTCCCTTCTGTCGCCAGAACACCGCCTACGCGGACGTCGGCAACCTGGGCATGTCGGTGCGCACGCTGGGCGCGCTGGTCGAGCGCTTCGGCCTGCACGGGCAGCAGCTGGGTGAAGTGGCGATGGGTGCGGTGATCAAGCATTCCTCCGATTGGAACCTGGGCCGCGAAGCCGCGTTGTCGTCCGGCCTGTCGCCGCTGACGCCGGGCATCACCCTGCAGCGCGCCTGCGGCACCAGCCTGGACACCATCATCCACATCGGCAACAAGATCGCACTGGGCCAGATCGACTCCGGCATCGGCGGCGGTTCGGACACCACGTCCGAAGTGCCGATCGTCTACGGCAAGAAGCTGCGTGCTCGGCTGTTGGCCGCGAATCGTGCCAAGACCACGCAGGACAAGATCAAGGCGCTGGTCAGCGGCTTCAAGTTCGGCGAACTGAAGCCGGAGTTCCCCGGCGTGGCCGAGCCGCGCACCGGCAAGAGCATGGGCGACCACTGCGAGGACATGGCGAAGGAGTGGAACATCTCGCGTGACTCGCAAGACGAACTCGCCGTCGCGTCGCACAAGAAGCTGGCCGCCGCGTACGAGCGCGGCTTCTTCGATGACCTCGTTGCCCCGTTCCGCGGCCTGGAGCGCGACAACATCCTGCGCGCCGACACCTCGCTGGAAAAACTGGCCACGCTGAAGCCGGCCTTCGACAAGACCTCTGGCCGTGGCACGCTGACCGCCGCCAACTCCACGCCGCTGACCGACGGCGCCGCGGCGGTACTGCTGTCCAGCGACGAGTGGGCGAAGGCGCACGGCCACGAGCCGCTTGCCTACCTGAAGGACGCGCAGGTGTCGGCGGTCGACTTCGTACACGGCGAAGGCCTGCTGATGGCGCCGACCGTGGCCGTGCCGGAAATGCTCAAGCGCAATGGCCTGACGCTGCAGGACTTCGACATCTACGAGATCCATGAAGCGTTCGCCGCCCAGGTGCTGTGCACGCTGCGTGCGTGGGAGAGCGAGGACTACTGCCGCAACCGCCTGGGCCTGGACGCGCCGCTGGGCAGGATCGATCCCGCGAAGATGAACCCCAACGGTTCCTCGCTGGCAACGGGCCATCCGTTCGCTGCCACGGGTGCGCGCATCGTCGCTACCGTGGCGAAGGAACTGAAGCAGCGCGGCGGCGGCCGCGCACTGGTGTCCATCTGCACCGCCGGCGGCATGGGCGTGGTGGCGGTCATCGAGCGTTGAACTATCGCGGCATGAATGCCGCGATGCGTGTCGTCATCGTTCTCTTCCGGTAGCAGGCGCCGCGTCATCGCGCTGGCGTCTGCACCTGCGCGCTGCCGATGCCGTGGCGGTGCCCTTCGCTGACCGCCGTCACTGTGCCGTCCGGGTTGAACACCAGCGCGTTGGCAGCGCCGATTTCCTCCACAAGATCCGACCAGCGTTGCCCGCGCTGTTCCAATGCCTTCGCCTGCGCGCTGTCTGCGTAGCCGGGTTCGATGTCGGTGGTTGCCCCGTTGCGTTGCGACAGTCGCGGCGCATCCACGGCCTGGTCCATGCGCATGCCCAGGTCCACGTAGTTGACGATCGTCTGCAGCACCGTGGTGATGATGGTGGACCCGCCCGGGCTGCCGATCGAGAACGCGGGTTTGCCGTTCTTCAGTGCCAGCGTCGGCGTCATGCTGCTGCGCGGGCGCTTGCCGGCTTCGGGCACGTTGGGGTGCGGGCCGGTGAAGTCGAAGTCGGTCAGCTCGTTGTTGAGCAGGAACCCGTAACCCGGCACCACCATGCCGCTGCCGCCCCAGTCTTCGATGGTGAACGTGTACGCGACGACGTTGCCGTCCTTGTCCGAGACGGTCAGGTGCGTGGTGTGCGCGCTCTCCGGCAGCAGCGCGCGCGGCGCGGGATGCAGCGGATGACTCGCATCCTGCTGGAAGGCGAACGGATCGCCCGCGGCGACAGCGCCCGCTGCGGCGCGTGCGGGATCGATCAGCGCACGCCGCTGCGCCGCGTAGGCCTTGCTGAGCAGACCTGCCACGGGCGCATCCACGTACTCGGGATCGGCCAGGTAAGCGTCGCGGTCGGCGAAGGCGAGACGGCTCGCTTCCAGATAGAGATGCTCCGCCTGCGCGCGCGGCAGCGCCTTCAGGTCGTAGCCTTCGAGGATGTTCAGCGCTTCGAACACGGTCACGCCACCGCTGCTCGGCAGCGGCATGCCGTACAGCTCATAGCCGCGGTAGGTGGAGCGCACCGGCGCGCGCACGCGGGCTTCGTAATCGGCCAGATCCGCCAGCGTCATGCGACCGCCGCGCACGGAAACGCCGACGGCGGTCGGGGGACGATTGACCGCATCGACGATGGCGCGTGCCAGCGGGCCTTCGTAGAACGCGTCCACGCCGCCGCTCGCCAGCAGGCGGTACGTGCGTGCGAGATCGGGATTGCGCAGCGTCGTACCCGCAGGGAGTGCCTTGCCTTCCCGCAGGTACAGCGCGGCGGTGGCGGGGAAGCGACGGAACTTGCCTTCATTTCGCGCCACCAGGCTCGAGAAGTTGGCGTCGACGGTGAAGCCCTCCTCCGCTACCGA
The DNA here is from genome assembly GCF_946886695.1 of uncultured Pseudoxanthomonas sp. The sequence continues at coordinate 81,733 of NZ_CAMPJD010000012.1, read as the reverse complement.
GATCGCCGGTGCCAGGACCTGTTCGAACGACATCGTGCCGTAGCGCCGCAGCGCCTCGTGCCAACCGCGCACGGTGCCGGGCACGCCGACCGACAGGCCGCTGGCGACGGCGGTATCGAAGTCCATCTCTCGACCCTCCTCGATGAAGAGGGCGGGCGTGACGGCGGCGGGCGCCGTCTCGCGATGGTCGAGGGTGACCACGCGCTTGTCCTTCGCCAGATAGACCACCATGAAGCCGCCCCCGCCGATCCCGCAGCTGAAGGGATCCGTGACGCCCAGCGTGGCCGCCGCCGCGACGGCGGCATCGACCGCAGTGCCGCCGCGGTCGAGGACCGCGATCGCCGACTGCGTGGCCTGCTCGCTGATCGTCGCCGCACCCCCGCCGGTGCCGGTGGCGACCGGCGCTTTGGCATGCGCACCCGTGGCGGCCAGCAGGGCGAGCAGAAAGACGGCACGCAGGAGTCGGGTCATCGCGGATCACCGAAAGGCAGGCGATCCGATTGTCACATGGTCCAGGCGGGTCTCGGCGGGCCGCGCCTTGAGCTGCGCCACAGCGCATCGAAGCATGGAATGATGCCCGCCAACCCCGGTGGCCCGCGCCATGCGTTGGTAGCCTGGCCGGCACCCCCGGCCACCGTTCTCCCTGCCTTTGGAGTTTCCATGCGCCTGCACAGGATGTACTGCGTCGTTCCGCTGTTGGCCCTCTCGATCCTCATCGTTGCCTGTAGCAAGCGGGAGATGGCCGAGGTTGATGCCACCGCTGCGGCCGAGTCGAGTGCCGAGGCCGCAGCGGCGCCGATGATGGCCGAAGCGGCCTCGGACGACTTCGCCGCGGCGGCGGCACCGCAGAAAAGCATGGAGGCCCCCGCGAGGCAGGGGCCCGGCGTCGACCCTTCGCAGATGGCCTCGGATGTGGCGAGCCAGGTCGACCCGCAACGCCGCTTCATCCGCACCGCGCAGGCACAGTTCCAGGTGATGGATGTCTACCGCACCGCGCTGGCGATCGAGGATGAGGTCGCCGCACAGGGCGGCTTCGTCGTCGGCAACGAGATCACCTCGCACGTGCAGCGTGTGCTGAGTCGCCCGCTCGGGCAAGGCAAGCGGTTGGAACTGACCGAGTACACCCTGCAGGGCGAGTTGACCGTACGCGTACCCAGCGAGCGCACGCAGGCGTTCCTGCGTGCCGTCGCCGCGCAGATGGCATTCCTGGACCGGCGCAGCTTCTCGGCCCGCGATGCGCAGTTCGACCTGCTGCGCCAGCAACTGGCACGCCAGCGCGCGCAGGACGAGCAGCGGGAACTGGGCGAGGCGGTGCAGGCGGGCGGCAAGCTGGGCGACAGGACCGATGCGATCCAGTCGCGCGGTGCGGCGCGTGCCAGCCGCGACGAGGCACTGATCGCGAAGAAGGAGTTCGAGGACCGCGTCGCCTTCAGCACCATCACCCTGTCGTTGCACCAGGATGCGCAGGTGCGTAGGGCCGAGCGCGTCGACGTGGACGCGGTGTTCCGCGACAACGGACCGGGCTTCTTCAACCGGCTGGGCGATGCGCTCGCGGTCGGCTGGCGCGGGGGGCTGGAGGTCGTGGTCGCCCTGGCGGCACTGTGGCCGTTGTGGCTCTGCGTGTTGGCGCTGTGGCTGGGCTGGCGGCGCTGGCGCCGGAAGCCGGCGGCCGGCTGACCACACGCCGCGCGCTCAGTCCCTGAGTCGCGGCAATCCGTGCGCGTCGCGCTCCTCCACGACCGCCTCGTCGTGGATCTTCTGCTTCATGTCGCGACCGGGCAATTCCATGGTCGCGCCGTCACGTGCGCCCTTCAGCGCATTGCGATAGCACTGCTGCGCCATCGTCGTGTCGCCGGCCGCGCTGAAGCCGTCGCCAAGCTCTTCCCATGCTTCTGCACCCGCGCCCTGCGCGATCGCGCGGTGCAGGAATTCCTGTCCCTGCATCCACTGCCCCTGCAAGCGTGAAAGTCGACCCAGGGTAAGCAGCAGCGAAGGGCTGGCGGGATGCGCCGCCAGCCAGTGCTGTGCGCTGGCACGGCGGGAGTCGAGCTTCCCGACCGGCAGGCGACCGTACAGCGCGGCGAGTGATTCATCCCAGCGGGCTTCCAGTGCCTGCTCGATACTGCGGGTCGCGGCATCTTCCCAGCGCAGTGCCGCAGCGCGTTCGGCGTAGGCAGCGACCACGGCGGGGTGCAGCCGCAGCGGCTTGGTCAGCGTTTCCCAGCGCTCCGCCAATACGTTGGGATCGGTCGCTTCGAGCAGTGATTGCGAAGCGAGGCGGATCTCCAGCGTTTCGAACGCGCCAGGCGCCATGGCCTGGTTCTGCTTCAGTGCGCCCAGCAGGCCATAAGCTTCGCCCGCACGTGCGGTGGCGACCAACGCCTGCGCGCGCAGTAGCAGGCCGCGCGGCGGCAGCGGCTGGACGTCTGCGTCATCGAGCATGGCGAGAGCCTCGTCCGGCCGACCCGTGTCCAGCGCGATCTGTGCCGATGCCAGCGCATGCGCCGTCACGGAGCGCTCCCGCAGCGCGGCGAGATGGCGCTGCATCGCGGCTTCATCGCCGCGCGCCTGCGCCGCCTGTACGGCTGCGGTGCGTGCGACGGGGCCTACTTCGCCATCGTCCGCGGCGCGCTCCAGCAACTTCTCGGCCTTCTGCCAGTGTCCAGCGTGCACCGCGTCCAGGCCGTCGATGAGGCGCGCGCGCGCCTGCTTGCGGCGATGGCGACCCCATGCACGGAACGGGAGTGAAACCAAGCGCCAGGCCAGCCATGCCACTGCACAGATCAGGATCAGCGAAAGCAGCGCACGCGGCACGTTCGTGTGCAGGTCGTAACCGCCGAAGCGGATGAAGACCTCGCCCAGGTCGCGGTCGGTACCCGCCATCCATTGCGCTGCCAGCACGCCCGTCAGTACAAGCAACAGCAGCAGCATCACTGTGCGGAATGGTTTCATGGCGTCACCTCCGGCGTGTTCGCGGCCGGCACCGACAATCGCACGCCGGCGTTACGCAATGCGCGCAACTGCAGCAGCGTGCTGCCCAGCACGGCCGGTCGCGCAGGTGCGGGCGTTTGCTGCAATGTGCGCAGCTGGACCTGAACCTGCCGTCGTTGCGGTGAATCGGGCCACAACCGCGGCAGCCATGTGGCGATGCGTGCGAGGGCGGCGCGTTGGCCGGCAGCGTCCCCGCGTTCCAGCGCAGCCCGCGCAAGACTGATCTCGATCTGCAGCGCCGCGTCGGCGGTGGCACGGTCGTCGGGTGCCACCAGCGTGGTATCGCGCGTGGGCCGCACGTCGACCAAGGGCGCGAGCATGCGCTGCCACGCCGGACGAGCATGCGGCTGTGCATCGACCGTGCTGTCGCGCGGGAGGCCTGCGAGCGCATCGGCGAGGGCACCCAGCTGCGCGAGTGACGCCGCCTGCGTGCCGGCGCCCAGCGCATCCAGCGCAGCGCGCTCCTGCGCCAGTGTCTGCTTGAGGTTCAACAGGCGGTGGTCGTCCATCCCGTCCAGGGTGCCGGCGGCCAGCGCGTAGGCGCGTCGCGCGCCGCCCAGGTCACGCGCAATGTCCAGTCGCTGCGCCGCCTGCGAAAGCAGGAGTTCCACTTCGTCCAGCCGCAGTGCCTGCGCACCGTGTCGGTTCTGGTCGGTCAGCTTGGCGACGCTCTCCTCCAGCAAGGCGCCGCGCTGGCCCAGGCCGAGCACTTCGTCGCGCAACACGCGGTTGGTGGCCGCCGCATCAAGCAGGCGCTGCGCCTGCGCGCGCTGATCGCGCCGCAGGGCGTCCGTGCGCGCTTCGAGTGCCTCGATGCGCTGCATGGCTGCCGACTGTGCGGTCTGCTCCTCGGCCTTGCGGGCCTGCCACCACGCCCAGCCACGCCATGCGCCGACGCCCATGACCAGCACCACCAACAACACGGCGATGAGGCGGCCCGCACCATCGGCGCGGCGGGGAGGGGACGGTTCGTCGTTCACACAAGCATCCTTGTCGGCGGTCGAAAACGTGATGGGCGCCGCAGATGCTACCGGATGCCGGGAAGCATGGCCGTGCAGGCCGTCCTGATCATCTGCGCCGGGCGCGGACCGGCGGCCTGAAGGACACGCGCGAACCCGGCATCGCGCGCAGCGTCGGCCAGGCGTGCACTTGCGGCGACCACGGTGGCAGCCCGCAGGCGTGCCTGCAACGGGCCCGGCATCTGTGCGAGGACCTGCTCCAGGGCGCCGCCGCTGCTCACCAGCAGGCAGGCGGGCGCGCGCAGGCCGGCGAATGCCGCGAGGGTGCGGGGTGTCAGCGCGACGGGCTCACGCCGATAGACCTCTGCGCGGTGCAGGCGGGCGCCGCGGGACTCCAGCGTGGGCATCAGCAGGTTGCGGCCGTCGGGTGCGGTGACGAAGCCGATGTCGGTCCCGCGCACGTCGGTCAGCGCCGGCAGCGCGAGCAGGCCTTCGCTATCCATGCGTGCAGGGAACGACACGTGCGCGATGCCGGCGCGGCGCAGCGCTGTCGCAGTACCGGCACCCACCGCCAGCCATGATTGGCCGGGTCGCGCGTCCAGTGGTTGCAGGGCGTGCGCCGCCGAGACCGCGGCAGGGCTGGTGAACACGACATTCTTGCAGGCGAGGGCGTCACGCAGATCAGCACGCGTTGCGTTGTCATCGCATCGCTGGATGCGCCAGGGCGACATGGCCAGCAAGCCGGCACCGTGGCGTCGCGCGGCACGGCGGAGTGCATCGTGGCCGCCCTGGGGCCGCAGCGAGATGACGTACCATGCCGGCGGCGTTGGGTGTCCCATGCGCGGATTATGAGTGATGAGTGCAGAAGAAGCCTTGCAGGAACTGCGTGAGTACTGTCGTGGCATGCCGCCGGTAGCGGCGATGGGCGTGGAGGTCGAGGGCTTCCATGACGGGGCATTGCGGCTGACCGCTCCGCTGTCCGCCAACGTCAACGACAAGGGCAGCGCTTTCGGCGGCAGCCTGACCTCGCTGATGACCGTGGCAGGGTGGGGACTGGTAACGCTGAAACTCCGTCTGGCGGGCCTGAAAGTCGAGGTCTACGTGGCCGACAGCCAAGTCCGCTATCTCGCGCCGCTGTATGCCGACCTGGTGGCAGATGCCATGTTCGGCGACGGGCAGTCCTGGGAGGCCTTTCTGGACACGCTGGTGCAGCGCGGCCGTGCGCGGATCCAGATCGATGCCAGGGTTCTGCTACCTGAAGGCGGCAGTGCCACCACGCTGGTGGGACGGTTCGTCGCCATCTCAAAGCGGTAGCATGCCGGCATGACCGAGGGGGTGCCATGCGCGTGATCCGGAAGATGCTGCTGGCGACGGGCCTGCTGATGCTGGTGCTTGCGCCCGCCGCTGCGCAGAGTCGCCTGCAGCGCGGCAAGCTGCAGCAGATACAGGACACCTATGCGGCCTCGATCCGCTGGGGGGATTTCGAGAACGCCTGGCAGGCCGTCGATCCCGCCTACAAGCTCGAACACCCGATGACCGAACTGGAGTTCGAGCGCTACCAGCAGGTCCAGATCTCCGGGTACCGCGACGTTTCGACCAGTGCCGGCCCGGACGGAACGGTGGAGCGTGCGGTGGAACTGCGCGTGATCAACAAGCACACCATGGCCGAGCGGACCCTGCGCTACCGCGAACGCTGGCGCTGGGATCCGGAAATGAAGCGTTGGTGGCTGGTCGTGGGCCTGCCGGACCTGTGGAACGGGGAGTAGCCCGCCGCCGCCCCGGCGACGTCCTGTGCGACAATCGCCGCCCGCTCCACTGCCTCCAATTCCCGTGAATTTCGAAGAAATCCTGGCCTTTGCCACCGGTTCGCCCTGGAACCAGATGCTGTCGCTGGCCTTCGTCGGCCTGACGGTCGCGATCATCTACACCGAGATCGCGCGCCTGTTCCGCGGCTACACGGCGCTGCGCCCGGCGGAGCTGACTCATCTGGTCAACAGCGAGAACGCGTTGGTGGTCGACCTGTCGGCGAGCAACGACTTCGAGAAGGGCCACATTGCGGGTAGTCGCAACGTGCTGCCCAGCAGTTTCGACCCCGAAAGCAAGCTGCTGGCCGGGTCGAAGGCCCTGCCCGTGGTGCTGGTCTGCCGCACCGGGCAGGCCTCGGCGGGCGCCGCCAAGCGCCTGAAGAAAGCGGGTTTCGAGAAGGTCTATGCGCTTGATGGCGGCATCGCCGCCTGGCAACAGGCCGACCTTCCGCTGGTCAAGGGCCGCTGAGCCTGCTTTGGCCGCGGCCCCGCCCTTGAACAGGGCCCCGCGTGCCGCCATGACATAATTTCCATTCACCGCAGCAATCCAGATTCCGGAGTCAAGAAATGTCCGACGAGACCACCAACGGCGCGGTCGCGCCTGCCGCCGAAGCCGCTGGCCCCGCTTTCACTGTCGAAAAGATCTACGTCAAAGACGTTTCCTTCGAGGTTCCCGGCGCCCCGGCGGTGTTCGCCGAGAACGTACAGCCGGAGCTGCAGCTCAACCTCAACCAGCGCGTGCAGCGCCTGGGCGAGAATGCATTCGAAGTCGTGCTCGGCGTGACCCTGAGCTGCAAGGCCGGTGACAAAACGGCGTACGTGGCGGAAGTGCAGCAGGCAGGCATCTTCGGCCTGATCGGCCTGGAGCCGCAGGCCGTGGACGTGCTGCTCGGCACGCAGTGCCCGAACATCCTGTTCCCGTATGTGCGCCAGCTGGTCAGCGACCTGGTGCAGGCCGGCGGCTTCCCCCCGTTCTTCCTGCAGCCGATCAACTTCGAGGCGCTGTACGCCGAATCGCTGCGCCAGCGCGCCGCGCAGGGCGGTGCCGAAGGCCAGCTGGCCAATTCGGAACCCGTCGGCAACGCCTGATTGACCGTGCAACGGTCGGACACCGCGACGCAACGCGCAGGGGGACGGATGGCCGAGTCAACGCCGGATAATCCACTCAAGATCGCCGTCCTCGGTGCCGGTTCCTGGGGCACCGCACTGGCGGCCCTGATGGCCCGGCACGGGCACGCGGTCACTCTGTGGGGCCGCGATCCCGTTGTTTCTGCGGCCATCGACCAGCGGCACGAGAACACCCGCTACCTGCCGGGCATCCCGTTGCCGGAAAACCTGCGCGCCACCACCGACCTGGCCGCGTCGCTCGCCGATGCGGACCAGGTGCTGGTCGTGGTGCCGTCGCATGCTTTCACCGAGACCCTGAAGCTGGTCGCCCCGTTGCGCCCGGCGCGTGCCGGCGTCGCCTGGGCCACCAAGGGCTTCGAAACCGGCTCGGGCCGCTTCCTGCACGAAGTGGCCGAAGACATCCTGGGCCCGGACGTACCCTTGGCCGTGGTCACCGGTCCGTCGTTCGCCAAGGAAGTCGCGCTGGGCCTGCCCACTGCCGTGACGGTCCACGGTGCCGACGCGGAATTCGCACAGGCGGTGGCGGATGTCATGCATGGTCCGGCGTTCCGCGCCTATACCGGTGATGACATGGTGGGCGCCGAGCTTGGTGGCGCGATGAAGAACGTGCTGGCGGTCGCCACGGGCGTGGCGGACGGCATGCAGCTGGGCCTCAACGCCCGTGCCGGGCTGATCACCCGTGGCTTGAACGAAATGCTGCGCCTGTCCGCCGCCATCGGCGCAAAGCCGGAAACCCTGATGGGCCTCGCCGGCCTGGGCGATCTGGTGCTGACCTGCACCGGCGACCTGTCGCGCAACCGCCGGCTCGGCCTGGCGCTGGGTCGTGGCCAGTCGCTGCAGGACGCGGTGCGAGACATCGGGCAGGTGGTCGAATCGGTGCAGACCGCCGACGAGGTCATGCGCCAGGCCGACCGTCACGGCATCGACCTGCCGATTTCCAGCGCGGTGCGTGCCGTACTGCATGGCGATCTCACGCCCGCCGCCGGCTTGCAGCACCTGCTGTCGCGTGAGCAGAAACCGGAGTATCCGGAAACACTGTTCAAGTAATCCGATGCGGCATATCGAATCAGCCCGGTCTCAACTGCCGGGCTTTTTCTTTGGCGCATGAAAAAGCCCGGCCACAAGGGCCGGGCTGGGTGCGACGCGGGGAGAGAGGGACGCGTCGCGGGGGAACGCTGTTGCGGGTTACCAGCTGAAGCGCGGACCGACGAACCACTGTGTGTCGCCGTCGACAAGCTTGACGTCGGCCGAGGCACTCCAGTTCGGAGTGAACTTCACCTGCGCGCCCAAGCGGCCGTAGAACTCGCCGTCGTAATCGTCGCCGTCTTCGTAGCCGGCCAGCGCGTAGCCGTTGAGGCGGTTGGTCAGCGCGCTGTTCACGCCCACTTCGACGCTGTAGCCGTCGGCACTGAAGCTGGGCACGCGAATGCCGGAGGGCGTGGTGAAGCTGTCCGTCTTCGCCTTCTCGTAGGCGACACGGGTCAGCAGGTCGACGCGCTGCGACAACTCGTGGTTGTAGCCGAGGCCGACGCGCCATTGGTCGAAATCGACATTGACGTCATCGACTTCTTGCTTGCTGTAGTCAGCAAACACGTGGAAGTTCGGGTGCAGGGCGACGGAACCCTTCAGCGCCCAGCCATCGGCGTCGGGGCCCTCGATGTTCGTCGCGGTGTAACCGCCTTCCACATAGTTGTAGGAAACGCCTTCGGCAGCCGAAGCAGCGAAAGGAGCAGCAGCCAGCAAGGTCAGGGCAAGCAAGGACTTCTTCATGGAAACGCCTTTTATTTTGTTGTTGTGTATCCGCCGCCTCGGGGGAAGCGACGGTGGGCGAAGTATCCGCTTCAGCTCACAACACGCCCTGAATATCAAACTTACCAGTACATGAATTAGGGGTCGAGACAAGGAACTTTCGCCGGTTGCATTCACCGGCTTCCCGGGATCGCACTGCGTTTCTGTCCTCTTCGATCAGGCCGTGGCGAATGGAATGTTGAGCGGAAGGATTTCGCAGCGCGTGCAGACGTGCAGGCTTTTTCGGAGCGGCAGGAGCTAGACGATGATGGAAGATCAAGGTTGTGGGCAGGCCCCAGACAGCAGGAACGAGGACATGGACTCGCCTGCCGTTCAACTCGATGAGATGCGATGGAGTGCAATCGTTGCAGCATTGCCGCCGCTGGTGCGCGCAAGGGCATTGAACGGAGTACGTACGCGGTCCTTCCTCGAAGGCGTACTCTGGGTTGCAGTCACACAGCAGCCTTGGGGCCGGTTGCCCAAGGCCTGCGGCCCCTGGCACAGCGTCTACGTCCGTTTCACGCGGTGGACCCACGAAGGCATCTGGGACGAGGTGATCGCGTCGCTGAACGTGCATCCCGACATCGCGGAGCCCCTACGGCGGCTCGTCAGCGCCTACCGCAACTCGAACCACCCCGCATCGAGCGCACGGCGTGCCATGCCGCGATACCAGCCGTTCTAGGCATTAGGGCGCCAGGTCGGCCAGCTGTCCACCATCGAGCTTCATCACCGGTGGCGAAGATGCTTCTTCGATGCATCGCGTCCCGCAGTCATCCCTGGAAAAAGTGCGTCGCCTCAGCCGCCGACTTCATCCGCATCCCGCGCATCGGGTGATTGCCGCGCGACGATGCTGGTCGCGGTAAGGTCGCCGGTGACGTTGCCCGTGGTCGCGAAGACATCGGGAATGGTATCCACCGCCAGCAGCAGGCCCAACGGCTCGATCGGCAGCCCCATCGATTGCGTCACCGGCATCACCGTCGCCATGAAGCTTACCTGCCCTGGGAGGCCTATCGAGCCCAGGCTGATCACGACCGCCAGCGCGGCGCCCGCGGCGAGCGTCACGGCATTCAGGTCGATGCCATAGGCCCACGCCACGAAGCATGCAGCGACGATGTACTGGATCGGGCTGGTGATGCGGAACAGCGTCACCGCCATAGGCAGGACCAGCGCAGCCACCGCGCGCGGATGGCCCAGCCGGAAGCGCGCGCTCTCCACCATCGCCGGAAGCGAGGCGAGGGAAGACTGCGTGCTGGCCGCCACCACCTGGGCCGGCAGGATCGCCTTCGCATACGCGAGCGGCGACTGGCCCGCGAAAACCGCGACCAGCACATAGCAGATCAGGGTGGCACCCAGATACATGCCGCATTGCAGTGCGATGTAGCCCGCCAGCGCGCCGATCACGCCGATGCCGGCTTGCGCACATACGGCCAGCACGAGGGCGAAAACACCGATCGGTGCCGCCAGCAGCATCCAGCGCACGATCACGATCATGGTGTCCGCGATGCCGTGGCAGAACGCGATGATCTGCGCGCGCCGGTCTTCCTGCACACGGGTCAGTGCGAACCCGAAGAACAGCGCGAACACCACCACCGGCAGCATTGCGCCCTGCGCCGCCGCCATGATGGCGTTGCTGGGCACCACCGAACCGATCCAGTCCGCGAGCCCCGGCGTTGCGATCTCGCCCGCCGCCGGCAATGTGCCGCGCAAGGTGGCCGTGAGACTGGCGCTGGGCGGCACCAGCGACAACACGAGGGGCGCAACGATCGCGGCATAGGCGGCGAACAGGGAGAGCAAGGTGATGAAGACCACCATGGCGCGCCGGGCGACGCGACCGGAGGCCGCCGCATCGCTGGCGGTGGCGACGCCCAGGATCACCAGCGACAGCACCAGCGGCACCACGGTCATCTGCAGGCCGCTGAGCCACAGCTTGCCGATCGGCTGCGCGATGGCGACGGCAGCGCCGGCGCTGTCCGGCAACCAGTGCGCCAGGGACAGGCCTGCGACGGCACCCGCGCCCAATCCGAGCAATACGCGCGCCGTGGCGCTGGGCCACCTCAGGCCGCTCATGGCGTCGTCTCCGGCAGCCGCCAGTCATGCACAAGGCGCGCGTACTCCTCGCGCGGCAGCAGTACGAACACGGGTCGTGCGTCCGGCCGCAGCCAGGCCAGCAGGCCGTCCATCGTCTCGGAGGCCATCGCGGTGCAGCCCGCTGTCGCTTCGCCGGGCTCGCGCCACAGGTGCGCGAAGATGCAGCTGCCGCCGCGCGGCGTCGCGTTGGGGTTGTGGCCGATCACCAGGCCGTTGCGGTAGCGCGGGTCGCCGTCGTTGTGCAGGTCCAATCGCATGGGTTCCGTCGATCCCTTAGCGGCCGCTTCGCCTTGCTCGCGGGTATCGATGATGCGGTTGTAGAGCGGTGAGTCCGGCACGTCGATGCAGTAGCTGGTCGCATGCATCGGACGATACGGCATGGCCGTGCCTGCCTTGGATTCGTAGCCGAATGCCTCACCCAGAGTGAAGATACCGGCGGGCGCGCGTCCATCCCCTTCCTGTTTCATTGGTCCCTGCGCTTGCACCGGGTGCAGCCCTGCGCCCCATGCCGATCCATTGCGCCCCACCGTGATGGGCGCGGCGGAAGCCTCGGATTGCCAGCGCCCGTTCCTGAATTCGAAGCGCTGCAGCGTGCCGCTGGTGGCATCCCAGCCATCGGTCAGGACCAGCACCATCTGGCGTGCGTCGCGCCAAGGTAGCGAAGTGGACTCCTGAGTGCCTGCGGCGGAAGCGCTACCGCCGTACGCGAGCATGAGGGCTGCGAAGGCGAGCGAGCGGAACGAGTGTCGCATGGACTGCAGTGCGGGCATCACGACTCCAGCAGATGATGGATGCGTTCAAGGTTGATGGCGAGTTGCCGGTTCCGGTCCGGATTGGTCTGGCATAACAGCACGAAGACGAAATCCAGCAGCGATTGCAACGAAGAGCGGTACAGCAGTTGTTCCACGTGCGGTGCAGGGTCGTGCGCGGAAATCACCAGCGCGGCATCGGCGTGCGCGCGCAGCGGATTGGCGGTGTGCCGCGTGATCGAGATGACCTTGCCTTCGCAGGCCTGGAATTGCCGGCTGACCTGGGACAGTTCGGGCAACTTGCCGAACTCCGAGAACATCAGCAGCACGTCGCCGGGTCGCGTCGCCGACAGGTTGGCCATCATCAGTATCGGGTCGGTATGGTGCACCGTCAGCACGCCGAGCAGTGACAGCCTCATCGCGAACTCGCGCGCGAACAGGCCATCGTCGCCCAGGCCGCACACGAACACCTTGTCCGCCCGGTCGATCAGCTCGACGATCGGCTCGATGTGCGAACGCGGATTGAGGCTGCGGGTTTCCTCTTCGGCCGAGGCCTTGCTGCGCCGCAGCCCGTCCTGCAGCTGCTGGTAGGCATCGCCTGCATCGTCCAGCGAGGAGGCCTGTGGCTGTGCCTGGCCGTTGCCATTGCGCGCCACGGCCTCGCCGATGGTGTACTTGAGGTCGGGATAGCCCTTGAACCCGAACTTCTGCGCGAACTTGACCACGCTCGACTGGCTGATGCCCAGCGCGCTGGCCAGCTGCTGCGAGGAGTAGTCGCGCAGCAGGTGCGCGTTGTCGAGGATGAAGTCGGCGATGCGGCGCTCGATGGCCGACATCTGGTCGCGTTCGGAGCGGATCTTCACCAGGGACGTTGTCATGGCGTGAGTGTGATGGCGGTGGACGGGACTGACAACGGGCCATCGCCACCGGGCTCAGCCCGGCAGCATCTCCAGCCCGCGGATCTCACGGATGCCCAAGCCGGGCGCATCGGTGATCGTGATCTCGGATTCGTTGAAGATCACCCCGCCCTCGACAGGGTTGAACTGGCCCAGGGACGGGCCGTCCAGGTCCACCTTGGTGATCACGTTGGCTTTCGCGGCAGCCACATGGACAGCGGCCGCGACGCTGATGCTGGTCTCGATCATGCAGCCGATCATGCATTCCACGCCGTATAGCGAGGCGATGTCGGCGATCCGGATGGCATTGGAGATGCCGCCGGTCTTCATCAGCTTGATGTTGATGATGTCGGCGGCGCGCATCTTGATCAGATCGATGACTTCGGCGGGCCCGAACACGCTCTCGTCGGCCATCACCGGCGTGTGCACGCGGTCGGTGACGTATTTCAGTCCCTCGAGATCGCGCGCCCTGACCGGCTGCTCCAGCAACTCGAGTACCACGCCGGCGTCTTCGAGGTGTTGCATGGCGAACACCGCCTGCTTGGCGGTCCAGCCCTGGTTGGCGTCCAGCCGCAGCAGGGCGCGGCCTTCGACGGCGGAATAGATGGCCTTCACGCGTTCGATGTCCAAGCCGATGTCCTTGCCCACCTTGATCTTCAGCGACTCGAATCCGCGCTCCACCGCGCTGATGGAATCGGCCACCATCTTGTCGATGTAGTCCACGCTGATGGTGATGTCGGTGGTGATGACCGGGTCGCCACCGCCGAGCATCTTGTAGAGCGGGGCGTCGTACAACTGGGCCCACAGGTCGTAGATGGCGATTTCCACCGCGGCCTTGGCGCTGGTATTGCGTTCCAGCGATGTCTGGATGAGGTCGGTGATCCGGTTGAGGTTGGAGATCTCCTGCCCGATCAGGCGTGGCCGGATGAATTTGCCGATGGCTTCGATGATGGAGCCATGCGTGTCACCGGTGATCACGGCGGTGGCCGGTGCTTCGCCGTAGCCGATGTGCCCGGTGTCGGTGTGCACGATCACCACGATGTCCTCGACGGTGTCGACGGTACGCAGCGCAGTCTTGAACGGGGTCTTCAGCGGCACGCGCAGCATGCCGAATTTGATGTCGGTGATCTTCATGGAGCCCCTTGGGCACGGATTCTCTGGATGGCGGTGATGCGGTCGACGGTGGGCTGCTCGCTATTGAACATCAGCGGCTCCAGCGGGGTGACGGCCACCGAGTTGAGCCGGGTACGCACGGTCTTCCCGTCCGCACCACGATAGGTTATGCCGGTGGTGTCATGGATGGTGTAGGTGGTGCCATGGTCATGGCCGATCACCATCATCACGTGGCCGGGGATATAGACAAGATCGCCCACCTGCAGCGTACGCAGCACGGCGAGGCGCTTCTCGTGGCTGTCGGAGGCATCGAAACCCACGCGCTCCAGTGCGGGACTGACGGCCTGTGCGCTGGTGTTGCGCGGCAGCGTGATGCCCATGCTGCGGTAGACCTCGGAAACGAAGCCGCTGCAGTCGCGCGTGTTGTAGCTGTGGCCCCATCCGTAGCGCTCGCCGAGGAACTTGAAGCTCTGGTGCAACAGGTTGGCCTGCGTCAGCGGCAGGTAATCCGGCGCCACGTCCGCCGTGCGCGGCAGCAGCGCGGGCAGCAACACCAGCGCGCCGTCGGCGCGGCGGACGGGCAGCTGGATGACATGCGAGGTGTAGGGGTGCTGCCCGTTCACCGGCGTGTCGGCCGGCCAGTCTGCAAGCAGCGGGACGCGCACGCCCATGTCCAGCTGCAGTTCGGACAGGCCCGGCTCCTCCGGGTTGTGGACGGTGCGTGCCGTCGCGCCCGTCACCACCAGTGAGGGCGTGCTGCGCCCATAGCCGAAGACCACGCCGCGCTCACCTTCGGCGACGTACTGCTTCTCGATCCATGCCGCGTAGAGCGGACTCACCACGAAGTACCAGTCTCCGTCCGCGCTGGTATGCGCGATGACGACGGGCGTGCCGGGGAACAGGGCGCTCTCCTGGAAGCGGTCGATGTCGGTATCGCCCTGGCTGCTGAAGACACGTTCGCGGCTCGGAAACGTGCGCAGGTCGGCCCGGCGCACCACCAGGCCATATCGCGCCGGCGCGCGCTCCGCGACGCCATCCACGGCGGCATTGGCTGCGATCGAGGCCAACCGTGTCTTCGTCACCTCGCGACCCTGCATGTCGTAGAGGGTACGGGTTGGCGGCGCAGAAAGCGGCACCAGCCATGCCTGCACCTCCGCACGGGTCAGCTCCGCCGGCAGTGCTTCGAGGGCATGGACGTGACGGTCGGTCTGCTGCATGCGCTGGTTCTGCGCAGCCACGTCGGCGCTGTCGAGCAGCGCGCGCTGCGGGTGCGCCAGCTTGCTTATCCAGTAGTCGGCCAGCAGGTGGTGGTCCTCCACGCCGATCACGGCGTGCCGCGGTTGTGGCAATCGCTCGCGTGCCAGCACGGGCGAAGTGCCGCACAGCAGTGCCACCAGGGCGAGGCAGTGCAGCCACCGGCGAAGGGGGATGTCCCCCGGAGTGTCCCGTCCCGCCGTGTACCGGCATGGCGTCGATGCGTTCATCCGCTCCCCTTGGTCAGGCCTTGCCCGCCGGACACGCAATGACGCCATGCCGGGGGGTTGGGTTCCGTAAGAATATTTATTTCTTCAGAGATAAAAAGCAAGAATAAATTATTGACCCGTGCATTAATGTCGTGTTACACAAACCGCGACCAGTCGACGTGGGGATGTACGACGTGGATGCCAGCAAGCGCCAGCACACGGTTGCAGTACGCGGCAGGCGCCCCCGGCGCCGGCTGGCGGCGTTGCTGTGCCTGTGCGGGTGGCCGATGGTACTCCTCGCTCCCCAGGCCGCAGGGGCGGGCGACCCGTTGGTTGAGATCGTCGCCGATGTGGACCAGGGGCGCTTCCGTGACGCCGACGCCGCCATCACCCGCGCGCTGGCAGCGGACCCAGCCGACGATGCCGAGCATCAGGCGCTGCTGTTCCAGCGCGAACGCATGCGCCGGATCCGCCTGGACTTCACGCTCGACGGGAGTACTGTCCGTCATCGCATCCGTGCGCAAATACCGGACCTGCGCGAGGACGAGTTCCAGCGATGGGATCGTGCCGGACTGATCGAGCGGCTGGATATCGATGGCGAGCCGCGCTATTTCAACCGCTCTGTCTCGAACCTGTTCCGGCTCAGTCCGGAGGCGGCCGCGCGCCGTGCGCCGCCGGTCAAGCCGTTCGTCGAAGGTCCATTCGAATCCCTGCATCCGCACCATTGGGAAGTGGTGAGTGCGGCCGCGACATCGCAATCGAGCAGCGTAGCCGCGCGCCGTATCCGCGTAACCCAGTCGCTGACGGTGAAGTCCGGGGCGGTGCCGGCAGGCGAAATCGTGCGTGCCTGGATCCCGTATCCAAGGGCGATCCCCGGCCAACAGGAGGGCCTGCGCCTGCTGGCCAGCCTGCCCGCAGGCGCGCAGGTCGCGCCGGCGTCCGCACTGCAGCGGACGGCGTACCTTGAACAGCCTGCCGTGGCGGATGCGCCGACGACGTTCTCGGTGACATACGAGATGACCGTCCATGCGCGTCATTTCCGCATCGACCCCGAAAAGGTGGTGCCTGCGGATATCACGCCGGCATTGGCGCCATTCGTGGCCGAACGCGCGCCGCATGTGGTCTTCAGCGAGGACCTGCGCCGCTTCAGCGCCAGTATCGTCGGCGACGAAACCCATCCCTACCGCATCGCGCAGAAGCTGTTTGCCGCCGTGGACCGTATTCCATGGGCAGGTGCGCGCGAATACTCCACCATCAGCAACATCAGCGACTACGCCTTCCGCGCCGGACATGCCGACTGCGGACAGCAGACCCTGTTGCTGATCACCCTGCTGCGCATGAACGGCATTCCCGCGCGCTGGCAGTCCGGCTGGGTCTACTCGGACGACGACGTCGGCTACGACAACATGCACGACTGGGGCTGGGTGTATCTGGCGCCCTACGGCTGGGTGCCGATGGACGTGACCACCGGCCAGCTGCAGTCGGACGATCCCGCACTGCGCTGGTTCTACCTGGGTGGGCTGGACGCCTACCGCATCGCGTTCAACGACGACTATTCGCGCGAGTTCGTTCCCGCCAAGCAGCACGTGCGCTCGGAAACGGTGGATCTGCAGCGCGGTGAAGTGGAGTGGCAGGGCGGGAACCTCTACTTCGACCAATGGGATTACCAGTTCGAATGGACAGTGCTGCCCCGGGACGGGCGCGGCTGATCGCACCACCACCACACGATTCAACACCATCTTTAGCAGGAGAGAGCGGGGATGAAAGGCAAGGTTCTGAAGAAGGCGGCACTGGGCATGGCGTTGGGCGCCTGCCTGGCGTCGATGGCGCCCCTGGCGATGGCGCAGAGCGTGACCGGTGCGGTCGCAGGCCGTGCGAGCGCGGGCGACCAAATCATGATCACCAACACCGCCACGGGCGCGACGCGCTCGGTGACGGTGGGCGGCGACGGCGGCTACCGCCTGAGCCAGCTGCCGGTGGGCGACTACCAGCTGCAGGTCAAGCGCAACGGCGAGGACGTGGGCGACGCCGTGGCCGTCAACGTCGCGCTGGGCGGCACCACCACCGTCAACCTGGGCAGCGACGGCGGCTTGGTGAACCTCAACGCCGTGCAGGTGGTGGGTTCGCGCGTGGTCAACCGCGTGGACGTGCGTTCGACGGAGTCGGCGACGAACATCAACCGGCAGGAACTCTCAAGACTTCCCGTCGACCAAAGCCTCAGTTCCGTCGCACTGTTGGCGCCCGGCGTGATTAATTCCGGCGCCACGTTCGGAGGTCTTTCATTCGGCGGTTCATCCGTCGCGGAAAACGCCGTCTACATCAACGGCCTCAACGTCACCGATCCGTACCGTCGCCAGGGCTTCTCTTCGGTACCTTTCGGCTTCTACGAGGAGTTCCAGGTCAAGACGGGTGGCTATTCGGCTGAGTTCGGACGCAGCACCGGCGGCGTCATCAACGCGGTAACACGTTCGGGCAGCAACGAGTTCCGCGCCGGCGCCGAGGTAACCCTGGAGCCGTCCGCCTGGGAAGCGTCGAAAGATGACCATTACCATCGCGACGGTTCCCTCGACGAACGCAATCGAACCAGTCGCGATACGAGCTCATTCTACAAGGCGAACGTCTGGGCGTCGGGCGCGATCGTGCAGGACAAGTTGTTCTTCTTCGCCATGTACGAGAAGCGCGACAGCAGCCCGCAGGACTACGACAGTAATGCTGCCTTCATCACTCAGGGCGACAACGACTTCTGGGGCGCCAAGTTTGACTGGCGCATCAACGACGACCATTCGCTCGAGTTGTTGGCCTTCTCAGACAAAAGCGAATCGACGACCGACATTTATCAGTACACGTGGAACACAGGCACGAAGGATAGGCTGAAGGGCGACAGCGTTGCGGGTTCCGGCGGCGATAACTGGTCGCTCACCTACACCGGCCATTTCAGCGACAGCTTCACGGCCAAGGCGATGTACGGCGTGAACGAACGCAGCGCATCCAATAGCAGCAATCAGGATCCGGACTGCAGCATCGTGACGCGATCAGGAAGCTACACCTCCCGGTTCGGCCAGGAAACGGTATTCGAAGGTTGCCACCCCACCGACGTTGGCATCAGTGACCGCGAGGACAAGCGCGAGGCGGCACGTCTCGACTTCGAATGGTCCCTTGGGGATCACCTGCTTCGCTTCGGCCTTGACCAGGAGGTCATGGACTCGAACAGCGCGGTGCGTTACCCCAACGACGGCATCAGCTACCAGGTGCAGGCCGCCAACGCGGGCAGTCCCCTCAACGGTACGGTAATTCCGGCGGGCACCACCGCCATTGTCGATGCTCGTCGCTACATCACGGGGACGCCCGTCACCACCGAAGCGCAAGCGATCTACATCGAAGACAACTGGAGCGTCACGCCCAATCTGTTGCTGAATCTCGGGTTGCGTGCGGACAAGTTCCACAACAAGTACGCTTCCGGCGTGACCTTCGCCAAGGCCGACTTCTCCGACATGATCGCGCCGCGCGTCGGGTTCAGCTGGGACATGAAAGGCGATGGTTCGACCAAGTTCTTCGGCAATGCGGGTCGCTACTACCTGCCTCTGACCAACAAGCTGGCCGACTACTTCGCGGGCAGCACCGACGAACACACCTACTACGTGCTCGATGGCTGGATCCAGATGGAGCATCCAGTGGCAGGAACCTACCTCCTGCCTATCCTTGGCCAGCAGATCGGTCCGGTGAATACATCTAACAATGTGCCTGCGCCTGAGGACTTCCGCACCGCCGTTGCGAAAGATCTGAAGATGGTCTTCCAGGACGAATTCATCCTGGGCTTCCAGCAGGCGATCAACCAGGCATGGTCGTACGGCGTCAATGCCACGTACCGCCGCATGACGCGTGCGGTCGAGGATGCACGTATCAACCACGTGGAGGGCTGTCCCTGGTACTCCGGTGACTGGCCGATCATCAATCCCGGTGAAACGACCACCTTGTGGTGCCCCACCACCAGCGACTGGGTCACGTTCGACTCTTCACAGGACGGCTACATCGCATCCGGCAGTGGCGCGATCATGGGATACAAGAAGCCCAAGCGCACCTACAAGGCGGTGGAGTTCCAGCTTGACCGCGCGTGGGACGACAAGTGGGCGTTCAACGCCAGCTATCTCTGGTCCAAGTCAGAGGGAAACATGGAAGGCCCGGTGAATTCGGATACCGGCTACGCCGACACGAATCTGGTTCAGTACTACGATCATCCGGCCGTCAACGAGCGCTACGGCGTGCTCTTCAACGATTCCCGTCACCAGATCAAGCTCCGGGGCAGCTACAAGCTCAGCGAGCAATGGTCGTTCGGCAGCACGTTCTCCGCGCGCTCGGGCGGACCCATCACCGCGTATGGCGTGGTTTGGCCGAACGATAACCGTTCGGCGGGCGGGCCTGGCGAGTTCAGTGGCGGTGGTTCGGGCTGGTTGTGCGTGGCCAACTGCTCCAACTGGGCCACGCGCGAGCTGGTGTATTCCGAGCGCGGTGCTTTCGGCCGCATGCCCTGGGTCTACGATCTGGGCGCCAATGTCACCTGGACCCTGCCGGTGGACGGTATCGATCTCAAGGCCCGCCTCTCCGTGTACAACCTGCTGAATCGGCAGACGGTGGTCAACGTGCATTCCCGTTATGAAAGCACGCCGGGAACACAGATGCCCCATTTCGGACAGGGCACCGTGTGGCAGTCGCCACGCTACACCCAGCTCGTGGTGACGTGGAACTTCTAATCGCGCAGCGCATACGGTCGAAGCTGTGTCTCTCCCATGGCCTGCCGTTCGCGGCAGGCCTTTCTTTGCCCGCGGCACGGCCACGCGCCAGCGCGGTCCGTGCTATTCCTGTAGTTACGTCCATCGCGAGGTCTCCGACATGACGATGCTTTCCTTCTCCCTGCGACGCAGCGTCGCCATGCTGCTGCTGATCATGCTGTTGGGCGGCTGCGCGCATACCGGCCCGCGCAACCCGCTCGCCACCTGGGTGCCCTCGAAGAACTTCGATGAGCGGCGCCCGGTGGTCATCGTGCTGCACTACACCGAGCAGGATTCGGTCGAACAGTCGCTGGATACGCTGCGCAGCCGAAACAGCGGTGGGCGCGTGAGTTCGCACTATCTGGTGGGCAAGGACGGCAAGGTCTACCAGCTGGTCAAGGATTCCCAGCGCGCGTGGCACGCCGGCGCCGGGCGTTGGGGAGCGATCACCGACGTCAACAATGCCTCGATCGGGATCGAAATCGACAACGACGGCAAGAGCCCCTTTCCCGATGCGCAGATCGACAACCTGGTGGCGCTGCTGCGCGACCTGACGCAACGTCTTCGCATCCCGCCGAGCCAGATCATCGGTCACTCGGATCTCGCGCCATCGCGCAAGATCGATCCGGGCCCGCTATTTCCGTGGAAGCGCTTGTACGACGCCGGCTTCGGCATCTGGCCCGTCGACGGAGCGGGCGACCCTCCCGCAGGATTCGACCCCTGGCTCGCACTGCAAGCGGTCGGCTACTCCGTCGAGGATCGGGGTTCCACCGTACGCGCGTTCCATCACCGCTTCCGTGGCATCGAGGGAACCGAACTGGACGCGGAGGACCTGCGCATTCTGCATGCCCTGACCTACCGGGAGCCCGCAATCCCGACGGGTACGGCGTCGCCCTGAGTAGGAATATTCAAGTCCGTTTTTCTGCGCAACAAGAATAATTTATTGACTCGTCCCAAGTGGCGTGCTACACGGATGTACAAGGGTTTTGTGACGGACGGCGGTATCGTCCGTACACGGGTGTCGGCGGGGTGCCGGCGCACATCCGAGCAATCAGACAACGTACTGCGGTGCGCATCCGGGACGGATGCGCCGGAAGGCGCCAGTGGGGATTCGTGCGCTCCGGGGAGATGGCAGGCAAGGCATCCGTCGCGTCCAGCGCGGATGCCGCGCGATGACGACCGGACTCCCCTGGAACAACGCTTGGCGCATCGCAGCGACAGAGTAGTGGCCGCGTATTGCAGCGTTCTTTCATCCAGGAGATTCCGCATGCCCGTTCGATCCCATCCGCTCAAGCCGAGCCATCTCGCCGCCGCCATCGTGCTGGGACTCGCCCTTCCCGCGGTCGGCCTTGCACAGGATGCAGCACCCGCCCAGGAAGGCGGCGCGCGCACCTTGGACACCGTCACCGTCACCGGGTCGCGCATCAAGCGCACGGACGTGGAAGCCGCGCTGCCCGTCACCATCATCCAGAAGGCGGAGATCGAGGCGCAGGGCATCACCTCGGCGGAACAGCTGCTGCAGTTCCTCAACATCGCCAGCAACGGCTCGGACAGTCTTGCCTCGAACGCGGGCATCGCGCCGGCGGATCTGCGCGGCAACAATGGCGTGTCCGGCGCAAACCTGCGTGGCCAGGGTGCGGACGCCACGCTGGTGTTGCTGAATGGCCGGCGCGTCGCCACCCACGGCCTGCGTGGCCAGGCGGTCGACCTGAATTCCATTCCCTTCGCCGCCATCGACCGCGTCGAAGTGCTGCGCGATGGTGCGTCCGCCGTCTACGGCACCGATGCCATCGGCGGCGTCATCAATTTCATCACCCGCAGCGACTATCAAGGCATCACGGTCAATGCCGGGTTCGACATGACCCAGGAAGGTGGCGGCAACATCTTCACCTACAGCGTGCTGGGTGGCATGGGCGACATCGACACCGACGGCTGGAATGTCTGGGGCACGATGAACTATCGCGAGAACGAGATCCTGCTTGGCAGTGATCGTGACTTCTCCAATACCTTC
Organism: uncultured Pseudoxanthomonas sp.; assembly: GCF_946886695.1. Next base: position 59,976 of record NZ_CAMPJD010000012.1, on the reverse strand, counting down.
CAACCGAACCGTGGCCTGTCGCCCGACACGCGCGGCACGCCGTTCGCCACCGTGACCAATGTGGCCGGCGGCCTGATCACCGGTACGTTGGCCGATCCTGACGGCGGTGGCGATCAGGGTCTGATCAACATCCTCAACCTGCCGGGTGCGGCAGGCTGCGAAGCCGGCGGCGACATGATGGGCCCGTATGCCTATCGGTTGTGGGGCGTAGCGAACTCCAAGTACGCCTGCGCCTGGGACTACCCGGCTGCGCAGGTGATGCAACAGCCACAGGAAAGCCTCCAGGCCCTGGGCCGGGCCACCTTCAAGATCAGTGACAACCACCGTTTCTATGCCGAGGCGATGGCGTCGCGTTCGGAATCCAACCGCCAGTTCGAAGCGCAGCAGATCACGTCCAGCACATCGACGGCGGCCTCTGCGTTGGGGCCCAGCACCTGGTACCCAATGAATGCGAATACGCAGGCCACGTACGACATGATCTACAACGCGCTGGCCAGCTACTTCGGCCCAGCCAACCTCGTCTACGGCAACCCGATCCCCTATCGCTGGCGCTGCGAGATCTGCGGACCCCGCCAGATCGAGACCACCACCAAGGCATACCGTTTCCTGGTGGGCTTCGATGGCACCCTGGGCAGCTGGGACTACGATATCGGTCTGTCGCGCGCCTCAAGCGAGGCCGAGTCGGTGCTGGGCACCGGCTATTACTTCACCCCGGCTTTCAAGGCGGTGCTGGGCAGTGGCCTGCTCAATCCCTTCCTGATGCCCGGCCAGCAGCACGATCCGGCGGGCGTTGCAGCGTTGCAGGCCGCGTCGGCGGCGGGCGTCCGCCTGTACGGCGGCGAGTCCACGGTCACGACGCTGGATGCGGCGTTCTCCGGTGGACTGGGTTTCAACCTCTGGGGTGGTGAGGTGATGGCGGCGGTCGGCGTGGACCTGCGTCGCGAGGAGTTCGAGTTCGGCTCGACTTCGGACGGCATCGTGCTGGACAACAGCTACATCTTCGGTGCGCCGTTCGATGCGACCAACAACCTGCCCAAGGTGCAGCGCGATGTGAAGGCGGTCTATGCGGAAGCCTTCCTGCCGGTACTGGATAGCCTGGAAGTGAGCCTGGCCGTGCGCCGCGACGATTACGACGGCTTCGGCAGCACGGTCAATCCGAAGTTCTCGTTCAAGTGGCAGCCGATCGATTCGCTTGCATTCCGTGGCGCCATCAGCGAAGGCTTCAAGGTTCCCGAGTTCACGAAGCTGTTCAGCGGTGTGACCGAAAGCCCGTACACCGGCTTCGACCTGGCCGACCCGGCAACCTGTCCCGGCGGCGCGGCAAATCCCGCAGTGCCGGGCTGCGAAGCCATCCAGCCCGCCATCTTCACGGGCGGCAAGGCCGACCTGCAGCCGGAAACGTCCGACCAGAAGAGCTTCGGCGTGGTGTTCGCGCCCAATGATCGCTTCAACATCAGCCTGGACTGGTGGGAGATCGAGCGCACCAACACCATCCGCACGCCCAACCAGGCGACCCTGATCGCCAACTACGATCTCTTCGTCGACAACTGGATCCGCGACGCCAGCGGCGAAGTGGTGGCGATCGACCGCCGCTTCATCAACTCGGGCGGCACGCTGATCAGCGGCGTGGAAGTGGACGCCAACCTGACCGGCGAACTGGCCGGCGGCACGTGGCGGGTCAACCTCAACGGCAGCTACATCGACAGTTTCCAGGAGAAGGCGCTGGAGAGCTCGCCCTACGGCGACAACCTGGTGGGCAAGTATGTCCGCTACTACAGCCTGCCGCTGAAGTGGAAGCACACGCTTGGCTTCAGTTGGGCGAAGGGCGACTGGTCGCATACGCTGACCCAGATCTACCGTGACGGCTACAAGGACGAGTTGCCGGTCAGCGTGAGGAACGGCAGCTACATTCCGGAAGACTGGAATCCGGATGTGGACGACTACATCACCTACAACTACAGCGTGGGCTGGACCGGCCTGGAGAATGCCAAGTTCACCCTCGTCGTGCGCAACCTGCTCAACGAGGATCCTCCGTTCACCGCGCACCAGAACGATTTCGCTTCCGGCGCCGCCTGGGAGCCGCGTGTCGCCGATCCGCGCGGTCGTTCGTTCGCGTTGATGGTCGAGTACAAGTTCGACTGACCTGATCCGCTATCGGACCATCTGAAGGTTCGGGCCGTCGCCGGCTTGTCGGTGGCGGCCCGCCCGCATGCGGGACGCCTCGCCTGCGATTCCGCGGAGCCCTGAGTCACGCCATGAAACATCTCCTCGTCTGTCTCGCCCTGGTCGTGCCGCTCGCGCATGCTGCGCCCGGCAACGAAACCTTCGATGAAGCAGTGGAGCAGACCTTCGAGCACTACCGGCTGCCCGGCCTGGCGGTAGGGGTCATCGAAGACGGCAAGATCGTCTACACCCGCACGCTGGGCGAGGTACGCGCCGGCAGCGGTGAGAAGATCGACAACGACACGCTGTTCAAGATCGCCTCCAACAGCAAGGCGATGACGGCGGGCGTGCTGGCGCGCCTGGTCGACGCGGGCAAGCTGAAGTGGGACGACCCGGTTACGAAGTACCTGCCGCAGTTCCGCATGCACGATCCGTGGGTCACGCAACAGATGCAGGTGCGCGACCTGCTGATCCACAATAGCGGGCTGGGCCTGGGTGCCGGCGATCTGATGCTGTGGCCGGAGCCGAATCAGTTCACTCGCGCGGACATCATCGCCGGCTTGGCGCACCTGAAGCCGACGCACAGCTTCCGAGCCAACTACGCTTACGACAACCTGCTCTACGTCGTCGCCGGAGAGGTCGCGGCCGCGGCGGGTGGCGCCCCTTACGAAGCATTGGTGAAGCGGGAACTGTTCCAGCCCCTCGGCATGCACCGCTGCCAGGTGGGCGAGTGGAACCGCGTGCAGGTCGGCAACGTGGCGCAACCGCACATGCGCACCGCGCAGGGCAATCGCGTGATCCGCGAAGATGCCGATGTGGTGCCGGATGTCACTTCGATGGCGGCTGGCGGCATCCGCTGCAGCCTCGGCGACATGCTGGTCTGGATGGATATGTGGCTGTCACCGGAGCGCACCCCGGCGTGGTTGTCGCCCGCGCAGCGCAAGGCCGTGTGGAGCGCGCACATGCCGATGCCGGTGAACGCGCGCATGCGTGCCTGGGACAACAGCCATTTCTCCGCTTACGGCTACGGCTGGCGCCTGTCCGATGTCGATGGGATCTGGAAGGTCGCGCATACCGGGACGCTGGCGGGCATGTATTCGTCGGTGATCCTGCTGCCGGACCAGCGCATCGGCATCGTCATCCTGATCAATGGCGAAGGCGAGGCCGCGCGGACGGTGCTGGGACAGGTGCTCACCAAGCACTTCACCGCGCCAGGGACATCGCCCACCGTCGCGCACTATGCGGCGCTGCTGGACAAGGAGCGCACCGGTGAGCGGGCCACCAGGCCCAAGCCCGACACGGGGCATCGCACGCGCGCAACGGCGCGCGCGATGGCGCCGTGGATGGGACATTACCGCGATCCATGGTTCGGTGAGGTGACCTTGTGTGCGACAGGCGATCGCGTGCGCTTTTCCGCGGCGCGCTCACCCATGCTCACGGGCACCGTGATGCGGGTGGACGAGCGCTGGTTGGTGGATTGGGATGAAGACAGCGTGGATGCCGAGCCTTGGCTTCACTTCGCCCCAGCCCAGGCCGGCAGCGATGCCGGGCTCAAACTGTCGCACGTCGATCCCGAAGCAGACTTCAGCTACGACTATGCCGATCTCGATTTCCACCGCACGCAGGCCTGCCGCTGACGTGCGAGGCATGGTGCTGCTCCTGTTGAGTACGCTTCCGTTGCTCGGCGCCTGCGCTTCCGCGCCGGGCGTGCAGGTGTCTCCGGCACAGGAAGCGGCGCAGGCGGACCTGGTCGATGCGGCGACGGTCGTGCCCGGTCTGCAGCAGGAAATCCGCTATGCGGGCAAGGACAATTTCGTGGGCGCGCCGGTCGCCGGTTACGAGGCGCCCAAGTGCCTGCTGCTGGCGCCGGTCGCGCAGGCGCTCGCCCGCGTGCAGCAGGACGTGCAGCACGAAGGCCTTTCGCTGAAGGTGTTCGACTGCTATCGCCCGGTACGCGCGGTGAAGCACTTCGTCGCCTGGGCACGCGACCCCGCCGATCAGCGCACCAAGGCGGCGTATTACCCGAACCTGGACAAGGCGCGCCTGCTCGATGGCTACATTGCCGAAACCTCCGGGCACAGCCGGGGCGCGACGCTGGACCTGACGCTGGTGCGCTGTGGCGGCGGCGCGTGTACGGAACTGGACATGGGTACGCCGTTCGATTTCTTCGATCCGCGCGCCAATACCGCGCATCCGCAACTGGACGACGAGCAGCGACGCAACCGCGACCAATTGCTGCAGGCGATGGCGCGGCATGGGTTCCATAATTATCCGATGGAATGGTGGCACTTCACCTTCCGCCCCGAACCCTCCCCCAAGACCGCCTACGACGTCCCGATCCGATGAGTGCTTCCCCTTCCTCCATTCCACCGCGGACCACCGATGTCGCGGTGATCGGCAGCGGCATTGTCGGCCTGTCGACGGCCCACCATCTCCTCGATCGCGGGCTGTCGTGCACGCTGATCGATGCGAAGGGGCCGGCTGGCGAAACATCGTTTGGCAATGCGGGCTCCATTTCCGTCGGCAACGTGATGCCGCAGTCCACGCCCGGCATCGTCATGAAGGCGTTGCGGATGCTCGCCAACCCGTTGGCGCCGCTGAAACTCGACTGGGGCGTCAGTCCGAGTTATGCGCGCTGGTTGTTGCAGTTCCTGGACCAGGGCCGCATGCAGCACGTGCTGCCGATCATCGATGCGCTGAGCGCGATCAATACCGCCTCGCGCGCCGCGTGGCTCGAGCTGGGCGAGCGGATCCGTGCACAGGACCTCATCGCGCATACCGGCTACCTGCACGTCTACAGCGAGGAGGCCAGTTTCGCGAAGGGCGAATGGGAGCGCGGCCTGATGCGTGACCGTGGCGTGGCATTCGACGTCCTGGACGCCGGCCAGCTGCGCGAGCTCGAACCCGGCATCGGCACGGGCTTCCAGCGGGCGGTCTTCCAGCGCGAATCGCTGGCGATGCGCGATCCCGGCGACTTCTGCCGCCGCCTCTTCAATCACCTGAGCGCGCGCGGTGCGACGCCGCTGATCGCCAGCGTCTCGGCGATCATCCGCCAGGACGGCGGCTATCGCCTCGATACCGATCGTGGCGCCGTGCATGCCGGCCGCGTGGTGGTGGCGGCGGGCGCGTGGAGCAACACCCTGCTGCGTCCGTTCGGCGTGAAGATCCCGGTGATTCCCGCACGCGGATACCACCTGATGTATCCGCAGACGGATGTCATCGTGCGTCGGCCGACGCTGTGGGCGGAGCGGTACATGGTGGTATCGCCCATGCAGTCCGGCATCCGCATGACCAGCATCAAGGAGCTGACGGCGCTGGGCCGCGACCCGCATTACCACCTGATCCGCCGGCTCGACCCCGAGGCGCGCAAACTGTTTCCCGGCATAACGGCCGAACCGGTATCGGAATGGGCGGGCAATCGGCCATGCACGCCGGATTCGCTGCCGATCATCGACCGGGTGCCGGGCGAGGACATCTTCGTCGCCACCGGGCATGGCCATCTCGGCTTGACGCAGGGCCCGGTCACCGGACGGCTGCTCGATCAGATGATGGCGGGCGAAGCGACCGATATTCCGCTGGCGCCCTACGCACTCGCGCGCTTCGGCTGAGTTCTGCTTCTGCTTTCTGTAGGAGCGACGTGAGTCGCGACCGCACGGGCTGACTGTCGAGTCATTGGATCAGGACCGGAGTGCCCGGCCGGTGCGCCTTCTGTTTGCGCATCCATTACCCGGCCCATGTCTTAATGTCTTCCGGTTCGCGGTCGCGACTGACGTCGCTCCTACATAAGCAAAAGAAGCGACTACGCGCCGCCGCCGAACCCCGCTTGCCGCCATGCCTCGAACACGACGACGGCGACCGTGTTGGACAGGTTGAGGCTGCGGTTGTCGGGGCGCATCGGCAGGCGCAGGCGCTGCCGTTCGGGCAGGCCGTCCAGCAGGTCCTGCGGCAGGCCGCGGGTCTCGGGGCCGAACAGGAACGCATCGCCGGGCTGATAGGTGGGCTGGTCGTAACGGAGGGCGCCGCGGGTGCTCAGTGCGAACAGACGCGTGGGCCGAATCCGCTGCAGGGCCGTTTCCAGCGAAGCGTGGACCTGCAACGTGGCGTATTCGTGGTAGTCCAGGCCGGCGCGCTTGAGCTGCTTGTCTTCCAATGCGAACCCGAGCGGTTCGATCAGGTGCAGCCGCGCGCCGGTGTTCGCGCAGAGGCGGATGACGTTGCCGGTATTCGGGGGAATTTCCGGCTGGTACAGCAGGACATCGATGTCCAGGGTGTCGGTCATGGCGCGCATTCTACGCGGCGCTGCATGGCCTCACAGGCATGTGGTGCGGTGGAACTCCGGCGGCTGCCGGCTTGCGTGGAAACGCAGGTGGAACGTGGAGTGTTGCCTGCGTATCAGCGCGAAGCCAGCTGGCCGGCCAGCACACCCGCCTGCACTGCGATCTGCTGCATGTCTTCGGCGGACGGACGGACGGTGACCACCGGCATGTCGACCACGCGCACTGCCTGCTGGGCAACAAAGTGGGCCAGGTCTTCAGCGCTGGGCTTCACGGTGATCGTGGCCAGGTCGACGATCTTGGTGTCCTTGTAGGTCAGGTAGTGGGCCAGGTCGGCCGCATCGGGTTTCACCGTGACGGCGGGCAGGTTGACGATGTGGGTGGCTTCGGCGGTGTAGCCGTTGTTGTCGGCGTGGGTGGCGGAAACGACCATGGACCCGGCGCACAGGGCGAACACGGCGGCAGCGGTCAGCGGGAGGAGGTTCTTGGTGTTCATTGTCATGCCTCTGTAGTGATGTTGTTGTGTGGTGTGGTAGTAAGGTAGTACACCTAGACGGACAGGGCAAGCAAAACCGTTCGTTTTGGTGAGTTGATTCAGGATTCAGTCAGGTTGAGGTCGGACAGCGGAAGACTTGTTATGGGTAAAGCAGAAACCGTGCCAATCGCAAGTTGTTGATCCAATAGGTTTTTGGCTTCTGTCCTGCGTGTCCGGTGTCCGAGTGCATGTCCGCCCAGGTGTCCGTCCTGCATGCAACAAGACGCGCCAGGGTGTGCGTTGTGACTGCGAACACGCCGCTTCCGCCCGATCCCGGTCAATGCGGTGTGTTCTGGTTTGGATGCCGTTCAACCAGGAACCGTTGCGGTCCACTGGCGCCGGCGCAGCCGGCATTCAGCTTTACCAGGGCAGCGAAGCGCCCTGCCAGTCGAGGAAGCGGCCGCTGTCCTTTGCCCCGAGGTGGTCGATCACGTGAAGCAGCCCTGCGGCGGATTCCTGCACGGACAGCGCGGCGTTGTCGCCCCCCATGTCGGTACGGACCCAGCCCGGATGCAGCGCGACGACCGTGATGCCGCGTGCAGCCAGGGCCTGCGACAGCAGCGAGGTGGTCATGTTCTGCGCGGCCTTGCCGATGGCATAGCTCGGGGTGCGGAATTCCTGTCGAAGGCCGATCGATCCGACCTCGGACGAAATATTGGCCACCACGCCGCCCTCGGCCAGGCGTGCGGCCAGCGTCTGCACCAGCAGGAACGGGCCGGCGGCGTTGGTATGGAAGCTGGCATCGAGATCGGCAGCGGTCACGTGGCCGAAACGCTCGCCGCCGCGCAGCACGCCGGCATTGTTCACCAGCAGGTGCAGGGGCTCATCATCGGTGACCAGCGACACCTCGTGGAGCAGCTGGTTGCGGCTGCGGGCATCGGCAACGTCGAGCGGCAGCACATGCAGGCGGCCGGGGTATTCGCCCGCCAGGCCGTTCAGCGCAGTGGCCTTGCCGGGCTGCCGGCAGGTCGCGATGACGTGGCAGTGGCGGGCCAGCAGCTGCCGGACAAGTTCCAGGCCCAGGCCCCGGTTGGCCCCGGTCACCAGGCAGTGCTTGCGGTCCATGGCACCTCCGCACAACAGGATTGGCGGGCCGCGGTGGGGCGGCGGATGGGCCATTCGTCATGGCTTGTGGCCTAGTGTAATGACCGCGGGCGGCGGTTAGCATCGGGGTTCTCCAGGCCCATTCAGTATTCAAAGGAGTGTCCGATGCACCTTTCCCGCCGGCCCCGCGCCGCCCTGCTCGCCATCGCCCTGTCCGCCGCGCTCGGGGGACTGGCCTACGCGCCGGCGTCGACGCATGCGAAGCCGGCGGGCGCGGACGTCGTGATTCCTTATGAAGAGTTCACCCTGCCGAACGGCCTGCGCGTGATCGTGCACACCGACCGCAAGGCGCCGATCGTGGCGGTGAATGTCTGGTACCACGTGGGCAGCAAGAACGAGACCCCGGGCCGCACCGGCTTCGCGCACCTGTTCGAGCACCTGATGTTCCAGGGCAGCGAGAACCATGACGGCGAGTTCTTCACCCCGTTCGAGCTGGTCGGCGCCACCGACCAGAACGGCACCACCAACCAGGACCGCACCAACTATTTCCAGAACGTGCCCACCAGCGCCGTGGACATGGCGTTGTGGATGGAATCCGACCGCATGGGCCACCTGCTGGGCGCGATCGACCAGAAGGCGCTCGACGAGCAGCGCGGCGTGGTGCAGAACGAGAAGCGCCAGGGCGAGAACCAGCCCTATGGCCGTCGCATCTTCGCGCGCATGTTCGAGGCGCTGTACCCGGCCGGCCATCCCTACAGCTGGCAGACCATCGGCTCCATGGCCGACCTGGACGCCGCCACGCTGGACGACGTGAAGACCTGGTTCCGCAGCTGGTACGGCCCCAACAACGCCGTGCTGGTGCTGGCCGGCGACATCGACGTGGCCACCGCCAAGGAGAAGGTGACCCGTTACTTTGGCGACATCCCGGCCAGCGCCACGCTGGCGGACATGAAGACCAACATCCCGAAGCACGCCAGGGACACCCGCGAGACGATCCCCGACCGCGTGCCGCAGGTGCGCGTCTACCGCGCCTGGCCGGTGGCGGAAATGGGCACGAAGGACGCCACCCTGCTGGACTTGTTCGCACAGGTGCTGGGCGGCAGCGCGGCCTCGCGCTTCGACACACGCCTGGTGCACGGCGACAAGATCGCCGACCAGGCCAGTGCGTTCCAGTGGAGCAGCGAGATCAGCAGCACGTTCTTCCTGATGTCCACCGTGAAGGAAGGCGTGGAGCCGGCCAAGGTCGAACTGGCCCTGGACGAGGAACTCAAGCGCCTGGTCACCCAAGGCCCGACGGCCGAGGAACTGGAGCGCGCCAAGGTCTCCGGACGCGCGGCGTTCGTGCGCGGCATCGAGCGCATCGGCGGCTTCGGCGGCAAGTCCGACGTGCTGGCCTCGTGCGCCGTCTATCAGGGCGCGCCGGATTGCTACCAGGAAGAGTTGGACATCCTTGCCAACGCCACGCCGGCCGAGGTGCAGGCCGTGGCAAAGAAATGGCTGACGGGGGCCTCGCACACCATCCTCGTGCAGCCCAGCGAGACGCCCGCCTCGGCCCTGCCGGAAACCGTGTTCGCCGCACCCGCCACGCAGCCGGCCGCCACGCCCAAGGTCGACCCGAAGTTCAAGACGGTGAAGACCGACGTGGACCGCAGCCAAGGCGTGCCGAAGACCGCGACCTTCCCGGACCTGAAATTCCCGGCTGTGCAGCGCGCCACCCTGTCCAACGGCATGCAGGTCGCGCTGGCCGAGCGGCATGAGACGCCGGTGGTGCAGATCAGCGTCGAGTTCCCCGGCGGTTACGCCGCCGATGTCGGCAAGAAGCTCGGCACCGCCAGCTTCGCGCTGCAGATGATGGACGAAGGCGCGGGCGAGTACGGCGCGCTGGATTTCGCCGCTCGCAAGGAAGCGCTGGGCGCGGAACTGACCACGGGCGCCGGCCTGGACAGCGCTTCGGTGGGCCTGTCGGCACTTACCGAAAAGCTGGATCCGTCGCTGGACCTGCTCGCTGACGTACTGCGTCGCCCGACTTTCGCCCCGGCCGAAGTGGAGCGCGTGCGCGCCACCTGGATCGCCGGCATCAAGCAGGAGAAGGCGCGCCCGCAGACCGCCGCGTTGCGGACGCTGCCGCCACTGCTGTACGGCGCTGGCCATCCGTATGCCATCCCGTTCACCGGATCGGGCACGGAGGCATCGATCGCCTCGCTGACCCGCGACGACCTGGTCGCCTTCCATCGTGACTGGCTGCAGCCGGACCAGGCCCGCATCACCGTGGTCGGTGACACCACGCTGGCGCAGATCGTGCCGTTGCTGGAAGCCCGCCTGGGCGACTGGAAGGCCGCGCCGAACGCCCCCAAGCTGGCGACCGTGCCGAAGGTGGCCAATGACGCCAAGCCGCGCGTGTTCCTGATCGACCAGCCGGGCGCGATCCAGTCCAACGTCTACGCCGCCCAGCTGGTGCCGCCCACCGGTGACACCGGCACCATCGACTTCGACTTCGCCAACGGCGTGCTGGGCGGGCAGTTCAGCTCCCGCCTCAACATGAACCTGCGCGAGGACAAGCACTGGGCCTATGGCTCTTACAGCGGTGCCCGCAATGCGCTCGGCCAGCGTCCCTGGTGGGCCAGCGCCGCCGTGCAGAGCGACCGCACCGCCGATTCGATGAAGGAGCTGCAGAAGGAGATCAGCCAGTTCGCCAGTGGCCAGGCCCCGGCCAAGCCGGACGAGATCACCAAGATCCGCGCGGCCAACACGCTGGAACTGCCGGGCGCGTACGAAACCGCGTCCGCCGTGCTCGGACAGATCGCCACCAACCAGCGTTATGGCCGGCCCGACGACTACATCGTCCAGTACAAGGCCCGCAACGAAGCGATCGGCGCGGCCGATGTCGCCAAGGCGGCGTCCACCCTGTCGCCGTCCGCACTGACCTGGGTGGTGGTGGGTGACCTGTCCAAGGTCGGGGAATCGGTCCGCGCGCTGCAGCTGGGCGAGGCGGTGGAACTGGATGCCGACGGTAAACCGAAGCCGTAAGGCCCGGAAGGCACCGCTCCTCCGCGCGGGGAGCGGTGCACGTGCCCGGAGCGATTCATCCCGCGTGGGCCAGAATGGCCGCGACTCACACTTCAAGGTGACTTCGATGCGACTCGCCCTTCTTGCCGCCGCTTCCACCGTGCTGCTGTCCGCCTGCACCTGGGTGCACCTGGCACCCACTGCCCGGGATGTCCGCGTGGTCGGCGCGGGCGCCGTTCCCGCCGGCTGCGAGAAGCGCGGCGAGGTATCGGTATCGGTCAAGGACAGCGTGGCGTTCTATGAACGCAACGCCCTGCGCGTGCGTGACGAGCTGGAAACCCTGGCCCGTAACGAGGCGCCGGGCCTTCAGGCCGACACCCTGCAACCCCTGGGCGATCCGGCCAACGGCGAGCAGCGTTTCGCCGCGTTCCGCTGCGGCCGATGAAATGTGACGTTCGTCACATTTTAAGCTGAGGCGCGTCTGGCGCGATCCCGCGTAAAGATGCGGTGAAGGCGGGAAGTGAGTACCCTTGTCGGCCCCCTCTGCCTGAGCCTTGGCGCTAACCTCGATGCTCTTCAAGAATGTCTCCATCGCGGGACTGGCGCATATCGATGCGCCGCACACGCTGACGTCCGACGAGATCAACGCCCGCCTCCAGCCCACGCTCGACCGCCTGGGCATCAAGACCGACGTGTTGAACGACGTCGCCGGCGTGCATGCCCGCCGCCTGTGGGACGACGACGTGCAGGCCTCCGACGCAGCCACGCTGGCGGCACGGAAGGCCTTGCTCGACGCCGGCATCGGCGCTGACAAGATCGGCCTGGTGGTCAACACCTCGGTCAGCCGCGACTACCTTGAGCCGTCCACTGCCAGCATCGTCTGCGGCAACCTGGGCGTCAGCGACCATTGCCAGACCTTCGATGTGACCAATGCGTGTCTGGCCTTCATCAATGGCATGGACATCGCCGCCCGCATGCTGGAACGCGGCGAGATCGACTACGCGCTTGTCGTCGATGGCGAGACCGCCAACCTGGTCTACGACAAGACCATCGAACGCCTCAATGCGCCGGACGTGACCGAACAGCAGTTCCGTGATGAGCTGGCGGCCCTGACCTTGGGCTGCGGTGCCGTGGCGATGGTGATGACGCGCCGCGAGCTGGCGCCGGATGCCCCGCGTTACAAGGGCGGCGTGACCCGCTCGGCGACCGAGTGGAACAAGCTCTGCCGCGGCAACCTGGACCGCATGGTCACTGACACCCGCATGCTGCTGATCGAAGGCATGAAGCTGGCCACCAAGACCTTCGCCGCCGCCAAGATCGCGCTCGGCTGGGCCGTGGACGAACTGGACCAGTTCGTCATTCATCAGGTCAGCCGCCCACATACCCAGGCGTTCGTGAAGTCGTTCGGCATCGACCCGAAGAAGGTCATGACCATCTTCACCGAGCACGGCAACATCGGCCCGGCCAGCGTGCCGATCGTGCTGAGCAAGCTGAAGGAGCTGGGCAAGCTGAAGAAGGGCGACCGCATCGCCCTGCTCGGCATCGGCTCGGGCCTGAACTGCACGATGGCCGAGGTGGAGTGGTAATCCCACCCGGCATTCGCATTCCAGGGGCCGGTTCGCCGGCCCTTTTCTTTGACGGCGGCGACGCGCGATGAACCTTCCCGGCTATCCCTCCCATCCGAAGCGCTTCGAGGTCCGTCCGGGCCTGTCGATGAACTACCTTGATGAAGGCCCGCGCGACGGCGAGGTGGTGGTGATGCTGCACGGCAATCCGTCGTGGAGCTATTACTGGCGCACGCTGGTGGCGGGGCTGTCCGACAAGTACCGCTGCATCGTGCCCGACCACATCGGCATGGGCCTGTCCGACAAACCCGACGACAGCCGCTACGACTACACCCTGCAGTCGCGCGTGGACGACGTCGCCGCGCTGCTGCAGCACCTGGGCATCACCGGCCCGGTGACGCTGGCCGTGCACGACTGGGGCGGCATGATCGGCTTCGGCTGGGCGCTGTCGCACGCCACGCAGGTGAAGCGCCTGGTGGTCACCAACACCGCTGCATTCCCGATGCCGGCGGCGAAGGCGATGCCGTGGCAGATCGGGTTGGGTCGCGACTGGACAATCGGCGAGTGGATCATCCGCGGCTTCAATGCATTCTCTGCGGGTGCGTCCTGGATCGGTGTCGAGCGGCGCATGCCGGCCGATGTACGCCGCGCCTACGTGTCGCCGTACGACACTTGGGCCAACCGCATTTCGACGATCCGCTTCATGCAGGACATCCCGCTCGGTCCGCAGGACAAGGCGTGGCCGCTGCTCGAAGCCGCTGGCAAAGCGCTGCCGTCGTTCGCCGACCGGCCCGCGTTCCTGGGCTGGGGTCTGAAGGATTTCGTGTTCGACAGGCACTTCCTCGACGGCTTCCGTGCCGCGCTGCCGAACGCGGAGGTGCATGCGTACGAGGACGCCGGCCATTACGTGCTGGAAGACAAGCACGAGATCCTGGTGCCGCTGATCCGCGACTTCCTGGATCGTCATCCGCTGGCGTGATCCTCCGCAGCGGGGCTGACACGTTCTTGCCGTAGAGCGGAGCTTGCTCCGCTGCTCTTTGTGCAATCCTGCAAGAAGCAGCCGAGCAAGCTCGGCTCTACGCCGGGCGATCAGAGCTCTGGCAGCGGATTTTTCTCCGCGTCCACAACGCCGGTCCAGTCCGCCTCCACCAGCAGTGGGAGTCCATGCGCCACACGCGCCTTGTCGCACTGCGCGCTGCGCTCGCCGAATTCCAGTGATGCCGGCACCAGCGCGCACACCGACGGGCGCCGGTCGTGGATGCTGCAGCGACTGTAGCGGCCGATGTCGGCGTCCAGTGCCACGCACCGCGGTTCCTTCTGCGAAGTGCCGCGCATCACGCGCTCGTGGACGCGCAGCGGCTCGGTCAGTGCAATCGGCACCACGCCGCCCTGCTCGGGGTCTGCCTCGCTCCAGTGGAAGCTGACGCGGAAGTGGGCGCAGCAGGCGCCGCAGGTCAGGCAGGGGTGCATCGGCGTGGAGTGGCGTCAGGACGCGGGCGGGACGCGCATTCTGCCAACGCCGGCGGCTGACGCAAGTACCGTCCAGCGGCGACAATGGCCGCATGACCGATCCGTGCAACATCGCCGCCAGCCTGCCCCGGCTGGCCCGCGAGCAGCCCGACCGCGTGGCCATGCGCTGCCCCGATGGCGCCGGCCGCTACACCCGCGAGCTCACCTACGCGCAGCTCGATGCCCGCAGCGACGCCATCGCCGCCGGCCTGGGCGCGTACGGCATCGGCCGCGGCAGCCGCACCGTGGTGATGGTGCGGCCGACACCGGAGTTCTTCCTGTTGATGTTCGCGCTGTTCAAGGCCGGCGCCGTGCCGGTGCTGGTGGACCCGGGTATCGACCGGCGCGCGCTGAAGCAGTGCCTGGACGAAGCCGAACCCGAGGCCTTCATCGGCATCCCGCTGGCCCAGGTCGCTCGTCGCGTGCTGGGCTGGGCCAGGTCGGCGAAGAAGATCGTCACCGTCGGCACGCGCTGGGCCTGGGGCGGCACGACGCTGGCGAAGATCGAAGCGCGCGGCACCGGCGCGGGTCCGCAACTCGCGGACACCTCGCCCGATGATGTCGCCGGCATCCTGTTCACCAGCGGCTCCACCGGCGTGCCGAAGGGTGTGGTCTATCGCCACCGTCATTTCGTCGCGCAGATCGAACTGCTGCGCAACGCCTTCGGCATGCAGCCCGGCGGCGTGGACCTGCCGACGTTCCCGCCGTTCGCATTGTTCGACCCGGCCCTCGGGCTGACGTCGGTGATCCCCGACATGGATCCCACCCGGCCCGCGAGTGCCGATCCGAAGAAGCTGCACGCGGCCATCGCGCGCTTCGGCATCACCCAGCTGTTCGGCTCGCCGGCGCTGATGAAGGTGCTCGCCGACCACGGCGCGCCGCTGCCCACCGTGCAGCGCGTGACCTCCGCCGGCGCGCCGGTGCCGCCGGACGTGGTGGCGAAGATCCGCACGCTGCTGCCGGAGGGCGCGCAGTTCTGGACGCCGTACGGCGCCACCGAATGCCTGCCCGTTGCCGTCATCGAAGGGCGCGAACTGGAATCCACGCGCGCGACGACCGAGGCCGGGGCTGGCACCTGTGTCGGCCGCGCTGTGTCGCCGAACGAGGTCCGTATCATCCGCATCGTCGATGCGCCGATCGAACGCTGGGACGGGGTCGAGGTGCTGCAACAAGGCGAGATCGGCGAAATCACCGTTGCCGGTCCCACCGCCACCGACACCTACTTCCGTCGCGACGCGGCCACGCGCATCGCCAAGATCCGCGAAGCGCTGCCTGACGGTGGAGAACGCATCGTGCACCGCATGGGCGACGTCGGCTGGTTCGATGGCGAAGGCCGCCTGTGGTTCTGCGGCCGCAAGACGCAGCGCGTGGAAACCGCCGACGGCCCGCTCTATACCGAACAGGTCGAACCCGTGTTCAACACCCATCCGCAGATCCGCCGTACCGCGCTGGTCGGCGTGGGCGAAGCGGGCAGGCAGCGGCCGGTGCTGTGTTACGAACTGCAGCCCGGCATCAGTGCCGATCCCGCGCGCATCGAAGCCGAACTGCGCGCCATCGCCACACGCCATCCGCACACCGCGCGCATCATCGCCTACCTGCTGCATCCGGGCTTCCCGGTCGACATCCGCCACAACGCCAAGATCGGCCGCGAAACACTGGCCGCCTGGGCGACAACGCACCTGGAGCAGCACGCATGAAGATCCTCGTCACCGGCGGCGGTGGATTCCTGGGCCAGGCGCTGTGCCGCGGGCTGGTCGAACGCGGACACGAGGTGATCAGCCTCAACCGTGGCTACTACCCGGTGCTGCGCGAACTCGGCGTGGGGCAGGTGCAGGGCGACCTCGCCGACGCGCACGCAGTGCGGCATGCCGCCGACGGCGTGGACGCAGTCTTCCACAACGCGGCGAAGGCCGGTGCCTGGGGCAGTTACAAGGGCTATCACGACGCCAACGTGGTCGGCACGCAGAACGTGCTGGATGCGTGCCGTACGCACGGCGTCGGTCGCCTGGTCTACACCTCCACGCCCAGCGTCACGCATCGCGCCACGCATCCGGTGGAAGGCGGCAGCGCTGCGGACGTGCCCTATGGCGAAGGCTTCAAGGCGCCGTACGCGACCACCAAGACGATCGCCGAGAAGGCCGTGCTCGCCGCCAACGATGCCACGCTCGCCACGGTGGCACTGCGGCCGCGCCTGATCTGGGGTCCCGGTGACCACCAGATCCTGCCGCGGCTGGTGTCGCGCGCGCGCGCCGGGCGCCTTCGCATCGTCGGCAGCGGCGAAAACCACGTCGACACCACCTACATCGACAACGCCGCGCAGGCGCACTTCGACGCCTTCGATCACCTCGCGTCCGGCGCCGCCTGCGCGGGCAAGGCGTACTTCATCTCCAACGGCGAGCCGTGGCCGATGCGCAAACTGCTCAATGCGCTGCTGGAGTCGGCCGGCGCGCCGCGCGTGGACAAGCACCTCTCGTTCAAGGCCGCCTACCGCATCGGCGCGGTGTGCGAAACGCTATGGACGGTGCTGCCGCTGAAAGGCGAACCGCCGATGACCCGCTTCCTCGCCGAACAGTTGAGTACCGCGCACTGGTACGACATGGCGCCGGCGCGACGCGACTTCGGCTATGTGCCGCGCGTGTCGATGGAGGAAGGCTTCGAGCGCCTGCGCGCCTGGCTGCGCGATCATCCGTTGTAGGAGGGGCTTCAGTCCGCGCCTCGAACAACTTGCCGTGTACGCGTCGATGAGCGCGCCGCAGCGCGGCAGGGGAGTGGATGGGTCTGGTGGCGACGGGATCCCTGGTGGGAGAGGTCGGTGCTGAAGCCCTTCTACACCAGCAGCGCTGCCTTCACGCCCGAATCACGACACTGAAGCGTATCCATATCGCGTCGCGCGACACTCACGCGACGATGACTCCCCGCGTTCCAGCATGACGCACGCCACTAACGGCTGCACCGCTGGCCACAGCCCAAAGGAGTTTCCATGCTGCGCTACGCCATCATCTTCTTCGTCATCGCCCTCATCGCCGCCGTGCTGGGTTTCAGCGGCATCGCGGGTGCCGCCACCAACATCGCGTGGGTGCTGTTCGTCGTCTTCGTGATCCTGGCGATCATCTCGCTGCTGCGCGGCAAGCGCGTCTGACGCGTCACCGTCTCTCTCCGCCGGGACGGCAGGACGCCGTCGAGCCCGCCCCGAGCCCGCACGATGCAGGCAGACGGGCGGGCGGGGCGTACAGGCTTTGCCGCTAGAATGGCGGCATGGACCTGTCTCCGTTCGATGCCTTGAAACCCCTCGCCGGTCGTGCGCTGGAAACTGCGCTCAACCAGGCGATCGCGCTGGATCCCGACACCTCGGCCGCGCTGCGTCTTCTCGAAGGCCGCCGCATCCAGCTGGTAGTCGATGCACCACCTCTGGCGATGGACATCATGGTCGGGGGCGGCCGGCTCCAGGTGGGACCTGCAAGCGAAGTGATCGAAGCCGATCTCGCTGTGCGCAGCACGCTCGGCGGCCTGCTGGGACAACTGCCGTTCTTCCGTCGCGACCACGCCACGCCGGTCGGCAAGGTCAAGGTGTCCGGCGATGCCGACCTCGCCCGTCGCCTGCAGACACTGGCCACGCGCTTCGATCCCGACTGGTCGCTGCCCTTCACCCGGGTGTTCGGCGACGTCATCGGCGTGCAGGTCGCCAATGCCGTTCGCGCCGGCCTGCAACAGGCCCGTGTTGCGGCAGGCAATCTCGCTGAAAGCGCCGCCGAGTATGTCACCGAGGAATCGCGCGACGTGGTCGGCCGCGAGGAACTCAATGCCTTCCATGACGATGTCGACGCGATCCGCGACGATGTCGAGCGCATCGCGGTGCGCATCGGCCGCCTCGCTGCGCGCGTGGAGCATCGCGCATGAAGTCGGTGCTGCGGGCCAGCCGCATCGGCCGGGTGTTGCTCCGCTATCGCCTTGACGACCTGCTGGATGGCACACCGGTCGAGCGTTGGCTGAAGCTGGCTCGCCCTTTCGTCCCGCGCGCGTCGGCCGAGATCGCCGCGCAGCCGCGTGGCGTTAGGTTGCGGCTGGCGTTGCAGGAACTGGGCCCGATCTTCGTCAAGTTCGGCCAGATCCTGTCTACCCGCCGCGACCTGATTCCACCCGACATCGCCGAGGAACTGACCCTGCTGCAGGACCGCGTCGCGCCGTTCGATGGCGACCGCGCACGTGCGCTGGTGGAAGAGGAACTGGGCCGCCCGATCATCGAGGCGTTCGAGCACTTCGACACCACGCCGCTGGCGTCCGCATCCATCGCGCAAGTGCACGCGGCCACGCTGCCCGGCGGGCGCGAAGTGGTGGTGAAAGTGCTGCGCCCCGACATCCGCAAGCAGATCGCCGGCGACATCGCGCTGCTGGAGAGTGTCGCCGCCATCGTCGACCGCGCGCACCCGAATGCCGACAAGATCCGTCCGCGCGAGATCGTCGCCGAGATCGAGAACACGCTGGCGGCCGAACTCGACCTGCAGCGTGAGGCCGGCAACGCCAGCCTGCTGCGGCGCAACTGGGCCGAGTCGCCCGACCTGTACGTGCCCGAGGTGATCTGGTCGCACACCGCCGAGCGCGCGATGACGATGGAGCGCGTGCGTGGGATCCCGTCCGACGACATCGCCGCACTGGACGGCGCCGGTATCGACCGCAAGGCGCTCGCCGCCAAGGGCGTGCGCGTGTTCTACCAGCAGGTGTTCCGCGACAACTTCTTCCACGCCGACGCGCACGCCGGCAACATCTGGGTCGACCCGGAACGGAAGACCGATCCGCGTTTCATCGCGCTGGATTTCGGCATCATGGGCCAGCTCTCGCGCGACGACCAATACTGGCTCGCCGAGAACTTCATGGCGATCTTCAACCGCGACTACCGACGCATCGCCGAACTGCACGTGCAGGCCGGCTGGATGCCGGCGCACATCCGCATCGACGAGCTGGAAGCCGCCGCGCGCGCGGTGTGCGAGCCCTATTTCACCCGCCCACTCAGCGAGATCTCGCTGGCCGAGGTGCTGGCCAAGCTGTTCCGCACCGCGCAGCGCTACGAACTGACCTTGCAGCCGCAGCTGATCCTGCTGCAGAAGACGCTGCTGAACATCGAGGGCGTGGGCCGCCAACTGGACCCGCAGATCGACATCTGGGCCGTGGCCAAGCCGGTGCTGGAGCGCATCCTGCTGGAACGCTACAGCCCGCAGCGCGCGGCGCAGGAGTTCCGCAAGCGTCTGCCCGAGATCATGACGCACGCGCCTGACATGCCCCGCCTTGTGCATGCCTGGCTCAGCCAGCAGGTCGAAGGCCGGCACGAGCTGGCGATGCGTTCGAAGGATCTCGCCGACCTGGCGCAGACGATGAAGGGCATGCAGCGCCGCGTCGTCGCCGCCATCCTCGGCGTGGGGCTGTTGATCGCCGCCGCCGTGCTCTACGCGCTGGAAGCCGGCGGACCACGTCTGTTCGACGTGCCTGCCGCGGCCTGGATTGCCGGCATCGGTGGCCTGTGGGCCTTGCTTGCGGCATGGCCGCGGCGCTGAGATAGAAGACTTCGCGCAAGCGCGGTTGCGTATCAGCATCACCGGAATCGTAGACGAAGAATTCCCTGGCTGGATCGAGTTCCATATCGACGAGGCGTCAGGGCGCCGGCGTCCAGGCATCGAGAAGATGCCGGTCGTTGGTTGTGCGGACCAGGCGCTTCCCTGCGATGGATGGATTGCCTGCCACGTGCTCGGGCACTTGGATCGCGATGGCCGTCGATGCCTGGAGGTCGATACCTCGCCCTGGCACGTCGAGACGGACGAGGGCGTCTACCGCTTTGTCGTCGACGCATCGGATGTGAACGAAGCGCAGTCCTGAGCCTCACGTATCCGCGCGCGTGGCGCGCCGACGTCCCCACGCCAACCACCAGCCCAGCCACACCTGCGCGGGCAAGGTCAGCAGGCAGGCGAGGGTGAACCAGCGCGGGAAGTCTTCCCAAGCGAGCCAGACCAGGGCCACGCCGAGGGCCAGGTACAGCGCGAGGAACACCCAGGCGTGCGCGGTCTTCGCGACTGCCGCCACACCGACCATCAGCATGCTGCCGGCCACGCCGGCCATGACGAACCACAGCAGGTCGTAGGCCAGCCGCGCGTCACCGCCGGAAGGCAGGCGCAGCGCCGCTGCGAGTTCACCGCCGATCTGGTTGACCAGAGGCAACGCGTAGAGTGACACGACGCACGCCGCCACGCTGCGTAACACGACAACCATGCGACGGGGCATGAGTGCGCTTCCATGAACAGATGAGGCATTGGAGCACATCGACCACGCGCGTTGACACGATGGCAACGATTCCTTCGCATGCCGTGCGCGTGGCGCACGCTACCGTGGTACCTCATTCATACGGGAGCCTTCCCATGAGCCACCTGACGGGAAAACGCGTCGCCATCCTCGCCACCGACGGCTTCGAGCAATCCGAGTTGACCGAACCGATGCGCGTACTGCAGTCGCACCACGCGCAGGTCGACATCGTCTCGCTCGATGGCGGACGCATCCAGGGCTTCAAGCACTTCGACAAGGGCAACCAGGTGGACGTGGATCATGTGCTGTCCGAAGTCTCCGCTAAGGACTACGACGCGCTCGTCATCCCCGGGGGGCTGTTCAATCCGGACGCCCTGCGCGTGGACGACCAGGCGCTGGCCTTCACCCGCGGCTTCTTCGAAGCCGGCAAACCGGTCGGTGCGATCTGCCACGGCCCGTGGGTGCTCGCCAATGCCGACGTGCTGCGTGGCCGCACCGTCACCTCGGTGCCCAACATCCGCAAGGACCTGGAGAATGCGGGCGCGAACTGGAAAGACGACGAGGTGATCGTCGACAAGGGCCTGGTGACCAGCCGCACGCCGAAGGACTTGCCGGCGTTCTGCGCCAAGCTGGTGGAGGAGATCGCGGAAGGAAAACACAGCGACCGGCGCCGCTTGGCGTAAGCCTGTCTCGCGATGCCACGCAGTTCAGCGTGTCGCCGCCGCCGCCTCGGGCAGGGTCGTCGTCGTGCAGCGCGGCAGCGGCAGGGGTCCGAACACCTTCGTGGTGCCGGCGAAACCGCCTTGTTCGACCACATAGACCGCGCGTGCCTGCGTATCGACATGCAGGAACTGCTGGTAGCCGTCGGCGACGTGGCCCATGTCCGACAAGGGCGTGCCCAGCGTGTGCAGCATGTCGGCTGGCGGCGACGCCATCACCGGCCATGCCTGGCGGACGCCGTAGGGGCTCGTGAAAGGTTTGAGGCGTGCGGCAGCGCAGACCGTCGCAGTGTCGTTGGTGGCTGGCGAAGGTGCAGGCGCGGGCGAGGTCGACGAAGCCACGGCCGCCTGCGCCAGCAGCGTACATGCGCACAGTGCACGAAGAGTGGTGGATGCCGCCGTCTTCATTGTTCTCTCTTCTCCCTGCGCGACATCAGCCTGGTCTTGCCATCCTCGATCAGCCAATTGCCTTCCGACGTAGCCACATACATCGGCTGGCGCGCCCACAGGCTCCAGAACACGTGCACCTCGGTCGGCACGGGATCCAGCAGGTGGGTGACCATCATGGCCACTGCTTTCATGGATCTGTCGTTGCGTGGACTGTCGAGCGCAATGCAGGTGCGAGTGAAGGGCCGTTGCTTGAGGATCCGTTCTCCGGCGGGATCCAGATCGAGCCGATAGCGGCCGCCGATGGGGACGACGCCATGCTGCGTGGTTCCCGGCAGCAGATACGCGGCCCAGCCACCGCCCTCATTATTGGTGGGCAGCACGACAGTGTTGTAGGTACGTGAGCAGGGCTCAAACTTTGCAGCGGCGGCGGTGGCACGCGCCCGTGCCGCGCCAAGTTCGTACGCCGTCAACGCGGCCGGCTCAGCGAGCGCTTCCGCCTTTCCCGAGACGCGGCCGTCGCTCGTGACCGTCGCCCGGTATCGCGCCCGTGGTACCGGTTCGCTACTGACGAAGCTCACAACGATGCCTTCCTCGCGCTGCTCGGTGATCCAGCCCGCCAGGTCTCCGCGCTTGCCGTCCCGACGAAACGCCTTGAGCTCCATCGCTGCGTCCGTGGCGACGGCAGCCGCCTGGTCGTGCAGGTAGATCAAGCGGCCCGTGGCATCGGCATCCAGGATCGCGCGCGTCGTTTGCGCGTCGTCGATCGGTACGGGAGCGTCACTCTGCGCAGATGCAATCTGCGCATACAGCAGAGCAGACAACAGCCAAGCGGCACGGCCGATGCACGTCATTCCTCGCATGATCGAACTCCTTCTCTCCCCAATGGGGCGCGACGTTACCGCAGTTCCTATACTGGTGCGAGTCGAACCGGAAGACCGCCATGCCTCTCCTCCGCGCCATCCTGATCGTGATGATCCTCGCCACCACCGGTCTGCAAGCCCAAGCCACCGACGTGCCGCCGGCAAAGCCCAACAATGCCCTGCGCATCATGAGCTTCAACATCCGCCTGCCGGCGGAGAGCGACGGCGTGGACTACTGGGAAACGCGCAAGCCGCTGGCGCTGCGCATGCTGCGGGAGCAGCAGCCCGACGTGATCGGCCTGCAGGAACTGGTGAAGGCGCAGGCGGACCATCTGGCGCGAGAGCTGCCGAAGTACGCATGGTTCGGGCGTGGGCGCGAGGCCGATGGCGGCGGTGAGCGCATGGGCGTGTTCTACCGGAAGGACCGGCTGACGGTGGTCGAATCCGGGGACTTCTGGCTGTCCGACACGCCCGACGTGCCGGGCAGCATCACCTGGGGCCATCCCCATCCCCGCATGGTGACGTGGGCGCTGTTCGAGCGGCGCGACGACGGCAGGCGCTTCTACCTGCTCAACACCCACCTGCCGTACCGCGAGCAGGACGAGGCTGCTCGCGTAAAGGGCGCGCAGGCCATCGCGCGCCACCTGGCCACGCTGCCGGACGACGTGCCGGTGGTGCTGACCGGTGATTTCAACACCGTGCCCGATTCGGACGTGCATGCCGTTCTGGCGCAGACGCTGCAGGATGCGTGGATGACCGCGCCGCGGGTGGAAGGCATCGAAGCCACGTTCCATGGATTTACCGGCAAGGCCGACCGTCGCATCGACTGGATCTTCGTCCGCGGCGTGCAATTGGAGTCGATCACCTCGGTGACTACGCGCTGGAACAACCGCTATCCGTCCGATCACTTCCCGCTGGTGGTGACGCTGCGTCTGCCGTAGCGCGTGCCTCGCCCTTCTTCCCGCGCACAGGGGGAGGAGAGCGATCATCGGGTCCTGGAAACGAGAACGGCCCCTTGCGGGGCCGTTTCGTGCGGAGCATGCGGTCTACTTCGTCGGCGACGCGGTAGCTGCTGCTCCCGCCTTCCTCGCGAAATCGCCTGCCAGGAATACGCTCAGCGCCTCCGGCTTGAAGTGCTTGCGGATCGCGGCGTTCACCTGGTCCACCGTCAGCGCGGCGTACTTGGCGTCGAGGTCGGCGGTGAACTGCATCGTGCGACCGAAGAACAACTGGTCGGTCAGCATGCCGGCGACGCTGCCGTCTTCGGCGCGGCCCTGCTGGCGTTCGGTCAGCGTGCCGGCCACCGCATCCTTCAGCTCCCCGGCCGTGATGCCATCCCTGACCAGCTTCGCCAGCTCTTCGCGCACCAGCGCTTCCACCTTCGCCATGTTTTCCGGCGCGGCGATGGCCTGGATGCTGAAGCTGCCGGCATCGTCCTGGCCGGTCCGGCTGTCGTCGGCACGCACGCCACTGGAGACGCCATAGCTAAGGCCTTCCTGCTGGCGGATGCGATCACCCAGGCGCGACTTCAGTGCACCACCACCGAACACCCGGTTGGCGATCACCATCGCCGGGTAGTCCGCGTCGGTGACCTTCAGCGACAGGTTGTGGCGGGCCAGCAGCACGGCGTTGGGCTTGTCCGGTGTCTCGAAGCGGTCCTGCTTCGGAGCGACGCTGGTGTAGCGGGTGGCGATGGACGCGTACGGCTTGCCGCTCTTCCAGCCGGCGAACAGCTGCTCCAGCTGCGCGCGCACGGCCGCCGGATCGAAATCGCCGACGATGGCGATCTCGCCGTTGGCAGTGCCGTAGAAATCGCGGTGGAACGCGCGGACGTCGTCCAGCTTCAAGGCCTTCATCATGGCCAGCGACTCATCCAGCGTGCGGTTGCGCAGCGGATGGCCGGCGGGCCACGGGTCGAAGTACTGCGCCAGCGCACGGCCGGCGATGGCCCCCGGCTCCTGCCGCGAGGCTTCCATGCCGGTCAGCGCCTGCAGGCGCAGCTGTTCGAACTCGCCTTCCGGAAACGCGGGATTGCGCAAGACGTCGGCGGCCAGCGCCAAGGCATCGGCCAGGTGTTCGCGGCGCGTCTGCAGGCCGATGCTGGCGCCTTGCAGGCTTCCGCTCACGCTGCCCTGCGTCTTCAGCTGTTCCAGGCGTTGGTCGATCTGTTCGCGCGTCATCGTCTTGCTGCCGCGCATCAGCATGGCGCCGGCCATGCCGGCGGCACCTTCGCGGCCGGTGAGCGAGGCTTCATCGGCGAAGCGGAAGTTGGCGTCGACGACCACCGTGCCGCCGCGCGTCTTCTTCGGTAGCAATGACACCTTCAGGCCGTCGCCCAGGGTGAAGGTCTGCGTGCGTGCCTCGATGTTCTTCGGCGAGGGATCGAACTGCTCGCCCGCGCTCACGGCGGCGCGACCGATGTAGCCGTCCACCAGCGACGCGACCGCGGGCGCGGCCGGAATCTCGACGCGCTCCGGTGCTGTGGTGGGAATGAAGCGGCCCAGCGTGCGGTTGCTCGACTTCAGGTATGCCGCGGCGACGCGGTTGATGTCGTCGGCGGTGACCTTCGCAATGGCATCGCGACTGGTGAACAGCAGGCGCCAGTCACCGGCGGACTGGAACTCGGACAGACCCATGCCCACGGCGTTGACGTCGGTGAAGTACAGGTCGTAGGCGTTGCCGATGCGCTGCTTCGCCTCGTCCACTTCCTGCTGCGTGACCGGGCGCGTGGCGAGCTGCTCGACCTGCTTCAGGAGTTCGGCTTCCGTCTTCGCGGCATCGCCGTCGTTGGGCACCACGGCCACCACGGTCAGCAAGCCGGGGTCGCGCATGGACTCGCTGCTGGCGCCGCTGCCGGCGGCCAGCTTGGTTTCCACCAGCGCCTTGTGCAGGCGGCCGCCGGGTGTGTGTCCCAGCACATTGGCCAGCACGCTCAGCGGCGCGTTGTCCGGATGCGCCACCGCGGGGGCATGGTAGGCGGCCGCGACCAGCCGCAGGTTTCCGACGCGGCGCACCGTGACTTCGCGCTCGCCATCCTGCGCGGGTTCCTGCGTGTAGAAACGCGGCAATGCGCGGGTGGGCTTCTTCAACGCGCCGAAATGGCGTGCGACGCGGGCCAGCGTGTCGGCGGAGTCGAGGCGGCCAGCGAGGATGAGGGTGGCATTGTCGGGCTGGTACCACTGCCGGTAGAACGCCTGCAGTTTGTCGATCGGCACGCCCTCCACGTCGCTGCGTGCGCCGATGGTGGTGTTGCCGTAGTTGTGCCACAGGAACGCCGTCGAGCGGATGCGCTGGAACAGCACGCCACCGGGGCTGTTCTCGCCCGCTTCCAGCTCGTTGCGGACCACGGTCATCTCGCTGTCGAGGTCCTTCTTCGCGACATTCGAGTGGACCATGCGGTCCGCTTCCATCTTCAGCACCCACTCCAGCGTGTCGGTGTTGGCCGGGAAGGAGGCGAAGTAGTTGGTGCGGTCCAGACCGGTGGTGGCATTGAAGTCGATGCCGCGCTTCTTCATCTCGCCGCTGATGTCGGACTGCGTGGGCGTGCCCTTGAACAGCAGGTGCTCCAGCAGGTGCGCCATGCCGGTCTCGCCGTAGTTCTCGTGCACCGAACCCACGCCGTAGACCAGGTTGACGGTCACGGTGGGTTTGGTGGCGTCGGGGAACACCAGCACACGCAGGCCGTTGGCCAGCGTGTACTCGCTGATACCTTCGATGCTGGGGCCGGCGGTGATGCCCTTCGGCAGCGCGGGTGCGGCGTAGAGGTTCGCGGGCTGGCCCAAGGCAAGCGCCACGGCCAAGCCGAGTGCGACAATGAAACGGGGTGACTTCATCCACAATCCTCCATCAGGGCCGCGTGCGTCCATCGCGTGCGGCGAACCCCGAGTTTCGCAGATTTGGAAGGCACGCAGATTCATGGATTACGGTGAGACGAAGACGGGCGACGGCGCAGTGCCCGTGCTGTATGCGGATGCGCATATCGCAGTGGTCAACAAGCCCGCGGGTGTGATGGCGCACGACAGCAAGCTGGCCGGTGGGGAAACGGATTTCGTCGCCGACCGGCTGCGCGCGCAGTTCGGCCGCCCCATCTTCCTGATCCACCGGCTGGACCGCGCCACCAGCGGTTGCCTGTTGGTGGCATTCGACCGCGAGAGCGCCTCGACGCTGGGCAAGGTGTTGATGTCGCGCGAGGTGGAGAAGGATTACCTCGCGGTGTGCCGCGGCTGGCCGGAACCGGATTTCATCGTCGATCATCCGCTCGATGGCGGCCCGGGCAAGCCGGAAAAGAAGCCGTCGGTGACGCGCTTCGTGCGACTGGCGACGGGCGAGCTGCCGTTGCCGTCGGGCGGCTTCGAGACCTCGCGCTACGCGTTGCTGCGCTGCCAGCCGGAGACCGGCCGCTTCCGCCAGATCCGCCGGCACCTCAAGCACGCCTTCCATCACCTGATCGGGGATACCAGCCATGGCGATGGCCGGCACAACCGGAACTTCCGCATGCAGGGCGTGCACCGCATGCTGCTGCACGCGGTGCGGCTGTCGTTCCCGCATCCGGTCACCGGCGAGCGTATCGGGGCGATAGCGCCGCTGGACGACGAGTTCCGCAAGGCGTTCGCGCTGTTCGGATGGGAGCGCGACCTGCGCTGATGACGTAACGCCTTGATGCCGCAGGCATGCGGCATTTGTCCGATGACGCCGTAGCACGCCGGCGCGAAGGTGGGCGCCCTTCCCGCGGAGCGTGCCGTCATGTCTTCCCCTCGCATCTATGACCTGCCCACGCGGGTCTTTCACTGGACCTTCGCCAGCCTGTTCGTCTTCGCGTACGCCGTCGGCAGTACGTTCGATGACGATTCGCCGCGGTTCGTGCTGCACATGCTGGCCGGTGGCCTGCTGGCGACGGCGGTGTTGCTGCGCCTGCTGTGGGGCGTGGTGGGAACACGGCATGCGCGACTGTCGGATCTCAGCCTGAGCCCCGCCGTGCTGGGACGCTATCTTCATGGCGTGCTGTCCGGACGGGCACGGACGTGGGCGGGACACAACCCCGCCTCCAGTTGGGCTGCGCTGGTGATGATGGTGCTGGGTCTGGGCCTGGCGGGCACTGGACTGGCGATGGTCGCTGGGGTGGCGCCGCACGCGGTGGAGGAGGTTCACGAGGTGCTGGCCAACGCCTTCCTGGCCGTGGCGTTGCTGCATGTGGCCGGCGTGGTGGTGCACGTACTGCGACACCGCGACGCACTCCCGCTGAGCATGGTAAACGGGCGCAAGCACGGCGTTGCGGTCGCGGCTGGCGATGTGCGCCTGCACGCGGGCATGGCGCTGGTGTTCATCGCGGCGCTGGCGGCGGTGGGCGCAGGCGTCGCGAGTCGCTACGATGCCAGCCGTGGCCGTGTCACGCTCTTCGGCCAGACACTGATGCTCCGTGAGGCGGACGAGGGATCCGGGGAACGGAGTGGTGCAGACGACGAGCAGGCCGAACAAGAAGCGCATGCGCGCGGGGAGCGGGCCGAGCATGTCCCCCACAGTTGAGCGTCGTCCTCTGCGGGGCAGCGAACGCGGCGTCATCGCAGGCGTCCTGCTGCTGATCGCGCTGTTGGTGGTGACCGATGTCGTGGGCGACCTGCGGCAGGGCGCGTCCGCCTGGCACGTGGCGCTGGAAAGTCTGGCCGCCGGACTGGCCCTGCTGGGCGCCATGCACCTGTTGCGCAGCACGCTGCGCCTGCGCCGCCGGCTGATCAGGCAGGCGGAGGATCTCAGCCATGTTCGTGCCCAGGCCGAGACTTGGCGACAGCAGGCGCGACGCCACGTGGAAGGATTGTCGCGCTCCATCGACGCGCAGCTGGATGCATGGCGCCTGTCGCCGGCCGAGAAGGAGGTGGCCTTCCTGCTGCTGAAGGGCCTCGGACTCCGCGAGATCGCGGATCTGCGCGGCACGCACGAGAAGACGGTGCGTGCGCAATCGGCATCGATCTACGCGAAGGCCGGGCTGGCCGGACGCTCGGAGCTGGCTGCGTTCTTCCTGGAAGATCTGCTGGTGCCGCGCACTGCAGTGGATGCAGGCGTCAGCCCACCTGCAATGCCGCCAGCACCATGAGTCCGACGGCGCACAGCATGCCCAACAGCCACGACAAGCTGCGCATGGCGTGCATGTCGATCAGGTAGAACCAGCCGTGGAAGATCCGTGCTACCACGAACGCCACCGAGAGTGGCGTAACCAGGTTGACCGGCACGCCGGCCAACTGCGCCATCAGCACGCCGGCGACGAACGCGGGAAACGCCTCGAAGCCGTTGAGGTGCGCGGCGTTGGCGCGCTGCACCTTGTAGTTGCCTTCCTGTTTGGCGACCCACGCGCGCGGGTTGCGGTTGTTGTAGCGCTCGCCGGACCGCTTGGCGATGAAGACCCACAGGTACGGCAGCAGCGCGGTGATCAGGATGCACCAGTAGGCGATGGACATGAGCTTTTCCCTCCGAGGATGGCGCAGGGTAGTGGGTGTACTCCATCGGAGTCCATTAGCAATTCCCTCTCCCCGTAAAACGGGGAGAGGGTGCCGAAGGCGGGTGAGGGGCGAACGGAGTGGCGATGCCTGCGCGTGCAGTACCTTTACCGTGCTCGCCCCTCATCCGCCCTCCGGGCACCTTCTCCTCGCGCGCGGGGAGAAGGGATTGGTCGCGAAGGGAGAAGGAATCGACATACATAAAGAAAACGGCGCCTCTCGGCGCCGTTTTCATCGCGCATCGGGACGCGGCTTACTGCTTCGCCGGTTCCGCCTTCATCATCGTGTCGCGCGCGGCCTTGAACGGGTTGCCTTCATACCAGTTCGGCCACGTGTCGGCGACAGCCAGGTCCTTGCCCACGCCGTACAGCGCCTGCAGGTCCTGGACCACGCCGTCGAGCTTCCAGCCGTCGTGCACCTCGTCGCTGGCCTGGTGGTAGCGCTTGGCGTATTCCTCGCTCGCCGCCTTGCCGGCGTCCACGCCGCCTTCCAGCAGATCGTTGCCGCCCTTGGCGTACAGCGCCGGCACGCCGGCCTTGGCGAAGTTGAAGTGGTCGCTGCGGAAGTAGTAGCCGCCGGCCGGGTTGCCTTCCTCGGCGAGCACGCGGCCCTGCTGGTCGGCGTAGACCTTCAGCATGTCTTCGAGCTGCGAGTTGCCCTTGCCGGTGACGACGAAGTCGCGCGACTTGCCGCCCACGCTCATGGCATCGAGGTTGATCACGCCGGCGATCTTGTCGAGCGGGAAGGTCGGGTGGGCGACGTAGTACTTGGAACCGAGCAGGCCGGATTCCTCCAGCGTCACCGCCACGAACACCACCGAACGCGCAGGCTTCGGCTCCTGGTGGGCGAACGCCTCGGCGATCTCCAGGATGCCGGCCACGCCGGTCGCGTTGTCGACGGCGCCGTTGTAGATGTTGTCGCCCTCTTCGCCTTCGTGCTTGCCGAGGTGGTCCCAGTGCGCCATGTACAGCACGGCTTCGTCGGGCTTGCTGCTGCCCGGCAGTACGCCGATGACGTTGCGCGAGGTCTTCTCGGTGATGGTGCTGGTCAAGGAAGCGGAGGCCTTGGCCTTCAGCGGCACGGGTTTGAAGCCGCGCTTGCCGGCGCTGGCGTAGGCCGCGTCGAGGTCGAGGCCGGCATCGGTGAACAGCTGTTTGGCGGCGTCGGCGCTCAACCAGCCCTGCATCGGGATCCGCTTTTCCGGATCATCCTTGGCGGGCAGGTCGTACTGCGGGCCGGCCCAGGAGTTCTTCACCACGTCCCAGCCATAGCTGGCACCGGGGGTGTCGTGCACGATCAGGGCCGCGGCGGCGCCCTTGCGCGCGGCTTCCTCGAACTTGTACGTCCAGCGGCCGTAGTAGGTCATGCGGTTGCCGCCGAACAGCGTCTCGTCCTTGGCGTGGAAGCCCGGGTCGTTGACGAACATCACGACGGTCTTGCCGGTCCAGTCCTGGCCGGCGTAGTCGTTCCACTTCTGTTCCGGCGCATCCACGCCATAGCCGACGAACACCAGCTCGCTGGCGTCCAGCTTGACCTGGGTCTCGCCGGTGCGGGTGCCGATGACGTAATCGGTGCCGAACTTCAGGTCGCGGGTGCCGGCGGAGGTGGTCAGCGACAGCGTGGTCGCGGCCTCGTCGGCGGTGGTCTCCACCATCGGCACGTCCTGGAAATAACTGCCGTTGTTGCCCGGCTGCAGGCCGATGCGCTTCATCTGCGCTTCGAGGTAGGCGGTGGTCTTCTCTTCGCCGGCCGAGCCGGGCGCGCGGCCTTCGAACTCGTCCGACGCCAGCGCGTTCACCATGTCGGCGAAGTCGCCCTCGGTGATGTCGGCGGTAAAGGTGTGCGCCGCAGCGGGCGGCGTGGCGGATTCTGGCGCGGGGACCTCGGCTTCGCGCTTGCACGCCGTCAGTGCGGCGGAAGCGACAAGCAGCAGCATCAACTTGCGGGACATCGGGATTCCTCAACGAAAGGAATCCCGATTCTAGCGGGAATGGCCGGGCGGGACCTGTGCCGCGTCCCGCCTTTCGCCGGGCTCACTCCGTGGGTGCGGTGTCGGTGCTGTACGGCTTGGCGGTGGCGCCAGTGACGGGGCCGATCCTGGCGCTGGTGTGCACGTACAGCACCACCTCGCGCTCGAACACCAGCGGACCTTCGACCACCGCGTTCGGCCCGATGATGATGCGCGGGTCGCGCTTGGGCTTCAGCGAGAAGTTGACGCCGCGCGGCTTCTCCACCTTGAGGCCGCCCTTGACGTGGGAACCGACGCCGACAGTGATGTCGCCGGTGACGGTCTCGATGTTGCCCGCCAACTGCGTGGCGACCAGTCCGATGGCGCCATTGACGGTGGAAACATTGCCGCCCACGGTGGTGCCGCGGTCGGTGAAGATGCTGCCGTTGACCGTCTCGATGTCGCTGCGAACCTGTACGTCCTTGCCGACCCGGATGGAGCCGTTCACGGTTTCCAGCGATTCCACGCGTGCCTTTTCACCCGCGTTGATGCTGCCGTTCACCGTGCTGGCGTCCTCGGCGATGGCGCCGTCGGCGATGCGGATGCTGCCATTGACGGTTTCGAGGTCGGCGTAGGTCTGACCGGCCTCGGCGGTGATGCTGCCGTTCACCTTGGAGATCTCCTGCTGTGCCAGCGCGGGCGTGGCAGCCAGGGCCAGGGTCAGCAGCAGGATGGTGCGGGTACGGGTCATGGGGTCATCCTTCGGGTGGTGTTGATGACTGTGATGCGCACGGGCAGGGAAAGGTTTAGCCCGGCCGTCATCGGGGATGCCATGGCACCATGCTTCGCTACAATCGTCACCTGCCTGAAGTCACTGGAAACCCCCGCCGTGTCCGCATCCCCCGTGCCCGTAGACAATATGGTCGTGAAGCGTCCCAAGCCCGTCGTGCTGCTGATCCTGGATGGCTGGGGGCACCGTGAAGATCCCGCCGACAACGCGCTGGCGCAGGCCACGCTGCCGAACTGGCACCGCCTGCTGGCCAGCGCACCGCATACGCTGATCCACACCGAAGGTCGCCATGTAGGCCTGCCCGACGGTCAGATGGGCAATTCGGAAGTGGGCCACATGAACCTCGGCGCGGGCCGCATCGTCTACCAGGACCTGACCCGCATCGATGCCGCCATCGAAGACGGCAGCTTCTTCGCCAATGCCGAACTCGTCGCTGCCTGCGAGGCGGCCAAGGTCGCGGGCAAGACGCTGCACGTGTTCGGCCTGCTGTCGCCGGGTGGCGTGCACAGCCATGAGCTGCACATCTTCGCGATGCTGGACCTGGCCAAGCGTCAGGGCGTGCCGCGTGTCGCGGTGCACGCCTTCCTGGATGGCCGCGACACGCCCCCGAAGTCCGCCGAACCCAGCCTGCGTGCGCTGCAGGACCTGTGCGCGACGCTGGGCAACGCGCACATCGCCTCGGTCAGTGGCCGCTACTACGCGATGGACCGTGACAAGCGCTGGGACCGCGTGCGTCTGGCGTGGGACGCGATGGCGGAAGCCAGCAGCGATCACCATGCCGCCAGCGGCGTGGAGGCGCTGGAAGCGGCGTATGCGCGTGGCGAGAACGATGAATTCGTGCTGCCCACCGTGATCGACGGCGCCCAGCCGATGGCCGATGGCGACGCGGTGGTATTCATGAATTTCCGCGCCGATCGCGCGCGCCAGCTGACGGCAGCGTTCGTGTCGCCGGCGTTCGACGGCTTCGACGTGCGCAAGCCGGCGTTGGCCCGCTTCGTCTGCCTGACCGAATACGACGCCAGGCTCCCCGCGCCGGTGGCGTTCGCGCCGGACGACCTGCGCCAGACCTTCGGCGAACTGCTGGCGGATGCCGGCCTGACCCAGCTGCGCATCGCCGAGACGGAGAAGTACGCGCACGTGACGTTCTTCTTCAGCGGTGGCCGCGAGGATGTGTTCGAAGGTGAGGAGCGCATTCTGATCCCCAGCCCGAAAGTGGCCACCTACGACCTGCAGCCTGAAATGAGTTGCCCCGAATTGACCGCGAAGCTGGTGGAGGCCATCGGCTCGGGCCGCTTCGACGCCATCATCTGCAACATCGCCAATCCCGACATGGTCGGCCACAGCGGCGATCTGCAGGCCGCCATCCTCGCCGCGCAGGCGGTCGATGTGGCCATCGGCGAAGTGGATGCCGCCGTGCGCAAGGCTGGCGGTGCGCTCATCATCACGGCCGACCACGGCAACCTGGAAATGATGCGCGATCCAGCCACCGGCCAGCCGCATACCGCGCATACGGTCGGGCCGGTGCCGCTGGTCCTCGTGTTGCCAGAAAGTGCTGGCGAACGCGCGGCGACGTTGCGCCGCGGAGGCGCGTTGCGCGATGTGGCGCCGACACTGCTGGACCTGCTGGGTCTTCCGCAGCCGGCCGACATGAGCGGTCGCAGCCTGATCGACGCCTGATGCCCGACCGCGCGCGCGCCGCATTCACCGCGTTCCTGCTAGCCGGCCTGGCCGTCGCGGCGGCAGCGCCGGCGCAGAATCCACGCGAAACCGAGCGCAAGCTGGAGCGCGTGCGCAGCGAGCTGAAGTCGATCGCGCAGGAGCGACGCAAACTGGAAGGCGAGCGCGGCACGGCGTCGCGCCAACTGCGCGATGCGGATGAGCAGGTCGGCCGCACGACGCGGTCGCTTTCCGAGACGGAAGCGGCACTGCGCCGCGAGGCCGCCGCGCTGCAGGAGCTGCAACTGAAGCGTGATGCCATGCAGGCGCAACAGGCATCGCAGCGACGACAACTGACGGCGCTGGTGCGTGCCGCCTACCAGCAGGGCGACGATGCCCCGCTGAAGGTGCTGCTGTCGCAGGAGCGCGTGGCCGATGCGAACCGCTTGCTGGCCTACCACCGCTACGTGCAGCGCGACCAGGCGCGACGCATCGCGACATTGAACGCCGAGTTGGAAGCGCTGGACCAGGTGGAGCGCGACATCGTGGCCCGCCGCAGCGAACTGGACACCGCGCGGGCAAGGCAGCGCGAGCAGGTCTCGCAACTGGAGAGGGCCCGCAGGACGCGCGCGAGCCTGGTCGCGGACCTGGACGAGCGATACCAGGATCGTGCGGCGAAGGAGAAGGCGCTGGGCCAGGATGCGCGTTCACTGCAACGCTTGCTGGACAACCTGCGCGCCGCCGCTGCGCGTGCAGAGGCGGAACGTCGTGCCGCCGCGCGCCGCGAGGCGGCTGCCGCAGCGGCACAGAAGCGCGAAAGTGCCGGCAGCGCATCGCGCGGCACGCGGACCACCCCTGCACCCCGCCCGGGGGTGGCATCCGCACCTCCGCTGAAGGTGGGCGGTCTGGGCTGGCCGGTGTCGGGCAGCCTGTTGGCGCGCTACGGCGGGCGCCTGCCCGATGGCCGCGCCAGTACCGGCGTGCTGATCGGTGCGCCCTCGGGCACGCCGGTCACGGCGGTGGCGGACGGCACGGTGGTGTTTTCCGAATGGATGACGGGGTACGGCCTGATCCTGATCCTCGATCACGGCAACGGCTACATGAGTCTGTACGCGCACAACGACAGCCTGCTGAAGGACAGCGGCGATCGGGTCAAGCGCGGTGATGCGGTCGCGCGCGTCGGCACGTCGGGTGGACAGGGCCAGGCCGCGCTGTACTTCGAACTGCGCCGCAATGGCCAGCCGGTCGACCCGGCATCGTGGCTGCAGCGGCGATGAACAGGGCGCCGGGCCCTAACCCGGCTTGAACAAACAGGCCAGGTGGGTTCGCGCATAATCCGATGAACTCCGCGTACGTGCGCGAAGTCCCACCTAGCCCCATCTGGAGCGTCTGCATGCCGCTGCGTCTTTCCCTGGCCACCCTGGCCGTCGCCCTGTCCGTCTGCATGCCGGCGTGGGCGCAGCAGCAGGCGCCACTGCCGGAAACGCCGCCGGTGGTCGCGCCCAGCGACGATCCCGACGCCGCGGAAAACGCACCGTCGAAGGTGCCGCTGGACGAGATCCGCCGCTATGTGGCGGTGTTCAATGCGGTCAAGGAAGCGTATGTCGAACCGGTCGAAGACCGCGAACTGATGCAGTCCGCGATCCGGGGCCTGTTGCTGGACCTGGACCCGCACAGCACCTACTTCGACAAGGAAGATTCCGACGCCTTCGACGAACAGGCCACCGGTGCCTACGAAGGCATCGGCGTGGAGCTGCAGCAGCAGCCCGACCGGACGCTGCTGGTGGTGTCGCCGATCGACGACACGCCCGCCGCGAAGGCGGGCATCAAGTCCGGCGACGTCATCACCGCCATCGATGGCAAGCCGATCAGCGCCGAAGACGGCATGGAGCCGCTGCGTGGCGCGCCGGGCAGCCGGATCGTGCTGACGATCCTGCGCGATGGCACGCCCAAGCCGTTCGACGTGACCCTGGTGCGGGACACCATCCGCATCACCAGCGTGCGCGGCCGCGTGCTGGAGCCTGGCTACGGCTACGTCCGCATCAGCGCCTTCCAGACCGATACCGCCGCCGATTTCCAGAAGCAGGTGGACAAACTGCAGGAGAACGGGAAGCTGCGCGGACTCGTGCTGGATCTGCGCAGCAATCCGGGTGGACTGCTGCTGGCCGCGGTGCAGGTGGCCGACGACCTCCTCGACAAGGGCAACATCGTCAGCACCCGCGGGCGCATGTCGATCAGCGATTCCAAGTTCGATGCCACACCCGGCGACCGCCTGAACGGCGCGCCGGTGGTGGTGCTGGTGGATGCAGGTTCGGCCAGCGCGTCGGAAGTACTGGCCGGCGCGCTGCGCGACAACCAGCGTGCGCGCGTGGTCGGCAGCCGCACCTTCGGCAAGGGCTCGGTGCAGACCGTGTTGCCGCTCGACAATGGCGATTCGGTCAAGCTGACCACCGCGCGCTACTACACACCCAGCGGCAAATCGATCCAGGCCAGCGGTATCGTGCCCGACGTGGTGGTCAGGCCAGAGCAGGATGCCAAGGTGGGCGCCCTCATCGGGCCTGATGGCCAGCCGTACATCACCGAGGCCACGCTGCCCGGTCACCTGCGCGGCGATGAAGAAGGTGCGGCCGGCTACACACCCGGTGACGTGCTTGACGGTGATGCGCCGATCACGGCGGCACTGGTCGAACTGAAGAGGGTGGTCGCGACAGCGCGGGCGCCCTCGAGTCAGCAGCGGCGTTGAGCGTTGGCAGGTGTGGGAGCGATGTCGGTCGCGCGCCCGGAAGCCGGATAACGGCTGACGTTGCTGCCGCAAGCGCGATCAGTTCGCCTAGCGCGGCTTCGCCGGCATCGGGAAGGGCGTCACCACCTTTTCGCCGGTGGCCGCATCGCGGATCGCCGACTGGCCTTTCCGCTCCACCTCTTCCACCCGGATGATGCTCTGCATCGGCAGGTGCAGGACCTTGGTGTTGCCGAATTCATCGCGCAGGCGCTCCTCGGTGGGATCTACCACCAGGCCTTCGTGCACGTCGAACACCAGTTCGCCCACCTCGGTGAACCCCCACAGGCCGCTCGCCGCCACCTTGCGTGCGTAGAGCTCGTAGACCTTGGTGTGGTTGTGGAAGGTGACCTTGTAGAGCGTGGTTTTCATGCAGCGGATTATACGGAGTGCGTTGCATGCGGCTGGCGCCCGTCGACAGGCGGGGCGGGTCCGCTTCCGTCACTCCGGCGAAAGCCGGGATGACGAGGGATCTTTGACTGCGATAGGTTTTCTCAGTAGCCCTGTCGCTTGCGCATCCGCCGCGCGATCGCGGCGCGCACGAACAGCGCGAACACCACGCCGAACAGGAAGCCGGCGATGTGCGCCGACCACGCCACGGTGCCGAACGCGGGGCCCGTGTAGGCGAAGACCACCTGCAGCAGTGCCCAGATGCCGATCAGGAGCGAGGCCGGTGCCTTCACGAATTCGAGGAACAGGCCCAGCGGCAGCACCACGCCAAGCTTGGCGGTGGGAAACAGGGCCAGGTAGGCGCCGATGACGGCGGAGATGGCGCCGCTGGCGCCGATGATGACGCGGTCGGGTGTCCCGATGCTGAGCACGGCGGCGACGTTCGCCACCGCGCCGCCCACCAGGAACAGCAACAGGAAACGCCACGGCCCCATCGCCCGCTCCGCGGGCAGGCCGAAGATCAGCAGGAACACCAGGTTGCCCAGCAGGTGGGCCCAGTCCGCATGCAGGAACAACGCGGTGAACAGGCGCAGCACCGTGCCGCGTTGCAATGACGCCAGCCATACCTCGGGCGCCACCATGCCGCCGGTCAGCGCCCCCCATTGGGTCAGCAGGTGGCTCTGGGCCGCGTTCCCCAGGGTCAATGCCCAGCAAAAGGCGGCGGACAGCAATACCAACAGGGTCGGCGTGGCCCAGCGGACGGGCGGTTTCCGGCGTGACGGGAGGGAAACGAACATGCGCCGGCACTGTACCCGCTCGCTGCCTGACTGCCCATGGTGCGATGCGGCGAAACTGAATAGGGGCAATGACTTACAGCGGATTGTTAGAGTTTAGTTAGCGGGTATACTGCATACGGCGTCGTATGTCGGGAGGGGCTTCCGGCAGGCCGAACGGGTGGACCACAACACCCGCGGCCATGGACGACGCAGGCGCTTTTACCCACGTCTCCGGAGAAACCATTCATGGAATTTGCAAAGAACATCACCCGCGTGTCCGCGCTGGCGCTCGGCATCGCAGGCGTGCTCGCCTATGGCGATGTGCACGCCGCCGCCTTCCAGCTGAAGGAAAACAGCGTCAAGGCCCAGGGCCGTGCGATGGCCGGTGCGGCCTCCGCCAAGGGCGACGCCTCGGTCGTGGTCAACAACCCGGCCGTCATGTCCACCTTCACCGAGCGCACCCTGCAGGCCGACGTCACCGCGATCGACCTGTCCTACGAATTCTCCGGTACCGGCACTGCCGCCACCGGCACGCCGTTCCAGCAGCCGCTGACCGGCGGCAACGGCGGCGACGCCGGTGACGTGGCCGCCGTGCCGGCCGCCTCGTTCATCCTGCCGCTGAGCGGCGACTTCGAATACGTCACGCTGGGCATGATGATCAGCGCGCCGTTCGGTCTGAAGACCGACTACGACGCCGGCTGGGTGGGTCGCTACCACGCGCTGGAATCGGACGTGAAGATCATCGACCTGACGCTGGCGGCCTCGCTGGAGCTGGGTGAGCGCTTCTCCATCGGCGCAGGCCTGGTCTACGAGCACGCCGACGTCACGCTGTCCAACGCGGTCGACTTCGGCACCGTCATCTGCGGCCAGAACCCGGCTGCCTGCCTCACGCCGGGTTCGCCCTACGGTCCGCAGCGCAACGACGGCATCGCCCACATCAACGGGACCGACAACGGCTTCGGCTGGATCGTTGGCCTGAACTGGCGTCCGACCGACAAGCTGTCGCTGGGCTACTCGCACCGTTCCGAGATCGACCATGAGCTGGAAGGCGAAGGCGACTTCACCGTGCCGCCGGCCGTGCGCACCGCGTTCGACGCCAACCCGCTGACCCGTCCGCTGTTCCTCGACGGCGGCGCGCTGGCCAAGCTGACCACGCCAGCTGTGGACACCTTCAGCGCGACCTACTACGCCACCGACCGCTTCACTGTCATGGCCGAAGCCAGCCGCACCGACTGGACCTCGCTGCAGGAAATCCGCATCGAGTTCGACAACCCCGGCCAGCCGGATTCGGCCGAGGAGTACAACTGGGGCGACAACTGGTTCTACTCGGTGGGTGGCGAATACAAGTTCAGCGATGCGTTCACCTTCCGCGCCGGCGTGGCGCGCGACGACTCCCCGGTGAGCCGTCCGTACCGCACCCCGCGCCTGCCCGACCAGGACCGCATGTGGTACTCGCTGGGCCTGACCTGGGCGCTGTCCGAGCACCTGGAGCTCAACGCCAGCTACGTGAAGATCGACATCGTCGATACGCCCGAAATCGACCTGACCACCAGCACGCGTGCGCGCCTGGTCGGCGAGTTCGACGGCGGCGCCGACCTGTACGGCGTGTCGATGCAGTACAAGTTCTGATCGCCCCGCGCGTCTGAGCCACGAAAACCCCGCCTAGGCGGGGTTTTTTGTTGCCGGCGCTCTTGTAGGAGGGGCTTCAGCCCCGAGGCTTCTGCGCGAATGGTATCGGGGCTGAAGCCCCCCTGCACTGCTCGGTCAATACGGCAATCCGGCGACCGGCAGTTCGATCGACCACAGGCTGGCGGCGCCGGTCAGGAACAAGGTACGCCGGTCATCGCCGCCGAACGCGGCATTGGTGATGTTGGCGTCCACGTGGATCGTGGCCAGCACTTCACCCGCCGGCGAGAACACGCGTACGCGCTGCTGGCCGTGTTCGGTGACGTAGATGTTGCCCAGGCAATCCAGCGTAAGGCCGTCACCGCCTGTGATGCGCGCCAGGTCGCGGCCTGCGCCGGGCACGCCTTCGCGCAACGGATAGGTGCGCAATACATCGCCATCGCCGGTTCCACCTGCCACGTACAACGTGTCGCCATCCGGCGACAGGGCGATCCCATTGGGATTGCGCAGACTGTCGTCGACCACCGTGGTCACGCCTTGATGGTGGCGATACACCCGGGTGAGGGGCTGGCCGCCGGGCGCGGCCTTGCGCTGGTAGTCGGGATCGGTGAAGTAGAGGCTGCCGTCGGCGCCCATCACCAGATCGTTGGGGGAATTGAACGGCAGGCCGTCGAACGTCGACACGAGAGGCGTGCGCGTGCCGTCTTCCAGTCTCACGCGCGCGATCTGCTTGCGGTCGTGGGTGGCGGCGAGCAGATCGCCGTCCAGGTCCAGGGTCAGCCCGTTGCTGCCACTGTCTTCCACCACGGTTTCCCAGCGATCCGGCGGGCTGAAGCGGCGAATGCGCGACGGAAACGTCCCGTTGTGAACGAAATCCGACAGGTACAACGCACCGTCGCGCCACACCGGGCCTTCGTAAAGGCGTTCTTCGCTGTCGTCCACACGCGCAGCAGACACGCGTGTGGCCGTGAGGTCGCCGGTCGGTGCATGCCCGGGATCGGCAGGGCAGACGGAGGCATGGGCCGATGCGTGGGCCAGCGGAGCAGCGAAGCTGGCAAGCAGGGCAAGGGCAAGGGCAAGGCGGCGGTAACGCGGCATGGCGGTCCTCGGGTCAGGCGGGCAGCCAGCGTACCTCGATCCGGTTGCGGCCTTTGTGCTTGGCTGCGTAGAGCGCTTCGTCCGCGAGCCGCATCAGGGTGTCGTAAGGCGCGTTGCGGTCGGCGGCGAAGGAAACGCCCAGGCTGACGGTGACATGGATTCCCGCACCGGACGGAGCGAACTCCAGCCCCATCACCTGCTGCCGGATGCGTTCCGCTAGGGCCTGTGCGGTCTCGGCTTGCGTGTCGCGCAGGACCAGCATGAACTCCTCTCCACCCAGGCGCGCGAACAGGTCGTCGCCACGGATGCAGCTGCGCACCACGTCGGAGAACCTTTGCAGCACCAGGTCGCCGGCTTCATGGCCATGATCGTCGTTGACGGACTTGAAGTGGTCCAGGTCCAGCGCGATCACGGCGAGCCCGTGCTCTGCGGCATGCCGTCCGCTGCGGGCCTGCAGTTCGTTGTCCAGGCCGCGACGGTTGAGTGCGCCGGTGAGCGGATCAAATAGCGCGCTCCGCCGCAGCGGCTCCGCGGCGCGAAAGCTGGCCAGCATCAGCATGCAGAAATTGAGCAGGAACCAGATCGACAGGTCCAGGTTCACCCACATCGGGTTCGGGCCGTAACGGCCGGTGAGCGCCGCCAGCAGGTCGCCGCCGTACAGCCACAGCAGCACCATGCAGCCCACGATCATCAGGCGTGCAGGAACGTGGTCCGGCGCACTGCGCAGCGCCAACAGGTGGCGCAGCATCACCACCAGCACGATCACTTCGGTCGCGCTCATCGCCGCGCCCTGCGCATCCACGCCGCCGCCCAGGACCACGCCGACCAACGAAAAAGCGAGGCACAACGGCAACAGCGCGCGTTCCCACAGCGCCAGCGCGCGCTGCTGCACGAACTGGATGATCGACCACGCCAGGCCCACCAGGCCGGCGCATGCCAACAGGCCCCCTGCGCCGGCAATGCCAGCGGCAAGCGATTCATTGCCTGCCCGCACCAGCATCTGTGCCGTGCCGTCCAGCATCGCCGCGCCCAGCGAGTACAGGAAATGCGCGACGCCCCACGTTGCGATGCCACGGACGCCCCGCGATACCTTGCCCACGTAGAAGAACAGTGCCAGCAACACGGCGGCGAGCGCGCAGTCGCTGAGCAGCAGGTTGTAGAAATCGGTCGTCATGCGTGGTCGTCGCCTTGCTGGCGCTGGAGCTCCCTGTCGATGCCAGAACGCAGGATAAGACGCAATCCGGCATTGGAGTGATATGGAGGCCGCGCAACTGCGATGGCAATTCAGCTAAGGCGACCACGTAACCCGCAGGATCGCCGCGTGCGGCGAGCGTCGTCAGTGCCGTGGGTCACGCCCAACGAAAAGCCCCGCCGGAGCGGGGCTGTACGTGCGACGCCGGGGGCTGCCGATGCGGGGCAGCACCTGGATTCAGTCGCCGAGCGTCAGCAGCGAGGCGTTGCCACCCGCGGCCGTCGTGTTGACCGTGACCGTCTTTTCGGTGGCGAAGCGCGGAAGGTAATGCGGGCCGCCGGCCTTGGGTCCGGTGCCAGACAGCCCCTGGCCGCCGAACGGCTGCACGCCGACCACCGCACCGATCTGGTTACGGTTGACGTACACGTTGCCGACTTTCACCCGTGCGGCGATGCGGTCGATGGTCTCGTCGATACGCGAATGCACGCCCAACGTCAGGCCGTAGCCGGTGGCGTTGATCTGGTCGATCACTGCAT
Source organism: uncultured Pseudoxanthomonas sp. (assembly GCF_946886695.1). The sequence goes on along the minus strand of NZ_CAMPJD010000012.1, from coordinate 18,347 downwards.
CCAGCTGGTGGGCCTTCCAACGCACCACGTGCAGGGCAGGCCCGAAGACTTCCTTGTGCAGCTGGTCCAGCGACTTCAGCTCCCACGCGCGCGGCGCGAAGAACGTGCCGTGCGCGGTATCGTCGCCCGCGTTGGCCTGCTTGATGAGGCGCGCCTCGTTCGCCATGCGTGCCGCGTGGTCGTCGAGGATCTTCAGCGCATCGGCATCGATCACCGGGCCGACGTCGGTCGACAGCAGGCCGGGGTCGCCGATCTTCAGTTCGTCCATCGCGCCGGCCAGCATCGTCATCACCTTGTCGGCGATGTCGTCCTGCACGAACAGCACACGCGCCGCCGAGCAGCGCTGGCCCGCGGAGGTGAAGGCCGAGCCCATCGCATCCTTGACCAGCTGTTCCGGCAGTGCGGACGAGTCGGCGATGAAGGCATTCTGGCCGCCGGTCTCGGCGATCAGTGTGGCGATCGGGCCGGCCTCGCGGCCGGCGAGCGCGCGGTTGATGGCGCGCGCGGTGTCGGTGGACCCGGTGAAGGCCACGCCGGCCACGCGCGGGTCCTTGGTCAGTGCGGCGCCGACGGTGGCGCCGTCGCCGGGCAGGAACTGCAGCACGGCTTCCGGAATGCCGGCTTCGTGCAGCAGCTTCACCGCCGCATGGCCGATCAGGTTGGTCTGTTCGGCGGGTTTGGCGATCACGCTGTTGCCGGCGGCGAGCGCGGCGCTGACCTGGCCCAGGAAGATCGCCAGCGGGAAATTCCACGGGCTGATGCAGACGAACACGCCGCGGCCCTGCAGCTGCAGCTGGTTGGATTCGCCGGTCGGGCCGGGCAGCTGTTCGGGCGCGCCGAACTGCGCGCGCGCCTGGGCGGCGTAGTAGCGCAGGAAGTCCACGGCTTCGCGCACTTCCGCCACGCTGTCGGGGATGGTCTTGCCGGCTTCCTTCACGCACAGCGCGATGTAGTCGGGCAGGCGCTGTTCCAGCAGGTTCGCGGCGTGCTCGAGGATGGCAGCGCGGCTGGCGGCCGGCGTGCGGTCCCAGGCCGGCTGCGCGGCAACCGCATTTGCCAGCGCCTTCTCGACGGTGCCGCCGTCGGCCGGTTGCCATTCGCCCACTGTCTGCCGGCGGTCGGCCGGGTTGGTCACCGGCAACGCAGCGCTGGACACGACGGCGCCCGGCACAAGCGGCGCGGCGCGCCACGGCTTGACCGCTGCGTTGATGCGCTCGGCCAGTGCGCGCAGGTCGTTGTCGTTGGCGAGATTGGCGCCCATGGAGTTGTTCCTGTCAGAAGAGGCGATGGGAGCCGGCTGGCTCCGGAAAAGATCGACCGGCAGCGGGATGCGCGGGTGTGGGATGGATTCGAACTCGGACACCGTCTGCACCGGGTCGCGCACCAGGTCCTCGATGGCCACGTTCTCGTCGGTGATGCGGTTGACGAAGCTGCTGTTGGCGCCGTTCTCGAGCAGGCGGCGGACCAGATAGGGCAGCAGGTCCTCGTGCGAACCGACCGGCGCGTACATGCGGCATGGCGTGTCCAGCCGGTGCTTGGGCACCACTTCGGCGTACAGGTCGTCGCCCATGCCGTGCAGCTTCTGGTGCTCGTATGGACGGCCGTTGGCAATGAAGCGGATCGCGGCGATGGTCTGCGCATTGTGGGTGGCGAACATCGGATACAGCGCGTCGCCGTGGTCGAGCATGCGTCGCGCATTGGCAAGGTACGAGACGTCGGTGTTCGGCTTGCGGGTGAACACCGGGTAGCCCGGGTGGCCGTCGATCTGCGCGCGCTTGATCTCCGCGTCCCAGTACGCACCCTTCACCAGGCGCACCGGCATGCGGCGGCCGACGCGGCGGGCCAGGTCGGCGAGGAAGTCGATCACGTACGGCGTGCGCTTCTGGTAGGCCTGCACGGCCAGGCCGTAGCCTTCCCAGCCGTCGAGCGAGGCGTCGGAGAAGGTCGCCTCGATCAGGTCGAGCGACAGTTCCAGCCGGTCGGCTTCTTCGGCGTCGATGGTGAAGCCGATGCCGTAGGACTTGGCCAGCTGGGCCAGCTCCAGGATGGCCGGTGCCAGCTCGCGCATCACGCGGGCACGCTTGGCGTGCTCATAGCGCGGGTGCAGCGCGGACAGCTTGATCGAGATGCTCGGTGCCGCCAGCACGTCGGCGAATGGACCAGTACGGCCAATGGCATGGATCGCCTGCCGGTAGGCCTCCAGGTAGCGGGCGGCGTCCTTCGTGGTCAGCGCGCCTTCGCCCAACATGTCGAAGGAATAGCGGTAGTCGGCGTTCTCGCCCTTGCGGCTGCGGGCCAGCGCTTCGTCGATGGTGCGGCCCATGACGAACTGGTGGCCCATGATGCGCATGGCCTGGCGCACGGCCAGGCGGATGACGGGCTCGCCCACGCGACCGACCAGGCGCTTGAAGGCGCCCGGCACGTCGGCGCGGGTCAGGTCGTTCAGGTTGACCAGCTTGCCGGTGAGCATCAGGCCCCAGGTGGAGGCATTGACCAGCACCGAGTCGCTCTGGCCCAGGTGCCTCTCCCAGTCCGCATCGCCCAGCTTGTCGCGAATCAACTTGTCGGCGGTCTCCTGGTCCGGGATGCGCAGCAGGGCCTCGGCCACGCACATCAGCAGCACGCCCTCCTCGCTGCCGAGATCGTACTGGCGCATGAAGGCTTCGATGGCGCCCTGGTCCTGGGCGCGGGCGCGGACCCGCTTGACCAGGTCCATGGCCAGCTTCTGGGCCTGGATCTGCTCGTTGGCCGGCAGGCGCGCGTGCTCCAGCAGTTCGCGGACATGTCCGGTCTCGTCGCGCAGCCAAGCGGCCGTGATGGCAGCGCGCAGAGGCGATGGCGCTGCCGGGAGTTCGGGGGCGACGATGCCGCCGGCCGGCGGAGCGGCGGGCGACGGAGCGGGTGAAGGAGTCGACATGACGGCAGGGCAGTCCAAAGGCAGTCCACTAGTTTAGGGCCGTGCGGGCAGGCCGGGTATGCCTGCCGTGCCGGATCAGAGGGTGTCGGTGGAGCGCGTCGGCGGAGCGGTGACAGCGGTCGCGGAATCGCCCCGCGGAGACGCTGTGCGGCCTGCTCGGGTGTCCCGTGCGCCTTGTCCAGAATCAATGAAACTTGCCGCAAAGTGTGCCGGGAGCTACCATTTAACGGTTTTCCGCAGCCCGGATCGTGTGGCGGACGACATGATCGAAATGGTGCCGTCATCGTGGGATGGACACGGCGCGCGGCTCAGGCTGCGGCCGCCGCGGGCGCTGACGCGCCGCCAGTTCGTGATGTTGTTCGTGGCGCTGTCGGGCGCGATGTGGATCGTCGCCATGCTGGGCTGGTGGGGAGGCAATGCCTTCGCGCCAGCCTTCGCATTCCTCCATTCGGCCATCGTGGCCACGGCGCTGCGCGCGTTGTGGCGCAGTGGCGACCGGGGGGAAGACATCAGCATTGGCCCCGACGCGGTGGAGGTCACCACCTCCGTGTCTGGGGCGGTGTTCCGGGCGCATCCCTATTGGGTGCGCCTGTGCATCGAGCGGGATGGCGAAAGGATTTCGCTGGCCTCCAGCGGCAGGCAGGTCCAGGTGGGCAACTTCCTGGGGCCGGCCGAACGCCGGGAGCTGGCGGACAGATTGCAGGATTTACTGGCGGCCGCGAGTGGCCGCAACCGATGACGCATTGGGGTCTAGGCAATGACGCAAGTGAATGGGATGTGGAAGCGGTTGGTGACGGCGTGCACGCTGCTGGCGATGCCGGCGCTGGCCTGGGCGCAGTCGGCGGACCCGAAGCCGTGGCAGCTCAACATGGGCAAGGGCGTGACCGCGTCCTCCCAGCATGCCTATGACGCGCACATGATCGCGCTGTGGGTCTGCATCGTGATCGGCGTCATCGTGTTCGGTGCGATGGGCTACGCGATGTTCAAGTTCCGCCACTCCAAGGGCGCGGTGCCGGCGCAGTTCAGCCACAACACCACGGCCGAGATCATCTGGACCGTCATCCCGGTGCTGATCCTGGTGGTCATGGCCTGGCCGGCGACCGCCAAGCTGATCGCCATGTACGACACCCGCGATTCCGAGATGACCGTCAAGGTCACCGGCTACCAGTGGATGTGGAAGTACGAATACCTGGGCGAGGGCGTGGAGTTCACCAGCCGCCTGGATCGCGAATCGGACCGCCTGCGCCAGAACAAGGCGACGACGCAGGAAGAGATCAAGGCGCACCCGCACTATCTGCTGGACGTCGACAACCAGCTGGTGCTGCCCACCAACACCAAGATCCGCTTCGTGATCACCGCCGACGACGTCATCCACGCGTGGTGGGTGCCGGCCCTGGGCTGGAAGCAGGACGCCATCCCGGGCATCGTCAATGAGGCCTGGACCGACATCAAGGAACCGGGCATCTACCGCGGCCAGTGCGCCGAGCTGTGCGGCAAGGACCACGGCTTCATGCCGATCGTCGTGAAGGCGGTGCCGAAGGCCGAGTACGAGCAGTGGCTGGCCTCGAAGAAGCCTGCCCCGGCCGCCGCACCCGCTCCGGCCGCGCCTGTGGAAGAGGCCGCGCCGGCCGACGCCACGACGGCCCCGGCCGTTGAAGCCGCCCCCACCGCCGAGACCCCCGCGCCGTCGGCGCAGGGTTGATCGACCGCCCGCATCAGCTGCAAGAGATTACGCACATGGCCAACACCGCCGTCGATCATCATGACGATCACCACGGTCACCAGCAGAGCTTCATCGAGCGGTGGTTCTTCTCCACGAACCACAAGGACATCGGCACGCTCTACCTGATCTTCAGCTTCATCATGTTCATCATCGGCGCGGGCATGTCGGTGATCATCCGTGCGGAATTGATGGTGCCGGGCCTGCAGCTGGTCAGCCCCGAGTTCTTCAACCAGATGACCACGGTGCATGCGCTGGTCATGATCTTCGGTGGCGTGATGCCGGCGTTCGTCGGCCTGGCCAACTGGATGATCCCGCTGCAGGTGGGCGCACCGGACATGGCGCTGCCGCGCATGAACAACTGGTCCTTCTGGATCATGCCGTTCGCCTTCACCCTGCTGCTCAGCTCGTTGTTCCTGCCGGGCGGCGCACCGGCCGGTGGCTGGACGCTGTACCCGCCGCTGTCGCTGCAGGGCGGTGCGAACGTGGCGCTGACCATCTTCGCCATCCACATGATGGGCATCAGCTCCATCATGGGTGCGATCAACATCATCGCCACCGTGCTGAACATGCGCGCGCCGGGCATCGACCTGCTGAAGATGCCGATCTTCTGCTGGACCTGGCTGATCACCGCGTTCCTGCTGATCGCCGTGATGCCGGTGCTCGCCGGCGCGGTGACCATGCTGCTGACCGACAAGTTCTTCGGCACCAGCTTCTTCAATGCGGCCGGCGGCGGCGACCCGGTGATGTACCAGCACATCTTCTGGTTCTTCGGTCACCCCGAGGTCTACATCATGATCCTGCCGGCGTTCGGCGTGGTGTCGGAAATCATCCCGACCTTCAGCCGCAAGCCGCTGTTCGGCTACCAGGCCATGGTGTACGCGACCGCCTCGATCGCGTTCCTGTCGTTCATCGTGTGGGCGCACCACATGTTCACGGTGGGCATGCCGCTGGGTGGCGAGATCTACTTCATGTTCGCCACCATGCTGATCGCCATCCCGACCGGCGTGAAGGTGTTCAACTGGGTCAGCACGATGTGGAAGGGCTCGCTGTCCTTCGAGACGCCGATGCTGTGGGCCGTGGGCTTCGTCATCCTGTTCACCATCGGCGGCTTCTCCGGCCTGATGCTGGCCATCGTGCCGGCCGATTTCCAGTACCACGACACCTATTTCGTGGTGGCGCACTTCCACTACGTGCTGGTGACCGGCGCGCTGTTCTCCATCATCGCCGCCACCTACTACTGGTGGCCGAAGTGGACCGGCCGCATGTACAACGAGTTCTGGGGCAAGTTCCATTTCTGGTGGACGATCGTGTTCGTCAACCTGCTGTTCTTCCCGCAGCACTTCCTGGGCCTGGCCGGCATGCCGCGCCGCATCCCGGACTACAACCCGGTGTTCGCGGACTGGAACTTCATCAGCTCGATCGGTGCGTTCGGCATGTTCCTGACGCCGTTCATCATGGCTGCGATCCTGTGGTCTTCGCTGCGCAGCGGCAAGAAGGCCGAAGCGCGCGCCTGGGAAAACGCCAGGGGCCTGGAATGGACCGTGCCGTCGCCGGCGCCGCATCACACCTTCACCACCCCGCCGGTCATCAAGGATGGCGACCTGGCGCACGGCGATGTGACGCACTGAAACGGCTGAGCATCGCACCATGAACGCCCCCGTGCTGACCCCCGAGGAACTCGCGCGCCGCCGCAAGGCGGTGCTGCGCACGGCGTGGGTGATCGGCGGCATCGCGTTCGCGATCTTCGTGGCCTTCATCGGCCGCGCGGTGCTGAGCGCATGAGCGCGGCCAAGTCCAACTCGGCCGGGCTGTTCAAGCTGGTGGGCGTGGCGGTGGCGGTGTTCGTGCTGACGTTCTCGCTGGTGCCGCTGTACCGCATCGCCTGCGAGAAGGTGTTCGGCATCCGCCTGGAGCAAGGGCCCGGTCAAGCGGCTGCGGTCGCGGCAGCCAAGGTCGCGCGCACGGTGACCGTGCAGTTCGATGGTGGCGTCAACTCCAAGTTGCCGTGGGCTTTCCAGCCGGAACAGCTGACCATGGAAGTGGTGCCCGGCGAGCTGTACGAGGCGAAGTATTTCGCCCGCAACGACAGTGAGCGGGCCGTGGTCGGCAGCGCGGTGCCGTCCGTCGCGCCGGCGCGCGCGTCGGGCTATTTCACCAAGACCGAGTGCTTCTGCTTCACGGCCCAGACCCTGCAGGCCGGCGAAAGCCGCGACATGCCGGTCCGCTTCATCGTGGACCCGGACCTGCCGGCGGAAGTGAAGACCATCACCCTGTCCTATACCTTCTTCAAGAACGACGCACTGACCGCGCAGATCGGCACGGGCAACGCGTCGCCCTCGCCGCTCGCGGCACCCTGATCACGCTTAGCAACCGGAAGCCACGCCATGGGACAAACCCATTCGCCAGACGCCAACATCTACTTCGTGCCGCACAGCTCCAAGTGGCCGTTCGTGGGTTCCATCGCCATGTTCGTCACCATGGTGGGCGTGGCCAGCTGGCTCAATGACGCAACCTGGGGCATGTGGGTCTTCTATGCCGGCCTGGTGATGCTGAGCGCGACGCTGTTCATGTGGTTCGGCGACGTGATCCGTGAGTCGGTGAGCGGCCATTACAACCGCCAGGTGGACGTGTCGTTCCGCATGGGCATGGTGTGGTTCATCTTCTCGGAAGTGATGTTCTTCGCCGCGTTCTTTGGCGCGTTGTTCTATGCCCGCACGCTGGCGTTGCCGTGGCTGGGTGGCGAAGGCGATGGCGTGATGACCAACAGCCTGCTGTGGGAAGGCTTCTCGGCGGCGTGGCCGAGCGCCGGTCCGGGCCAGGTGGGTGGTCAGTTCCAGACCATCCCGGCATGGGGCCTGCCGCTGCTCAACACGCTGATCCTGCTGACCTCGGGCGTCACCATCACCATCGCGCACCATGCGCTGAAGGCCGGCAACCGCAGCCAGCTGCTGATCTGGCTGGGCGCCACGGTGCTGCTGGGCTGCGTGTTCCTGTTCTTCCAGGCCGAGGAATACATCCACGCCTACAAGGAGCTGAACCTGACGCTGGGTTCCGGTATCTACGGCTCCACGTTCTTCATGCTGACCGGCTTCCACGGCCTGCACGTGACGCTGGGCACGCTGATGCTGGCGATCATCTGGTTCCGCTGCGCCAAGGGCCACTTCACCAAGGACGACCACTTCGGTTTCGAAGCCGTGGCGTGGTACTGGCACTTCGTCGACGTGGTGTGGCTGGGCTTGTTCCTGTTCGTCTACGTGCTGTAAAGCGCGGGAGACACCGTAGCGAAGAAAGGGCCGGCAATGCCGGCCCTTTTCTTTTGCCCGGTTGGCGCGGCGGGCCGCGCGCGGGACAATGCCCGCTCAGCCCGGATTGACGCCATGCGGCTGGATCCAGCCCATCTTGATGGCCAGCACCACCAGCAGGATCAGGCCCACGGACAGCGCGATGCGGCGGGTCAGTGCGTTGACGGTGCGCTTGCTCTCGCCTTTGTCCACCAGCATGTAGTACAGGCCTGCGCCGAGGTTCCACACGATGAGGATGAGGAAGGCGATGATCAGCAGGGTTTTCAGCGAATCGTTCATGGCGTCCTCGACAGGGCCGGCAGTGAGGCGCGCATTATCGCCCCAGCGGCGTGAGCCAATGGTGGGTGCGACATTCGGACGCATGCCGTGAGCCGGCGCATGCCGCTACCGGTCGGTTGGACGCTGGCCGTGCTTGCCATGTCCTTGTTCGGCAGCCTGGGCGCCTGGCAGTGGGGGCGGGCGGAACAGAAGGAAGCCATGCTGGCCGAGACAGCGCGCGTGCTGACCGAACGACAGGCGCAGTCGCTGGCCGTGGCAGCCGATGCCGCGCGGGCGCAGGCGTACGACTGGGTGGCGGGCGAGGGTGAATTCCTGCCTACCCGCGCGATCCTGCTGGACAACCAGACGCGCGAGCGGCAGCCCGGTGTCCGTGTCTATCGGGTATTTCAGCCCATCGAGGGCGGTGTGCCACTGCTGGTGGAGCTTGGCTGGCAGGCCGTGCCCGGTGACCGCACCATGCCGGCGGTGCCGCCGTTGCCGGGTCGCCATCACGTGGCGGGTCTGCTGGTGCCGCCACCCTCGGAAGGTATTGCCAGCGCCGCCGCTGCCGCGCAACCGGATGGCAGCCTGCTGGTGATCGCGCTGCAGCCGGATGCGCTGGCCAAGGCGCTTGCGCTGCCTGCGTTGTCGCCGCGCGTCCTGAAGCTGGACCCCGACCTGTCGCTCGGTTACGCGCGCGACCTGGACGTCCTGCCCAACACGCTGCCGCCGGAGCGCCACATCGGCTATGCCGTGCAATGGTTCGGACTGGCAGGCGCAGTGTTCGTCACCGCGCTGGTCCTGACCTGGCGCAGCCGGCGGGGCCGTCGAAAGAGCAGATAGGCGTCCTCTGGACACGCCATGCGGGAACGCTCTGGATACCCGATCCGGTCGTGGTGAGCCTGTCGAACCCCGTTCTTTGCGATGGATCGACCCGTCACAACGGCCCCCCTCGCCGTGAAAAGCGTGGTTCGACAGGCTCACCACGAACGGCATTCAAGAGCCTTTGAACGGCATGCAAGGGGCTTTGGTCGCTGGGCGGCATAGCCCGGCGCTGCCATAGGGGCAATGATCGCCCGGCCGTGAGAAAATGCGGCCATGGACCCAAAACCATTCGATCCCGCCCAGCGGCGTCGCGGGCGGTGGATGCTCGTCGCCCTGTTCGCCCTGTTCTTTGGCACCGTGTTCGGTGCCGGCATCCTGCGGTTCTCCGGCTGGCAGCCGGCGGCGCACAAGAACCATGGCCTGATGTTGCAGCCGCCTGCGGACGCGCGAAGCATCGTGCCGATGCTCGCCGACGGCAGCGCCTACGACTGGCGGCCCGGCGAACGCCGCTGGCGCATCGTCGCCGCGCCGGCACCGGGGTGCGCGGAGGCCTGCCTGAAACTGGCGCAGGACCTGGACAAGGTATGGCAGTTGTTCGGCCACAACGCTGACGAAGTCGACATCCTGTGGATCGGCGACTATCCGGACGGAGCGCCGCGGCATGGTGCGCTGCGCCTGGTGCGCGCGGATGGCCCGTTGCGTGGCCTGCTGCCGCAGGTGGACGATCCGGCCGGCACGCCTGTGTACGTGATCGACCCGCACGGTTTCGTGATCCTGCGCTACGCCCCGGGCTTCGATCCGGCCGGCCTGCGCACGGATGTCTCGAAACTGATCAAGCTCATCTGAGCGCTCGCCCGAACTGCAGATGATGATGAACGCTGTCGCACGTCCCGTGATCTACCGACATTTCCATAGAATCGCCTGGCTGGCGGTCGCCCTGACGCTGTGCGTCGTGGTGTTCGGCGCCTTCGTGCGCCTGTCCGATGCCGGCCTGAGCTGCCCCGACTGGCCCACCTGCTATGGCCGCGCCGCGTGGCCGGGCGCGGTCAACGAAGCCGCTTCGCACGCGGCCAGCGACATCCGGCCATTCGAGACGCACAAGGCGTGGCGTGAGCAGGTGCACCGCCACATCGCCGCCTCGCTGGGCGTGCTGGTACTGGTGCTCGCACTGCTCGCCGCGCGCCGCCGCCGCTGGGGCATCGCGCAGATCCTGGTTGCCGCCGGGCTGGTCGGCGCGGCGATCCCGCTGTACATGCACGGCGAACACGGCGCGGCTTCGGCGCTGGCGATTCTCGGTGAAGCGATCCTGCTGTTCGCCGCGCTGCGCTGGTCCAACATCGATCTGGCGCGCGCGGGCGCGCTGACGCTGGCGGTGATCATCTTCCAGGCGCTGCTGGGCATGTGGACGGTCACCTGGCTGCTCAAGCCCGTCGTGGTGATGGGCCATCTGATCGGTGGCCTGACCACGTTCTCGCTGCTGGTGTGGATGGCGTGGCGTGCGACCGACCGGCCGATCACGCTCGCCGATGCGACCGTGCTGCGCCGCTGGCTGATCGGTGGCCTGGTGCTGCTCGGCATCCAGATCGCACTCGGTGGCTGGGTCAGCGCCAACTACGCGGCACTGGCGTGCGGACTGGATTTCCCGAAGTGCGTCGGCCAGTGGTGGCCGCCCGCGGATTTCCGCGAAGGCTTCGTGCTGTGGCGCGGTATCGGTGTGGACTATGAAGGCGGCGTGCTGGATGGCGCTTCGCGCATCGCGATCCAGATGACCCACCGCATCATGGCGGTGGTCGTCGCGCTCTACGTGCTGGCCCTCGCATGGCGCCTGTTCCGTACCCCGGGCATGCGCAGCTGGGCGCTGACGCTGCTGGTGCTGATCGCCGCGCAGGTCACGCTGGGCATCCTCAACGTGAAGCTCAACCTGCCGCTGCCGGTAGCCGTGGCGCATAACGGTGGCGCGGTGCTGCTGCTGTTCACCCTGGTCTCGCTGACCGCGCGCCTGCGCAGGCCCGACTGACATGGCCTCGACGTTCCGCCAGTACTGGGCGTTGACCAAGCCGCGCGTCGTGGCGCTGATCGTGTTCACTGCGATTGTCGGCATGTTCCTCGCCATCGACGGCCTGCCCGATGGCGCACAGCTGTTGCGCGGCGCATTGGGCTTCTTTGGCATCTGGCTGGCCGCTTCCAGCGCGGCCGCCATCAACCAGCTGCTGGACGCGCGCATCGACGCGAAGATGGCGCGCACCTCCTGGCGTCCGCTGGTGCAGGGACAGGTGAAACCGTGGCAGGCGCTGGTGTTCGCGTTGGCGCTGGCGGCGCTGTCGATGGCGGTCCTGGTGCTGTGGGTCAACACGATCACCGCGATCCTGACCTTCGCCTCGCTGATCGGCTACGCGGTGATCTACACCGTGTTCCTGAAGCGCGCCACGCCGCAGAACATCGTCATCGGCGGTATCGCCGGCGCGGCGCCGCCGCTGCTGGGCTGGGCCACGATGACCGGCATGACAGGCGAGTGGGACTGGCCGCACGCGTTGCTGCTGGTGCTCATCATCTTCGTGTGGACGCCGCCGCATTTCTGGGCGCTGGCGATCTTCCGCCGCGAAGACTACGCGCGCGCGCTGGTGCCGATGCTGCCGGTGACGCACGGCGTGACCTACACGCGCTGGCAGATCCTGTTCTACACCGTGCTGCTGGTCGAAGTGACGGTGTTGCCGGTGGTGTTCGGCATGAGCGGCTTCTTCTACCTGGGCGGCGCGCTGGTGCTGGGCGCGGTGTTCCTCTGGTACGCATGGCGCCTGCTGGATCCGCCCGACGAGTTCTTCGCCATGCGCGTGTTCAACTACTCCATCGTCTACCTGATGGCGCTGTTCGCGTTCCTGCTGGTGGACCACTGGGTGATGCCGCTGCTGCAGCCGGCGGCAGCGACGGCCGGTATCGAGTTCGTGCCGGCGGGTTGACGCGGATGGCGCAGGAGCGACGTGAGTCGCGGCCGTGTCCCGTCGGTGCTTCTGGTACTTGTCTCGTGCGATGCCGTCGCTACGCTCTCCAGCGCGCGGAATTCAAGGGTGGCTTCGTTCCTGCGGTCGCGACTGACGTCGCTCCTACAAGGGCTTGGCAAGGCCGGGTTCGGGAAGTCTCTCCACCACCACCGGCCCCAGCGACTTCAATCCCGCCGCGCGACCCAGTTCCAGCGCGTCCTCATGCGGGACGCCAGCTGTTGCCGGAGCGACGTCAGTCGCGACCGTGGTTCGTCAGTACGCATTGCATTGACAGTGTACGCGGTGCCGCCGCGCGCTCCAGCAGGATATGGATTCAATGTGGCCGCATTCGTGCGGTCGCGACTGACGTCGCTCCTACAAGAGCCTCAGTGTTCGGGCTTCGCCAGCCGCTCCACCACCACCGGCTCCAGCGATTTCAATCCCGCCGCGCGACCCAGTTCCAACGCGTCCTCATGCGGGACGCCATTGGCGGCCGCGCCCAGCGTGAGCAGCGCGCCGACACGGTTGCCCGAGGCGCAATGCAGCAGTACGTCGCCGTCCTGCGCATCCAGCAATGCATACAGTGCCTTGGCGTTCACCGGCGTGACATCGTCCTTGCCGGTGATCGGCAGCGCGATGTAGTCCATGCCGAGGCGGCGCACTTCGGCGGCCTGATCGTACCCGCGTTCCTCCTGCGGGCCACGCAGGTCGACGACCGTGCGGACACCCTGCGCCTGCAGGCGCGCCAGGTCCTCCGGCGATGGCTGGCCGCCGGTATGCAGGCCGGGACGCGGCTGGGTGAATTCCGCCGCCAGCGTGGAGAGCGAGGTGCCGCACAGCAGTGTGGCGAACAGGCAAAACGCGAAACGTGTCATCACGGACTCCTCAATGGCGGCCGATGCGGGCCTGCAGCAGGGTGCGCAGTTCGTATTTGTCGGCTTCGTCCAGGCCCATGCTGCGCTGCTTGGCCTGGAGTTCGTCCAGGCGCTGCTGCAGCATCTGCTTCTCCAGTTGCACGGCGGCATCGAGGACTTCGAGACGCCAGTTCTCTTCGTCGCCTGGCAGGTCCTGCATCGCCAGCCTCTGCAGCGCGACGACTTCCTCGCGCTCGGCGAAATGCTCCAGCAGCACCCCGGTGGTGATATCGGGTCGCGCGTGCACCAGCGCGATCACCTCCAGCAGCAGATCCATGCCTGCCAGCCGCAACGCCGAAAAGCCATGCGTGGATTCGATCGACAACGCAAGCGCCGGCTTGTGCAGGAGCCGCACGATGATGCTGCGCACGAGGCTCGGCTTCTGGCCTGCCTGCGAAGACGAAGGGCGGCGTGCGGGCGGTGGTGTGGAGGGTGCCGTGCTGCCGGCGCCTACGCCGGTGATCTCGGTGAGGCGTTGTCGCATCAGGTCGCCGAATGCACCATCCGGGATCTGCGCGAGCAGCGGGCGGGCACGCTCGGCCAGGCGCGCCTTGCCGTCGAGCGTGGACAGTTTGATGTCCTTGGCCAGTTCGTCGAAGAAGAACTGCGACAGCGGCGTCGCCTGCTGCAGGCGCGCATCGAAGCCGGCCGCACCTTCCTGTCGCACGATGGTGTCGGGGTCTTCGCCGTCGGGCAGGAACAGGAAGAAGGCCTGCCGTCCGTCCTTCATGCGCGGCAGCACCGATTCCAATGCGCGCCATGCGGCACGCTGGCCGGCGGCATCGCCATCGAAGCAGAAATACACGTCGGGCGCGTTGCGGAACAGCAGCTCGGCGTGCTCCGGTGTGGTTGCTGTGCCCAGCGTGGCGACGGCTTCCTTCACCCCGAACTGGAACAGCGAGACCACGTCCATGTAGCCCTCGACCACGACCAGCCGCGCGATCTTCTGGTTGGCCTGCTTCACCTGCCACAGGCCGTAGAGTTCGCGGCCCTTGTGGAACAGTGCGGTCTCGGGCGAGTTGAGGTACTTCGGACCGTCATCCTTCTGCAGTACGCGGCCGCCGAAGGCGATCACGCGTCCGCGGCGGTCATGGATGGGGAACATCACCCGGTCGCGGAATTTGTCGTAGACGTGGCCGCGGTCGTTCTTCGAGAACAGGCCGGCGCGGTCGAGCAGCTTCATCCGGCGCTCGTCGGTACCCAACGCATCCTTCAGCGCCGAATAGCCGTCCGGCGCATAGCCGATCATGAACTGCGTGCGGATCGTCGCGTCCACGCCGCGGCCATCGAGATAGGCCTTGGCCTTGTCGCTGGTGTCCAGATTGCGCTGGAAGAAGCGCGCTGCCGCTTCCAACGCATTGAACAGGTCGCGGGTATCGTTGTTCTCGTTGCGCTGCTGCGTTTCGCGCGGCACTTCCATGCCGGTGCGGCGCGCCAGCTCCTCCACCGCATCGAGGAATTCGAGGCGGTCGTAGTTCATCAGGAACGACAGCGCGGTGCCATGCGCGCCGCAGCCGAAGCAGTGGTAGAACTGCTTGGTCGGCGATACCGTGAAGGACGGCGAGCGCTCGTCGTGGAACGGGCAGCAGGCCGAGTATTCCTTGCCCTGCCGTTTCAGCGGCACGCGCCCCCCGACCACCTCGACGATATCCGTCCGGGCGAGCAGTTCGTCGATGAAGGCGTCGGGGATGCGGGCCATGGATCGCATAGGATGCCACGGCGGGGAGTCTGGCCGTCGCGTTACCATGCGGCCATGCCTGTTGACGCCCCTTCCGATGACGCCCTGCTGGCGCAGTTGCGCGAGGCTGTCGGCCGTGGCCATGTCCTGGCGGGCGCCCGTGCCACGCGGCGGTACCGGAAGGGCTACCGCTTTGGCGACGGCCCGGTGCTCGCCGTGGCGTGCCCGGGCACGTTGCTGGAGCTGTGGCGGGTGTTGCAGGCCACGGTGGCGGCCGGCCGGATCGTGCTGTTGCAGGCGGCCAATACGGGCCTGACCGGGGGCTCCACCCCGGACGGTGACGATTATGATCGCGGCATCGTGCTGGTCAGCACGATGCGCCTCACCGGCGTGCAGTTGCTCGATGACGGGCGCCAGGTGGTGTGCTTGCCGGGCGCGACGCTGGACGTGCTGGAGAAGGTGCTTGCGCCGCTGGATCGCGAGCCGCATTCGGTGATCGGCTCTTCCTGCATCGGGGCGTCCGTACTCGGGGGGGTCTGCAACAACTCCGGTGGCGCGCTGGTGCGACGGGGGCCCGCGTACACCGAGCTGGCGTTGTATGCACAGCTGGGCGACGACCGGGTGTTGCGACTGGTCAACCACCTGGGCATCGCACTGGGCGACACGCCGGAAGAAATCCTGACGCGGCTCCAGGCCGGGGACTATGCGCCGGATGCCATCACCCACGATCCGGCGCGCGCGGCGTCCGACCCGCACTATGCGGCGCACGTCCGGCAGGTCGATGCACCCACGCCCGCGCGCTACAACGCCGACCCGTCGCGCCTGCACGAGGCCTCCGGCTGTGCCGGACGGTTGGCCGTGTTCGCCGTACGCCTGGACACCTTCGAGAAAGAGGTCGCGTCGGTCTTCTACATCGGCAGCAACGACCCGGACGATCTCACTGGCGTGCGCCGCCACCTGCTGACGGCGTCCGAGCGCCTGCCGATCGCGGGCGAGTACCTGCATCGCGATGCTTTCGACATCGGCGACCGTTACGGCAAGGACACCTTCCTGCTGATCGACCGCTTCGGCACCGACAGGGTACCCGCGGCGTTCGCGCTGAAGAGTCGCGTGGATGGCTGGTGCGAACGGTTCGGCCTGCGCGGGCTGGCGGACCGCGTGCTGCAGTCGGTCACCGCATGGCTGCCGGACCACCTGCCGCCGCGGTTGCGCACCTACCGCGACCGCTACGAACACCATCTGCTGCTGAAGGTCTCGCAGCGTGACGCGGACGCCACGCATGCGTTCCTCGCCGATTTCTTCGCGCAGCGCGATGGCGCGTTCTTCGCCTGCGATGCCGATGAGGGGCGCAAGGCGTTCCTGCTGCGCTTCGCCGTTGCCGGCGCGGCGGTGCGCTACCGCGCCGTGCACGCAGGACAGGTGGAGGACATCGTCGCGCTGGACGTCGCCCTGCGGCGCGACGATCGCGCGTGGGTGGAAACACTGCCGGCGGACGTCGCCGGCACGATGCTCGCGCGGCTCTACTACGGGCACTTCTTCTGCCATGTCTTCCATCAGGACTACATCGTGAAGAGGGGCGTGGATCCCTTGGCTGTCGAACACCGGCTGTGGTCGCTGCTCGATGCCCGCGGTGCCGAGTATCCGGCCGAGCACAACGTCGGCCATCTTTATCGCGCCAAGCCGTCGCTGACCGACTTCTATCGTCGCCTGGACCCCACCAATACCTTCAATCCGGGTATCGGAATGACCAGCAAGCATGCCGGGTGGAAGGAGTGAGCGGAGAGCCGCGGACGAACGTCCTCATGCCCCGCTCCTCGCCCTCCGCTCATCGATCACCGCCGTGATCAGCGCGCCGGCGAAGAACACCACGCTGGCGTAGTAGATCCACACCAGCAGCAGGACCAGCGCACCCATCGAGCCGTAAGCGCTGCCGGGTGCGGCTTCGGCGAGGTAAAGGCCGATCAGGTAGCGGCCGGTTGCGAACAGCAGCGCAGTGATCGCGCCGCCGAGGAATGCCTGCCGCCACGCGACGCGACGATCCGGCAGGTAGTGGTAGAAGAAGGCGAACGCCAGCGCGTAGAGCAGCAGTGTCGTCACGTAGCCAAGCGCCGGCAGCAGTGAGGGCAGGCGCGCGAAGACCACCTGCAATGCGGTGGTGGCGACCATCGACACGACCAGCAGGAAGCCGATCGCCAACACGACGCCGAGCGAGAACACCCGCTTCTTCACCCATGCGAGCGGACCATCCAGCCGCTGGGCGTCGGTGCGGAAGATCAAGTTCAGCGCGCCCTGCAACTGCGCGAACACCACCGTGGCGCCGACAAACAGGAGCGAGGTGCTCCACCAGCCCGCCAGCGATCCGACGTCCGGCCGTTCGCTGGCGTTGCGGATCACCGTCTCGGCGACCGTGGCGGCGCTGGGGCCCGCCAGCTGGTGGATCTGATCGAGCAGCGACTGTTGCGCTGGCGGATAGAGCGAAGCGGTCAGCCACAGCAGCAGGACCAGCAGCGGCGCCAGCGACAGCAGCGCGTAGAACGACAGCGACGCGGCCTGCGTCATCAGATCGGTCTCGATGAAGCGCCGCACCAGCGCGATGGGCAGGCTGCGACGGACGCATTCGCCGGCATCGCGCGCCCGTGTGCGCAGTGCGCCGAAGGGGGTTCGATGTTCCATGCGCCGAGCGTGGCGCGGGGCGTGTCAGCAGTTCGTTATGGCGGCGTGTCCGCGATGTTCACGCATCGCCGCGCGCGAGTGCCAGCAGTGCATCGCCACTGACGCGCTGCACGGTCCATTCGTCCAGGCCCACTGCGCCGAGGCTTCGGTAGAGGCGGATCGCGGGTTCGTTCCAGTCCAGCACCGACCATTCGAAGCGGCCGCAGCCACGTGCCACGGCCAGTTGCGCGAGATGCACCATCAGCCGCCTTCCAATACCGAACCCGCGGGAGTGCGGCACCACGAAGAGGTCTTCGAGGTACAGCCCGGGCTGGCCGAGGAACGTGGAAAACGAGTGGAAGAACAGCGCGAAACCGGCGGGCGTGCCATCGGCCTCGGCGATCACGACTTCAGCGGCGGGACGTTCGCCGAACAGGTGGGTTTCGAGCAGGGCGGGCGTGGCGACGGCCTCGTGGGCGAGTTTTTCGTACTCGGCCAGCCCGCGGATGAAGGCGAGGATCTGCGGGATGTCGGCGCGGGTGGCCGGGCGCAGGGTGATGGCGGGGGTATCCATGGCGCGAGGATGCCACGGATGGGGCGTGGCGCCAGGATGCCTGGCGCCACGCGGCGGGTTCAGCCCGCGAGCTTCTTCTTGATCAGGGCGGACACCTGGCCCATGTCGGCCTGGCCGGCGAGGCGCGGCTTCAGCACGCCCATCAGCTTGCCCATGTCGGCCGGGCCGGTGGCCCCGGTTTCGGCGATGGCGGCTTCGATGGCGGCCAGGATCTCGGCTTCGCCCAGCTTGGCCGGCAGGTAGGCTTCGATCACCACGATCTCGGCGCGCTCGATGGCGGCCAGGTCCTCGCGGCTGGCGGCTTCGAACTGGGTCACCGAATCTTTGCGCTGCTTGACCATCTTTTCCAGCACGGCCAGCACGGCGGCGTCATCCAGTTCGATGCGCTCGTCCACTTCGCGCTGCTTGATGGCGGCATTGATCAGGCGGATGACCGCCAGACGGTCCTTCTCGCCCGCCTTCATGGCGGCCTTCATGTCATCGGTGAGCTGCTGTTTCAGGGACATGGCGTACTCCGGGGGAATGG
>NZ_CAMPJD010000011.1 GCF_946886695.1 uncultured Pseudoxanthomonas sp. | reverse complement strand
TCTCCCGCTTGCGGGGGAGGGTTGGGGTCGGGGCAAGGCGGGAGGCATCACTACCGGAGCGCCCCGATCCGCCCTTCGGCCCCCTTCCCTCGCAAGCGGGAGAAGGGAAAACGCACTTACTTGGCCAGCTGCTGCCAGAGGAAGGTGTAGGCCAGCGCGCTCATGTGCGCGGCCTGCGCGTTGTTGGCCGCGCCGCCGTGGCCGCCCTCGATGTTCTCGTAGTAGCGCACGTCCTTGCCCGCCTCCAGCATCTTCGCGGCCATCTTGCGGGCATGGCCCGGATGGACACGGTCGTCGCGGGTGGAGGTCATGAACAGGGTCGGCGGATAGTCCTTCTTCGCATCGAACAGGTGGTACGGCGAGAAGGTCTTGATGAATTCCCAGTCGGCGGTGTCGGGGTTGCCGTACTCGGCCATCCACGACGCGCCGGCCAGCAGGTGGCTGTAGCGCTTCATGTCCAGCAGCGGCACCTGCACGACGACCGCGCCGAACAGCTCCGGGTACTGCGTCAGCATGTTGCCGGTCAGCAGACCGCCGTTGCTGCCGCCCTGGATGCCCAGGTGCTTCGGCGAGGTGATCTTGCGGGCGATCAGGTCCTGCGCGACCGCAGCGAAGTCCTCGTACGCCTTGTGGCGGTTGGCCTTCAGCGCGGCTTGGTGCCAGCGCGGGCCGTACTCGCCGCCGCCGCGGATGTTGGCGACGGCATAGACGCCGCCCTTCTCCAGCCAGCCCTTGCCCACGCCGCCGGAGTAACCCGGCGTCAGCGAGATCTCGAAGCCGCCGTAGCCGTACAGCAGGGTCGGCGTGCTGCCGTCGTACTTCAGGCCTTCCGGGCGGACCAGGAAGTACGGCACCTTGGTGCCATCCTTCGACGTGGCGAAGTGCTGTTCGATCTTCTTGCCCGAAGCGTCGAAGAAAGCGGGCATCGACTTCAGCTGCTCAGGCTGCTTGCCGATCTCGGCCAGCGACAGCGTCGTCGGGGTCAGGTAGTCGGTGACGGTCAGCCACACCGCGTCGCTGTCGTCGCTGTCCACATCGTTGACGCCGATGGTGCCGAAGGACGGCGCACCGACGAAGGCGCTGGTCTTCCAGCCCAAAGCCGACGGCGTGAGCACGCTCAGGCGGTTCTTCACGTCCTCCAGCACGTTGAGCACCAGGTGGTTCTTCGTCCAGGTGAAGCCGGCCAGCGAGGTCTTGTCGGTCGGCGCGAACAGCACGTCGAAGTCGCGCTTGCCGGCCATGAAGTCATCGAACTTCGCGGCCAGCAGGCTGCCGGCGGCATGGGTCTTGCCGCCGACGGTCCACGGCTCGCGCAGTTCCAGCGTCAGCCATTCCTTGTGCACGCCCTTGTTGGCCGAGTTGGGCGCATCGATCTTGGCCAGCGTGCCGTCGGCGCGGCGCAGGTACAGCTCGTCGTTGTAGAAGGCCAACGTGCGGCTGACGAAATCGCGCTGGAAGCCCGGCGTGTCGTCGTGGTAGGCCGCGATGTACATGTCTTCCGCGGTGCCTTCGTACACGACGGCGGCCGATGCGAGCGGCGTGCCCCGCTTCCATTCCTTCACGATGCGCGGATAGCCCGAGCTGGTCAGGCTGCCGGCGCCGAAGTCGCTGTAGACGTAGACGGTGTCGGCGTCCTTCCAGCCCAGCGCGCCCTTGGCTTCGGGACGGTAGAAGCCGTCGGCCAGGAACTTCTTGTTGACCAGATCGAACTCGCGGGTCTCGTCGGCATCGGCGCCGCCGCGCGACAGTGCGACCAGGCAGTGGGTGTAGTCCGGTTTGCGGCAGTCGGCACCGTGCCAGACCCAGTTCTTGCCCTCGGCCTTGTTCAGCGCATCCAGGTCGAGCACGGTTTCCCACTGCGGCTGGGCCTTGCGGTACTCGGCCAGTGTGGTGCGGCGCCAGACGCCGCGTTCGTGCTGCTTGTCCTTCCAGAAGTTGTAGTAGTAGTCGCCGATCTTCTGCACGCCGGGGATCTTGGCGTCGGAATCGAGGATGGCGCGGATGTCCGACTCCAGCTGCTTGAACGCGGGCGTAGAGGCGATCTCGGCCTCGGCCCTGGCGTTCACGCCCTTCACCCAGTCCAGCTGCTTCTGCCCTTCGACGTCCTCCAGCCAGGCATACGGATCGTTCGTCACGTCAGCCTCCTTGGCATGGGCAGGGGCTGACAGCGCGCCAGCGACGGCGAGGCCTGCGGCCAGGCAGGCATGGGTGAGTCTGGGCATCGGGTGCGGCTCCGGAGGTGCGTTTCATGAACATGGCACGCTAGCACAAGGCCCGGAGGGCACCCCCTGCCGAAGGTCAGGCCGCCCGGGGCAGGGCCACGCCCCTGTCGCGGATGCGGCGCGCCTGCGGGCTGCGACGACGGCGCGCCGTCCAATGCGACTTGGCCCCACGGGCCGGAAGCCGGAAACGGTGCAGGGCCCACCAGGCCACGGCAGGCATCCCGACCAGCCACAGGGGCAGCCAGCCCAACCAGTCGGTGCTGGCGCGGGCCAGCGGCAGCAGCAACACCAGCGCGACACCTGACAGCACCACGCGGCGCAGGACACGATCCAGATGGACATCGGGGTGGTCCTGGCGGACCGCATGCGAAACCTGGAACAAGGACATGGACATGGCGGCGGACTCCTTTGTGTGATGTCAGTACGACGTCACACTCGCGCAACGACATCTCACGGGTTGCGACATCACCGGTTAACATCTCCGTCGCATCCTGATGACTAGCGTGTCCGTATGACAGGGAGAAGGGAGTCCCACATGCCCATGGCGTTGCCAATCCGCGTGGTCCGCATTGCACTGCTCGCCCTGCTGCTGGCACTGGCGGGCGGCTGTGCCAGCCGCGGCCCGGCGCGCGCGGCACCCGACGCGGTGGACCTTCCCCGCTTCATGGGCACCTGGCATGTCGTCGCGCACATCCCCTACTTCGCAGAGCGCGGGCACGTGGCGGCGCGTTACGAATACGCACTGCGCGACACCGACAAGGTGGGCGTGGCGTACCACTACCGCGAAGGCTTCGGCGAACCCGAGCAACTGCGCGAGGCCCGCGCCTCGGTCAAGGGGGATTCCGGCAACCGCGAGTGGACGCTGTGGTTCGTCGGCGTGGTGCCCGCCAAGTGGCGCATCGTCGAAGTGGCGCCGGACTACTCATGGGCACTGGCGGATTACCCCGGCCGCGACATGGGCTGGATCATGGCCCGCGATCCGCTCATGGACGACGTGCGCTACGAGGAACTGGTGAAGAAGGCGCGCGACCACGGCATCAATGCACGCCAGCTGGTCCGCGTGCCCCAGGTGCCGGCGCAGGTGGGGAAGCCGGGCTTCGGCGAGCCGAAGGGGCCGTAGAGATCGGCTGCAGGAATCCCTGCGCGCGCGCCGTCAGCCTCGATGGCAATCAGAGGGGCCGGGCGTGTCGCCTCGTGCGGGCAATCGAGGCTCCCTCGCTCCATCCCCTGCTTGTCCGGGATCCGGGACCCGTTCCTCCACAGTCGCGACTCACGTCGCTCCCACAACCCTGCGCCCTGCCGCGAAATTACTTCTTCCCGTAGTTCGACAGCGCCAGCTCCAACAGCGCCTTGGCCTGCTCGCGCAGCACGGCCGGCTCGACGATCTCAGCATCCGCGCCGTAATGCAGGATGTCCATCAACAGCTCGCGCGAGACGCTGTAGGGAATCTTCAGTTCGTAACGGCCGTCCGGCAGGTGGCGGCCCTGCTGCTTGGAATGCCATTGCTCGTCGGCAACCCAGCGCGCGGCCTTGGCGCTGAAGAGGATGGTGGCCCAGCCCTTCGGTTCGCCCGAGAAGATGCCGTAGCTCGACGCCAGATGCTGGTTCAGCTCCTCGTTCGGCAGGTCGCGTGCCGGCTCGTCGCCCAGTCGCGCGTTGCCGATCCGGTCCACCGCGAAGCTGCGCAGCGCGTTGCGTTCGTGGTCCCACGCATCGAGATACCAGTTGTCGCGGTAGTGGGTGATGCGCTGCGGCGACACCGCGCGCCGTGTGCGCTCGTCGGTGGAACGCGCGCGATATTCGAACTGCAACTGCTTGCGATCGAGCACCGCCGACGCCACGGTGCGGAAGCTGGCTTCATCCAGCGTGCGCCCGCGGTGCGGGATTACCCGCACGCGGTCCACGGGCCAGTGGTCCACACCCGCATGATCGGCCAGCAGGCCTTCGATGCGCTTCTGCAGCGGCGCCAGCGCTCCGGAGAGCACGCCACCGCCCGTGCGGACCAGCAACTGTTGCGCTGCGAGCAACGCATACAGTTCTTCCGAACTCAGCCACAACCCCGGCAGTTCGAAGCGATCGCTCTCGGCCGCGTGGTAGCGGAAGCCCGCTTCGCCATCGCCTTCGATCGGCGCCATCAACGCATCGCGCAGGTAAGCCAGGTCGCGATAGACGGTGGCGCGCGAACAACCCAACTCCTCCTGCAGCCGCTTCACCGTGACCGGATAGCGCGCCGCCTTCAGGATGCGGTGCAGGGCGGTGATGCGTTCGATCTTGTCCATGGGCAGCGTGGCAGCAGGGGGGCGTGGCCGGATTATCACCGACGGTTGGCCGTTTTCGTCGCCCGCCTGCCGTTGGAAGAGACACAGGGGACAAGCGCCGACGGCGCCTTGGGCCCGTGCGGTGCCTGGTGCCGTGGCGTGTCTTTGCCACCGCGGCGCCCTCAACGCACGGACCCAAGGCGCTGCCCTCTTTCCGGGAGGCTGCCGACCATGTCGCCGCGCGCCTTACTGCCCCTGTTGTTCGCATTGGCCGCCTGCCGACCCTCCCCTCACGAAGGCGCCGGGGTACCCGCCGCCATTCCGCCAACGCCACCCGCAGTCCCTGCGCGCGATGCGGTGCGGGACGTGAAGGCGTCAATGCACCGGTTCCTGGCCACCCGCCGCTTCCATGCGCAGATGCAGGTGGAAGGCGCCCAGCCGATGACCGGCGAGATGGACTATGTAGCGCCTGACCGCTACAGGATCACGTTGCCTGGCGGCACGCAGACGGTCATCGGAAACATGCTGCACATGCAGGTGGACGGCCGACACATACGGGTACCACTCCCTCCGGAAACGCTCGCCCCGTGGCGCGACCCACTCAAACTCCAGCAGGCCCAGCAGGCTCTGTCCGCCGAACACATCGGCGATGACACCGTCGCCGGTCGCGCTGCCCGGCGCTACCGCGTTCGCCACGCCACTCCGGAGGCGGTCGCGTTCGACTACTGGATCGGTCCGGATGGCCTGCCACTGCAACTGCGCCACACCGGCCGCGATGACAAAGGCCGCCCCTACACGGTGCTGCTGACCTATTCGCGCTACGACGACCCAGCGATCAGCATCGATGCCCCGCCTTGAGTGGAGGTGGACCACCGCTACGGGAAGACGACGCACCACGGCGCAGGAATGCTGGCGACCGTGACAGGCATCCTGAATCGGGCGCGTTCCCGTGGCAGAATGCATGTCGCAAACCTGAATCGGAACAAGCACTTGGGTTGTGGTGCTGTCGGCTCACATCTACCATGTAAGCGGTTACATCTCCCCTTCATTTTCTCGAGATCTGCCATGTCGCGCCCGACGCCTCCCTCCTTGCTGGCACTCGTCCTGATCGCCGGCAACATTGCGCCTGCCCTGGCTGACGAAGGGGTGCTGCCGCGCAATGAGAAGGTGGACGCCGTCCATGCCGGCAAGGGTTTTGGCAAACAGGGCAGTGCGGCGCTGCCGGTCATCGCCATGGCGGTGCGCCCCATCCCCGAGGCGCCTCCCGAGCCGGCGCCGCCGACGCCCAAACTCACCGGTGGCGGCGAGCTTGGCGTGGCTGCCAGCAGCGGCAACAGCAACACCGAGAGTTTCAACGGCCGACTGGACCTGACCTATACCGACGGCGGCGCATGGCGCCACAGCGCCAGCCTGTTCGGCCTGCATTCGCGCTCCGAGTACACCAAGACCCAGGACGACGGCAGCATCGTCCGCGACAGCCGCACCACCGCCAACCGCTATACGGTCACCGCCAACAGTGCATATCTCATGGACCAGCGTGGCACGCTCAACACCGCCGTGCGCCACGAAGAAGACGACTTCGGCACCTACAGCCGGCAGCAGTCGGTCAGCCTGAGCTACGGCAACCGGGTCCTCGAGGGCGAGCGCGGCCATCTCGACCTGCAGGTCGGCCCCGGTTATCGCCGCGCCTACGACACCCTTGAGGAGCGCAACGAATCCAGCCTGATCGGGCGTGGCCTGATCGACCTGCGCTACGCGCTGAGCGAGAACACCGAGATCGTCAACAAGCTGCTGGTCGAGGCGGGCGACTACAACACCTTCGCGCAGAACGACCTGGGCGTGTCGGTCACGATGAACTCGCACCTCGCGCTGAAAGCAGGCTGGCAGGCGCGACACAACAGTGACGTGGCACCGGAGAAGAAGCGTACGGACACGCTGACCACGATGAACGTGGTCTACCGCTTCAAGTAAGCGCGCGCGCCGCTCATGCGAGGAACGCGCCAGCGCCTTGCGCCAGCAGCTGGGCGGCGACGCGTTGCCCCAGCGCCTCGGGATCGCCGGCCGCACCGGTACCTTCCGCACGGATCACCCGCCCCTCCGCCGCCGAACCCACCAGCCCCGACAGCGACAGCACATCGCCCGTGCGCTGCGCAAACGCCGCCACCGGAACATGGCAACTGCCATGCAATGCCCGGTTCATGGCCCGCTCCGCCTCCACGCAGACGCGCGTGCCCGCATCATCCAGCGCCGCGAACAGCGCATGCGTGGCGGGATCTTCGGCCCGGCATTCCACCGCGATGGCACCCTGCGCGGGAGCCGGCAGCCATTGCGGCGCATCCAGCCGCACGCGGATGCGCGACGCAAACCCCAGGCGCTGCAACCCGGCGCACGCCAGCACGATCGCGTCGTAGTCGCCGGCATCCAGCTTGGCCAGGCGCGTATTGACGTTGCCGCGAAGGTCCAGCAACTGCAGGTCCGCGCGCAACGCGCGCAGCTGTGCCTGCCGACGCAGCGACGAGGTCCCCACGCGTGCGCCATGGGGCAGCGCGGCGATGCCCTCGTACCGGTGGGAGATGAAAGCGTCGGCCGGATCCGCGCGCGGCAGGATGGCGGGCAGCGCGAATGGACCTTCGAGCTCCATCGGCACGTCCTTCAGCGAATGCACGGCGCAGTCCGCCTCGCCACGCAGCATGGCCAGCTCCAGCTCCTTCAGGAACAGGCCCTTGCCCCCGATGGCGGCCAGCGAGCGGTCCAGCACCTCGTCGCCACGCGTGCTCATCGGCACCAGCTCGACCGCCAGCCCGGGATGGGCGGCGCGCAGCCGGTCGGCGACGTGTTCGCTCTGCCAGAGGGCGAGCGGGCTTTTGCGGGTGGCGATGCGCAGCAGGGTCATGCGGGCATTATCCCGCATGGCGCGGCGTCCGCGGGCGCTCAGAGCGTCTTGACGGTCTCGCGCAGGCCTGCCACGCAACGCCGGCTCACTTCCAGCGGCTCCTTGCCATGGCGCAGGATGGCCTGGACATGGCCATCACCGATGCGCTTGATCTCGACCAGTTCGTGGCGCGCGACCAGGCAGTTGCGATGGATCCGCACGAAGCGGCCACCGAATTCCTCTTCCAGCGATTTCAGCGATTCCTCGATCAGGTCCTCGCCGCGCGCGTGGTGCACCACCACGTACTTCTCCTCCGCCTGCAGGTAGTGCACTTCATCCACTGGAATCAGCCGCAGGCTGCCCCGCAGGCGTGCACACAGGTGGGTCCGCGGCTGGCTGCTCGATGACGCCGGGGCCTGGGTCTCGCGCCCGGCGATGAAGGTGCGCGCGCGTTCGAGCGCGGCGGCCAATCGCTCGGCGCGGATCGGCTTCATCAGGTAGTCGATGGCGGCGGCCTCGAAAGCCGACAGCGCGTGTTCGTCGTAGGCCGTGCAGAACACCACGGCGGGGCGCGGGTCGAAGGCCGCCAGATGGCGGGCAGCCTCGAGTCCGTCCACGCCCGGCATGGCGATGTCCAGCAGGACCATGTCGGGGCGATGCTGCGAACAGGCCTGCAACGCGTCCAGGCCGTTCTCGGCCTCGGCGACCACCTCGATACCGGGATGCTCGGCCAGCAACGCGCGCAGGCGCTCGCGGGCAAGGGGTTCGTCGTCGGCAATGACCACTTTCACGGCAAAGGCGTCCTCGGTGAACGTTGGCGTGATCCCCCGCGTCCTAGGTTACCCATGGCAGCGCCATGCGTCATCCTTCGGGGGTCGCGAGGGGATTACAACGCAAACCGCTGGCCCATCCAGTCACCCAGGTCACGGATTTCCTCCGCGCATACCTGGTGTGCCATCGGATAGCGGTGCCATTGCACGTCGAAACCCAGCTCCCCGAGCACACGGGCACTCTGTTCGGCGTGGATGAGCGGGATCACCGGATCACCGGTGCCGTGCGCCATGAAGACCGGTTGCGTGGTGGCCGCAGCCGCCAGGTGCGTAGCAGCCTGCGCCGCGCCCGGCAGGTAGGTGGACAGCGCGATCAGCCCCGCCAGTGGCACCTGCCTGCGCAGGCCGGCCGCCAGGGTGATGGCGCCGCCCTGCGAGAAGCCCGCCAGCAGCAACCGCTCCGGCGCGATGCCCCGCGCCTGCTCGCGCGCGATCAGCGACTCCACCTGTACCAGCGACTCCTCGATGCCGACGCTGTCCGCCCGAGTGGGGAAGTCCATGCCCACGATGTCGTACCACGCACGCATGCGGACGCCGTTGTTGATCGTCACAGCACGCACGGGCGCATGCGGGAAGACGAAGCGCAACGCCGGCCAGCCAGGCCGCACCAGTTCGGGCACGATCGGCGCGAAGTCGTGGCCATCGGCACCCAGGCCGTGCAGCCACAGCACGGACCACTGCGGCGCCGGGCCGGTTTCCTGTTCGACGGTATCGAGAATCGGGGAAGCGGAGGCGGTTGTCATGCCGCCATTCTCACCGCAGACGCGTACGGACACCAATCAGCCGTCGCTCGACCCCGGGGCTGGCAGCTGGAACCGCACGGTGCGTCGCGATGCATGGGCCTGTCCGGTCGCCTCGAAACGCCAGCGTTGCGCAACGGCGAGCGCGGGCGCATCGAACATGCCCGCAGGCGTCGATGACACCAGGCGCACGTCGCGCACGCTGCCGTCGGGCTGGATGGTGAAAGCGACTTCCGCCTGCCCTTCCACGCGCGCGCGCAGCGCAGGCAGTGGATATCGCGGCTGTGCGTCCTGGAGCAGCCGCGGCGTCCGGATCTCCTGTACGACACGCGACGGCACAACGGAAGGGCTGGTGGCCGGCGCTTCTTCCTGTCGCGTAGCTAGCGGCGCAGGTGGAGGAGCGACGACAGCCGGCGCAGCAGCGAGTGTGGACGCTGGGACAGGTGCGCGCATGGCTTGCGCCGGCAATGCCTCGCCGGTCGAGGACATGCGGGATGCGGCCGGCCGGACTGCTTCCTGATCAGGAGCAGCAGCCTGCAACGCCTGCTCGCGCAGCAATGCCGCCACGCCGGCTTTCAGCCGCGGCAGCGCAGGCGCTTGTCCATCGATGCGTTCGATCAGGCCCTGCAGGCGCTTCGCCTCCCCTGCATCGCCACGTGCAATCGCCTGCTCGGCGGCGATCAGCACATAGGGCTGCAGTTCCGACAGTGCGGCCTGTGCACGGGTGCGCTCTCCCGCTTCGACGCGTGCGGCCAGGTAGTGTTCGACCGCATTGTCTCCCGCCGGAGCGAGCATCCGGTTCTCCGCCAGCGCCTGCGTTGCGCGTGCGTATGGCGTGGCGGGCACCGCTTCATCCAACCGGATGTCCGCCGCGACCGGCGACGCTGTCCCACCCTGCTTCGCGTCGGGCGAGGATGCGCCCTGGCACCCTGCCAGGCATAGCAGCAACCCGACCCCCAACCACATCCGTTTCGCTTTCATGGCCACCCCTGTCATGCGGGCGGCAAGCCTAGGCGGCGATCATGACGACGGTGCGTCAGGCAATGCCTGACCCTCCACAGAGTGGCTTCACGCCCCGCGTCTCCACTCGGGAGCTGCCCCGCGAAGGTGCGCACGGGCGGCATCGACCGTGGCCTGCGGCCTGGCAATCCGACTGTAAGCGCTTGCAGGGGCCCAGACACCCGCGCCCCCCTGGAACTTCAGGTAAAGTGCGGCGATCAGGGGCCGATACCGCATCGTATCTCCCCGTTTCGGGGACGGCTTAGCAGGGAGTGCCGTGGCGAACCCGGTCCATCAGGCGGAAACCGTTCTTGGGGAAGAACTGACCGTGAGGCCCACTGCCATCGCCATGCCGCCACACTTCGCCAA
Source organism: uncultured Pseudoxanthomonas sp. (assembly GCF_946886695.1). The sequence goes on along the minus strand of NZ_CAMPJD010000011.1, from coordinate 76,183 downwards.
TGGCGCGCCCGACGTGTCCTGGGTCATCGACCACAGCGACAACGCGGTCGTGGTCTGCGACGACGCAGCGCACATCACCTGGATCAACCAGGGCTTCACCCGCATGCTCGGCTACACGCTGGAGGAAGCCGCCGGCCGCCGCCCCAGCGATTTCCTGGCCGGCCCGCACACCGATCCGGAAACGGTCGAATGGGTGCGCGGCCAGTTGAACGTCCAGCAGGGCTACCGCACCGAACTGCTGGTCTACGCCAAGAGCGGCGTGCCGCTGTGGATCTCTGCGGTCGTCAATCCCGTCTTCGACCCCGAGCGCAACGTCCGCTACCTGCTCGGCGTCTATACCGACATCACCCACAGCAAACTGCACGAGGAGCTGCACCGCAAGGTGTTGGGCGCTATCGTCCGGGAGCAGCCGCTGCAGGAGGTGCTGACGCTGGTCTGCCGCGAAGTCGAAAAGGTCATGCCGGAAGCCGTGGCGTCGGTGATCGCGCTGGACGACTACGGCCGCCTTCGCCCGCTCGCGGCCCCCAGCCTGCCCGACGCCATCGGCGCGCTGATCGACGGCGAGCTCGCGGGTCCGATGGTCGGCGCCTGCGGCTCGGCCGCCTGGAGCGGGCAACCCGTCGAGTGCAGCGACATCGAACGCGACCCGCGCTGGCAGGCGTACAACGCCCCGTTCCTCGCGCTGGGCATCCGTGCATGCTGGTCGAGTCCCATCAAGGCGCATGATGGGCGCGTGCTGGGCACGTTCGCGCTGTACTACTGGGAAAACAGGGCACCCGACGATTTCCACCAGCGCGTGGTCGATGTCTGCCTGCACCTGTGTGCGCTGGCGATGGAACGCGAGCGCGCGCGTGCGCGCATGCACCAACTCTCGTTCTTCGACACGCTGACCGGGCTGCCGAATCGCGCGCTGTTCAACAGCAAAGTCGAGCAGATGCTGCTGGGCGCCGCGCGACGCGACAGCGCCGTGGCGTTGCTGTTCATCGACATCGACCGCTTCAAGATCGTGAACGACACCCAGGGCCACACGGCCGGCGATGCGCTGCTGCGCGAGCTGGCCAAACGCCTGGGCAGCGAACTGCGCGAAGGCGACGTGGTGGCGCGACTGGCCGGCGACGAATTCGTGCTGGCCATTCCCGACCGCAGTGCGGAGGAGGCCGCCAACCTGGCCGATCGCCTGATGGCCCGGCTGTCCGAACCCCTCAGCGCAGGCCGGATGATGCTGACGCCGCAGGCCAGCGTGGGGGTGGCGATGTTCCCCGCCGATGGCTGGGATGTGGATTCGCTGGTACGCCATGCCGACATCGCGATGTACCGCGCCAAGTCCGAGGGCGGCGCGCGCATCGTGTTCTACAGCCTTGAGATGAACCAGGCGATGCAGGAGCGGCTCGCACTGGAGAATGCGCTGCGCGAGGCGGTGCGCAGCGGCCAGTTGCGCCTGCATTACCAGCCCCAGGTCGCCCTGGATGACGATGCCCGGCTGCACGGCGTTGAAGCGTTGCTGCGCTGGCGCCATCCGGAAATCGGCGAGATCTCGCCTGCCACCTTCGTGCCGATGGCCGAGGAGTGCGGCCTGATCGACGAACTGGGCCGGTGGACGCTGGAAGAAGCCTGCACCCAGATGGCGGACTGGCGGCGTCGCGGGGTGCCGGTGCCGCGCGTCTCGGTCAACCTGTCGGCGATCAACTTCGAACAGCAGGATCTGCCGACCTTCATCGGCAATGTGTTGGGCAAGTGCGGGCTCTCCCCGTCAGAGCTGATGGTGGAAGTGACCGAGAGCGTCATGCTGGCGCAGAAACCCGAGGTGCTGGCCAACATCGATGCAATCCACCGCATGGGCGTGCACCTGTCGATCGACGATTTCGGCACCGGCTACTCCAGCCTGAGCCATCTCCACCGCCTGCCGATCAGCGAACTGAAGCTCGACATGAGCTTCGTGCGCGACCTCGAGCACAGCGAGTCCGCACGTGCACTTACCACCTCCATCCTGCGCATCGGCGAAAGCCTGGCGCTGAAGGTGGTGGCCGAAGGTGTCGAGAATGCGGCGCAGCGCGCCGTGCTGGCCTCGCTCAACTGCGATCTGCTGCAGGGCTATTACGTCTCGCGCCCCCTGTCCCCGCACTCGCTGGAACGCTGGATCAGCCTGCAACCACCGGCGGAGTGAGCGAAAGGCGCGTCTGGTCTTCCAGCAGGAAGCCCAGTGCGTCGCCACAAGGGGCCGCCACGCGGAACCGCAGCAGCTCATCGGCGCGCGTCCGCCCCAGATTGACGGCGATCACCGGGATATCCGCGCGCACGGCGGCATGCACGAAGCGCAACCCGGAGTAGACCATCAGGGACGAGCCGACCACCAGCATGGCATCCGCGCGCTGGAGATGCGCCATGGCATGGTCGACGCGCACGCGCGGCACGTTCTCGCCAAAGAACACCACGTCGGGTTTGAGCAGGCCGTCGCAGGCCTCGCAGGCGGGCACATGGAACGCGCTGAAGTCGCGCCCTTCCAGGTCCGCATCGCCATCGGGCGCCGCGACAGCATCGAGCGCCACCCAGTCGGGATTCGTGGACGCCAGGCGAACCTGCATGTCCGCGCGCGGAGAACGTGCCCCACATCCCGTGCACACCACCTGATCGAGCCGGCCGTGCAGGTCGACCACCGACAGGCTGCCGGCGGCTTGGTGCAGGCCGTCCACATTCTGTGTCAGCAGCATTTCCGATTGCCCGCGCGCTTCAAGCGACGCCAGTGCCTGATGCGCGACGTTCGGCCGGGCGCATGCGATGCGCGGCCAACCGAGCAGACTGCGCGCCCAGTAGCGCTGGCGCGTGGCGTGCTCGCCCATGAACGCCTGATAGGTCACCGGCGGCGTGCGCTTCCAGGTGCCGTGTTCATCGCGGTAGTCGGGAATGCCGGAGCCGGTGCTGCAACCCGCCCCGGTCAGGACGAACAGGCGCCGGTGCACGGTCAGGAAGGCTTCGAGTCGTGGGTCGCTCATGCCGGCAGCTTAGGCCATGCCGCCGGCTCCGAGTTTCACGGCTTGGGCGCGGGGCAATAGCTGCGCAGGTAATCCATGTGCGCGGGCATCTGGCGTGCCGTACCGAGCACGTTGCTGCGGATGTCGTCGAGGAAGCGCTGGAGATCCTCTTTCGACATCACATCCGCGGTCGGGTGATAGCCCTTCGGGACCACGCCCTGTCCCAGCATGACCTGTATCCACGAATTCTCGCCGAACAACTCGCCGGGCACGTGGAAAACCGTGCCCGTCTCGCGGAAGAGTTCGATCCTGTGCCGGAGCGTCGCGGGGATTTCCATCTCCGCTATGTCGCGCCAGTAGGGCGTGTCGCGACGATCGCTGACCGCGTAGTGCATCACCACGAAGTCGCGCACGTGCTGCAGTTCTTCGTCCAGGCGAGCGTTGTACTCGTCGATCGCCGGCTGCGTGATCGTATGCGGGAAGGTCTGCAGCAGCCGCACGATGCCGCGCTGGATCAGGTGGATGGTGGTGGACTCCAGCGGCTCGATGAAGCTGCCGGCCAACCCGAGTGCCACGCAGTTCTTCGCCCAGCATTGTTGCCGTTGCCCCGGCTTGAAGCGGATCGGCCACGGCTGCTTGATGACCTCGCCCTCCACACTGGACAGGAACTGCTCGCGCGCTTCGTCGTCGCTGATATGGCGGCTGGAGTACACGATCCCGTTGCCGACCCGGTGCTGCAACGGGATGCGCCATTGCCACCCCGCCGTCCCGGCGATGGCGCGCGTGTAGGGCACGGCATCGCGCGCCGCGGTGGTCTGCGTGGCCAGCGCGCTGTCGTTGAACAGCCACCGGGACCAGTCGGTGTAACCCACGCCCAGCGTCTTTCCGATAAGCAGGGCACGGAAGCCGGTGCAGTCGATGAACAGGTCGCCCTCGATCACTTCGCCGCGCTCTAGCTTGATCGAGGAGATGCCGCCATCGGCATCGGTGGCGACATCGACGATCTTGCCCTCGACGCGCTTGCACCCGTGGCGTTCACTGAATCCGCGCAGGAAGCGGGCGTAGAGCGCCGCGTCCATGTGGTACGCGTAATTCACGTGGTAGCGCGGCAGATGGGAGAAGCGGTCCTGAAGCGCGGCCTGGAGTTCGATGCAATAGTCGCTGTATTCGCTCGCCAGGCCTTCGGCCCGACCGCGCAACCAGAAATGCTGGAAGCCTGCCGACCAGTGGTCCTTGCCGCTGGTGCCGAACGAGTGGATGTAGCGATGGCCGACATCCTTCCAGTTCTCGAAGGAGATGCCCAGCTTCACGGTGCCCTGCACCGCCGCCATGAAATCCTGCTCCTTGATGTCGAGCAGGCGATGGAAGACCACCAGCGTCGGGATCGTCGCCTCGCCCACGCCGACCGTCCCAATCTCTTCCGACTCGACCAGGGTGATGTCCAGGGTCTTGCCCAGCGTCTTGGACAGTGCGGCAGCGGCCATCCAGCCGGCGGTGCCGCCACCGGCGATGACGACACGCTTGACGGTGCGGGGATTGGCCATCGGTTGCGACGTCTGCATGCAGGTTCACTCAACGGTTGAGGCGCTGCAGCAGCAGCGCGCGCAGGTGGCGGACACGGGCTTCATCGAGCGGCGCGAGCACGCGCCGTGCCGCTTCGGGCACGTGGCCGGCGTCCCGTTCCTCGTCGTAGTCGAAAACATAGTGGTCGAACACATCCTTCCACACCGCGCGCTCGTGCATGGGAAGGTCGCGCACGCTCATGATCGCGAGCATCAGTGCATTCATCGGCGTATCCATCCACGCAGGCGACTCACGCCACCAGTAATTCACCAGCACGTTGAACGCGTCCAGGCCCTCCATGTGGTGCCACCACATGCTGGGGATGAGCACCGCATCACCCGGCTCCAACACGGCGGTCCGGGCCTGCTCCATGGCCTTGGCGAACCTCGGGAACCGCTCAAGATCAGGCGCGGCGAAATCGACCAGGCTCACCGCCTGCCCCGCGGGCGTGTGGTCCAGCGGACCGATGTAGAGATTCTCCAGCTGGTCCGGCGGGAACAGCGTCACCCGGCGGCGACCCGCGACCACGCAGGCGAGGTTGTCCGGCACATCCTGGTGCGCGGCGATCCGGCTGCGGTTGCCGATCCAGATGCTGGCCAGTGGATCGCGCTGACGGAGATCGACGTCGTTCTCGGCGCGGAATCCCGGCAGGAAGGTGTCGAGCGTGGTGGAGGCCACGTAGATGGAAGGCGGCGCTGTCGCATCGAGATATTTGCGCAGCGTGTCGAGCGCGACGGACAGCGGCACCTGTTCACGACGGAAATTGAAGCCGCTCAGGTCCTCGTTGTAGAACACGCGCCCCTTCGCCTCGGGCGGAGCGACGGTGGCCACGACGGGCATGCCGCCATGATCGAACCGCTTGAGGTAGTCGATGCCCGCTGCCGCCGATGCCCGAGCCGCCTGCACCACGGGCCAGGCCGAGACCAGCCCCCGCAGGACCACCGGCCGTGCCCCCAGCAGCACAGCCTTCGGCAGCGACTGCGGACCGCAGCCAGCGATCTCGTCGATGGGGATGGGCTCAGCGACCGGCAGCACGGCGTTGGTTGGTCCGTTCGATCAGATCGCGGAAGCGCGACATCGATGCCAACACCATGTAGACGGGCAGCAGATGGCCATCGCGCGCCAGTCGCTCCAGTGCATCTCCCGACAATGCCTGCAGCCGTGCCTCGTCGATGGTATGGAAGCCCGCGAGCCGATTGTGCGAGCCGTCATCCAGCTTCACGTCGAGCACGAACGATTCCAGCAGATCGTGCTCCAGCAAGGCCTCGATGAAGGCGGGCGTGGCGACAACGCCATCATGCAGCGCCAGCAGCACGGACTTCACGCGCTCCAGGAACTCCGTGGCACCGCCATGGTCATGGAACAGCCCCTCGCCACCCCCCTCGCGGACACGCGGGTGACCGAGATCGACATGCAGCAGCCGCTCTTCGCCGGATACCCCGACCAGGAAGGGCTGCCGCCTGACGGACAGCGGGACATACGTGGCGTCCCAGCGCTCCCCTTCGAGGAACAGGTTCTCGCCCTCCTGCAGGCCGAACAGCGCCAGCGGAACGAAGCGCCCTTCGCCGTCGCGCGCGAACACGATCGGGTAGTGCGCCTGCAGCTCGCGGAACTCGGCAGGGAATGTCAGTGCCCGCATCACGGCATCGCCGAGTGCGGCGCCATGGCCGGCCCGCACGCGGAGCATCCGGTGCTCGACATTGTTCAACAGGACGTGCTGGCTCATCGGCTCTCGCAGGCTACCGGGCGGAACAGCGCAACCCGTGGCATCGTGCCCGATCACATGGGGCAAAGAAAGACGGAGCCGCCGGACCTGCCGACGACTCCGTCCCTGGATCGCACCGCTGCGGTCAGAACTTGTACCGCAGGCCGAACATGTAGCGCGGACCGGTCTGGGTGGCGAACCGCACCATGTTCTCGTGACGGGCGTGGGTGCGCATCGTCTCGTCGGTGAGGTTGATGCCTTCCAGGCTGATCGTCAGCTGTGGCGTCACCTGGTAGCTCACGTTCATGTCGAACTGGCCGTACTCTTCGACGTAGTTGGGGTTGTTGCCCTGCCCGCCGACGCCGTTGAAGAACTCGTCGCGCCAGTTGTACGCCGCGCGGACCTGCCACGGCCCCTTGTCGTAGAACGCCACCACGTTGGCCGAATCGCTCAGGCCCACCAGCGGGTACTGGTCACCCAGGTCCGTGTCGTCGAACGTCAGCCCCGAATCGACCTTGGTGTAGTTGGCCGCAATACCGAAACCGCTGTCGCCGAACAGGTGCTGGACATTGATCTCGAAGCCATCGAGCGTATCCGACCGCTGGTTGGCCGGAACAGTGATGTTGAACCCGGCGATCGGGTCGCCCGGTTGGCCCGTGATCGTACCGGCGACCGCATCGACACCCGGATCCCCGGCATGGTTGGCGAAGATGTAGTTGCGGATGCAGTCGCCGTCCGTCGCCAGGCAGCCTGCTGCGAGCGCATTGTTCCAGTAGGTGCCGCCCACCGGGGTATGCAGGGCGAACGGTTCTTCGCGCACGATGGTGTCGCTGATGAAGTTCTTGATGTCCTTGCGGAAGTAGCCAACCGAGAAGTAGCTGCCGGGGCTGTAGTACCACTCGAACGACAGATCGAAGTTGTCCGAAAGCAGGGGCTCCAGCGACGGGTCGCCGCGACTGCCGTCGCCGCCGGTGATACGGACGACATTCGCCAGTTGCTGGCCGCCACGGATAGCGCCCCAGCCGGGACGACCGATGGTCTGGCTGTAGCTGCCGCGCAGCACCATGCTGTCGCTGATATCCAGCTTCAGGTCCAGGTTCGGCAGGAAATAATCGTAGTCGCCCTCGCGCCGGCCAAACGTCTGCTCGGCCGCGTAGTTCACGTACAGCTCGTTCGCCGCCACCCAGCTGATGGTTTCGCCGACACGTTCCAGCGCCGTGGAAACGACTTCCGTCTTCTCGTAACGGACACCCAGGGCCACGTGCAGCGGCATGGACCAGTCGAACATCGTCGTCCACTGCACATAGGCGCTCTTCGACTTCTCCGACGTACGCATGTCGTCGGTGAACTCGGTCGGCATCTGGTAGCAGCTCGCACAGCCTGATTCGTCGATCGCGGCCTGGCGCAGGCGCTCGAAGTCGAACACCAGGAACGCGTCGGTCCAGTTCGGGTTGTTGTGGTTGCCGAAGGCCTCGAAGTAGCGCGACATGTGGTCGACGTACCAGATGCTGTCGTCATAGTCCGCCGGCGTGCCGACGCCACCCCAGGTATCGCGCTGCATCACGGAGGACGCGGAGCGGTTCTGTACATCGATGGCCGACACGCCGAAGTCCAGCCCAGAGTAGTCACCGAACTCGAAGCGGCCCTTGGCCTGCAGCTGTTCGACCTCGGACTTGTTGTAGCTGTTCTGGAAGACCGAACCGGTCACCAGCGCCTGCGATGCGAGCACCTCGGTCTGGCCGGGCGGCAGTTGGACGTTGACGATCGGAATCTCGCCGCTGTAATCGACGGTGGTGGTACCACGCACATACGCAGCCACGCCGAGCACGCCGGCCGACCCGAGCGGACTGTCCGGCTTCGATTCGGAGGTGGAATTGTGGTAATCGAACTCGAGATTGAGATTGTCGGTGACTTCCCACTCGACGTTGAAGCCCAGCGAATCACCGGTGGTCTTGGTCGCCAGCTGCATGCCGCCCATCGAAAGGTCGGCGTTTGTCATGTCCTCGGAATAGATGATCGGCGCCGCAACCGGGCCATCGGTCCATGAACTGTCACCCGGGCCGTAGTTGAACCACACCGACAGCTCGCTGCGCTGCTGCTGAACCTTGTTCTCGATGTAGTTGTAGTCCAGCGTGGTCGTCACGTTGTCGGTCGGCGCCCACTGCAGCGTCACCTGGCCGTTGGTGCGCTGGCGCTGCACGCCATTGACGCTGTAACCGGTGTTCTGCGGACGCGCATAGACATCGTCCAGGCCCGGACGGTTGTCGATGCGGTCATAGTAGGTTTCGCCCGGCAGCGGCAGGCGCTGCCAGCTGTTCGAGTTGTCGCCGTAGAACGTCAGCCAGCCATCGGCCACCGACGCCTGGTTGAAACCGGAATCACGCTCCTGGTAGCTGCCGCTGAGCGCGATACCGAAACGGCCATCGGCATAGGTCTGGCTGAAGATGCCCGACATCTCGCCCGTGAAATCGCTGCCCTGCATGGTCTTGGGCAGGTTGCCATTGGAGCTGTCGTTGACCGCCTTCAACCCGAACGTCGCGACCGGCTCGGCCTGCAGCGGGCGCGCCGTCCGCACGTCGATGGTGGCGCCGATGCCGCCGGTCGGATTGTCGGCGCGACCGGTCTTGAAGACGCGGATCTCGGACACCGATTCGCTGGCCAGGTTGGCGAAGTCGAACGAGCGCGAGGTGGACGAGCCCGCACCACCGCTGCCCAGGTTGGACGCAGGCATCTGGCGACCGTTGAGCAGCACCAGGTTGTAGTCCGGGCCCATGCCGCGCACGGTGACCTTCGAGCCTTCACCGCTCGACGTGCGATCGATCGACACACCGCTGATGCGCTGGAGCGATTCGGCCAGGTTGGTATCCGGGAACTTGCCGATGTCCTCGGCGACGATGCCATCGACGACACCCTGCGCATCGCGCTTGAGGTTCATCGATGACTCGAGGCTCGCGCGGATTCCCTTGACCACGACGGTATCCAGCGTGGCGGGATCCACCTCACCGGTGGTTGCGGGCGCCGGATCGGCGTTGCCCTGGGGCTCGGCCTGCTGCGCCCATGCGGGCCCTGCGAGCGCGAGCAGCAATGCGGATGTAAGCACCCGCTTCCTAGGAACGGATTGCACTTGCTTCATGGACTTTCCCCTCTCCGGAAATTCACGAATGGCGTTGGTGTGTGTGTTCGAGGCCTCTGTCCCCCTTCACATTGGGCCGAATTGGACGCGTGATTGACAGCGTTGTCAACTTTCTGTGATTCGACCCATGATTGCAAGAAAATGGCTTGTTTCAAGCACTATTCTTCATGTTGCGTCGCAGCTGAAACCGTTTTCTTTCCCGCGTGGTGCTACAAGGAAAATGAAAATAATTCCCGCGCAACCACACTGAAGGTTCTCTATTGGTATGGAATGCGCGCACGACTTCCACCCTCCCGGACGCGCTTGGCGCCGACGGGATCCAGGACCGATGCAAGTGAGGAATGCGACTGCTTCAGCGCCGCGCGGGTGGCTGTGTCGATTCGCGGAACAGCACTTCGTGTTCGACGTGCACCATGCTCCCCGCTTCCGCCGAGCGGATGCGCGCCAGCAGTTGCAACGTGGCCAGCCTGCCCATTTCTGACGTGGGCTGCCGCACCGTCGTCAGCGCAGGATAGATGTGGCGCGCGATGGGCGTGTCATCGAAGCCGCACACCGAAATGTCGCGCGGCACCGCCAGCCCGCGCTCGCACGCCGCGCGGATGACGCCGGCCGCCATGTCGTCGTTGGCCGCGAAAATCGCAGTCGGTGGCCGGTGCAGGTCGAGCAGCCGGTTGCCGGCCTCGATGCCGGACTCGAACGAGAAGGCGCCCTGCACCACCAGCTCTGCGTCGTACTCCAGCCCTGACGCACGCAATGCGTCCTTGTAGCCCTTGAAACGCCACTGGCACGCGCCATGCGCCGGTGGACCCTTGATGTGACCGATGCGGCGATGGCCTTGCGCCACGAGTCCGGCGATCAGTTCAAGCACGGCAGCCGTCTCGTCCATCATCACCCCGATGCGATGATCGGGATGCTTCGGCGCGATGCAGGCGAACGGCACTTCCTGCTGTTCCAGGAATTCCAGCACCACAGGGTCGTCGGTCAGCGGAGGAATCAACACCACGCCGTCCGGTGCGAAGTGCTCGAACACGACCTTGAGATCGTCGGCCTTGCGCTGCTTCGACGCACCCACCGGTGCCAGCACCAGGTTGTAGTGGTTGTCGCGGCAGGCATCCAGCATGCCGCTCTGGATCTCCATCAGGTAGTTGCGCGACGGATTGTTGTAGACCAGCGCAATGACATACGAGCGCTGCCCGGCCAGGCTGCGTGCCGACAGATTGGGACGGTATTGCAGCTGGTCGACGGCCTTCATGACCCGCTGGCGCATTTCTTCACGGACGTTCGGCTCGTTGTTGAGCACGCGCGACACGGTCTTCATGGACACGCCTGCAGCCGCAGCCACGTCTTCGATCCGACTACGCATTGGGATGCTCCTGCTCCACTCGTCCACCCTCCCGGCACGACGCCGGATTCTGACAGCGATGCCCGCTGCTTGGATACCGCACGACCCGTCCCGCGACCAGTACGACCCGTCGCACATCACGGGTGGAACCCTGCGGGTGCGGGTGATCACGCGCAAACCGTTGCTGCACGGCAACACACATCCCGTGTATGCGCGCAGTGGACGCTGCATGCGTCCCGTTTTCCGCCACCCGGCGCGCAATCGGTTGACAGCAAGGTGTAGCAACGCTATGACAGCGCTGTCAACTACCGCGCATCCGACGCGCTCCACACCGCGCCCGGCTGCATACTTCCATACGAGGCGCCAGCATGCATTCCACCCGTTTGTTCTCCGCCATTACGGTTGGCGTGGCCCTGGCCGCCGGAATGACGGACGCAGGTGCCACCGGCCCCCGGGAGACCTCCATGCAACCCGCCTCCACGGTGACCATCTACACGACCGCGCAGGGCTCCCCCCAGCGCCTCAGCGAAACAGGCACCGTCGTGCTCAAGCCGGGGCACACGCTGACGGAAGTCGAGACGTCGGTCTTCGTGGACCCCGCCGTGCGGTTCCAGTCATTGCTGGGCATCGGCGGCGCCATCACCGACTCAACCGCCGAGGTCTATGCAGCGCTGCCGCCTGCGAAACAGGCCGAATTCATGCGTGCGTACTACGACAAGCAGGAAGGCATCGGCTACTCGTTGGCACGCACCACCATCCACAGCTCCGATTTCAGCTCGGCCAGCTACACCTACATCGAGGAAGGCGACAAGACGCTGGAGACGTTCTCGATCGACCACGACCGCCAGGCCCGCCTGCCGATGATCAAGCAGGCCATCGCGGCCGCCGACGGCAAGCTGCCCTTGTTCGCCAGCCCCTGGAGCGCGCCCGCCTTCATGAAGACGAACAACCACATGCTGCGTGGCGGCGCGCTGCTGCCCGAGTACCGGCAGGCGTGGGCGAACTATTTCGTCAGGTTCATCCAGGCCTACGAGAAGGAAGGGGTGCCGATCTGGGGCATCACCGTGCAGAACGAGCCGATGGCCACGCAGACGTGGGAGTCGATGCTGTACACGGCCGAAGAAGAGCGCGATTTCCTCAAGCAGCACCTCGGCCCGACCATGCACGCGGCCGGCTACGCCGACAAGAAGATCATCGTGTGGGACCACAACCGCGACATGATGCTGTATCGCGCCCAGGTGATCCTCGGCGACCCGGAGGCAGCGAAGTACGCCTGGGGCCTCGGCTTCCACTGGTACGAGACGTGGGCGGGCTTCGACCCGATGTACCGCAACGTGGCGGCGGTGACGCAGGCGTTTCCCGACAAGCCGGTGCTGCTGACCGAGGCGGCGGTCGAGAAGTTCGACCCCGCGCGCTACCAGCACTGGCCGAATGCCGAACGCTACGGGACCTCCATGATCCACGATCTCAACAACGGCGCTGTCGGCTGGACCGACTGGAACATGCTGCTGGACGAGAAAGGTGGCCCCAACCACGTGGGCAACTACTGCTTCGCGCCGCTGCACGCCGATACACGCACCGGTGAGCTGATCTACACACCCAGCTACTACTACATCGGGCACTTCTCGAAGTTCATCCGTCCCGAAGCACGTCGCGTCAGCACCGCCACCAGCCGCAGCACCCTGCTGGCGACGTCCTTCGCCAATCCCGACGGACGCCTGGCCACGGTCGTGATGAACCCCACCGACAAGGAGATCGCCTACAACTTCTATGTAGGCCAGGCCTCGGCCGTGGTCACCATCCCGGCGCGCGCGATCCAGACCCTGGTGAACTGACCACACGGCTGAGGGGAGTCCGCCATGCGTCCGTTGCTTGTCCTGTTGCTGCTGCTGCCGGGTGCACCCACCTCCGCCGCAGATGCTTTCGCGTGGCCCGACGGACGTCGTGCAGCCGTGAGCCTGGCCTACGACGATGCGGTTCCGTCGCAACTGGACAACGCAATCCCCGCGCTCGACCGCCACGGCCTGAAGGGTACGTTCTACCTGACGCTGTCCTCCGACACGGTGCGTACGCGGCAGCAGGAGTGGGTGTCCGCCGCACGCAACGGCCATGAGTTGGGAAACCACAGCCTGTTCCACCAATGCTCGGGCTCCCGGCCCGATCGCGACTGGGTGGAGGCGCACCGCGATCTCGACAGCGTCACCGTGGCGCAGATGCGCGACCAGGTGCTGCTGGCGAATATCATGCTGGCCGCGCTGGATGGCAGACACGAACGGACCATGACCGTGCCCTGCGGAGATACACAGGCTCGCGACGGCAACTATGTCGACGCCATCGCGTCGGCATTCGTGGCGATCAAGCTGGGACAGGGCGGCGTGATCGAGGACATGGCGACACTCGATCCGATGGCGGTGCCGGTCGACGTTCCGGTCGAGGTGACCGGCGAAGCGCTGATCGCGCGCGTCGAAGAGGCGACGCGAAGGGGCACGATGGTCAACTTCACCTTCCATGGCATCGGCGGCGACCACCTCGCCGTCTCCAGCGACGCACACGAAGCATTGCTGCGGCACCTGGCTGCCCATCCGGACGTGTACTGGGTGGCGCCGTTCGTGGACATCATGCAGCACGTCGCCCGCGTACGTGCGGCGAAGGACGCCGGGCCCTAGTGCGCGCGCAAAGACTGCGCCGCTTTCAGCGACTGCACGCGGCGAGTTTCTGGCGGGCGTGCCATACGGCGCGCCACGCCAGCGTGTAGGCCATGTCCGCTTCACGCGGCAACAGATGTTCGGCACGCACGGGATCGGCACCGTGGGCGAAGGCGTACTCGATGCCTTCGAGCTGCGACAGGTGCAGGCGCACCGGCCGTGCGAACTCGGCAAGCAGCGACGCCCGGCAGTGGGCAAAATCCTGTCCGAGGATCGCCAGTTGCTCGCGGATGGCCCGACTGGCCGCGCCATCGAGCCCGGGCGCCGGCTTCTCTACGATCGGCGCGGCCTTGTAGGCATCGCCGGTGGCTTCGCTGCCCAGGTCCGCCACCCGCTCGTGCAGCGCGGGGTTGAAGCGCACCGACGGGGGTGGTCTCGCACGTGCGGGTTGGTCTCCTGTGCCGAGCGGTATGCTCACCGCGCCGCCGGTCACCGAACCATGCGCATTCTCCAGTGCGACATCGCCGGCGGTGCCCTTTCCCCGCCATGCGCGATCGAAGCGGGTCTCCCGATAGTCGATCGGGTTGATGCGATCGAACGGACCGCGCGCATCCGCCTGCCGCGCGCCGGGTGCGCTGCCGGGTGGCCGACCTGGCGCGGATGATGGCGTGCCGATGCCATCTGGCACGCGAAGGCGTCCGTCGCGCTCGTAGAGTACGGAGCGCGGCTCTGTCTGTCGTGCGGATACAGGGGTCTGCGATGTGGAGGACGCGACTGGACGGACCGGCGATGCGGCACCGCCGCGTGACGCGGCATCGGTATGCGTGGACTGGGGCGGTCGCTCATCCGCCGCACGATCGCGGGTGATGAAACGCAGCCGCAACGACGGCTCCTCCATTCCTTCCCCTTGCGACACGGGACGCTGGGACATCAGTACCAGCAACGCAAGCGCCACCACGGCCGCGCTGGCGGCGCCTGCGATGAGGCGGTCCAGCACGTCCGTTGTCAGCCCCTGCGTTGGCACGCAGGCACGCACATCACGCTCAGATGGCACGCAAGGCCATGATGGCAGGCGATCGCTCGCAGTCCGGATACGGCGATGGGATCACGCCGGATCTTCTTCGTCTTCGGGCGGGTGGGATCGAGGCACGAAACCCTGCTCCCCGAGGCACGCATCCAGCAGCGCGTGCTGGTCGTCGGTCAAAGCCGGAGGTGCATGTCGATCACCGGAGGATGGCGGCGGCAGATCGAGTTCGTCCGCGCAGGCCTCGACCGCTTCTTCAAAGTCGGTGGACGGGAGCGGCATGCCGCCATGGCCTCGCGCATGCGGTGGCGGGCCGCCCGGCCCGAACGGGGGCGGCGGACGGTGCGGCGGCGGGAGAGACGTGCAGCAGGCCGCTAGGCCGAAGGCCATTCCGGCAAGAGCCAGGCCACGAAAGAACGGGACGTAGGACAAAGGATCTCCTCGCAGGGTCACGGAAGGGAAGGATGATGTCGCCACAGTGCCGGCACGGGGGGACGGAACGGGACGTGGGAGAGGGTGGCCACCGCGTCGTCCCTCCATGCCGGGCGGAACAGGGATGCAGCATGGCTCATGCATGTGGCGCGCGGATGCCGGCGTGTGTCAGCGCCGTCGCACCGGGTGCAGACGCATGCGCGACCGCGCACTTGCCTGCACGGGCGGCGAGCGCGGACTCTACCCAGCAGCGCTGCGACGCATCAAGAACGTTGCCGAATGCATCGCGGGCACGAAGGGGCTGCAGGTTGCCCGCTTTCCATGGCTCGTCCGCGCGGATCAGGCCGCCCGCCATCGCGCGGTAACGCGACCACAGCGTGTCGTCGGGCTCGCACCCGAGGAACGCCAGCACGCGCGCCATGCTTTCGCGCGGCTCACGCACCAATGCTTCATAGCTCACGTGCAGGTGCCGCGGATCGCCGCGCCAGCGCTCGCTTTCCTGTCGCGCGGTGTCCCAGCGGTCGACGCACTTCTCCAGCGACAGGAACGGCCTCCAATCGGGATGCTCGCGGGCGGCGCGATAGAGCGATTCCACCACCTGCCTGCCGTCACGCTCGATGTGTATGAAGCGTGCGTCGGCCACATGCGCACGCAGGCCATCGATGTAGAACAGGTGATCGGGCGTCTTCTCCACCCAGACGGGCTTGTGCACGACCAGCGCATGCGCGTCCAGCGTACGGACGAAGGCCTGCATCTGCGTGCGCAGGCGCCCCCGACCCTCGTCGGGCACGTGAGCCGGAAGGTCCAGTTCGCGAAGGAACGCCCACGCACGCGCAGCGCGACGCGGATCGACCAGGCCCCACGTCGCAAGCGCTTCGCGTCGCCAGCACTTCAGGGAGGCCACGGGACCACGAGGCAAGTCGGCTGCGCTGCGGCGATGCTCCTCGCTGCCCAGCAGCCGCGGCAGGAAGTGCGTTTCGGGCAGGGACCGGATATGACGGTGCGCATGCAACAGCGATTGAAGCAGCGTCGTGCCCGAGCGCGGGCATCCCACCAGAAATACCCGGCGCCGGACGTGGCCGTGCCCTGACGGGTCGGCTGCTTCGCGCAATGCGTCCGCGAGGCGGGCGTGCTGCTGCAGGCGCCGCGGGTTCACGGCGCACAATCCGCGACCACGCGCCGCGCAGCGTCGCCCATAAGCGCAGGGACAATGGCCCGCATGCGCGCATGGAACTGACGGCGGCTGGCCAGGTAGTGCGTGCGCGCGGCCTCAGCCATCGCTGCACGCTGCAGTCCGGTGAGGCACAGCGCGTAGTCGACGGCCTGTTCAATGGCTTCAACGGTCACGTCATGGGTCAGGGCCAGGCCCTGCCGACGCCCGGGTCTTGCGCCGATCATCACGCCTCGATCGCGCGTCACGTGTTCGTTCATCGGCGCCGCATCGGTGGCCAACACGATGGCCCCGACACTCATCGCCTCGACGAGATAGTGCCCGTATCCTTCCACCTCCGACGGGCACACATGGAATACGTGCCGGTTCTGCAGCCAGCGCAACGTGCCGTCGTCGAGGTAGCCGATCCGGTGCTCGATGTTCGTTGCCGCCGGCCCGCGGCGCGCGTGGCGCTCGGCCTGGACGACCGTCAACCGCGGCCACTCCGGATGCCGGCGCCATGCCGTCAGCAGCACTTCGGTGCCCTTGGCCGCACTGCTGCCGGCGAGATGGAAGAAGGCGCGCTCGCGCGGCACCGACACATCACGCCGATCTTCGCTGCTGAAGCCGATGTACGCCGTCGGGCATCCCCGCGCTTCGAAGATGCGCTGCGCATGCCGCGTCTTGCACAGGACCAGGTCGAACCGCGGCAGCAGCGGACGCCACTTGTCGAGCAGCCACTCGGGATTGGGCACCAACACGTTGCGCTTCGACAGCGGCAGGCAACGCGGGTAGATGCGCTCCAGGAAGATCTGCAGATCGGCCCGGCCATGCCGAAGCCGGCGTACCCACAGGTCCAGTTCCATCGCCTTGCCCGAGCGCCCACCCGCGCCGAAAGCCACCCGTTCGCAGTCGAAGCCTGCCTGGAACAGGCCTTCCGCCATCAACCGCAGGTCGCGACTGAGGCCAACCCCGTTGTCGCGGGTGAGCAGGCGCAGGGAGGGAGCGGGCATGGCATGCGCCGGTGTCGGGGGAAGTCGCAGCCTGCGTGCGCCATGTCGCATGCATTTGCCCGTGCGTGTCACCGCACCCTCCGGGCTGCGACACACGCCGCCACATGCCGACACATCGACGGCACGCATGCAGGGCAGGCTGCCTCCATGTTGGCGCCAGACCAACCGTGTCCTCGATCCCAAGGAATCCTTGCCGCCACGCCGCGTGGCGGCTTCTTTTCCGGGGCAGGGCCGGTCAGGGAATGGCGCATACTTCCCACGAACGCTGCTGCGACGCTGCAAGATGGACCTGAGCTCCTACATCCTGGTCGTCGATGACGACCCCGAACTGCGCACCCTGATTGGCGATTTCCTGCGCGAACACGGGTATCGCGTGGACGTGGCGGCCGATGTCGCCTCGATGCGCGAGGCGATCGCCCGACGGCGTCCCGACCTCGTGGTACTGGACGTGATGATGCCGGGCGAGGATGGCCTGTCGGCCGCGCGGCGGCTTGCGAGCGAAGCCGGTCCTCCGGTCATCATGCTCAGCGCGCTGGGCACGGACACCGATCGCATCATCGGGCTGGAAGTCGGCGCAGACGACTACCTTGCCAAACCCTGCAATCCGCGCGAATTGCTGGCGCGCGTGCGCGCTCTGCTCCGGCGCAATCCCCCGCCGACCGACGACGAGCCCGCACCTGCATCGGCGAGCGGACTGCAATACCGTTTCGACGGCTGGAGCCTGGATGTCGCGCGGCGGGAGCTGCGCGATCCCACGGCCACGCACATCGTGCTGTCCGATGGCGAGTTCACCCTGCTGCGCACTTTCGTCGAGCACCCGCAGCGTGTCCTGAGCCGCGACCAGCTGCTGGACTACGCGCGCGGCCACAACGTCGACGTCTATGATCGCGCGATCGACAGCCAGGTCAGCCGCCTGCGCCGCAAGCTCAGCGAGCGCGGCGGCAAGGAGATGATCCGCACGGTCCGCAACGAAGGCTACATGCTGCTGCCGTCCGTGGTGCGCCGGTGAGCGCGCGCCTGCGTCGCCTTCCGCTCTTCGCGCGGACCTTCCTCCTGCTGCTCGCGGCACTGGTGGTGGCGTACGCGATCGGCATGGCGGTGCTGCTGTACCGCCCGCCGGTCGACGGCATCGCCTTCAGCGAACTGACGGCCCTGCTGTCGTCGCGCATGCCCGCCACCGGCCCGGACCTGATGGTCTACGACGCCGGGCAGCCCCCCGCGCCCGATCCAGCACGCTATCGCGCCTCGCCCTTCGTCCGTGACCTGCTGGCGCAATGGCTTGGCAGCGACGCACAACACGTGCGCTTCTACCACCTGCAAGGCCCCCAGCCGTTCTCTCCCGCGCCGCGTATGCCCGCCGGCCCGCCTCCGATGCCCGGCGACGGCATCCAGGCACCGCCGCTGGCAGGACCCGCACTTGCGCCGGAGGACGTGGGCAACCCGGGTACGCAACGGTTCCCGCCGGGCTGGCGGCCTGATGCGCCGCTGCGGGGCGACTTCGTGGCGGCATTCCGTCAGGCCGACGGGCGCTGGCGGGTCGTCGAGAACACGCGCAACCGCGCGAGCTTCATCACCCGGCTGGCGACGCTGTTCCTGGCCGGCATGCTGGCCCTGCTGCCGCTGGCATGGTGGTTCTCGCGCGCCCTGGCCGCACCGATCCGCGAGTTCACGCGTGCCGCCGACCGCATGGGGCGCGAGACCGGCGCGCCGGCGTTGCCGCTGACAGGTCCCAGCGAGATCGCCAGCGCGGCCGCCGCCTTCAATGCGATGCAGGCCCGCCTCGACCGGCTGCTGCAGGAGCGCAGCGAAATGGCCGGCGCGATCGCGCACGACCTGCGCACACCGCTCGCGCGGCTGGCGTTCCGGCTGGATGCGCTGCCGGCCGAGGGCCGCGCCAAGGCCAGCGCCGACATCGCCGAGATGTCGCAGATGATCGATGCGACGCTGGAATTCATCCACGACCAGAATCGCCTGCGCGCGCACGAGTCACTCGATCTGCGCCTGCTGGTGGAAAGCGTGGTCGACAACCTGCGCGATATCGGACACGACGTGCAGCTTGCCCACGGTTCGCCTGCACCGATGAAAGGCGACCCGCTGTCGCTGCGCCGCATGGTGGCCAATCTGGTCGACAACGCGCTCAAGTACGGACAACGGGCGCGGCTCGCGCTGACGGCAGAGCGGGACGGTTACCGCCTGCAGGTGGACGACGACGGTCCCGGCATCGATCCCCTGCAGGAAGCGCAATTGTTCATGCCCTTCGTGCGCGGGGATGCCTCACGAAATCGGGCCACAGGCGGAATCGGCCTGGGCCTGGCATCCGTGAAATCCACGGCACTCGCACACGGTGGCGATGTATGGCTGTCGAACCGCAGCAACGGCGGACTGCGCGCCAGTGTCCATCTTCCCCATCGATTGACGTAGGCGCGCCAGAAGGCCGATGCGCCGTCAGCGGTCCGCCCAGTGCCAGCGCAGTCCCACGGTGAACGTGCGCCCGGCACCGGGTTCGTAGAACCGGCCATTGCCTTCGTTGACGATGACAGAACCGATATGGAACCGGTCCAGTGCGTTGTCGATACGGGCGAAGCCCTGCAGGCGCCCGCTGCCGGTCGGCCAATCGCGCACGAGTTCGAGGTTGAGCAGGCCATGGCCCGGGGCACGTTCGCTGCCTGTATCGTTCACCGTGACCGCACTGACGCCCAGCAATTGCGCAGCAACGCTCCACTGCTCGCCCTGCCAGCCCAGGCGCACCGATGCCTGTTGCCGGGCAATCCCGGGAATTCGCGTGCCGGCCGCGACCTGCACACCCGGCCTGGTGCAACCGCTTGAGGTGCAGATAGGAAAGCCGTCGCGGAACGTGGCGTCCAGCCACGTATAGGCCAGCTGCAGCCGCCATGCGGCGTGGAGTTGCAGACCGGCCTGCAGTTCCATGCCCTGGCGTCGTGCGGCGCCGGCATTGCGGTAGCTGCTCCGCCCAGCCACGTTGCGTGCGACCGCGAGCTCGTCATCGGTATCGGCGCGGAACAGAGCCGCTTCGACGCGAGCGCCCCGCCCGTCCCGCCACTTCATCCCCACCTCTGCGTTCCGGCTGACCGCCGGCCGCAGATCGAACGCCAGCCCTGCACCGCCATCGGCGCGATAGCCGATCTCGTTGAACGTCGGTGTCTCGAAGCCGCGCCCGATGGATGCATACAGCCGCAGCGCATCGGTGGGCGCGTACACGAGCCCCGCTACGGGCGTGGTGCGTTCGTACGTCACCCGGCCACTGTCGTCGGGATTCGCGACGGTGACGTACCCATCCCGCGAGCGGAACGCAATGCGGCTGTGGCGAGCGCCCGCCAGCAAGGACCAGCGGGGCGCAAACCGCCACCAGGCTTGTGCGTACTGGTCGACATTCCCTACCTGGTTGCGCTCGTCGCGCCGCAACGCGCCTCGCACGCCCTGCACCGCGCCGACGAAATTCTCGTAGCCACGACGATGCTGGCGCTGCCGATCGGCATTCGTGCCCGCACTGACCTCGAACGGACGCCCGGCAAGCTCGCCCGTCCATGACCAGCGCAGGTCCGCCCCACCGTAGTCGTTGTCGAGATCGATCACGCCGCCGGCGTTGAGTGGATTGGCTTGCGCGGTGCCCGGCAACGCGAGGTATTGCTCGACGTCGCGCCGCCCACCATAGGCCATCGCCCGCAGCAGATGTCCGCTGCCAAAAGGCCATTCGTACACGGCACCCAGCTGGTCCTGCCGGACGGACTTCCGCGTGTCGAACTGCGTCGCCACCGGCGTTGCCTGACGCGGATCCTGCCATGCCTGCGCACGCGTAAGGCCCAGCGGATCCTTGGCGTCGGGCGCGTCGAAATGATTGAAGACCAGGTCCAGCGTGGCGCGGCCCGGCTTCAACCGGACTTTCGCATTCAGCGATTCGCGCCGCGCCGCGCTATGCGCGCGGTAGCCGTCCGTCTCCAGCATCGACGCCGCCACGCTGTAGCCCACGATATCGCGGGCACCGCGTATCCGCGCACCCAGTACACGGTTGCCATGGCTGCCCACGCTTGCCTGCACCCGGGCTTCATGGCCCTCCCCGGGAACGTCGCTCCACAGTTGGATCACGCCGCCGGAAGAATTGCCATGCAGGGCGGAGAACGGCCCCCGCAGCACCTCCACGCGATCCGCGCCCAGCATGTTGAAGTGGGATACCTGGCCCTGCCCGTCGGGCATTGTCGCAGGCACGCCATCGGCGTACAGACGCAATCCGCGCACGCCAAAGGTCGAGCGCGCGCCGAAGCCTCGGATCGAAAGCTGCGTGTCCTGCGCGAGATTCTGCCGTTCGCGCGCGAGCAGCCCGGGGACGCCGACCAGCACTTCCGACAACGCGGACTGGGATCGCGCGCCGCCGTCGCCCACCACGATGGTATCCACCGAGGCCGGCACGTCGAAGGCATCTACCGATTCAAGACGCGTTGCGACGACCACGACGCGGTCGAGCGTCTCCGCGGCCACTGGCTGCCCTTCCTCTGCCAGGGCGACGGCGCATGGCATGAGCAGCAGGCTGCCGAGTTTCCAACGGATTCGCGACATCGCTCGCATGCATGGGGCCGACGGGCAGGGCGATGACCGGCGCGAAGATCAGCGGGAAGTCCGGTCCTCCACTCCGTCGAACAGAAGGGGACACCCACTTTCAGCCGCTCCAGTCGCCGCCGACCATCTGTCAGGGGTTGGCAGGGATGGTGGGCCCACCAGGACTCGAACCTGGAACCAAAGGATTATGAGTCCTCTGCTCTAACCATTGAGCTATAGGCCCCCAGCGCGAGGATTGTACCGGAGGCCAAGGGTACGGATGGCGCGTCGTCGGGTGCGGCGCGCAATGCCAGGGCACGAGCGAGGATCGCCGGAGGCGTGGATTCCTCTGGAATGCGCAGCCATCCTGCAGCGCGCAGGCGCTGGCCGACCACGGGCGAGGCCGTCAGTACGTTGATGGGGATGGACAGGACCATGCCCAGCACGACCGGCCCCATCCATGCCGCCAGTGCGGGCGACACGAGGTAGGCGACCACGCCGCTGCTCGCGCCGAACAACGTCAATCCCGCGTAGCGGCGCACCAGGCTGCCGAGGGGCACGCTGCCATCATCGCGACGCTGCGTCTCCCAGCCGGAATCCTGTCCGGCCAGCACTTCCGCCACGCCACGCGACTGCACGTACATGGTGACGGGCGCCATCAATGCCGCCATCACGGTTTCCAGCAACGCGCTGCCGATGATGCGCAGCCCACCGCCGCACTGCCGACGCAACGCCGGCTGCATCAGCGTGGCCACGCAGCCCATCGCCTTGGGCGCCAGCAGCACCGTCATCGTGAAGTAGAAAACCCACAGGAAGCGCGCCGGGTCACCGCCGCGCCAGTAGAGTGCAGGCGTGAAGCCTTCCATATGCGGCTGACTCAGGTTGAAGCCGGCCTGCTGCAACGGAATGGCCAGGCCGACCAGCATCAGCATGGCCCACATCGGCGCAGTGAAGTAGTGACCGATGCCGACCAGCAGATGCAGCCGATGCATGCGGTGCAGCCCGCGCGCCGGCAGTACCGCACCGTGCTGCAGATTGCCCTGGCACCAGCGGCGGTCGCGCACCAGCATGTCGGTCAGCGAAGGCGGACCTTCCTCGTAACTGCCATCCAACCCCGGCGCCATGTGGATGGCCCAGCCACCACGGCGAAGCAGCGCGGCCTCCACGAAATCATGGCTGAGCACGGCCCCCTCGAACGGCTTGCCGCCGCGAAGGTGGGGCAGGCCGGCATGCCTGGCGAACGCCGCGGTCCGGATGATGGCGTTGTGCCCCCAGTAGTTGCCTTCCGCGCCATGCCACCAGGCAATGCCGTGCGCCACCACCGGGCCATACACGCGACCGGCGAACTGCTGCATGCGCGCGAAGAACGTGCGCCCATTGACGATCATCGGCAACGTCTGGATCAGTGCAACGCTGGCATTGCGTTCCATCGCACCCGCCAGACGGACCAGGGTGTCGCCGGTCATCAGGCTGTCGGCATCCAGGATCAGCATCTGCGGATACGCGCCGCCGAAACGCCGCACCCACTCCGCGATGTTGCCTGCCTTGCGCTCCGTGTTCTCGCGGCGGCGGCGGTAGAACACACGTGCGTCTGCACCCAGACTGCGCCGCAGAGCCCGGACGGCAGCCACTTCCTGATGCCTAACTTCCGGGCGCGTGGAGTCGCTGAGGATGAAGAAGTCGAAGCGACTCCCTTGCCCCGTACCTTGCAGCGACTCATGCATGGCATGCAGGCCGGCCAGCACGCGATGCGGGTCTTCGTTGTAGGTCGGCAGCAGCAGGGCGGTGCGCGTCGATAGCACGGGAAGCGCCGCCACGTCATCGATGCCGAGTGGATGCGGGCGTCGACGCAACAGCAGGACGAAGCCAGCCAGTGCACTGGAGAACGACAGCGCGATCCAGGCGAACAGCGCAACAAACAACGCGAGCAGCACGCCCTCCAGCACATTGATGCCGTCACCGCGCAATACCCACCAGATCTGGTAGGTCGCGAACAGGGTCAGCGCGATCGCAGTACCCATTACCAGCGCACGCCGCCGCCTGATTGCGGGCGGCGATGTGGGCAGCGCTCTTGACGACAGGCGTCCTGTCCGCAGGTCCTGTACCGGCATGGCAAGCGGCGATTCCGGGGGCAGCCATTCCTGCTGCAGCGGATCATCCACGCGATCTGTGTTCATGGTCAGGTACTCCAGCGGTACAGCCAGGTTTCGGATAACGGCACGTGCCCCTCCAGCACGCGCGCATGCAGTTCCACGTCACGCCCGTCCGTGCCACCCTCCTGAGGACGGAGTTCGAAGCTCAGGCGCCAGCCGCGTGTCTCCGGATTCGGATAGACCACCGCGCCGACGATGTCGCCCCGGGCCGCCCAGACATCCGGTATCAGCTTCGCATCACGCGGCAGCGCGGCCAGGCGGCCGCCATCCAGATCGATCACCACCAGTCGACGGGCAGGATCAGGCGCCGCGCCAATGCGCGTGGCGGTGACGATGGCCAGGTCGGCGTCCCACTGATGCGTGTCGCACCAGTGCATGCGGTAGTCGAAACGGTGTTCGCGCCCCGCGCGTAGCGGCGCCTCGGGTCGCCAGAACGCCACCACATTGTCGTGATACTCGTCGCCGGTGGGAATTTCCACCAGCGTGACCGCGCCTTTGCCCCAATCCCCCTTGGGCTCGATCCAGAGACTGGGACGCTGGTGGTAACGCGCCTCGATATCGGCGTAGTCGCCGAAGCCGCGCTTGCGCTGCATAAGGCCAAAGCCGCGAGGCCCGGCATCGGCGAAGGCACTGTGCTGGACCCGCGGCGGGTTGCTCAGCGGACGCCAGATCTGTTCGCCATGCCCGTTGAAAATGGCAAGCCCATCGGAGTCGTGCACGGCCGGCCGGTAGTCGTCGGTTCCCACACGATCACCGGCATCGAACTCGAACATGCTGGTCAACGGCGCGATGCCGGCATGCGCCAGGTCCACGCGGGGATACAGGCGCGACTGCACGTCGATGGTGGTTTCGCCACCCGGGCCGATCACGAAACGGAATGCGCCCGTCACGCTGGGACTGTCGAGCAACGCATGCACGACCAAGTGCTTCGCGCCTGCCGAAGGTTGCTCGATCCAGAAGGCGCGGAACAGCGGGAACTCCTCCGCACCCGCATCACCGCTGCCCAGCGCGAGTCCGCGCGCGGAAAGGCCGTATGCGTGTCCCTTGCCTAGGGCACGGAAATAGCTGGCGCCGAGGAATGCGATCAACTCGTCGAACACATCTGGCTGGTTGAGCGGCGTATGCACGCGGAAGCCTGCGAACCCCAAGGCTTGGTCCTCTGGAGGCGTCACGCCCTGCGGAAAATCAAACAGCCCGGGGGAATACGGAATCGGCTCCGCGCGCCCCTCATGCACGCGCCACAGCTCCACACGCTGCTTGAACAGGAATCCGCGATGGAACATCTGCACCTGGAATGGCAGGGCTTCCCTGCGCCAGACGGCCTGCGCTGGGTCGAAGCGGAGGTCGCGATACGCGTCGTAGCCGGTATCCAGTGACGCGGGCAGCTGTTCGTCAGGCGCGCGATAAGGCTGCCCCGCCATCGCTTGCGCAAGGCGTGGAACCGTTTCCAAGGTGAATCGCGTCGATGCTGTCGCGGTGTTCGCTGTTTTCGTGGCCTGCGCCATCGCGCGGGGCATGCTGCCCAGCAACGCAATGGCGAGGACGGATTTGATTGCGTCCCGTCGCTGCACGCGGAAGTCTGACTCGTGGGGTGCCCGCGAGTGTAGTGGCGCGCATGTGATGATGATGGCAAGACGGACGCGTCAGCGACGCCAGCCATGCACCAAAAAGAAACGCGGCCCCTCAGGGCCGCGCTTCATTGGTGCAATGCCGTGCTTCTTCGCGTCAGTCGATGTCGAGGAAGCTGCGCAGCTGTTCCGAACGCGACGGATGACGCAGCTTGCGCAATGCCTTGGCTTCTATCTGGCGGATGCGCTCGCGGGTCACGTCGAACTGCTTGCCGACCTCTTCCAGCGTGTGATCGGTGTTCATGTCGATGCCGAAACGCATGCGCAGCACCTTGGCTTCCCGCGGGGTCAGGCCGGCGAGCACGTCGCGGACCGTTTCCGACAGGTTGATGTTGGTGGTGTTCTCGATCGGGGACTCCACGTTGGTGTCCTCGATGAAGTCGCCCAGGTGGGAGTCTTCATCGTCGCCGATCGGCGTTTCCATGGAGATCGGTTCCTTCGCGATCTTCATCACCTTGCGGATCTTGTCCTCCGGCATGTCCATTTCCTTGGCCAGTTCTTCCGGCGTGGCCTCGCGGCCGTACTGCTGGAGCATCTGGCGGGAAATGCGGTTGAGCTTGTTGATCGTCTCGATCATGTGCACCGGGATGCGGATGGTGCGCGCCTGGTCGGCGATCGAGCGGGTGATGGCCTGCCGGATCCACCAGGTCGCATAGGTGCTGAACTTGTAGCCGCGGCGGTACTCGAACTTGTCGACCGCCTTCATCAGGCCGATGTTGCCTTCCTGGATCAGGTCGAGGAACTGCAGGCCGCGGTTGGTGTACTTCTTGGCGATGGAGATGACCAGGCGCAGGTTGGCCTCGACCATTTCCTTCTTCGCCTTGCGTGCCTTGGCTTCGCCATAGGCCATCGCGCGGCTGATTTCCTTGATGTCGGCCAGCGTCAGGTACATCGCCTGCTCGACGGCGATGGTGGCTTCTTGTTCGGCGACGATCTGCTCCCTGACATCGCGCAGGCCCGACGACCACTTCTGCTTGCGCTTCAACACCTCGTCCACCCAGCCCAGGTTGGTCTGGTTGCCTTCCCATGCGCGCAGGAACTCCTTGCGCGGCATCTTGGCGACGTTGGCGCACAGGTGCAGCACGCGGCGCTCATGGTCCTTGACCTGGGCCACGACCTCGCGCAGCTTGCGTACCAGCGTGTCGGTCAGCGGAAGCGGCAGCTTGAGGGTGACGAAGGTCTCGCCCAGCTCGGTGCGCAGCTTGACCACGGCCTTGTTCTCAGGGCCGTTCTTCGCGTAGGACTTCTTGAACTTGGCATAGCCGTCGGCCAGCACCTGCATGCGGCGCGCGACTTCTTCCGGATCCGGGCCGGTCGGGCCCGTTTCCTCGGCCACATCGTCCGCGGCTTCTTCTTCGTCGTCGGCGGCATCGTCGGCGGCTTCGACAGCCTCTTCGGCCACCGGTACTTCCGGGGTCGGCTCTTCGACATCGTTGAAGCCGACGATGACCTCGGCCAGGCGCTTCTTGCCCGCCTTGTGCAGTTCGTAGTCTTCCAGCAGCAGTTCGATCGACCACGGGAAGTTGCCCAGCGATGCCTGCACCTGGCCCAGGCCTTCCTCGATGCGCTTGGCGATGGCGATTTCGCCTTCGCGCGTCAGCAGCTCGACGGTGCCCATTTCGCGCATGTACATGCGCACCGGGTCGGTGGTGCGGCCACCTTCGGTATCCAGCGAAGTAAGCGCCGCGGCGGCTTCTTCGGCCGCGGTCTCGTCGACTTCGCGGTTGCCGGTGTTGCCATCGGCAAGCAGGAGGGTTTCGGCATCGGGAGCGACTTCATGGACGTCGATGCCCATGCCGTTGATCATGCCGATGATGTCTTCAATCTGTTCCGGATCGACCAGGTCGTCGGGAAGGTGATCGTTGACTTCGGCGTAAGTCAGATAGCCCTGCTCCAGGCCCTTGCTGATCAAGAGCTTGATGTCGGACTGCTGCGCAGGACGTTCGTTGGCCATCGAGGTTGCGCCACCGGGAAGAGGAAAGGGAGAACCCCGTATTATACCAGCCCGGACCGGCTTGGGTTCCCGAAGCCTGTCTCCCGACAAGGGGAGAACGTCACGGGCGGAGCAGGAAGGTCACGGGCCCGTCGTTGACGAGGCTGATCACCATATGGGCGCCAAAACGCCCGGTTTCCACCCTGCCGGCGTGCTTTTCGCGGCAGATGTCGACCAGCCGGTTGAAGCCCTGTTCAGCCTCGGCGGGCGGGGCCGCGGTGGTGAAGCTGGGCCGCATGCCGGAACGGGTATCGGCGGCCAACGTGAACTGGCTGACCAGCAGCAGCCCGCCGTTCGTATCGGCCAGGGACCGGTTCATGCGCCCCGCCTCGTCGGCGAAGACCCGATAACCCAGCAGGCGTTCGGCCATGCGGGCGATCTGCGCCTCGCCATCCCCCGGTTCCAGCCCCACCAACGCCAGCAGACCGGTGTCGATGGCCCCTACGACATCGTCGTCAACCGCGACGCTCGCCCGGGTCACGCGCTGGATCAGGGAAAGCATGGGACGGGTCCGGATGGCATGAAGGGAAGAACAGGATACCGGGCCCGCCGCCGCGCACCGGCAAGGGTGACACGCCGGTTGGCTACACTCGGCGGATGAAACCGGACACTCTTGCCGCCCTTGGCTACCACGCCGCCGCCTTCATCGGGCACCTCCCCTGGCCTTGGCTGCGCACGCTGGGAGACACGATGGCCTGGGCTTGGCGGCGGTTCGACGTGCGCGAAAGCCGGGTGGCCCGCCGCAATCTGGAGATCGCCTACCCGGACCTGCTGCCGGGACAGCGTGAGGAACTGCACGCTGCCATCCTGCGCACGACCGCGCGGCAGGCGCTGGAAACCCTGCGCTTCTGGACACGGCCGGCAGGCGAGAACCTGGCCTGCCTGCGCGAGCGTCACGGCGAGGCGCTGTACGACGAAGCGCTGGCCAGCGGCAAAGGCGTGATCGTCGCAGCGCCCCACTTCGGCAATTGGGAACTGCTCAACCAGTGGCTGGCCTCGCGCGGCCCGATCGCCATCGTCTACCGCCCGCCCGAGTCGCCGGCGGGTGATGCCTTCCTGCTGCGCGTGCGTGGAGCGGACAACATCCGCCAGGTGCGCGCGGAGGGCCCCGCCGTGCGCCAGCTGTGGAAGGTGCTGAAGGATGGGGGTGCGGTGGGCATCCTGCCGGACCAGCAACCCAAGATGGGCGACGGCGAATTCGCGCCGTTCTTCGGCAAGCCCGCGCTGACCATGACGCTGGTGTCGCGCTTGGCCGAGCGCACGGGAGCGACGGTACTGTTCGCCTGGTGCGAACGCATCGGCCCCGGGCCTGACTTCGCACTGCATGTGGAACGCGCACCCGCAGTGATAGCCGATGCCGACGCCGTGACGGCAGTGACGGCGCTCAACCAGGCCGTCGAGCGGATCGCGCGTCGCGATCCTGCGCAGTACCAGTGGACCTACAAACGCTATACCTTGCGGCCGGAAGGTAGTGGCGAGGGCAATCCCTACCACTGAGGGAACCACACAGGGGAACACGATGCGGATGCGGAAATGGCTGACCGGGATGTTGGCTGGCGCACTGGTGCTGCCGGCGTGGGCGGCGCAGGACATGGCCACGATGAACGAGGTCTCACGAACGTGGGATCGTTATGCAGCACTGAGCAGCCAGGACAAGGTCGAGGCCGTGGATCTGCTGTCAGGCTCCAGCCTGACGCACGCCGGCTTTCTGCGCGACATGGCGCTCTACGCCTCGCCTGATCAGTTGCGGCGCCTGCCGGTTCTTGATCGCGTGGTCGTCTATCTTCTTCGCGCCACTCAAACCGAGGCGGCATTGCAGGCCATGGATGATCGCGCCGTGGCAACCCTGTGCGTGAGCCGGGGTTGGATCAATACCCGACCACCCCAGCCCGATGCCGTCATACCAAGCCTGTCTCACGTCACGGTGGTGGGCGACCAGGCGATCGGCGAACTGGCACCACCGACGGAGACCCAGTTCCAGTTCGGACCTGCGTTCGTGAGGGAGGATGGTCAGTGGCGCTTCCTTTACACGTCCATGGTGGAGGACATGTCCTTCGGGATGGACGAGCAGATTCGGCGAACGGGCATGAGTGAATCCCGCGTGCTGGAAATGTCGCTCTCGAATTCGCTCCAGAGCCAGGCGCCCAGCCTGGCCACACTCGACCGGGCACTGCTGGATGATGCGGCCAAGCGCACGCGACTGAACGAGAGATGGCCTGACTACAGCCAGTGGCGACACCTGCGCGTACGCGCCGTGGTGCGCAAGGCCGAGGAAGGCGATGCGTTCGCCCAGTTCGTCACCGGCAGCCTGCTGTACGGCGGCGAGATACCGGCCGTTCTGCCCAAGGATGAAGCCGCCAGCCTCGCCTGGTGGGAGAAGGCCAGCGAAGGTGGACATGGCGACGCCGCGTGGATGACCTTCATCACCATCACCGAAGGCAAAGAAGGCCAGACCGATGCGGCCATGCTCAAGGCGCTCCCCCACCTGCAGCGCGCAGTGGCTCAAGGCCGGCCGGCCGAAGCATTGCTGGCGCAATCCAACTACTACCTGGATGGGATGGGCGGTCTGCCGCGCGACTGCCGGCAGGCAGCCGAATGGGCGGCCCGTGCCGAAGAAGCCGGGGCAGAGTCAGCGCGCAACGAACGCGTCTGGATCTGGGCCACCTGTCCTGTCGCCGGACAACGCGATCCGGTCCAGGCGCTGGAACTCGCCCAGCACATGATCCGTCGCGAAGAGGCCTTGGCCTGGCATGAACTGGACACCGTCGCGGCCGCGCTGGCCGCCAATCACGACTTCGAGCAGGCTGTCCGCTTCCAGAGCCGTGCGGTAGAGAAGATGAGTGCCGACCCCGAGTACAGCGGGCGCGAGCGCGACGCGGTCCTGAAACGCATGAAAGCCCGGTTGAGCCGCTATCGCAGCGGCCGTGACTATGTGCTGGACTATCGGATGATCGATGAACTGAGGACAGGCAGGCAGTGACGCACCCCGATATCCCCACACCCCTGCCGACGGTCGCCAACTGGCAATCACTCCCTTCCCGCGGCGCCTGGCTGGCCGCGCTGGGCGGTGCTGCGCTGATGTTCCCGCTGGCGATCCCTGCCTTCTTCATCTCGCGGGCCACAGACGTCGTGTCGCCCTGGCTTGCCGTTCCGGCAGCGGCACTGGCCGGCGCCTTGATCGGCGCGTGGGTCGCGGTCAAGCGCCATCGTCGCACCCGCTGGCGCCTCGACGATCAGGGTTTCGCGTTGCGCCGCGGCAACTGGTGGCAGAGCGAGACACACGTGCCCATTTCACGCGTGCAGCACCTGGATCTCAAGCGGGGGCCGCTTGAGCGCAGTGCGCGCCTGTCGACCCTTGTGGTACATACCGCGGGCACGCGGATGGCGGCGGTGTCGGTGTCGGGACTGGATGCGGACGACGCGGAACGGCTACGCGAACGCCTCGCCACGCAGGTCGACCACGACGACGCACTGTGATGGACGGCGCCATGCAAGCAGACGCATCCGGCGAACGCCGCCTGCACCCCTGGTCATGGCTGTTCGTGCTGTTGCAGCAGCTCAAGCAGTTCATCTTCCCCCTGGTCGCGCTGGTGGTGTTCGGTGCCCGAAAGAGCAGCGGCGAGGGCGACCTCTGGGCGTCGCTCGCTCCCGTCATCGGCATCATCGTGCTGGTGGTGCTGGCGATCCTGCAGTACTTCACCTATCGCTACACGCTCGGTCGCGATGGCCTGACGGTGCGCGAAGGCCTGCTGCACCGCTCACGACGGGAGATTCCGTTCTCGCGTATCCACAACGTGGTGGTCCACCAGTCGCTGCTGCATCGCATGTTCGGCGTTGCGGAAGTGCGACTCGAATCCGCGGGAGGCCAGAAGCCCGAAGCGCAGATGCGGGTCCTCGGTCTAAACGACGCGCTGGCCCTGGAAAACCTGGTGCGACACCAGGCGCATGGCACGGCCCCTCACGAGACGCCAGGCACCACAGGGGCAACACAGCCGGCCGACACCACGCTGCTGTCGCTCTCGACACGGGAGGTCATCAAGCTTGGCCTGATATCCAACCGCGGCATGATCGTGGTCGCCGCGGGCTTCGGTGCCGCATGGCAGATCCTGCCGGAGAAGACGATCGAACAGTTCTTCCGCCAGGGTGCGAAACAGGCTTACGGCTATGCCGAGCAACTGCATCTGGGCTGGCTCGCCGGCGCGGCCAGCGTCGTCGTGCTCATCATGCTTGCGCTGGGCCTGGTCCGGGCCTTGTCCGTCGTGCTGGCACTGCTGCAGTTCCACGGCTTCCGGCTGACCGAAGATGCACGCCGCCTGATGGTGGAACGGGGCCTGCTTGCGCGCCTTCGCACCAGCGTCGCACGCCGGCGCATCCAGGCTTGGACCCTGCACGAAGGCGTGCTGCACCGGCTGTTCCGCCGCCGCTCGCTGCGCATCGATACCGCCGTGGCCGAGAAGGCGGGACAACAGGACACGCGCGCACTGAAGGACGTGGCCCCGATCGCGTCGCCCGATGCGTGCGATGCACTCGTGCGGCACCTGCTGCCGCATGTGGAGTGGCCCCGCGAGGACTGGCAACCCGTGCAGGGCTCCGCCCGCTGGCGCTTGTTGCTGCCGTCGCTGGCAATGCTGGTGCCCATCACGGCGATCGCGGCGTGGCACGTCGGCCATTGGGCCTGGCTGGGGCTCGCATGGTTCGCCTTCGCCGCGTACGCCGCACACCGGCATGCGCAGCGCATGGGATGGGCCGTGGACAGTCACGTCATTGCCGTGCGCAGTGGCTGGTGGTCGCGTTACTGGCGCTTCGCCGAGATCGACAAACTGCAGGCATTGCGCCTGTCGCGCTCACCCCTCGACCACGCCTGCGGCACCGCCACGCTCTGGCTGGATACGGCGGGCGCGAACGGGATCGCCGCACCGCTGTGCCTGCGTTTCGTGCGCGACGCAGACGCGGTCACGGTCTACGACCGCCTGCGCAACACGCTGGCAACGCGACGCCTGCGCTGGTGAACGTGGCAGCGCACAAGCAGGCCGGCGCCGCTGCAGCGGGCGCGGCGCCCCTGGTGGTGCGGTGCGGAGCGTTCGGCGACATCGTGATGCTCACCACGCTCATCCGTCTGCTGCATGCGCGGTATGGTCGCCGGATCGATGTGCTTGGCGCGGGGCCATGGACGCACGCATTGCTCGAGCCGCTACCCGAAGTGGGCACCGTGTGGACGGTCCGCAGCCGCAACACGCCTTACCTGCTGTGCCCCAGTCAATGGGCGACGGTCGCCTGGCTGCGAAGGCGCGGACGTGGACCCGTGTATGTATGCGACACCGATGCCCCTACGCTGCGCCTGCTGCAGCGTGCCCGATTGAAGGACGAGGACCGGGTCCAGCGCGTGCGCGAAGACGACGAGCACGACGGCGTTCCGCGACTCTGGCCGGACCGCTGGGTGCGGCTGGGCCAGCGCGATCCGGTGCATCGCCATCCGTGCGCTGGCGATGTGGTCGCCGGGTCCTTCCGCCTGCCCCGGCTTGTCGTGGCTCCGTCGGATCGTGCCGATGTCCTGCAATGGAAGTCAGCGCACGGGATCGGAAGCGCGCCGTGCATCCTGTTCCAGCCCGGCAACAAGCGCACCCACAAGCGTGGCCGCCTGGGCGCGGCGAGCAATGCCAAGCACTGGCCGGCGACGGCATGGGCCGAACTGGCGAAGGCGATCTGGAATGATCTTCCCGACGCCCGGATCGTACTGTGCGGATCGCCGGCCGAGCACGGCGTGCTGGACGACATACATGCCGCCACCCAACGCTCCCCCCGTATGCTCAATGCCGCGCGTGACTTGCCTGTCCCGCGCCTGCTCGCACTGATGGAACACGCCCACAGCATGGTCTCGGTGGACACCGGCCCCGCGCATGCCGCTGCCGCGCTCGCCTGCCCGCTCGTCGTGATGTTCGGCGCAGCCTCGCCGGCGAAATGGCGCCCCATCGGTCCCGGCGCGATCCAGGTTCTTGGCGGGGAGCATGGGAGCGCAAGCCGTGTCGCGGATATCCAGGTCGCCGACGTGGTCCACGCATGGCGCGCGCTGCCGGTGCGCGATCAGCCCGTCTTGTCGATGCCGTAGGGCGTCCAGGTGATGCGCCGTGCACGGGTCTGCGCGCGGATGGCGAGGTTGCGCTGGAGCGACTCCGATGTCTTGTAACCCCGCGCGTGGTCCAGGTGCACGCAGACCGCACGATGCCGGATCTGCTTGCCACGCACCCCATGGTTCTCCAGACGCTCGCCGAGTTCGCGGTCGGGGCCGCCGTACTTCATCCGCTCGTCGTAACCGTTGATCGCCAGCAGATCCCGCCTCCATGCGGAAGAGTTGCAGTTGTTGAAGGTCGCGCGCGTGGTGGTGATGGCATCCAGCAGGGGGCCTGTCCGCGCACCCGCGACCAGCTTGAGCGCAGGCGAGAATCCCACGTGATCCAGCGCGCGCAACCAGTCGAGCTGGAAGCATCGACCATCTCGGATGTCATCCAGCGTGATCGCCTTGCTCGCCTTCATGCTCAGCTTGCAGTAGCCCCCGGACAGGAAGCGCCCCGGCTCCGCCAGTGCGGCATGGACGCCGACGAAATCGCGGCGCGGAATGCAGTCGCCGTCGGTGAAAAGAACATAGTCGTAAGCCGCTGCGAGGATCGCGCGATTCAGTATTTCCTGGCGCCGGTAACCCGCGTCCTCGTGCCAGACATGCCGCAATGGCACCGGATAATCGGTCGCCAGCCGCTCCACCATCTCGCGGGTACTTCCACGCGAACCATCGTCGGCAACGATCAGCTCAAAATCACGCCATGTCTGGAACCGGTAGCCGTGCAGCACCTTCTCCAGCCACTCCTCCGCGTTGTACGTACTGGCAATGACAGTGATCTTCACGGCACCCCTTCACCGGATTTCGCGGGGCATGACGCTCGCCATGGCGCTCGCCCCCGCCTCCATTCTCGCGCGACCAGATGACAACCGGTAGCGCCCGGTCTTCAGGCCGGCCCCCAATAACCGATGCGCTTGCGGATCTTGAGCTTCCTCCACAGGTTCATCGGCTTGGGCCGCCGGCTGCGCGCGCCTGCGGCGATGAACGCATCGATGGCATCCAGCACGCGCTCGCTCGATCGGCCGTCGCGGTAGGGATGGATGCTGTCGGCGTAGTCGACGATGGCCTGCATCAGCTCCGGCGGCCGGGACAACGCGCGCCGGATCG
This sequence comes from uncultured Pseudoxanthomonas sp., assembly GCF_946886695.1. The sequence continues at coordinate 41,663 of NZ_CAMPJD010000011.1, read as the reverse complement.
CCGGCTCGAACTGCGCCGCATCGTCGATATCGAGCAGTTGCGGGCCCGGCCTGCGGTTCTTGAACGTGACCACCGGCTTGTGCGTGAGCAGGAACTCGTTGAGCGCCGACGATGTGTCCGAACACATCATGTCGACCTGCGGAAACAGGTCCAGGATATTGTCGTCGTCGGCAAAGCGCAGGTGTTCGTTCTCCAGCGCACGGAACTTCGCCACGGTGTCCGGATTCATCTTCGGATGGAAGGTGACGATCCAGCGCCACTCCCCGGTGCGCGACAGGCGCTTCACTTCTTCGTACAGCGTCTCCGCGGCACTCCAGGACGGGGAGAACGTGGAGTGGTACAGGATGACCGGGGGTTCGCGCACGGGCGGCAGCGCCCCGGCGATATCCTTCATGAAGGGGTCGATCTTCGGCCACCCCGTCTCGACGACTTTGAAGTGACCGACGCGCTCGGCGATGTCCGAGAATGCCCGCGTGTCGTTCGGCCCGGTCGTGCAATACAGGTCGAAAAACCCGCGGATATAGATGTGACGGGGTTTCCCGGCATCGAAGCCGTGGAAGGTCTCCACCTTCACACCGGGGAAAAAGTGCGGCACCGCGTTGCTGCCGGTGATCACGGCGATGGCGTTCCAGCGGCGGACTTCCTCCGTGGTGGTCAGCAGCCTCTCGTCCGGTCGCAAGTCCTCCGCACCAGGGCCATCGAAGAACCAGGCGGCCTCACCGCCGCGGGCGCGGATCGCATCCTGCAGCGGCCGCAGGATGGCGAGCGCATAACGCTCCGAACCATAGAGGAGATAGTGCTTGGCCATCAGTGTTCCAGTTGGTGTCGGGCGAGCTTGCGGTGCGCGGCCTCGATGGAGGCGGGGTTGTGCTGCATCTCGTAGTAACGCATGCGCTTGTAGACGGCATAGCTGGCCGCCGTCTGGGCAATGATGAAACCGCGCCAGCCATCTAGGAAGGCCAGTCGCAGCAGGTAATCCTTGATGAAGCTGGACAGATAGACCAACGGCGTCAGCCACATCCGCACCGGCCGGCGCTTGTCGCGCCAGTCCAGCGCCTTCAGCTCGCTGTAACGGAGCACCTTCAGCTGCTTGTGTACCAGGCTGGGGTTATCGGCGTGGTTGAAGGGCGCCTTGAACTCGACGGTATCGCCGTCGAAGCGCAGCGATTCGTGTACGCGCGCATCAGTCCAGCGCGCCCGTCCGCGGTGGTAGAACCGGGCCATCCTCTCGCCGACCATGGGCCGGTACCAGCGCATCGGCGCCCCCATCAGCCAGGTGCGGCGGCGAAGCCAAGCGCCTGCCTTGGGGGATGCCAGCAATGCGGGCAGGTCACGTTCGAGTTGTGCGGCGAGTTCCTCCGACAGGAACTCGTCCGCATCCAGCACCAGCAGCCAGTCATGCCGCGCCTGTGCACCCGCAAAGTTGCGCTGCGGCCCGAACCCCAACCAGTCCTGGTGAACCACGCGCGCGCCATGCGCCTCCGCGACCGCGACGGTATCGTCGGTACTCCCGCTGTCGATCACCAGCTTTTCCGTGACGAACGACACGCTATCCAGGCAACGACCGATATTCAGCGCCTCGTTATGGGTGATGACGACGAGGGAGATGGGAAGGGGAGGCTGCATGGCGCTCATTCTAGACGTCCACGCACATTCCCGGCGCAGGCGGCCTGCCCGTGCCATATCGAAGCAGTTTCCTGACTGGCGGCTGTCTTGCGCTCTCGCGCTGCCCCGCTCTCACCCCGTCAGGCCCGGACAATATCGCGTCCCCACCACCCCCTTCCCCCATGCAGCGCATCTTGGTCACCGGCGGAGCCGGCTTCCTCGGGTCGCACCTGTGCGAGCGACTGGTCGAGCAAGGCCACGACGTACTGTGTGTCGATAACTTTTTCACCGGCAGCAAACAGAACATTGCCCATCTGCTTGGTCATCCCCGCTTTGAGCTGATGCGGCACGATGTGACCTTCCCCCTCTATGTGGAAGTGGACCGCATCTTCAACCTCGCCTGTCCGGCTTCACCGGTGCACTACCAGCACGATCCGGTGCAGACCACCAAGACCAGCGTGCACGGCGCCATTAACATGCTCGGGCTGGCCAAGCGACTCGATGCGCGCATCCTGCAGGCGTCCACCAGCGAGGTGTACGGCGACCCGGAGGTGCATCCGCAGCAGGAAGGCTACTGGGGACGCGTCAATCCGATCGGCATCCGCAGTTGCTACGACGAGGGCAAGCGCTGCGCCGAAACGCTGTTCTTCGATTATTTCCGACAGCACCGGCTCGACATCAAGGTCGTGCGAATCTTTAACACCTACGGCCCGCGGATGCATCCCAATGATGGTCGCGTCGTGTCCAATTTCATCGTGCAGGCGCTGCGTGGCGAGGACATCACCATCTACGGCGACGGCAGCCAGACACGCAGCTTCTGTTACGTGGATGATCTTATCGATGCCATGGCACGGATGATGGAGACCGAGCGCGGCTTCACCGGCCCGATCAACATCGGAAACCCCGGCGAGTTCAGCATGCTGGAGCTGGCGGAAAAAGTACTCGCTCTGGTCGGCAGCCGTTCCCGGCTGGTATTCCAGCCTCTGCCTTCCGACGACCCGAAACAGCGCCAGCCTGATATCGCGCTGGCGCGCGAGAAGCTGGGCTGGGAGCCGAAGGTCGAGTTGGAGGATGGACTGAAAGAAACCATCTCGTATTTCCGCCACCTGCTGCAGGCCTAGGCATGACCACCTTCGCCGTCGTCGTCACCAACTACAACTACCGCGCATTCGTCGAAGCTGCGGTGGACAGCGCATTGGCCCAGCGCTACGCGCCGCGCCAGATCGTCGTAGTAGACGACGGATCCACCGACGGTTCGCCCGAATTGCTCAGGCAGCGTTACGGTGCCGATCCGAGGGTAACGCTCCTGTTCGGCGAGAACGGCGGGCAGTTGTCTGCATTCCGAAGAGGCGTCATGTCGACCGATGCCGACGTGGTCTGTTTCCTGGATGCGGATGACCTGTGGGAGCCTGGATACCTGGAGGCGCTCGCCAGGCTTTACGACCAGCGTGCGGATGTTGATTTTGTCTTCAGTGATCTGCGGGTCTTCGGTGATGACAGTGAACACATCCGTTTCGATGAACGACCGGTAGATCTCGGCTTCACGGCCATCAGCACCCTCGTATTCCAGCCCTGGTACGGCGCCCCCACGTCCGCACTTTCGCTCCGCCGCAACTGGGCCGTGCGGACGCTCGACCTTCCCGCCTCCTTCGACGCATTGTGGCGACTGTGCGCCGATGCCTGCGTAGTCCACGGCGCCAGCATCCTGGGCGCGCGCAAGTACTTCCTGCCGACCGGCGAGGTACGCTATCGGTCGCACGGAAAGAACGGCTGGTGGGCCACACGCCGCGACCCGGTGTCGATTTACCGCAACCGCATCCGCAACCTCGGCATCATCAACCACTACGCGGCCATCATCGGTCTCGACCGGTCGGCGGCGGATCTTGGCAAGTACGAGTACCGCACGAAGGTCGCCCCCTGCCGGACCGAGCGCAAGCGGTATGCCTCGCTCGCGTTGCGTGGAACGGCGCCATGGTGGAAGCGTTGGGAAAGGGCGCTTGGAATCATGCTCGGCCGCAGGAGCGGGAAGCGATGAGTGCCAAGCCTACCGCGCACAAGCCGCGTTCGGTCAGCGTCCTCGTCACGACATTCAACTGGCCCGAGGCGCTGGCGAAGACATTGCGCGCGCTCGCGGCTCAGCAGGCGCTGCCTTCTGAAGTGATTGTGGCCGATGACGGGTCTGGCCCCGCCACGCGCGCCTGCATCGAGCGCATTGCGCGCGGCTACCCGATGCCCCTGCATCATTGCTGGCAACCCGACCAAGGTTTCCGGGCTGCATTGTGCCGCAACCGCGCCATCGCTGCAGCTTCCAGCGAGTACGTAATCCTGCTCGATGGCGACATGGTGCCGCACCCTTCCTTCGTCGCCGACCACCTTACTGCTGCACGGCGCAACACCTTCGTACAAGGAATGCGCGTGCTGACCGATGCTGACGGGCGTGACAGGCTACTCGCCAGCGAAGACCACGCCTTGGGATTCTTCGATCCGGGCATTCGCCGGCGGCGTCACGCCTTGCGCCTGCCATGGTTGTCGCGCTGCATCGCAGCTGTAAGTCCCAGCACGTCCCTGAAAGCGATCAAGACCTGCAACCAGGCTTGGTGGCGCGAAGATCTGGTCGCGCTCAACGGCTTCGATGAACGCTACCAGGGATGGGGGCGTGAGGATGTCGACCTGGCGGTTCGCGCCGTCAGGGCGGGTATCAAGCGTCGCTCACTCCGCTTCGCCGGCCTGGCCAGCCATCTGTATCACCCTGAGCGCCACGATGGGGAAACGAGCCCCAACGATGCCCTGATCTTCGAGACCAAACACGGACAGCGCACGCGCAGCCTGCTGGGTCTGGACAGGCACCTGGAGATGGCCGACCAATCGTCAACGCCCAACTTGGCGATGCCAGCGATCGGAGAGCACGCTGTCGCTGCATGAAGCGCGTGGCAGTACTGGATCGGGCGAGAGATCATTCCCGCTGCATGCCGATGCCAAGCAGCAGCCCCACCAACACCACGTACGCGCTCGTGCTGAGCGCGTGGGAGAACATCGACTGCGTCAATCCGGAGACCATGTAGGTGGCCACCAGCATGCCGGCCGCCCACGGTGCTCCTGCCGCAGCCTCCGTGCGCGCCACGCGGATCTGGTGCGCCGCGACAGATAGCGGGACGAGGTACAGAGCCAGCAAGCCGAAGATGCCGGCCACTCCCATCGTCGCGCCCCATTGGGCAAGATCGTTGTGTGCGTGCTCCAGCCCGCAGAAATGGCGCTCGCCCCCCCGGCAATAGACGCTGGCGTCGATACGCGCCTCGAAAGCATCGATGCCGATACCCGTGAGCGGCGACTCGCGGAAAGCATCCCATGCCACCGTCAGCAGCCCGAGACGCGCGCTGATCGGCTGGTCCACCTGGCCCAGCGCATAGCCGGACACATCCGCATGCAACTGGTCCAGCCTGAACTGGGTGGACAGCCAAGGCACGGTCCACAGGGCGACGAACAGGGTCGCGAGCACGCCGCCCGCGATGCCCAGTCGCCGCCATCGGTAACGCGTCGTGCCACCCACCAGCAACATCAACACCACGAGGCCCAGACCCAGCAGCGCACCGCGGCTGCCGCTGAGGATGACGGCGACGTTGGCCAGCACAATCACGCCGACCAGCAGCAACGGCATCAGCACCCCCTTGTGCGGTGGCCGGCAGAACACCGCAACCACCAGCAGCACCAGCACCGCATTGGCGAACACGATCGGGTTCGCCTCGCTGCCCGCCCTCTCGACACCCAACAAAACCTGCACGATCGAAATCGTGCAGGCAATGAGCAGGCCTGCCAAAGCCCCGTACCACAGGCTCGACATGCGTACGCGGGTCGTCCAGGCCAGCCAGGCGCACCAGGGAAGCAGCAGCGCACGCGAAGGATTGTCCAACGAGGCCCAGCGCGCGTCGCGCGCCCACATCGACGCGGCCGCGATGGCGACGACAATCAATGCCGTCGCCAATAGCGAGTACCAGGCACGCGGCAAAACACGCCCGCCGCGCCAGAGGTCCGGCAGTGCGGCCACGGTGGCCGCCAGCATCAGTACCGCGAATACGGAAAGGCCCTTGGGCACCACCAGCAGCGTGGCCGCGCTGAACCCTGCCAGCCACGCCAACCCGCGCGCGACATCCTGTCGACGACAACTCCTCATCTGTACACCTCGGGTCCTGCGGATTGCGATGGCATGATCATGGAGGCAGCAGGCAGGACTCCCGGGAAGGGGAGTTTGAGCCAACGGCATGATCGTTACGTCAATGCAACGTGAATCGGCAGTACGCTGCGCGGAGGAAAGTATGCGGCAAGCGTGCGATTCATCGCACGCGCTTGCGTCGCCGCAGTCGCATCAGGTTGAGTCCTGCGATATGGCTCACGTTCTCTTCCGCCACGACGCATAAAAAAATCCATCCATGTCCTGCTCCCCAGGGAAACGCTGCCGGCCGCCGGCCTCCTCGAGGCCCAAGACCTCATCCAGCAGATCCTGCACCGCATCCGGGTGCCGTGCACGGAATCCGTCGACCTGTTGCGCGTTCTCGGCACGCAGGATCGAGCACGTGGTGTAGATCAGCCGGCCGCCCGGCGCAACGACACGCCAGGCGGCTTCCAGCAGATCCCTCTGAACACGGGTCAGCGCCGTGATGTCCTCGGCACGCCGATGCAGCAGGACATCCGGTTGCCGGCGCACGATGCCCGTGGCGGAGCAGGGCGCATCCAGCAGCACGACATCGAAAGGCTGGCCATCCCACCAGGCCGTTGTATCGGTGGCATCCGCTGCCTGCAGGTGTGCGCTGGCACCCACTCGGTCGAGCGTCTCCCGGACGCGCTGCAACCGGCGGGCGTCCACATCGAGTGCAACCAGTCGCAATGAATGATCACGTTCCAGCAGGTGTGCGGACTTGCCGCCGGGCGCGGCGCACATGTCCAGCACGCGGGCTCCCGCTGGCAGCGTGCCTGCCAGATCCGCCACGCGTTGTGCGGCGCCGTCCTGCACGGAGACATCGCCTTGGGCAAACCCAGGCAATGCCAAGGCAGCCAGCGGTTCGCGCAGGACCAGCGCATCGGCCATGCCCTCCGCGAGATCCGCCTTGATACCCGCATCCGCCAGTCGTTGCCGATATTCGTCACGACTGCCGCGGGATCGATTGACTCTCAACCACAGCGGCGCTTCGTGTTGGCTGGCCTCGAAAATCGCCTCGGCCTGTTCCGGCCAATCGGCTCGTATCTGCCGGCGCAGCCACTCGGGCCACAGCGCGTCCGCGGAGACAGCGGGCAGACCTTCGCGCTGCGCACGACGCAATAACGCGTTCACGACCTTGTCCTGGTGCGGCCTACCCAGTGCGCGTACGGCTTCCACGGTCGCCGACAGCGCCGCGTGCGGAGGAAGCCCCAGGATCACCACCTGCGCGAACCCCACGTGCAGGAGCGCACGCAACTCGTTGTCGCGCGGCCCCAGCGGTCTGCTCATCCACTGCTCCAGCGCCGCCTCGCTTCGGGCGCGCGAGCGCAGTACGGCGAAGCAGATCGCCTCCAGCAACGCGCGGTCCCGTGCGTCATCGATGCGAGGCAGGCAGGCGGCCAGTTCCGCTTTCAGCGAACGGCCACGGTGCATCACGGCATCGACGACACGGGTGGCCAGGACCCGTACCGCGACGCCGGCCTGCGTGTTCATGCCGTCACCAGGTCGCGCCGGGCGTTGAGGTAGTCCGCCGCGGTGATGGCCTTGCCCCCTTCCCGCTGGACGACACGCAGGCGCAGGACGCCATCGCCGCAGGCGATGTCCAACCCCTGCCGGCCAGCCGCGAGCAACGTGCCCGGCGTGGCGCCGTGGGACTGGTCCACCACAACCGCGCCGTGGATGCGCAAGCGCTCGCCAGCGACCTGCGCTTCGGCCACGGGCCAAGGGTTGAATGCACGCACCTTGCGGGCCAACACCTCGGCCGGCTGCGACCAGTCGAGCCTGCCTTCGGCCTTGTCCAGCTTGTGCGCGTAGACCACGCCCTCTCCCGCCTGCGGATGCGGCGGCAGGCGGACGCCGGCCCGCAACAGGCCGAGCGCATCGCGCAGGACCTGGGCTCCCAGATCGGAAAGCCGGTCGTGGAGTTGCCCGCCGGTATCGTCTGGACCAATCGGCATGCTCTGCGCCAGCAGCACCGGCCCGGTGTCCAGGCCCGCTTCCATCTGCATCAGGCAGACACCCGTCTCGGTATCGCCCGCCTCGATGGCGCGCTGGATCGGCGCGGCACCGCGCCAGCGCGGCAGCAGCGAGGCGTGTACGTTCCAGCAACCGTACTGGGGGATGTCCAATACCGCCTGTGGAAGGATCAGGCCATAGGCCACCACGATCATGACGTCCGGCTGCATCTCGCGCAGTGCGTCCTGGGCGGACTTCCTCCTCAGCGAAAGTGGCTGCAGCACCGGGATGCCGCGCTGGATCGCTTCCAGTTTGACCGGCGAAGGGGTCAGCCCGCGCCCACGTCCCGCCGGGCGATCAGGCTGGGTGTAGACCGCGACGACTTCATGGTGGGCGTGTGCGGCGCGCAGGCTGGGCACGGCGAACGCCGGCGTGCCGGCGAAGACGATTCTCATGCGGGTGAGGCCTCAGGGAAGGGATATCGGAACGGGCGGGACCAGCCCGGCACCCGATCCCGCCATGCCGGCACGTCAGGCGACGTGCTTGCGCTGCTTTGCCAGCTTCTTGCGCACCATCTCGCGCTTGAGCGGCGAGAGATAATCGACGAACAGCTTTCCGTCCAGGTGGTCCATCTCGTGCTGGATACAGACGGCGAGCAGGCCTTCGGCCCGCAGTTCCTGCGGCTGGCCCTGGCGGTCGAGGAAACGCACCGTGACCGCATCGGCGCGGGTCACGTCGGCAAAGATGCCGGGCACGGACAGGCAGCCTTCCTGGTAGACCTGTTCGCCGACCTGTTCACTCAGCTCGGGATTGATGAAGACCTGCGGCTCGTTCTTCTCTTCGCTGATGTCGATCACCATGAAACGCTGGTGCACGTCCACCTGGCTGGCGGCCAGGCCAATGCCGGGCGCGTCGTACATGGTCTCGAACATGTCGTCCAGCAGCCGCTGGAACGCCGGCGAGCTCACGTGCCCCGCATCCACCGGCACGGCTTTCGTACGCAGGCGGGGGTCAGGGAATTCGAGGATGGGAAGCAGGGCCATGGTACGTCTCGGGATGGGGGCGCCAGTGGAATCCGGCAAGGCCTCACGAATTCTAACGCGGGCGCTTGCTTTGCGTCGGGTTTTCTGGACTATAGTGCTGACCACCTGTCGGGGAATCAGGTAGATACCGCCATGTTTAAATATTTTCGTACGGTTCTCGCCGTTGCGGCGCTGACCGTCGGCACTTACGCGGCCGCTGCCGAGATGGCGGGGAGCCACCCTGATACCTACGTGGTCAAGCGTGGCGACACGCTGTGGGATATTTCGGCGCGCTTCCTCAAGAAGCCATGGCTGTGGCCGGAAATCTGGCAGGCCAATCCGCAGATCCAGAACCCGCACCTGATCTATCCGGGCGATGTGATCAGCCTGGCCTATCTGGACCGCGTGGCCGTGCAACCCGGCCCGCGCCAGGAAGCCCCGCTGAATGCCATTCCGCTATCCGACATCGAGGCGTACCTGAAGGATCGCCGCGTCGTCGACAGCTTCGAGGGCCTGCCGCACGTCGCCGGGCTGGATGAAGACCGCCTGCGCGGCTCCGGTGGCCACAACATCTACGTCCGCGGACTGGATGGCGCCCAGCCGGGCCAGCGCTTCGCGGTGGTCCGGCCGACGGCCCGCTTCACCGACAATCCGCGCGCACAGGATCTGGATTTCCGTGGCAAGAGTATCCGCGGCGAAGTGGACCAGTGGAAGGACATCGTCGAACAGAGCGGCAAGGGCGTTTTCCTCGGCTACGAACTGGCGAAGGTCAACGTTGCGACCTTCACCCGGGGCGTGGTCCCGGGGACCGAGGTGAGCACGCTGGTCGCCGACATCGGCGGACATGAGGTCCGCGTCGGCGACCGCCTGATCCCGGTGGACGCACAGCCCTACGACCTGCACTTCTTCCCGCACCCACCCTCGAGCGACCCGGGTGGAAAGCTGCGCGTGCTGGCCGTGGCGGATGCCCTTACCTCGGGCGGTACGCGCGACGTGATCGCCATCTCCGGCGGCCGTCTGGACGGCGTGGACAACGGCACCGTGTTCTCGGTGTGGCGCAATGGCAGCCACACCGCCAACCGCATGGCCCATCCGGAATCCTCACGCATCAGCGAATCGCCGAAGTCCGGCGCTGGCCGCGTCAGCCTGCCTGACGAATATGCCAGCCATGCGATGGTGTTCCGCACCTTCGACAAGGTCAGCTACGCGCTGGTCATGGAAGGCGTGGAGGCCACCCGCGTCGGCTACGAGCTGAAACACCCCGACGCGACCTACTGACACGCGTCAGGCAATTCCTACGCAAGACCGCGACGGCGCCCGAGGGCGCCGTCGTCGTTTCCGGCCTACGCTCGCAGCATGCATACCGACGATATGAGCGCACTGGCCAGACTGGTCCTGGCCGGCGGTCCGGTCCTGTGCCGACGACGCCTGCTCGACCAGCACGGCGCACCGTCGGCAGCCCTCCGGGCCGGGGCAGGCGCCTGGCGGGCGGCAGGAATGGATGACGTACAGATCACCCGTCTGCGCGGCCCTGCCGATGACGCACTTGCGAGAACACTGGAGTGGCTGCAGGCCCCCGGCCATCACCTGATCGGCTGGCACGACGCGGACTACCCGGCTCCGCTGAGGCAGGTCGGGAGCCCGCCGCTGGCGCTGTTCGTCGATGGCGACCCGACCCTGCTGTGGCGGGCCGCCGTCGCGGTGGTGGGCAGCCGCACGCCGACCAGCGGGGGACGGGACAATGCCCATGCGTTCGCACGTGCGCTGGCCTCCACGGGCATCGTGGTGGCCAGCGGCATGGCCCGGGGTATCGACGCCGTGGCGCATGAGGCCGCGCTCGCGCTGGGGCCCGGTACCACCATCGCGGTCGTCGGCACCGGCCCGGACATCGCCTACCCCCCAGGGCACGACCTGTTGCGCGACCGTCTGGCCACCCACGGCGCGGTGGTCAGTGAACACCCACCCGGAACACCGGCGATGCGCAGCCATTTCCCTTCGCGCAACCGCATCCTCGCGGGCCTGACCCTGGGCACGCTGGTGGTCGAAGCGGCTGAGCGGTCAGGGGCCTTGATCACCGCCCGCCAGGCCGGCGAAGCCGGGCGCGAGGTCTTCGCCATCCCCGGCTCGATCCACAATCCCCTGGCGCGGGGCTGTCACCGCCTGATCCGGGACGGTGCCGCCCTGGTGGAATGCGCGCAGGAGGTCATCGAGGCGGTGGCGCCACTGGCCGCAGACCTCGCCAACGCCTTGCGTGGCCGCTTGGGCGAGACTGAATCGGCGGCAATCGCAGGGCCAGGTGAGACCCCCTTGCGACTGGATGCCGACTACCAGAAGTTGTGGGAAGGCTTGGGTCACGACCCAACAGGTATGGATCAGCTCGTCTCACGCACCGGATTGACGGCTGCGGAACTGTCCTCCATGCTGCTGGTCATGGAACTGGATGGCTTAGTAACGGCGGAACACGGCCGATACCAGAGAAAGACCGGTTTCTTCACCTCCACAGCGTCGATGACGCAGGCCGAGGGGCAATGAAAGAGAGCATCCTGGATGTACTGCTGTACCTGTTCGAACATTACTTCACCGAAGATGCGGACCCCGTCCGCGACCGCGACTCTCTCCAGAACGGCCTGATCCAGGCCGGTTTCAGCCCCGCCGAAATCAGCAAAGCCTTCGATTGGCTCGATGCCCTGGCCGACCAGCGCCCGGCCGCGTCGACGCCGCGCGTGGGCGGCCCCACCCGCGTCTTCCACGGTCCCGAGCTGGAGAAGCTCGACGTCGAATGCCGGGGCTTCCTGCTGTTCCTGGAGCAGCACGGTGTACTGGATGCGGACCAGCGGGAGCTGGTGCTGGACCGCGCCATGGCCCTGGACCAGGACGAACTGGACCTGGACGACCTGAAGTGGGTCGTACTGATGGTGCTGTTCAACCAGCCGGGCTCGGAAGCCGCCTACGCGTGGATGGAAACCCAGATGTTTGCGGACGAACCCGAGCCGGTACACTGAGGCGTTGAAACGCTTCAGGGGGAAGCATGTCGGGTTGGTATTACGCTGACCGGAACCGTCAGCAGCACGGGCCGGTGTCGTCGGAAGAACTGGTCACCCACTACCGTTACGGCCGCGTCGCGCTGGACAGCCTTGTCTGGCGCGAAGGCCTGCCCCAGTGGCTGCCGCTGCAGGAATTTTCCGCAGAACTGGGACTGCATGCGGCACCGGCCGATGACGGCGGAACGCCATCGCCCGTCCCACCACCGCTGTCGGCGCACGTTGCCGCCGCTCTACCGCAGGACCGGCTGTTGCGCTCACCCGCTCCGCCGGCCGCCAAGAAAGGGATGTCAGGCGGCAGGATCGCGCTGATCGTGGCGGCGGCCCTGGTGCTGCCCTGCGTCGGCATCGGCGGCATCCTGGCCGCCATCGCGATTCCTGCGTACAACGATTACACCCTGCGCTCGAAGGTTTCCCAGGCGGTGGTCGACAACATCGAACTGCGCAGCGACGTGAAGGCCTTCCATGATCGCGAAGGCCGCTGCCCCACCAATGGCGAAGGCGGCATCGGCACGCCCGAGAGCTACGCGGGTACGTACATCACGCGCACCGTCGTCGGCGACTTCGACGACGGCACCTGCGGTTTCGAGCTGGAATTCGGCAATACCGGCAACGCGCAGATCGACGGCAGGAAGTTGTGGTGGGATATGGGGAGCGACAACACCGAATGGCAGTGCTCGTCGGAAATCGACGACAAGTGGCTGCCGATGGAGTGTCGCGGCTGAGCAACGTCGACGTGCCGCGGCAGGCTACGTATTTCATCGGGGATCGAACGCATGACGCACTGGTATTACGCCGACGCCCAAGGGCAGCGGCAGGGGCCGTTCACGGCCGGGGAACTCGGCGGCCATGTCCGCCAGGCACGCCTGGGCGCGCAGTCCCTGGTGTGGCGAGAGGGACTGGAGGACTGGAAGCCGCTGAGTGCGCTGGTCTCCGAACTGGACCTGCCGGCCGGCACGATGGACCCGCCGGCAACAGGTGCCGACGCCGCGGCTGAACTCCGCATTCCCGCCGCGGACGCGCCTTACGCACCGCCTGCGGCGCAGATCGCGTCGGAACAGCATTACGTGGGGGATGGCGACGTGGTGCTGGCCGGCTTCTGGCGGCGCCTCGCGGCGCTTTTCATCGACTCGATGGTGGTGGGCTTCGCCTACTACCTGGTACTCATCGTGTGCGTGGTCGTGCTGGGCGTCGGCGGCAGCCTGCTGATGCGCGGCGGGAACGACGCCGAAGGCATGGCGGCGATGTTCGGCATGATGGCGCTGGTCTACCTGCTGTATCCGGTGATCAGTGCAGCGTATTACGTCGGTTTCGAGTCCTCGGGCAAGCAGGCCACGCTGGGCAAGATGGCGGTTGGCATCAAGGTCACCGACATCGACGGGCGACGCCTGACACTGGGTCGCGCGCTGCTGCGCTGGCTGGCGGTCATGCTGAACTACCTCACGCTGTACATCGGCTACCTGATCGCGGCCTTCACCGAGCGCAAGCAGGGCCTGCACGACATGGCGGTGGGCACGCTGGTGGTGGACCGCTGGGCGTACACCGCGCATCCCGACTGGCAGCAGCGCGGCCTCGGTACCGCCACGAAGGTGATCCTGGCGATCGCGGGCGTCATCTACGGGCTGATCTTCATCGCCATGATGGCCGCCATCCTGATTCCACTGGCCACACAATCCTGAAAGGGCAAGGAGACCCTGCATGACCGAGTGGTATTACGTTGATATCCGACATGAGCGCCAGGGCCCGGTGTCCCCGGAGGCTCTCACGGGGCTTTACCGTTCCGGCGCCCTGACCAGTGCATCGCTTGCGTGGCGCGAAGGCATGAACCGGTGGACGCCGTTGGGCGAGCTCGCGGTCGAACTCGGCATCGCGGACGCGCGCCCGGTCGCCACCACACCCGCGCCCCCGGTACCGGAGCCCGAGCCGGCACCCCTAGAGCGCCCGCTGACCGGCCGCGCCGTCTTCACCGCCAGCGAACCCAGCTACGCACGGCACGCGCCCGCGCACGCCAGCCAGTCCGATGCCGTGATCGCCGCAGCGGCCGCCACCCGCGCGGTTGCGCCGGGCGAAACCCCTGGCGCCATTGCATCGCCCTACGCGGCACCGCGCGCGGACGTGGGCCGCGTCACCTACGCGCCCCCGGTCACCGACGGCCATGTGGTCTACGCCGGCTTCTGGAAGCGTGTGGCGGCCAGCTTCATCGACGCGTTCGCCATCGGCATCCCGGTGGGCATCGTGGCGACCATCATCGCCGGACTGCTGGGGCTGGGCAGTTCGTTCACCGATGGCTTCTCCGGAGCGGCGGGCGCGTTCAACGTGGGCGAAACCGCCATCTCGTACGTGCTGACGGCGATGGTCTACGGCTGGTTCCACTCCGCTGCCGGGCTGATGGCCACGCCCGGCAAACTGGCCATCGGCATCAAGGTGGTCAGGACCGACGGCGACAAGATCAGCTTCCTGCGCGGCTTCGGCCGCTACTGGGCCACCATGCTGTCGGCCATCATCCTTGGCATCGGCTTCCTGATGGCGGCCTTCACCGCGCGCAAGCAAGCCCTGCACGACCTGGTCTGCGACACGCTGGTGGTCGACAAGTGGGCCTTCACCTCGCAACCGGAGCGCCAGCGCGAGGAGCTTGGGCCGGTGGCCCTGGTGGTGCTGATCATCGGCGGCCTGCTGGTCGTCGGTGCGGTGATCCTGATGCTGGTGGCCTTCGCTGCCCTGTTCTCGATGAGCCGCTGACCGGCCCCACGGCGCGATCCGGGTCACGGAACCCGGCCCGGTCCCACCACGGCGGCTTGACAGCCCGGCCCCGACCGTGACACCACTATAAATAGGAAATCTGAACGCCCGGGGCCCCAGCCCCGGGCGTCCGCTTCTCTGCCGCCCGCATCTGGGCCACCCTAGCCGGCCCCGGACGGCCCACCCGAACTCCCCTGAACCCCTGACATGCCCAAGCACCTGCTCATCGTCGAGTCGCCCGCCAAGGCCAAGACGATCAACAAATACCTCGGCAAGGACTTCACCGTCCTGGCGTCCTATGGCCACGTCCGGGACCTGGTGCCGAAGGAAGGAGCGGTGGACCCCGACAACGGGTTCGCGATGCGCTACGACCTGATCGAGAAGAACGAAAAGCACGTCGATGCCATCGCCAAGGCCGCCAAGGGCGCCGATGACATCTTCCTGGCGACCGACCCGGACCGCGAGGGCGAAGCGATCAGCTGGCACATCGCCGAGATCCTGAAGGAGCGGGGCCTGCTGAAGGACAAGCCGCTGCATCGGGTGGTCTTCACCGAAATAACGCCGCGCGCGATCAAGGAAGCCATGGCCCAGCCGCGGCAGATCGCCGGCGACCTGGTCGACGCCCAGCAGGCGCGTCGCGCGCTGGACTACCTGGTCGGCTTCAACCTCTCGCCGGTGCTGTGGCGCAAGGTGCAGCGCGGCCTGTCCGCCGGCCGCGTGCAGTCGCCGGCGCTGCGCATGATCGTGGAGCGCGAGGAAGAGATCGAAGCCTTCATCGCTCGCGAATACTGGAGCATCGAGGCCGAGTGCGCGCATCCGCGCCAGCCCTTCACCGCCAAGTTGACGAAGCTCGACGGGCAGAAGTTCGAACAGTTCACCGTCACCGACGGCGACACCGCAGAAGCCGCCCGCCTGCGCATCCAGCAGGCCGCGCAGGGCATGCTGCACGTCACCGACGTGACCAGCAAGGAACGCAAGCGCCGCCCGGCGCCACCGTTCACCACCTCCACGCTGCAGCAGGAAGCCTCGCGCAAGCTCGGCTTCACCACGCGCAAGACCATGCAGGTGGCGCAGAAGCTGTACGAAGGCGTCAACATCGGCGACGAGGAAGGTACCGTCGGCCTGATCAGCTACATGCGTACCGACTCGGTGAGCCTGTCGGCGGAAGCGCTGGCCGAGATCCGCGACGTCATCGCGCGCGACTTCGGCACCCAGGCGCTGCCGGACAAGCCCAACGTCTATGTCACCAAGTCGAAGAACGCGCAGGAAGCGCACGAGGCCGTGCGCCCGACCAGCGCGCTGCGCACGCCCTCGCAGGTCGCGAAGTACCTGAGCGACGACGAGCGCAAGCTGTACGACCTGATCTGGAAGCGCGCCGTCGCCTGCCAGATGGTCCCGGCCACGCTCAACACCGTCAGCGTCGACCTCGCCGCCGGCAGCGCGCACAGCTTCCGCGCCAGTGGCACCACCGTGGTCGATCCCGGCTTCCTGGCCGTGTACGAGGAAGGCAAGGACCAGAAGAACGCCGAGGACGACGACGAAGGCCGCAAGCTGCCGCCGATGAAACCCGGCGACACCGTGCCGCTCGACCGCATCCACGCCGACCAGCATTTCACCCAGCCGCCGCCGCGCTTCACCGAAGCGGCGCTGGTGAAGGCGCTGGAGGAGTACGGCATCGGCCGTCCCTCCACCTACGCCTCGATCATCCAGACACTGCAGTTCCGCAAGTACGTGGAAATGGAAGGCCGTGCGTTCAAGCCCAGCGACGTGGGCCGCGCGGTATCCAAGTTCCTGTCCGGCCATTTCACCCAGTACGTGGACTACGACTTCACCGCCAAGCTGGAGGACGAGCTGGATGCGGTTTCCCGCGGCGAGGAAGACTGGGTGCCGCTGATGGAGCGGTTCTGGGGCCCCTTCAAGGACCTGGTCGCCGAAAAGGCGGAAACCGTGGACCGCAGCGAAGCCACCGGCGCGCGCGAACTGGGTACCGACGCCAAATCCGGCAAGCCGGTCAGCGTGCGACTGGGCCGTTACGGGCCGTATGCGCAGATCGGCGACAAGGACACCGACGAGAAGCTGGAGTTCGCCTCGCTGCGTCCCGGCCAGTCGATGCATACCATCACGCTGGAAGACGCGCTGGAACTGTTCAAGCTGCCCCGCAAGCTGGGCCAGGACAAGGACGAGGAGGTCAGCGTCGGCATCGGCCGCTTCGGCCCGTTCGCCAAGCGCGGCAGCGTGTATGCGTCGCTGAAGAAGGAAGACGACCCGTACACGATCGACCTGGCGCGCGCGGTGTTCCTGATCGAAGAGAAGGAAGAGATCGCCCGCAACCGCATCATCAAGGACTTCGACGGTAGCGACATCCAGGTGCTGAACGGCCGCTTCGGCCCGTACATCAGCGACGGCAAGCTCAACGGCAAGATTCCGAAGGATCGCGAGCCGGCGTCGCTGACGCTGGCCGAGGTGCAGAAGCTGCTGGAAGAAACCGGCAAGCCGGTGCGCAAGGGCTTCGGCAAGAAGACCGCCGCCAAGAAAGCCGTAGTGAAGAAGGACGCCGCGCCAAAGAAGACTGCTGCCAAGAAGGCACCGGCGAAGAAGGCCGCGAAGAAGGCCGCCAGCAAGAAAACAGCGACAAAGAAGACGGTGAAGAAGGCGGCATCCAAGGCGGTCGCCGGAGACGACGCTCCCTTCTGACTCCACCACGACGCCGACGACGCCATGCCCATCGAACGGACCATCGAGGAAGCCGCGGAAGTCATCCGCAGTGGCGGCATCGTCGCCTACCCCACCGAGGCCGTGTGGGGGCTGGGTTGCGATCCGTTCGACGAAGGCGCGGTGCACCGGCTGCTGGCGATCAAGCAGCGCCCGGTGGAGAAGGGGCTGATCCTGATCGCGGCCACGCTGGAACAGCTCAAGCCGCTGATCGACGTCGCCGCCGTTCCGACGGATCGCCTCACCGAGGTGCTGTCCAGCTGGCCCGGGCCACACACCTGGGTGATGCCTGCCACCGCGCAGGCACCCCGCTGGATCACCGGTGCGCATCGTGGCATTGCCGTGCGCGTGAGCGAACATCCGGTCGTGATCGGCCTGTGCCAGGCCTATGGCGGCGCGTTGGTGTCCACCAGCGCGAACCTCAGCGGCAAGCCCGCCGTCAGCGACCGCGACGCCCTGGACCCGTTGCTGCTGCCACGCGTCGACGCTGTCGTCCCCGGCCACACCGGCGGCCTCGCCCGCCCCACGGTCATCCGCGATGCGCTGACCGGTCAGGCGCTGCGCGAATGACCGACGGCCGTACACGGTCGTCCTTCCACCTTCCCATCCCTCCGGCACGCGCGCACCATGGCCGCATGCCGCGCCTCGCCCTGCCCCTGTTGACGATGCTGCTGACGCTGTCACCCGTCGCCATGGGCGCGCAGGCGACACCCAGCGCCGGGCAAGTCACCATCTACCGCTGCGTGACCGCCAACGGCAGCGTGGCGCTGCGCGATTCGCCCTGCCTGAAAGGCGAGAGGCAGGAAGTCCGTACGATGCAGCGGCCGCTGGATCCGGTGCCACCGCCCGCCGTCGCAGCCCCCGCGCCCGCGGCGGCACCGCCTGCCGCGCCGCCGCCTGCGCGCGTGGTGTACCTCACCCCGCCGCGGCCGATGTACGAATGCACCACGCCCGAAGGCAAGGTCTACACCAGCGACAACGACGACGGCAATCCGCGCTGGGTACCGTATGGCGTGGCCTATCCTGCCTGGCCACGCACCAGCAGCGGCGCCAGCGTGTCCGGCAGCGTCTCGGTCGGCAACGGCCATCTGTCCTTCGAAAGCGGTGACCGTCGGCCGCCGCGTCCCCCGGGCGGCCACTATCCGGGGCATGGCCCGGTGATCCTGCCCGGTGGCACCTGGGTGCGCGACACCTGCCACCCGTTGCCACAGCAGGAAGTGTGCGCGCGCCTCTCCGACCGCCGCTACGAGATCCTGCGCCGCTACGGCAGCGCGATGTCGAGCGAGCAGCGCGCGCTAGACTTGGAACAGCGCGGCATCGACGCGCGCATCGCCAACGATTGCAGGAATCCATGAGTCTTTCCGCGCGCTCCACCTTCGCCCGTCTTACGTTGCTGGTGCTGTTCTGGGTCACCGCATCCTCGGCCGCCCGCGCAGATGAAGTGACCATATACCGCTGCACGGATGCGAGCGGCGCACTGACGCTGCAGAATTCGCCTTGCCCGAAAGGCATGAAGCAGGAAGCGCGCACCATGCAGGGCGTCAACACGGTGCCGATGGCACCCGCGCCGCCCGCCACGTCGCCCGCTTCGCCCGCGCAGGCATCGCCTGCCACCGCCACGCCGGCACCCGTTGCGCCTGCCGTGCCCGCGACGGCCAGCACCACGCGCGCGCTGCCACCGCCGGTGCTCTTCCAGTGCACCACGCACGACAAGGACACCTACGTGACCGAGGACAGCGAACCCGCGTCGCGCTGCGTGACCCTGCGCACCGTGGGACTCGACGGCAACCCGCAATCCGGCGCTGGCCAGGCCTGTGAAGTCGTGCGCGACACCTGCGCCCGGGTGCCGGATGGCGCGCTTTGCGAGGCATGGCGGAAGCGACTCGACGAAACTGAAGTGGCCTGGCGCTTCGCCCGCCGCGAGAACGTGGAGCGGAACAGGGCCGAACACGAGCGCGTCACGCGCATCGTCAGCGGGAGCAACTGCGGGCAGTGATGCCGCTGCGTTGATCCACGTCGGCGCCACGCCACTGCACAGGACTCCTAGTCGTGTGCCAGTCCCTGCAATCGCCAGGCATCTCCCAGCCTCCCCTGCATGCCCGCCACCAATGCATGCATCAGCAGCAGGCGCTTGTCCGCGTCGGGCCGCTCCGCACGCGCCTTGCGCGCGGCGTCGATACCGCCCGCGTGATAGGCGGCCAACACCTGCACCGCCCTTTCGTCGCGCCCGGGTGCGCGTGCGACCGGCGCATGGCCCAGCGCGCGGACCATCGCCTCCGCAGTGGACCACGTCGACCACGGATTCTGTCCGGTAACCACCCGACCATCGACCACGGTGTTGTCCAGATACATCGGGCCCTCCACGTAACGCGCGCCCTTCTCCACCAGGCGATCCTGCAGCAGGTACGGGAAGCGCACGCGTGCGTCCTCGATCAGGAACAGCTCTTCCGCGTTGCTGAAGCCGGCCACGCGACGGCCGCGCAGCAGCGGCGTGCCATCGTCCAGCGTCACCTCCAGCAACGCCGCGGGACCATGGCAGACCGCACCGATCACGCCGCCAACCTGGTGCACCGCGCGCACCAGCCGCTGGATGGCCGGATCATCGGGAAAGTCGAACATCGTGCCCTTGCCGCCAACAAAGTACACCGCCGAGTAACGGGCTGGGTCCACGTCGCCCACACGCAGGCTGGCGTCGAGTTTCCTGAGTGCATCGGCATCGTTGAGGAAGGCATGGTCGGCCTCCACCATGTCCTCGTCATCCCGACGCATCGGGGGTGATCCCCCTTGCGGACTGGCGATGTCGACGTCGTAGCCGTTGGCCCGGAAGACGTAGTACGCCCGCGCCAGTTCGGTCAGTTCGAAGCCCGCTTTCTTCTCGCCGCCCGGGAAGTGCGACGTGCTGGTGACCACCGCCAGGATCTTCCCGCGTGTCGGCGGCAGTGCATCGTGCATGAAGGCCAGGTCCGCCACCGTGCTGTCCGGCTCCGCAGGCGGCTGCGCATCCAGGTCCAGCGTGTACACATAGACGAATCCTCCCGCCACCACCACCAGCACCGTCGCCAGGCAGGCCAGCAGCCCGCGCTTGATCCATCGCCGCATCCCGATGTCCTCGTCTCCAGATGGGCACACGCTACGTCGCGCGCGTAAAACGAACTTCAATCGCACCACGTACCCGCTGTGGCGCATCGACATTGCGGACACCCGTGCGGGAACCGCGCCGGAGGGCTCGTTAGAATCGGACGTTTCCACCACAAGGACCTCCGATGCCACACGATCCGACGCACCGCCTGCTGCGCGAAATGCGCCTGCTGCGCCTCTACGCCGGCGCACTGACGCTGGCCTTCATCGCCGTGCTGCTGACGGCCTTCAAGGCACCCGACCCGCATTTCGAACGGTTGTCGGTGGAGCGGTTGGACATCGTGGACGCGGACGGCGTGCCACGCGTGGTGCTGGCCAACCAGCAGCGCTTTCCGCCGCCGATGTTGAATGGAGAAACCTTCAAGCGCGCCGTCTCGCCCGCGGGACTGGTGTTCTACGACCGCAAGGGCAACGAAGTCGGCGGCCTTGCACTCACCGACGTGGAGGCCGGCAAGGTCTCGGCGCTCGCCTTCGACAATCCCAACATGGACGCCATCGGCCTGCTGACACGCATCGGCGCCGATGGCGAACCCATCAGCAGCGGCCTGCAGATCAACCAGGCCGTGCCCTCGCACGTGAAGGTGCTCGACGCGGCCAGGCAGGCCACGCGCCGCATCGTGATCCAGAACGAACGCAACGATGCCGAGATCCTGCTGGCCGACGCGGCCGGCAAGGAACGCATCCGGCTGCGCGTGGACCGCGCCGGTGATGCCGGCATCGAGATCCTGGACGCCGACGGCCGGGTGGTGTTCCGCGCGCCCGAGGCGGCACCTCAGAACCCGTAACGCAGGAACCCGCCGTCCACCGCGATGCATTCGCCGGTGACATAGCTGGACGCAGGCAGGCACAGGAAGCCCACCGCAGCGGCGACTTCCTCTGGTTCGCCGATCCGGCGCATCGGCGTACGTGCGACCACTTCGTCGTAATAGTCCGGGTCCGACAGTGGCCCGGACGTACGCCGCGTGCGGATGTACCACGGCGCCACCGCGTTCACGCGCACGCCGTCCTCGGCCCACTCGGCGGCCAGGTTGCGGGTGAGCTGGTGCAGCGCGGCCTTGGTCATGCCATAGGGCGCGCCGCTGCGCACGGCGGTGATGCCGGACACGCTGCCCACGTTGACGATGCACGAGGCCGCATGCCGCGTCAGCAGCGGATGCGCATAGCGCGACAGCTCGAATGCCGAGAACAGGTTGGTCTCGAAGATGTGCCGCCACTCGTCCTCGGTGTAGTCCACCGCCGCGCGCGTGACGTTGCCCCCAGCATTGTTCACCAGGATGTTGAGGCCATCATCGTGGTCTTCCACCCAGTCCAGGATGGCGCGGCGATCCTCGTCGTCCGCCACGTCGGCAGCCAGCGTACTGATGCCGCGCTCGGGGAATTCCTCCGCCAGTTCGACACGCGCCGCCTGCAGGGCATCCTCGTCGCGCGCCACCAGCAGCACGTCGGCACCGAAACCCAGCAGCTCGCGCGTGATCGCCAGCCCGATGCCCGCGCTGGCCCCGGTCACCAAGGCCAGTTGCCCGTCCAACCGCCACCGGTTCGCCGCCACATGCGTCTCCTTCATCGATGGGCGTAGCATAGCGCCACCTCACAGGAGGACCGTCGCCATGACCCGGATCCGCCTCATCCTGCTCGCCCTGCTCGCCTTGGCCTGCGTGGCCTGCCGCGCTCCCGAGCCGCCACCGACCGACGAACCGCCGGAACCGCAGGCGAGCAGCGACAGCGGCACCTCCTGATTCATCGATCACGCCCCTGCGCCAGCGTCGGGCGTCATCGATGGCTTGCGGGA
This sequence comes from uncultured Pseudoxanthomonas sp., assembly GCF_946886695.1. The sequence continues at coordinate 19,472 of NZ_CAMPJD010000011.1, read as the reverse complement.
TAAAGTGCACTGGACCGATACCGCTCCTCGGACTGCGGCGGGGCTACGACCAGCTTATCGAATCAGCGTGCGCAAGCCTTGCCACCCTGATGATGCCTCAATGGCGATCATCGAAGCGGTGTGGTCGGCGCTGCAGCGCGAGGACTGAAACTCCATTCCACCGTTCGCCCACTTCAAGCATTCGACACTATGGCGAGGCCAGGCCGTCCACCCGATATAGAAGCCGACATCTGCTTCCTGAGCTCCCAAGACAGCGGCAAGTCAGGCCCGATCCGCTCCGGATACAGGCCACACCACGACTTTGGCCTCGATGGCATGTTCAATGACGCATATCACGAGTACATCGGCGTCGAATCCGTTACCCCCGGGACCACCGCACGAGCGCAGCTCTGGTTTCTCGCACCTGAGTATCAGGCAGGCCGCCTCCATCCCGGATTCAAGTTCATCGTCCAAGAAGGCTCGCACATCGTGGCCCACGGCGTGGTCGTCCACGTGCTCAATCCGACATTGCAAGCAGTTGTTTGAGAATCCTGCCTGATCACACGACCTCGCATGAACTCGCTCTGGCAATGCGGTCGTTGCTGATCACCCAAGCTCACACAGCGGCACTTCTCCCGGCCGCAGCGTCAGCACGTGAGCGCCTGTCCGCGTGACCGCAACCGTGTGTTCGAACTGGGCGGAGAGTTTTCCGTCGCGGGTGTACACCGGCCACTGGTCCGGATGCGAGCGGATCGCCGCCTTTCCCTGGTTCAACATCGGCTCGATGGTGAACACCATGCCCTCTTCCAGCTCAAGACCGGTGCCAGGGGTGCCGTAGTGAAGGATCTGGGGATCTTCGTGCATCTCGCGGCCGATCCCGTGGCCGCAGTATTCCCTGACCACGCTGTATCCATGCGCGCGCGCATGCCGCGCGATGGCGTGGCCGATGTCGCCCAAGCGTGCGCCCGGACGCACCGCCGCTATGCCCTTCCACATGGCGCTGTACGTGGCCGCCACCAGTCGCCGCGCCGGATATGCCACCTCACCGACGAGATAGGTGGTACTGGAATCGGCGATGTAGCCGTTCTTCTCCAGCGTGATGTCCAGATTGACGATCTGTCCACTGCGCAGCACGTCGTCATGCGACGGCATGCCATGGCAGACTACGTCGTCGATCGAGGCATTCAGCACGTACGGGAAGCCGTACTGCCCCTTGCTGGCCGGGCGCGCGTGCAGCTCGTCGACGATCATGCGCTCGACGGCATCGTTGATCGCCATCGTGCTCATGCCTTCCAGCGTGAGCCGGCCGAGCATGTCGAACACGGAGGCCAGCAGCGCACCGGCCTCGGCCATCCGCGCCAGTTCGGCCTCGGTCTTGATCACGTGTGGCCGGCGCGCAGGGGTGCCGGCTGCACACCGGCAGCGCGCAGTTCGTTGGCGACGATGTCCTGGAAGCTCAGCTCCGGATGCATCTCGCACAGCATGCCGACCTTGATCCAGAAGTTGGCCTGCGCATTGATCGAGCGGTGACTGACCGTGCAGGCGCGACGCAGCTGGTCGTGCAGCGCGTCATCGATGTTGACGATGCCCATGGGGGTTTCTCGGGGGAACGGGAATATATGAATCATATATGATCCATATGCCCACCTCCAGCACCGACATCCCTCCGCAGGCATGTACGGCTTCTTGTCCGGGATACAGCGGTCCGCAGGCGGATACGGCGCTCGCCTCCTCCGGCCCGCGGTCGGTCCTGCTCACCGTTTCGGATCGGGTTGGCAGGCACGCGCCTGTGCATCCGATCACCGTCCCCGCCCCCGCGTCCGCACGTCCCTCCCGGGCCAACCCACCGCGTCGGCGGCATGAGCGGGGTCCGTCATCGGCGTCCGGGTGTCGCTGCGGAGGATCTCGGCACGGGTCGCCGCCCGCGCCTCCGCGTCAGGAACGCCGTAGGCCGCGGGTGTGACCCGGTGCGCCGGGTTCCGGACCCCCAGCCGCCTGTCGGGCCCGGAACCCGGCGCTTTCGACCCGAGACGCCGCGTTGCAGACCTGAGGCGCCGGGTTTCCGGACCAACTCGTCGCGTTGAAGACACGATGTCCCGAGTTCGGAACCCGGAACGCCGTGTACGAGACCTGCTGTTCTGGGTTCCAGAGCCGGAACGCGGCGCCTTCGACCCGAGGCACCGTGCTGCAGACCTGACACACCACGCTGCAGACCCGCCGTACGGAACTGCAGCGCCGACGCTCGTCGTTCCGAACTCCAAGCCCCGCCCAACGGATGCGACCCGCCACGCGCCGCACGCGACGTGCGCGCCCGCAAACGCAACGGGCCGCGCGGTTGCCCGCGCGGCCCGTGGTTCACGCGATGTCGAAGGAACTCAAAACCCGCAGAAGCAGTACGCCAGGCTCTTCACCGGGGCGCCGTCGCGGTCGTTGACCGCCTCGTCCACGAAGCGCAGCTGCGCTTCCATCTCCGGCAGGCTGCGTGCCAGAAGGGCACGGGCGAAGTCGGAGTCCTTCAGCCAGGCCGTACCGATGCGGCTGCCGGCGAAGCCACCCATGAACTGCGAGAACGGCGAGGACATCTTCTCGATGTAGCGCACGCGGTACTTGCCCGCCTCACCCAGCTTGGCGCGCTTGGCGGCATCGGCCAGGGCCGCGTCCAGGCCGGCCAGTTCGTCGACCAGGCCACGCTCCTTGGCCTGCGCACCACTCCACACGCGGCCGCGCGCCACGGCGTCGATCTCTTCGACCGGCTTCTTGCGCGCCTCGGCGACCTTACCGGTGAAGTCGGCGTAGCCCTTGTCGATGACCGACTGGATCACCTGACCTACGGCCGGGTCCAGTGGTCGGCTGATGTCGAATGCGCCGGCGAAGCGGGTGGTGCCCACGCCATCGGTACGCACACCGATCTTCTCCAGCGTGCGCGGCACGGTCGGGATCAGACCGAAGATGCCGATCGAGCCGGTGATGGTGGACGGGTCGGCATAGATGCGGTCGGCATTCATGCTGATCCAGTAGCCGCCGGACGCGGCCAGGTCGCCCATCGAGACGACCACCGGCTTGCCGGCCTTCTTCAGCGCGGCCACTTCGCGGCGGATCTGCTCGGAGGCGTACACGCCGCCACCGGGCGAATCCACGCGCAACACCACGGCCTTCACGTCATCGTCGTCGCGCGCCTCGCGCAGCAGCGCCGAGGTGGACAGGCCACCGACGCGGCCGGCCGGCTGGTCGCCGTCGGTGATCTCGCCTTCGGCCACCACCACGGCGACCTGCGGGCGTTTGTCGAGCGGGTTGATGCGGGAATCGAGCTGGGACAGGTAACCGGTCAGGCCGATGGCACGGAAGCCGGTGTCGGAATCCTCGTCGGCCACGCCGCGTTCGATCAGCAGGTCCTCGACTTCTTCCTGCGTTTTAAGGCCGTCCACCAGCTTCTGCTGCAGGGCGTACTTGGCCAGGTCGCCGCCAGCGGCCGCGATGCCTTCGGGCAGCGTGTCGATGCCCGCGGCCAGCGCTTCCGGCGTGGTCTTGCGGACCTTGGCGATGTCGGCCAGCAGGCGCTGCCACACATCGTTCATCCAGAACAGGTCGGCTTCCTTGGCTTCCTTCGATGCGGCATCCAGCACGTAGGGCTCGGCGGCGGACTTGTATTCGCCCACCTTGAACAGGTGCACGTCCACGCCCAGCTTGTCCTGCAGGCCTTCGCGGTAGTACTGCCGGTAACGGCCCAGGCCCTCGAGCATCAGGCTGCCCATCGGGTCGAGGTAGACCTCGTCCGCCTGCGCGGCCAGCAGATACTGCGTCTGGCTGACGTTTTCGCCGAACGCGACGATCTGCTTGCCGGAGGCGCGGAACTTCGCCAGCGCGGCGGCGACTTCCCGCAGCGAGGCGTAGCCGGTCGGCTGCAACTGGTCCACGCGCAGCAGCATGCGTTCGATCTTCTCGTCCTTCTGCGCCGCCTCGATGGCGCGCAGCAGGTCGCGCAGCTGCACTTCGTCGGCGGCCTTGTCGCCCAGCGCCTTGGCCAGCGCGCGCGTGGCCGGGTCAGAGGTGAACTGCTCGACCAGCCGGCCTTCCGGCGCCAGCACGAAGGTGGTGCGCTCCGCGAGCGGCTTCACCCCGCCACTGCCGGCGGCGATGACGAACACGATGAAGATCAGGAACAACAGCCCGAAGAAGATCAGGTTGAGGACCAGCTTGCGGGTGAAGTTCATCACGTCCCACAGGCCGACGAAGAACGCGACGATCGGGCTGCGACGGGGTGCGGGTGCGACTTGGCTCATGGAAAGCTCCGGGAAACTGGGACCACTGTAGCGTGCGGACGCGGGGCTTTCATGCCCCGTTGGTCACCGTTGGGGCGACCGGCAGCGCCGCATGGCGCCGGCTGCTGCGCTCGAAACGCCAGCCCAGCAGCACGGCAGCGGCGGTCAGGCCCACGATCAGACCCAGCCACATGCCCTGCGGGCCCCAGCCGAGCCCGAGGCCCAGCCCGGCACCCAGCGGCATGCCCAGGCCCCAGTAAGCGGCCACGGCCAGCCACATCGGCACGCGGGTGTCCTTGAGTCCGCGCAGCGCACCGGCCGAGAGCACCTGGATGCCGTCCGGAAACTGGAAGGCGGCGGCGAACAGCAGCAGCGTGCCCGCCATCGCGGCCACCGTCAGGTCGTCGGTGTACAGCGACACCACCAGGTCGTGGCCCAGCAGCAGGAACAGCGCCGAGATCGCCTGGGTAGCGAGCACGATCACGTAGCCGGCATGCGCGGCGCGGCGGATGCCGAGCGTGTTGCCCGCACCCACCGCATGGCCCACGCGCACGGTGGTGGCCTCGGCCACGCCCATGGGAATCATGAAGCACAGCGCCGATACGTTGATGGCGATCTGGTGCGCGGCCGCCGGCGTGGCGCCGAGGCGTGCGATCAGCAGCGCGGTGACGATGAAGAGGCTGCCTTCCATCAACACCGTGATGCCGATCGGTAGGCCGGTGCGCAGCAGTTGCATGATCGGCGCAGGGCGCGGCGGATCGAAGTGCGCGAACAGGTGCAGGTCGGCGAAGCGCTTCGACCGCGAGAGATAGATCGCGAACGCGATCGCCTGCAGCCACATGGTCAGCGCCGAGGCGATGCCCAGGCCGCCCGCGCCCATTTCGGCGAACCCGAATTTGCCGAACGCCAGCACGTACCCCACCGGCGCCAGCACCAGCAGGCCACCGAAGCCCAGGATCATCGTCGGCAGCGTCCAGTGCGTGCCTTCGCTGAGGTAGCGCATGCAGAAATAGAACGTCAGCGCCGGCACGCCCCAGCGGATGCCGTGCAGGAACGCGGTCGCGCCGGGAATGATGTCCGGCGCGATGCCGAACGCGGCCAGCGCGTAGGGCGCGGCACTGAGGAAGGCGAACATCAGCAGGCCCAGCCCCAGCGACAGCCACAACGCCTGGCGGAACAGCGGCGCGATCTCGTCGCGGCGGTTGGCGCCATCGAGTTGCGATACGGAGGCCGTCAGCGAGATCAGCGTGCCGATCGGCACCATCATCGGCAGCCACAACAACGCCGTGCCGACGGTCACCGCCGCCAGCGTCGCCGTGGCGTGGTGGCCGGCGATGACGTTGTCGACGAAGCCGATCAGGCCGGTGGAGACGTGGCCCAGCACCAGCGGCAACGCGAGCGTGCCTGTGGCGCGCACTTCCTGTCCGAAGCGCGGGGTCGGGGAGAGGGAACGGGACATGGGATCAACCGCCGGACTGCGGCCGCGCGGATTCGCGCTGGCACCGGGTCACGGGAGGCCGGTATCTTACCCGCTCGCCCGCCGCGCCACCCGAACGCCCCATGACCCCATCGCACGATGCCGTGCACGCCAGCGCGTGCGAGAACTGCCATACACCGCTGCAGGGCGAGTTCTGCCATGCCTGCGGACAGACCTCGCACAACCCGTTGCGCAGCTTCGGGCATGCGGTGGAAGAGGTGTTCGAATCGTTCTGGCACCTGGACGGTCGTATCTTCCGCACCCTGCGCACGCTGATGTCGCCGGGCAGGCTGGCGAACGCCTACCTGTCAGGCCACCGCGCGCCTTTCGTGGCGCCGCTGCGGCTGTTCGTCGTCCTCAGCGTGCTGACGTTCTTCGTGGGCAAGTTCGCCATGGGCAGCGGCGATGTGTCGCGCCCACCTGCCGTGCCCGATGGCAAGGGCGGCACGACGGTCCAGGTGACGGGCACGGGCGACGAAGGCGTCGATTTCGACAGCTTGACCGACGCCGACGAAGTGGTGCGCCTGCGCGACCGCACCATCGACGGGCTGCTGGCCGCGCGCGCCACCATCCCACCGCCGCTCGCGTTCGCGCGCGAACGCGTGGAAGACAATATCCGCGGCACCCAGGCGCGGGCACGCGCGCGCATCGCGGCGCTGCAGCCCGATCATCCGGCACTGGCCGAACCCGACCGGATTCCGGAGGACGGGCCGATGCCGGATTCCACCGGCTCGCTGTTCTCGCAGAACGGGAAGCCATGGCATCCGACCGACAATCCGATCCAGGTGGACTGGCTGCCGGCGTTCGGCAACCGCTGGTTGAACAAGAAGATCGCGCGGGCGCAGGACAACATCCCGCGCCTGCAGAAAGACCCCGAGCTGTTCAAGAACACCATGATGGGGTCGGTTCCATCGGCGCTGTTCGTGCTGGTGCCGGTGTTCGCGCTGTTGCTGAAGCTGGCCTACATCGGCACGCACCGGGTGTATCTGGAACACCTGGTGGTGGCGCTCTACAGCCACGCCTACCTGTGCCTGTGCGTGCTGGCGTTCTTCGCCCTGTCCTTCATCGACAGCCTGCTGCCCGCGCAGGCGACCGTTGCGCGCGCGCCGGTGTGGCTTGCCGAACTGCTGATCATGTTCTGGATGCCGGTGTACCTGTTCTGGATGCAGCAACGCGTCTATCGCCAGCACCCGGCCGTGACGCTGGTGAAGTACCTTGCGCTGGGCATGCTGTACTTCATGCTGGTCGTCACGGCCATGGTCCTGCTGTCCCTGACCAGCCTGGTGAACGCGTAGGGACACGCCGAACGACGCCATGATGCAGGCGCGCCGCCTTGGATGCCGTTCGTGGTGAGCCCGTCGAGCCACGCTCTTGGCAATGGCCCGACCGGCCACGACGGCTCGGCCTTGCCGTGAAAAGCATGGCCCGACGGGCTCACCACGAACGGGATCCGTCGTAACGGGATCCGTCGTTCAGCGCTCCCCTGGCTAGCGATCGCGCCGTTGCTGCAACCATGCGCGCCGCTGGCTGACAGGCACCGCCAGCAGCTCACGACGGAACGCGTCGCGGTCCTGCGGCGGAAGGCGCTGCGCCAGCGCGGCCACATCGTCCCGTTGCTCCGCATCGAGCTGGCGCAACAACGAGAGCGCAGCGTCGCGCTCGCCGGGCGGTACGTAGGCGAACAAGGGCTGAAGGCGCGGCCAGTCGGCACCGAGCGCCGGCCCCAGTCGCCATCCATTGCGCTGCATGGCATCCAGCACGGCGAACTGTGTACGCAAGGCGGCCTGGTGTTCAGGCGGCAACGCGGCGACCTCGGCAGCCGCGGCGCGCAGGCGCGCACGCTGTACTTCGTCCAGTGCGCGCCAGGCGGCGTAGCGCGCGCGACGGTCTTCGCGTTCGTGCAGGGGCAGCGCATCCCACGCGATGCGCTGTTGCTGCCACGCTGTCTGTTCCGCCGGCGACATCGCCTGCCAGCGCGCGCCGGGGGCGGCGTCCTGTGCGGAGGAGACGGCGATGCCGGCGACCGCGACGGCTACGCCCATGGCGCCGAGCAGAGCCGTACGCATGTCAACGCGCCCCATCGCCATCCTCCAGGGCAGGTACTTGTGGCGCACCTGCGCCGGCCACGTACCAGGCGAGGAAGTCGGCCTCGCGGGCGAGGGCTTCCTCGTCGGCGTCGGCGAGCAGCGCGAAATCCGCATGTTCGTGCGCCGCCATCACCGCGTCGGCGCGCACGGCAGGGGCGTCGGCGGCCGGCAGGTCGACCACGGTGATCACCGGATCCGGGGGCAGCACCAACGCGCTGTCACCGTCTGCCGCAGCAACCGCAGCGCCCGACAGCGGCCGCGCACCCTGCCTGTCCCACCACCACCATCCCGCTGCGCCGGCCACCAGCAGCAGAAGTGCCCCGAGGAGGATCCAGGGCCAGCGGCGCAGAGGCGCCGTTACGGCCGGCGCAGGTGGTGTCATGGCGGGCGACGCGATGCGTGTGCCGGCGAGAGCGTCCTCGCGCAGGCGGGCCAGTGTGGCCAAGCGGTCGGGAGGCAGTTCCCGCAGATGCTGCTGGATGGCTTCTGCCAGCGCGCGCCACCCGGCGGCGTCAGGGTGCCCGGCGGCGTCACGCGGACAGGCACGGGCGAGGGCGTCGCGATAGGCGGCGTTGTCGAAGCCAAGCGCTTGGGCGGCCTCGGCTTCCTGCAGGCCACCCGCCAGCCGTAGCAGCAGGGCCGCGCGATCAGCGGGCGCCGGATTCGCCAGGGCCGCGAGCGAACCGGACCAGTGCGCATGCGCACCGTCCGCCCGCAGTTGCGGGGTAGCGGCAAGCAGTGACCAGAAGCGCACCGGCCAGTCGGCCATCGGCAGGGCGGCCGCCTTGGCACGGAACGCACGCAATGCCGCCGCCAGGGCGACGTCGCCGCGGTCGGGGTCGCCGCACTGGAGCGCGGCGAACACCGCGCCCCTGCGTTCGCACCCACGCAGGAAGGCGGCGAGGGCGGCGGGAGGCGGGTCGGAAGCGGAGGTGGGAGCCATGGCGAAACCGGTTGCGGACGACCCGATCATAGTCAGCCTGCGCGCCCGTATGGACGCTTGACATCGCGCCGGAACCTGCTCTCTTCGATGGCACAAGGCTTTCCGCGAAAAACGTTGTGCACAGCGGTCACCAAACCGTCATGCCGGCCCCCGGACACTCCCTCAAGCACATTGTGTCAACTGGGTTTCACGGGCAACCGCATGATTTTGTTGAAGAATATCGGGATGGCGCTTTTTTCGCCAAGGTGGCACCGAGGCTTGCGGGACCGTCCTCGCGCCGTGAAGCAATCCCGCCATGCACAGATTTATCCACAGCTGGTGTGGATAAACCGGAATCCCCTTGTGGGATGGGCACTTGCGTGATTTTCGTCAAGATTTTGACAGGACATCAATGCAACTGCATGAGATGTGACCCCCGCCGGGAGGGGTCGATACACTGCACGCAATGTCGCCCGTTCCCGTCCTCCAGGTCGCGCTGCCGGTCCCCCTGCCGCGGCTGTTCGACTACCTGCCGCCGCCCGGCCACGCCGCCTCGCCGGAGGACGTGGGCAAGCGGGTCAAGGTGCTGTTCGGCAACCGCCCACTGACCGGCTTCGTGGCCGGCGTCGCCCCGCCGGCCGACCCGGACCTGGAACTGCGCCAGGCCGAAGCCCTGCTCGATACCACGCCCCTGCTGCACGGGGAACTGCTCGACTCGCTGCACTGGCTCGGGCGCTACACGCATGCACCGATGGGCGAAGTGGTCGCGACGGCCCTGCCGGTCCAACTGCGCCAGGGCGAACCGCTGCCCGACACCCATGCCTGGCACTGGCGCCTGACCGAAGCCGGCCAACTCCAACGCGACCGCCTGCGCGCCGGCAGCCGTCCGCGCCGCCTGGCCGACCTGTTGGCCGAACACGCCTCCCTCGATGAGGACGCGCTGGACCTGCATGTGGATGCCGGCCGTGCCACCGCGCGCGACCTGGGCAAGCGCGGGCTGGCCGAACGATTCGCCACGGCGGCAGTACCGGCCGCCCCCTCACCGCGGCCGGGCCCGGCGCTCAACGACGAACAGCAGGCCGCTGCCGACGCGATCAACGGCACGGCCGGCTTCGGCGCGCTGCTGCTGGATGGCGTGACCGGCAGCGGCAAGACCGAGGTCTACCTGCACGCCATCGCCGCCTGTCTGCAGCGCGGCCGGCAGGCGCTGGTGCTGGTGCCCGAGATCGGGCTGACGCCGCAGACGCTGGCGCGCTTCCGCGAACGCCTGGGCGTGCCTGTGCATGCACTGCACTCCGGTTTGAATGATGGCGAGCGCGCCCGTACCTGGGCCGCCTGCCTGCGCGGTGAGGCGCGGGTGATCGTAGGCACGCGCTCGGCGGTATTCACTCCCTTGCCGGAGGCCGGCCTGATCGTGGTCGACGAGGAACACGACGGCAGCTACAAGCAACAGGACGGCATCCGCTACCACGCACGCGACTTCGCCCTGGTGCGTGGCAAGGCGCTGGATGTGCCGGTGGTGCTGGGGAGCGCCACGCCGTCGCTGGAAACCCTGCACAACGCTCGCTGCGGCCGCTATGCGCACCTGCGCCTGTCGCGGCGCGCGGGCGAAGCGCAACCGCCCAGCGTGCGCGTGCTGGACATGCGCAAGCGGCCGCAGCAGGCAGGCCTGCTGGCCGACACCCTGCAGGCCATCCGCCAGGCGCTGGACGCCGACGGCCAGGTGCTGGTGTTCAAGAATCGCCGCGGGTACGCACCGGTGCTGCTGTGCCACGACTGCGGCTGGAGCGCGCACTGCAAGCGCTGCGACAGTGCGATGACCGTGCATGCGGGGGGCAAGCGCCTGCAATGCCACCACTGCGGTGCTCGGCAAGCGGCGCCGCCTGCCTGCCCCGACTGTGGCGGCCTGGCGCTGCAGCCGCAGGGCATCGGCACGGAGCGGCTGGAGGAGTTGCTCATCGAGCAGTTCACCGACGTGCCGGTGTTGCGGGTGGATCGCGGCACCACGCAGAAGCGCGACGGCCTGGCGCAACAACTGGCCAAACTGGGCGATGCGCCCGGCATCCTGGTGGGCACGCAGATCCTGGCCAAGGGCCACGACTTGCCGCACCTGACGCGCGTTACGGTGGTCGGCGTGGACGAAGGCCTGTTTTCCACCGACTTCCGCGCCGGCGAGAAGCTGGCGCAGCAGCTCATCCAGGTCGCGGGGCGCGCCGGACGTGCCGGCAAGCGCGGCGATGTCTGGTTGCAGACGCACCATCCCGACCATCCGTTGTTGAACACGCTGATCAGCGGTGGCTACCACGCCTTCGCCGAGGCCGAACTGGAGCAGCGCCAGATGGCCGGCTTCCCCCCCTTCGCGCACCTGGCGCTGCTGCGCGCTGAGGCGCAGCACGTCGACGCCGCGCAACAGTTCCTGCAGGCGGCAAAGCGCGCCCTGCGCGCGCACGACGCCACCCTGGAGATGCACGGCCCGTTGCCGGCACCGATGCCGCGCCGCGCCGGCCTGCATCGCGTGCAACTGCTGCTGTCATCGCCCGAGCGGCGCGCCCTGCACCGAGCGCTCGATCTCGCCTGGCCGGACATCCACGCCCTGCCGGAAGCCCGCCGCACGCGCTGGTCGCTCGATGTCGACCCCATGGACCTGTACTGATGACGCCCACGTCCCGTACCGAACTGACGCCCGCCCAACGCCTGCGCAGCATCTTCAGCGGCTCGGTGGGCAACCTGGTGGAGTGGTACGACTGGTACGTGTACGCGGCATTCTCGCTGTACTTCGCCGAAGTGTTCTTCCCCGGTGGCGACCGCACCAGCCAGTTGCTGAAGACCGCCGCGATCTTCGCGGTGGGCTTCCTGATGCGCCCGCTCGGCGGCTGGCTGCTGGGCCGCTATGCCGATCGCCATGGCCGCAGGCGCGCGCTGATGCTGTCGGTAGTGATGATGTGCGGCGGTTCGCTGATCATCGCCTGCACGCCCGGCTACGCGACCATCGGCGTCGCGGCGCCGATCCTGCTGGTGATGGCGCGGCTGCTGCAGGGCCTGTCCGTCGGCGGCGAATACGGCACGTCGGCGACCTATCTCAGCGAGATGGCCACGCGCGGACATCGCGGCTTCTGGTCCAGCTTCCAGTACGTCACGCTGGTCATGGGCCACCTGATTGCATTGGCCGTGCTGATCGCACTGCAGCGCGTGTTCCTCACCGACGAGCAACTGCGCGAATGGGGCTGGCGCATCCCGTTCGCGATCGGCGCGGTGGCGGCGCTGGTGGCGTTGTGGCTGCGCCGGAACATGGTGGAAACCGAATCGTTCTCCCGCCGCGAGGCCGCGGGCACGCCGGACCAGCAGGAGGTGCAAGGCACGCTGCGCGCGCTGATGCGGCACCCACGCGCGGTGCTCGCCGTGGTCGGCCTGACGATGGGTGGCACGCTGGCGTTCTATACGTACACGACGTACGTGCACAAATTCCTCGTCAACAGCGCGGGCATGGCCAGCGAAATGGCCAGCCTGATCAACGCTTCGACGCTGTTCTTCTTCATGCTGCTGCAACCGGTGGTTGGCGCACTATCGGACCGGATCGGACGCCGGCGCATCCTCATCGCCTTCGGCGTACTGGGCACCCTGTGCACGTGGCCGATCCTGTCGACGCTGCAGACGGTATCCAGCCCGGCGCACGCGTTCTGGCTGGTCATGGCGGCACTGGTGATCCTCAGCGGCTACACCGCGATCAACGCGGTGGTGAAGGCGGAAATGTTCCCGGTGGAGATCCGCGCCCTGGGCGTCGGCCTGCCCTATGCGCTGACCGTCGCGCTCTTCGGAGGAACGGCGGACATGGTCGCCCTGTGGTTCAAGAAAAGCGGCATGGAGAGCGGCTTCTACGGGTACGTCACCGCCTGCATCGCCTGTTCGCTGCTGGTCTATCTGTGGATGCCCGACACGCGCGCGACCTCGCTGATCGACCGCGACCCGGACTGAGTGACGGCGGCGGGCCGCGTGAGACAATCCACGCGATCCGCCACGCACTTCGTGGCTGCGGGAGACGGCATGCAGGCAGCACACCATTTCGTCATCGTCGGCGGTGGCTTCGCGGGCCTCTGGGCCACGCGCGCCCTCGCCTCCGCGCAGGTGCGCATCACCCTGATCGATCGGCACAACCACCACCTGTTCCAGCCGCTGCTGTACCAGGTGGCCACCGCCGGATTGTCGGCGCCCGACATCGCCGCGCCGCTGCGCCACATCCTGCGCAAGCAGGCCAACGTGGAAGTGCGGCTGGCGGAGGTCACTGCGATTGCGCCGCAGGAAAAGCATGTGGTATTGGCCGACGGCACGACGATCGCCTTCGACTCGCTGCTGCTGGCCACGGGCGCGACGCATGCCTACTTCGGCCACGACGAGTGGGCACGGCATGCGCCCGGCCTGAAGACGCTGGACGACGCCCTGCAGCTGCGCCGCCATCTGCTGCTCGCCTTCGAGCGCGCGGAAGCCGAAACCGATCCGGAGAAACGCGCCGCGTGGCTCAGCTTCGCCATCGTCGGCGGCGGACCGACCGGCGTCGAGCTGGCAGGCACGCTGGCCGAGATCGCGCGACATACGTTGAAGAACGAGTTCCGCCGCATCGATCCCTCGCAGGCCCGCGTGCGTCTGGTGGAAGCGGGGCCGCGCGTGCTGGCGTCCTTTCCCGACACGCTGTCGGAGAAGGCGCGCAGGCAACTGGAAAAGCTGGGCGTCGAGGTGATGACCGGCACACCAGTAAGCGACATCACCGACGAGGGTTACCGGCTGGGCGACGCCTTCGTGCCGGCAAAGACCGTGGTGTGGGCGGCTGGTGTGGCGGCCTCACCGCTGGCGCGCTCGCTCGACGTGCCACTGGACCGTGCCGGACGTGTGCCGGTGCAGCCGGACCTCAGCGTGCCAGGACACTCCGACATCTTCGTCGCGGGAGATCTCGCCGCCGTGACCTCGGACGGGCGACCTGTGCCCGGCGTGGCGCCGGCGGCGAAACAGATGGGCCGGCACGTGGCGCAGGTTCTGCGCGCACGGCTTGCTGGGCGCGCATCGCCCGACGACTTCCGCTACCAGGACTATGGCAACCTGGCGACCATCGGCCGCATGGCGGCGGTGGTGGACTTCGGCCGATTGAAGTTCTCCGGCCTGCTGGCGTGGTGGTTCTGGCTGACCGCGCACGTGTTCTTCCTGATCGGCTTCCGCAACCGGCTGGTCGTCCTGCTGAACTGGTGCTGGGCGTACTGGAGCTACCAGCGCGGCGCGCGGATCATCCTGGGCAAGGACGCCGATCAGGCGGGATCGACGCGGCAGGCGTAGCAGCCGGGCCGAGCGTTGTGCACGTGCAGATAGGCGACGCCCGCCATGCCGAGCAGGCGTTGCAGATGAGGCATAGCATCGACGCCCTCCACCACCTCGGCGTCGCGCATCAGACCGTCCTCGTCGTAGGCCCGTAGCGACAGAAGCCTGCGAGGGAATGACGGTGGCAACGTGTCGCGAAACTCGGCGGCATGGACGTGCAGCGCCGCTTCGCGCACGTAGATCGGCCCGCTGGCGCGATATGGACCCGCGACATCGTGGTGCAGGTAGGGAAGCAGCAGCAGGGTCTCGCCCTGCTGCGCATCCTGCAGCGTGACGCGGCAGGGAAACCCGCGGTCGGCATCGGCAACGACGCGGCGGATGTTGCGTGCCGTCAGTGCGGCGGCGTCGAGCGCGAACAGGGAACGGAAGGGTTCGGGCGACAGCCCGCGGATCACGAACGACATGGCATCACGCTCCAGGAGACGGGATGCCATGTTCGTCTTGCCTCAACGGCGACGCTATCCGAATCTTGTCAGGATCACTTTTCGCTCAACGAGTGACGCTTGCCGTCAGCCATGACCAGCTCACCGTCGCCGATGCGTTCGCTGTCCGCGTCGACCGTGATGAACTCGGCTTCGAGACGGCCCGCACCCTTGCTGCCTTTCAGGTCGAAGACATACCGCTCGCCTTCCGCTGCCCAGGACGCGTCACGGTCGAAGGCCGCCTCGCGGATGTCACCGATGTGGCGTTGCACGACGGGATGCGCCTGCATCGCCGCATTGGCCTGCAGCACGAAGATGCCGTCCTGCCGCGCAAAGGTATCAGGCACCTCGCCACGATCCGTATCGATGCGCGGCGACGCCAGTTCACCTTCCATCGGCGCCTCGCCTTCGAACGCAATCTCGCGGCCATCGGCGAGCGTCAGCACGCCTTTGCCGAGACGTTCGGTGTCGGCATCCACGGTGATGAATTCCGCCAGGATGCGCCCGCGTCCCTTGTCGCCCGCCAGCACGAACACGAACTCGTTCACACCTTCCGCCTCGCCCGTCCCGGCCAGGTCGAACTCGAACGACTGCAGCGTGCCAATGTGCTGTTGCACCAGCGGATAGCGCTGCACGGCGACGCGCGCCTGGCGGGTGAAGATGTTGTCCTGCATGTCGCCGAACAGATCGTCGACGCCCGCGTCATCGGCTGGCTCGTCTTCACCGCGCGGCTCGCCTTCGAACGGCAAGCGGCGGCCATTCGCCAGCGTCAGCACGCCCTTGCCGAGGCGTTCGGTGTCGGCGCTGACGGTGATGAAATCCGCTTCCAATCGCCCACGGCCCTTGTCGCCCACCACGTCGAACACGAAGGTGTTCATGCCCGGCGCGGCACCGGTGGCCTCGGTATCGATTTCGAAAGACGTGATCTGGCCGATGTGCTGGCGGACCAACGGATACCGCTGCGCGGCTTCCTGCGCCTGGCGGGTGAAGAGGTCGGCGCCCACCCCGACCTCCTCATCGTGGTCGTGCCCATGATGGTCGTCCTTCGCAGCCAACGCGTCGGCGTCGCCTTCGATCACGTGCTCGGTGCCGTCCGACATCACCAGCACGCCGGGGCCGAGTGCCTCCTCCGTCGCACTGACCGTGATGAAGCGTGCGGTGACGCGCCCCTTGCCGCGGCTGCCCTCGACATCGAACACCAGTACGTCGGGGCCGGGCTGGTCCATGCTCGCGGCATCGTCCAGCACTACCTTGCGAATCGCGCCAAGCTGCGCGGACACTACCGGATCGACCTGCATCGCGGCGCGCGCCTGCGCGTCATATTCCTCGCGATCGATGCTGAAACTCACACCGCGCGGCTCGCCGGAGGATTTGGTGTTGCCGGTTTCGGCAGCCGTGGCCGGCGCGCCGCCCGCACTCGCCAACATGCCGCATGCCATTGCCAACGCGAGTACCCAGTGCCGCTTGTTGCCCCACGCCATGCCCTGCTCCTTTATGTTGCCGCCCGAGGCGGATCGCCGCGTAGTGGATCACACTTCCGTCGATCGATGAACCTTGCAAACGAAAAGAGGCCCCTTGAGGGACCTCTTCAGTACGCGGTCGCGATACCGGGTCAGGCAGCGAACAGTGCCTTCATCTTCTTCAGCGCATTGGCTTCCACCTGGCGGACGCGCTCGGCGGAAATGCCGTATTCATCGGCCAGTTCCTGCAGCGTGACCTTGCTGTCGCCATCCAGCCAGCGGCGCTTGACGATGTCGCGCGAGCGATCATCCAGATTCGCGAGGCCCTCGCGCAGCAGTTCCATCTGGTTGCCTTCGTTGTCGGCGCGCTCGTAGGCCTGCGAAGGATCTTCGTCGTGGGCGACCAGATAGCTGGCTGGCGACGGCGGGGCGTGATCCTCATCCTCATCAGAGGAGGCGTCGAAACCGATGTCGCGACCAGACAGGCGCGCTTCCATCTCCAGCACTTCGCGCTCGGACACGTTGAGGTCCTTGGCGATGACGCTGACTTCTTCGGCATTCATCCAGCCCAGGCGCGTCTTGGACTTGCGCAGGTTGAAGAACAGCTTGCGCTGCGCCTTGGTCGTGGCGACCTTCACGATGCGCCAGTTCTTCAGGATGAACTCGTGCATCTCGGCACGGATCCAGTGCACCGCAAAGCTCACCAGGCGCACGCCCATGTCGGGATCGAAACGCTTCACCGCCTTCATCAGGCCGATGTTGCCTTCCTGGATCAGATCCCCCAGCGGCAGGCCGTAGCCGTTGTAGCCGCGGGCGACATGCACCACGAAGCGCAGATGCGAATGCACCAGTTCGCGCGCCGCGTCGAGGTCTTCATCCTCGCGATAACGGTTGGCGAGTGCGCGCTCATCTTCGACCGACAACACCTGGATCTGGTGCACGGCACTGATATAGGCGTCCAGCGAACCCAGGGCACTGGGAATCGGCAGGCTGTTGGTGACCAGGGCGGTAGTAGGAGTGTTCTGGCTCATGGGCAAGGATGTTAGCAGTCGGGGGGTTCGACTGCTAACCACCGGAGAAGTTCCCCATTGTCCTACGTCTGCAACAATCTCCCTCAGTCTGGCTGGTCAGAAATATCCCCTTCCCCATCAATTACTTGGATTCAGTGGTCTCCGCGCTGCCCTGGTGGATGGGAACGACTCCACGCGCTCCGGCGACCTGGCGTTCAGGTTTGGGGGGACATCGGCATGATCGTGGGCGGCACTTCCCGTGTCTGCCTCGCCAGCGCCTCGGCGGCGAGGTCATCGGCCCCGCTCAAGCACGAAGGGTGGAAGTCCTGACGCAGGTAATCCCGCAGATGGTGAAGGGTGCGGCGCCCCATCCCGTGCCCCTTGCCGAGATGACGGACCAGCTGGCGTACCGAGGCCTTCCTCCACAACAAGCGATCCTGGGCCAACAGTGACGCTGCCATGCCGGCCATCAACAAGTAGAAGAGTGCCGTCGTCGTCAGCGCACCCACTAAGCGCACCGAGTAGTTAGGTCTGATCATCTGCAGCAGGTCGAACGCGACTGCACGGTGCTCGATCTCCTCCGCGAAGTGCCACTCCATAAGATCGCGCATGCGCGGATCCGCATCGGCCAGGATGGATTGCGACAGGAACTCATAGCCGAGGAACGCGTTGATGTGTTCGACACAACTCACCAGCGAGACGCGCAGCCACAGCGGCGCATATCGGTCCATCGTGCGGAAGATGACGCGATCCACCGTCCTTTCGAAGCGACGATACGCATATCCCTGCACATCAAGATTGTCCCAGTAGCGCTTGTGCGCCACCCCATGCTGCGCCTCCTGCCGGATGAACGCCTGGCAGCGCTCCCGCAGTGCGTCGTCCGTGATACGCGGCATGCACGCATTGAGCGTACGGATATAGAACGCTTCGTTGGCCGGCACCAGGATGGTGTACGCATTGAGCAGCGACGAAACCACTTCATTCCCCGGCAGCCAATGCCGCGGAATGTCGATGGGAAAGCACGCGACGAAACGCCGCGGCGTAATGGACTCTTCCACGGCGCTATCCTCCCCGTGGCCATCGACGACGGTGGCCGGATCCACCGCACTGATCCACCCACGACCGGGCGGCTATCGAAACGCTTCGGCGGCATAGCCCTGCGATTATGAGGACACCTCTGCAGCCGCTTGGGTCTGCCGCAATACACGAAGGAGGTTGCCGCTCCAGATTTTCCGGATGTCCGCCTCGGAATAACCTGCCGTCAGCAGCGCCTCGGTGATCCGCGGCAACGCACTGACATCTTCCATGCCTGCTACGCCGCCGCCGCCATCCCAGTCTGCGCCAATGCCGACATGATCCACGCCGGCCACTTTCAGAATATGCAGCAGGTGCGCCATGTATTCGTCGAACGTGGCCCGTCTGACGGGATAGCGCGCTTCGATCGCGAGGCGCTCGGCCAGATAGTCCGCAACCCGGTCCGCCGGCAGCCTGTTCTCCGGGCCATACTTCTTCGACAGGCTTTCCATCGCCGCTTCGCGTTCCGGAATCTTCGGGATGTCGACCAGATAGCCGCCGAATGCGTTCACGTGGATCACGCCGCCCTTCGCCGCAAGCTGGCGGATCCTCGCGTCGTCGATGTTGCGCGGATGGTCGTAAAGCGCATCCGCGCTCGTATGCGACAACACGATCGGCGCCGAAGACAACGCAAGCAACTGGTCGAACACCGCGTCGCTTGCATGCGATGCATCCAGCACGATGCCAAGGCGGTTCGCTTCGGCGACCAGAGCGCGACCGGCTGGGCTGAGTCCCGTCCACTCGGCACCAGACGGATCGGTGGAGGAATCGCCAAAGTCGTTGTTGCGCACATGGGTGATGCCGAGCATCCGCAAGCCGAGTCGATGGTAGGCCGTCAGCAGGGACGGATCGCTCGCCAGCGGCGCCGCGTTTTCCATGCTGATGAACGACACGCGTTTGCCGGCATCGGCGATCCGTTCAGCGTCATCCGCGGTGAGGGCAAGCTCCATGTCGCCCGGATGCGCGGCGAGCATCTCCAGGATGCTGGCGAGACGTTCGAGCCCGTGGTCTCGTGCTGCGCGCTTGCCGGCGGCGTCGCGCGCGCCCTGCGCCGTGTAGATCACCCAGAAGCCACCATCCAGCCCACCCTCTTTCATGCGCGGCAGATCGACCTGCGAGAGGTCGCCTTCATGCTGGTGATTGTCCACGATGCTCCATCCAGGCCGCCGCAGATTCGCCGGCGTGTCCAGGTGCGTGTCCAGCACCAGCGCGGCTTCGTGCACGCGCTGCGTCGTCGTCGGCGTGACTCCTGCCGCAGCATCGGTACCGAGCGCCACCAGCGCAATGGCAAACGCCAATCGACATGACTTCATGCATCGTCCCCCGTGAGATGAAGATCGATTGTTGGCCAAAGCGGCGCAAGAAAAAACCCCCAGCCTTGTGGGCTGGGGGTTTGGGGTAAAGCCCCTGGCGATGACCTA